>DATELQ010000086.1:0-47925 GCA_035276475.1 Thermoanaerobaculia bacterium | reverse complement strand
CAGGGCCTCGAGGCCGCCGAGGCGGGCCTTGCGGCTGTTCTGGACGCTGAAGAGCAGCTCCTTGGCCTGCCGGCGGTTCTCCTCGCTGCGGTCGGAGTACGTCGAGAGCAGCACCTCCCAGCGGTACAGCCGCTGCAGCAGGAACGGGAAGCCGCGGTCGCGCAGGTACTGCAATTCCGCCACCGTGTCCAGCCGGTCGGTCCGCCCCGGATGGCCGGAGACGAAGACGAGGTCGCCCTCCTTCAGCGGGTTTTTGGTCCAGCTGAGGTGGTGCTTGATCCTGGCGGGCTTGTCGTCCTCGTAGACGCGGAACAGGCACATGTCGAGGTCGTAGCGCGGGTACTCGAAGTTGTCCGGGTCGCCGCCGAAGAATGCGATCGAGACCTCGGGGGCGAAGACGAGGCGGACGTCGGTGTAGACCTTGTAGCGATAGAGGTGGTACTCGCCGCCCTGGTAGAGCGTGACGACGTCGCTGCGCAGGCCGCCCTTCTCCTTCGACTCCTGCTCGATCGTGTTCATGACCGCGCGGCGGGCGCGCTGGGCGTCGGCCGACGACATGTCGGACTTCACCGCCGCCTTCACGCGCCCGGTGACGTCCTCGATGCTCTGGAGGACGTTGAGCTCCAGGTCGACGCACTTCACTTCTTCCTTCGCCGTTTTGGCGTGATAGCCGGTGGCGACGTAGTCGTGCTTGGCGGTGGAGATCTTCTGCAGGCAGTCGAGGCCGACGTGGTGGTTGGTCAGGATCAAGCCGTTCGCGGAGACGAAGGAGCCGGAGCCGCCGTTGTTGAAGCGGATCGACGCCTTCTGCAGATGATCGAGCCACGCCTGCGTCGGCTCGAAGCCGTAGCGCTGCTTGAGAATCTGCCGCGGTGGATGGTTGAAGAGATACATCCCCTCGTCGGCGAGGAGCGGCATCGCGAGGAGGAGAGCGACGGCAACGGTGATGTTCTTTCGCATAGCGGCGGGAACTCTACTGCAACGGCGGCGGCGGCGCGGTGCCGTCGGTCGACGTCTTCGTAGTCGTGGTGTCGGTTTTTGTGGTCGTGGTGTCGGTTTTGGTCGTCGTCGACGTCGTGTCGGTCTTCGTCGGCCGCCCTTTCTTCGGCATCGGCACTTTCGGGATCAGGGAGGGCGGCGGTGCGTTCGGCGGCGGCGCGGTCGACGGCGCAAAGGTGGCGGTCGTGGCCGTGCTCACGGTGGCGGTCGTTGGGGTGGGATTCGTCCCCATCGTTTCGATGGCGACGGGCGGCGGCATGGTCGTTGTCGTCGGCGCGACCGTGGCGACGGTCGCTGACGTCTCCGTCGTTTCCGTCATGACGGTGTTGTTCGTCGTCTCCTGCTGCTTGCAGGCGGCGAGAAGGATGAGAAAAGCAATCGATTTTTTCATGTCCACTCCGTTGCGTTCCATTGGGCGATGACTTTGGCGACTTCGATGTAATCGGCGTTCTGGCCGAGCTCGTTCAGCGCCGCGGTGAAAAGCTGCTGCGTGAGCGCGAGCATCGGCGTCGACGCGTGCTGCTGGTGCGCAATCGATGCCGCAATGCGGATGTCCTTGTCGTGGTGGGCGAGCTTGAAGATGAGCGGCCACTTCCCTTCGAGGAGGCGCATGGGGAGGAGGTTCTCCGAGGCGTTGGAGCGGCCGCTGCCGGCGTTCGTGATCGCCAGCGCGGTCTTGAGGTCGATGCCGTAGCGCTTGGCGACGAGGAGGCACTCGCTCGTCATCCACACCGTGGCGGCCATGATCGAGTTCGTCAGGACCTTGATGGCGTGGCCGGCGCCGGTGTCGCCGGCGCGGATGATGGTTTTGCCGCAGAGGCGCAGCACGTCGCGAGCGCGCTCGAAGTCCGCTTCCGAGCCGCCGATCATGATCGTGAGGGTGGCGTTCTCCGCGCCGACGATCGCGCCGGTCACGGGCGCGTCGACGAAGGCAACGCCTTTCGCGGCGAGGCGCTTGGCCGTCTCGCGGCTGACGTTGGGGTCGCCGCTCGTGGCGTCGATCCAGAGCGTCTCCTCGCGCAGATGCGGCAGGAGCCGGTCGACGACTTCGTCGACCTCGCGGCTGGTCGGGAGCATGGTGATGATGACGTCGCCCTGTGCGGTGTCGGCGATGTCCTGAGCGAGCACGGAGCCGTGCTCGCGCGCGTGGCGCTCCGCCTTCTCGCGAGTGCGGTTCCAGACGACGACTTCGTGTTCTTTGGAGAGGTGGCGCGCCATCGGGAAGCCCATGGCGCCGAGGCCGATGAATCCGATTTTCATGGCGGCGGATTCTACGACCGATCCATCGAGACCCTCCGGCTCGCGTTGCAGAGAGAGAGAGGTAGCTTCAGCAATTGGTCCACGGAGGCACGCCCATTCGCCCGCTCCCCGTGGCTTGGGTCCGAGGTGGGCGCGAACGCTGAAGGGTCTCGATCGATCGGCCGAATTGTGAAAGAGCTGATAAAGAAAAAGGGGCGTTACGCCCCCATTTGTTGCCGCTGAAACTGTAGCCCGGTGAAAGTACTCTGAGTCCTCCGAAGTCTACGTGATCCAGGTCACGTTCTGCAATCTCTCTACTTCTTGTACCAGGCCGCGTTCATCTCCGTGTAGTGCTTCCACTGCTCCGGAACGAGGTCTGCGGGGAAGATGGCTTGCACTGGGCATGCCGGTTCGCAGGCGCCGCAGTCGATGCAGACCTCGGGATCGATGTACAGCATGGTCTCCTCGGCGAACGTCGCCTCGTCTTTGCGCGGATGGATGCAGTCGACCGGACAGACGTCGACGCACGCCGTATCTTTCGTGTTCACACACGGTTCCGCGATCACGTAGGCCATGGCTCCGATTCCTCCAGGACGGTTTTCGAGCGCGAGATCGTATCACGGCGTGAAGAAGTACCGCGTCACGTGGAAGAAAACTGGGGCGGCGAAACAGATCGAGTCGATGCGGTCGAGCACGCCGCCGTGCCCCTCGATCGCCGAGCCCCAATCCTTCACGCCGCGGTCGCGCTTGATGGCCGACATCGTGAGGCCGCCGGCGAAGCCCATCATGCAGATGACGAAGGCCATGATCGCGGCCTGCCACCAGTTGAACGGCGTGGCCCACCAGAGCGCGCCGCCGAGCGCCGTCGCCGTGAGCACGCCGCCGACGAAGCCTTCCCACGTCTTGCTCGGACTGATGACCGGCGCGATCTTGTGACGCCCGAGGAGTTTCCCCCATACGTACTGCAGCACGTCGGAGAGCTGCACGATGACGACGAGGAAGAACAGCAGCCGCGCGTTCTTTCCCTCGAAGTGCGGGATGTTCAGCATCAGCAGCGCCGGCGCGTGGCTGACGCAGTAGACGCAGACCATGAGCCCCCACTGGATCTTCGCGCTGCGCTCGAGGAAGGCGCTCGGGTCGCCGGCGATGGCGATGCGCGACGGGATGAAGAGGAAGGCGTAGACCGGAATGAGGATGGCGAAGAAGCCGTACCACTGCGTGGCCACGAGGTAGTACTGCAGCGGCGTGATGATGAAAAAAACCCAGAAGAGCGCGGAGTGATCGGCCGGCCGCGTCGGCGTGATCGTGACGAACTCGCGCAGCGCGAAGAACGACAGGATGGCGAAGAGGATGACGGAGCCGAGGCCCCCCGTCGCCAGCGAGAAGGCGAAGACGGCGGACATGATCCACCAGGCCCGGATTCGTGCGTTCAGGTTGTCGACGACGGCGTTCTTCACGCGCAGCCGGATGAGTTGCCCCACGATGGTGGCGACGACGAGGACTCCGAGGACGCCGCCGAAGAGGTAGAGCGTCTGCCGGTCGCGGAGGAAGTTCATCACCATTGCCGCAGCTCCAGGATGGCGTTGCGCGCGCGCTCGAGAAACGCGGTTTTGTCTTCGTTCTCGCCGACGCGCATCGGCGCGCCGAAGCTGACGGAAGCGAGCATCGGCACGGGCGCGAACTCGCCCTTCGGCAGGACGCGATTGAGGTTGTCGATGTAGACGGGCACGAGCTCGACGTCGGGCCGCGCTTTGCCGAGCCGGTACAAGCCGCTCTTGAATTCCCCGAGCTTCGCGCCGTCCCCCCGCGTCCCCTCGGGGAAGATGATGAGGGAGTGCCGCTCTCCGAGGCCGCCCAGGAGGACGTCGAGCGGATTCGCGCTGGTCGCGGTGGGCACGCGGTCGACGAGCACGGCGTTGAAGACATGGAGCGCGAGGTAGCGCTTCACCCCTTTTTCCCAGTAGTCGCGCGCGGCGACGGGGCGGGTGAGGAAGCGCAGCCGCTTCGGCAGCGCCGCCCAGACGAGGACGAAGTCGAGATGGCTGGTGTGGTTCGCGAAGTAGATGCGCTGCCGCTCGTCGGGGGTGAAGTCGATGCGCCGGACGTTGCCGCCGGCGAGGAGGCGCGCGAGGCCGACGACGCCCGTGGCGACGGCGCGCTTCACCGGGCGTTGAGCTCCCTGGCCATGCGCGCGGTGCGGCGGATCATCGTGACGATCATGCCGAGGACGATGATCGCGAGTGCGATGCACAACACGATGCCGCCGTAGTGCGTCCGTCCGCTCACGAGGCCGTCGCCGATCGCGGCGACGGTGAGCATGGCCATCCGGTGCGGCTTCGCCATCGGCCCGCGGAAGTCCTGCGGCACGCCCATCGATCCGCCGAGGACGCGGACGTAGGCTGTCATCACCGCGAGGAGGCCGGCCAGCCAGCCGAGCCACGGAATGTCGATGGCGTAGCCCACCGGCACGAGGATCAGCGGATCGGCGATGCGGTCGGGGAAGTCGTTGTAGATCTCGCCCGTCTTCGAGCCCATCTTCCCTTCGACCGCGACCATGCCGTCGAGGAGGTTGCAGAGCAGGCGCAGTTGAATCGCCGCAGCGGCGCCGAGGAGCCAGAGGAAGCGGCGGTCGTCGAACGCGTCGCGGCTGGCCAGGAAGGCCGCGCCGGCGAGGAGCGCGAAGACGATCGAGAAGAGGGAGATGACGTTGGGGCGGATGCGCAGACGGACGAGCGCAGACGCGACGGCTTTCGCCCATGCACGATCGCGGCTTTTGAGAGGCCGTCGTTCTGCCATCGCAGTGCTGAGTGCTGAGTGCTGAGTTTAGTCCGACTCAGCACTCAGCACTCAGAACTCAGCACTCTCATTCGTTCCACTTGCGGATCGATTCGATCTCGTAGTCGTTGCCCATGAACGACACGATGTCGCCGACGGCGTGGCCGATCAGCGCCTTGGCCACGTCGGACTGGTTCGAGTAGACGCCGTGCTCCGGCGCCGACTCCCACGGCCCCAGGACCGTCACCTCGCGGCGCACGTCCCCGTTGGAGAGCGCCACCTTCGTCCCGACGCGCACCGCCGTCGTGTCGACCGTGGCCGGATCGACGATCCGCACGCGCGAGATCTCCGAGGCCAGCTCGCCGACGCGGGCGGAGAGATACTCGGCGCGCTGGCGCGCGGCCTTGTACTCGAAATTCTCGCGGAGGTCGCCCATCTCGCGCGCCGCCTGCAGCGCCTTCGAGTTCGCCGGGATCTCCACGCTCTTCAGATGCGTCAGCTCGGCGCGCTTCTGCTCGAGCGACTCCGCTGTGGCGTAGACCGGCTCCTGCTGCGGCTCGCGCAGCGCCGCGTACTTCATGAGCGCCGCGTGGCGCGTGGTCTCGCGGCGGTACTCCTCGAGCGCGCCGTAGCGCTCCAGCGTCTCCACGAGCTTGCGCGCGTTCTCCTCATCGTCGACGCCGATGATGATGCGCAGCACCAGGCCGCCCTTGTCGAACATGTCCTTGAGGCGCGCGCGCACGCCGGAGAATTCGTCGGAGCCGACGGCCTCGAGGAT
This sequence comes from Thermoanaerobaculia bacterium, assembly GCA_035276475.1. Taxonomy (GTDB): domain Bacteria; phylum Acidobacteriota; class Thermoanaerobaculia; order Gp7-AA8; family Gp7-AA8; genus DATDFB01. Next base: position 42,134 of record DATELQ010000086.1, on the reverse strand, counting down.
CTGGAAGAGCAGCGCGTAGTTCGCCCTCTCCGGCAGCGTCTCCTGATCGTTGAGCTGCTTGACGTACCAGTAGAACGCCCGCGGATGCCGGCGCGGGTAGCGCAGCGTCTCGTCGACGAGGCGGTCGCGGAGGTCGTTGTGGCCGGCGCCCTCGAGCGCCTCCATGATTGCGGAGAGGATGCGCGGCTCTTCGTCGAAGAAGAAGACTTCGCTGTAGACCTTCGGCCAGTCGGGATGGACTTCGCGGACGACGCCGAGGGCGCGCTCGCGGAGGGCCTTGTCGCCGATGGCGCTGACGGTGCGCGAGGCCAAGGGGCCGAGGAGGAGCGACTTGGCGTCGATGGCCGGCGTGTAGGCGCCCGGCAGCGTCTCCAGCGTCGACAGGATCTGCCACGCCAGGGCCGGGTCGCTCTTCGCCGCTTTCGCTGCCTCGGCGTTGAGCTGCGCCGAGAAAATGTCCGCGAGCTCCTTGCTGCGCGCGCTGTGCTTGCGCGCGAGCTCGAGCTTGCCCTTGGCGTCGGCGCGGTCGAAGTCGCGGCGGATGACGGCGTCGGCCGCGCCGGCGGAGGCGCTCCACGAGTACGTCGCCTTCGCGCCGGTGCCGCTGACGACGATCTGCGGGTTCTTGCGCGCCGAGGTCCACCACGACGACCATTTTTCGTCGGGGACGATGCCGATCACCGCGTCGCGCACTTCGCCCATCGCCATCGGACGGCCGAAGCTCTGGAGAATCCGAGCGAAGAACTGCGGCGGCGACGCCACCGCCTCCTTCCGCACGCCCTCGGCGTTGGTGAATTTCTCGCGCAGCACGTGTCCCGTGGGGAGGGGAACGAGGTACTTGCCGGCCGCGCCGAGGGGAACGGAGACGCGTTTCTCTTTCTCGAAGTCGAGGCGGCAGACGCCGAGCTCCGGATTCAGCTCGGTGATGACGCCGGCGCCGCGCCCGGCCATGAAGAAGTACTCGCCTTCGTCGTACTGCAGCCAGGTCTCGATCTTCTCGGCGCGCTCGACGGGGTTCGAGGTCGGGTCGTTGAAGCCGGAGAGCTCGAAGGCGCGGGCGAAGCCGCGGTGCGGCCCGTACGCGCCGCGCAAGGCCTGCTCGATCGGCTGGCGAAGCTGGCCCGGATGTTTCGAGAGGCGCCCCATCTCTTTGAGCACCGCGAGGCGCTGCGGCCAGAGCTTGCGCTCCAAAAGGGTGTCGCCGAGGAGGCCGACGAGGGTGTCGGAGAGCGTGCGCTGCTCCGCTTTGCGCAGCGCTTTGGCGGTGCGGAGGAACGCGTCGGCGTCGCTCAAATCGCCGTCGAGCTGGTTCATCCACAGCGATTCGAGGTCGTCGAATTTCTTCTGTTCAATCAGCCTGTTTGCATCGTCGGCAAACCCCAACGTGAGCTCCCTCCGAAACGGAGCGCGCATTCTACTTTATGCGCGCAACCGTTCCAGGATCTTCTCGTGCACGCCGCCGAAGGCACCCGAGGACATGACCAGGACGACGTCGCCGTCGCGCGCCTCCGATGCGACGGCGGCGGCGATTTGGTCGAAATCGTCGATCTGCTGCGCCTCGATGCCGTCGCGCGCCAACTGCTCGACGATCGCCGGCGCCGACATCATCTTGTCGAGGCCGTAGCGCGTCTCGTAGCGGTCGCGGTGGAAGATCGGGCCGATGATGACGCGGTCGGCCTCGTGGAAGGCGCCGACGTAGCCCTCCTCGAACTCTTTGCGCGACGACGAGATCGAGCGCGGCTCGAAGAGGGCCCAGATGCGCCGCTCCGGGTAGCGCTTGCGCGCGCCGCCGAGCGTCGTGGCGATGGCGGTGGGGTGGTGGGCGAAGTCGTCGATGACGGTGACGCCGCGCTCCACGCCGCGCACTTCCATCCGCCGCTTGATGCCCTGGAAGGTCTCGAGGCCTTTCTGGATCTCCTCCGCCGTCATCCCGCGCAGCCGCGCCGCGGCGATGTCGGCGAGGGCGTTGAGGACGTTGTGCTTTCCCGAAAGGGTGGTGTGAAAGCGGGACCACTCTTTCCCTTCCCACCACGCCGTGAACGACGTCCCCTCGGCGTGCTCCTCGTCGTCGGTGGCGAAGATGTCGCGCGTGCGCTGCCAGCCGAAGGTGAGCCAGCGCGCCCTGGCGTCGTTGCGCAGGGAGACGACGTTGCCGTCGTCGCCGTTGGCGATGATGGTGTCGCCCGGCGCCACGGCGCGCACGGCCTTGCGGAAGGCGTCGACGATGGCCTCGAGGTCGGGGTAGATGTCGGCGTGGTCGAACTCGATGTTGTTGACGATGAGCGTGTTCGCACCGTAGTGGAGGAACTTCGGCCCCTTGTCGAAGAAGGCGGTGTTGTACTCGTCGCCCTCGATGACGAACTCCGGCCCGCCGCCGAGCTTGTAGTTCTGGTTGAAGTTGACCGGGATGCCGCCGACGACCATGCCGGGGTCGCGGCCGGCGGCTTCGAGGAGCCAGGCCATGAGCGAGGTCGTGGTGGTCTTGCCGTGCGTCCCGCTGACGACGATGGAGTGCTTGCCTTTGATGAAGAGCTCGTAAATGGCTTCGGGCATCGAGGTGTACGGCAGGTCGAGCTCGAGCGTGGCCGCGGCCTCGGCGTTCGTGACGGCGGCGACGTTGCCGATGACGACGAGGTCGGGATGGAACGTCAGAAGGTGGTCCTTCGTATAGCCTTCGAGCACCTCGATGCGAAGTCGCTCCAGATACGTCGACATGGGCGGGTAGACGTGCTCATCCGAGCCGGCTACGTCGTAGCCGCGCTCCTTGAGCATCCCGGCCAGCGAGGCCATGGCCGTGCCGCCGATGCCGATCAGGTAAACCCGTTTGATCTCAGGTAGTTCTTTGACGTGAGGCATCCTGGCGCACCTCAGCAAGTTCCATGCTTTTTCCGGGAATCGCCCCACAGAGGGGCGTGTTCGAACCGAAGTCCAACACCTTTTATTGTCTCAACAGGAGGATCTCTGATGTCATCCAAGCGTTTTCTGGTCGTCGCGATGGCGGCCCTCGTTTCGGTGAGCGCGCTCGCCGCCGACAGTCAGAAACAGACGAAGGCGAAGAAAGACGACGCCGAGGCCGCTGAGAAGACCGCGAAGGCCAGCGCCGCCACGGCGTCGAAGGACGAGGAGAAGGCCCCGCGCCTGACCATCGTCGAGCCGGTCAAGGACTACGGCACCGTGCCGAAGGGCGACAAGCTCGAGTGGGCTTTCGTCGTCAAGAACACGGGCGACTCCGACCTGCAGATCATCGCCGCGAAGCCGGGCTGCGGCTGCACCGTCGCCGACTTCGACAAGGTGATCAAGCCGGGCGCCACCGGCAAGGTGACGGCGCACGTCGACACCACGAACTTCGCCGGCCCGATCGCCAAGAGCGTCACGCTGGAGACGAACGATCCGAACACGCCGACCGCGCAGCTCACGCTGCACGCGATCGTGAAGCCGTACGTCGAGGCCTACCCGGCCGGCTTCGTGCGCTACAACCTCCTGCAGGGCGACGCCGACTCGCAGACGGTCACGCTCTACTCCGAGGAAGACGATCCGTTCGAGATCACCAAGATCGAGGTCCCGGGCGACTACGTGAAGGCGACGTACGCCAAGATCGACAAGAAGGAAGACCTCGCCCCGAACGTCGGCCGCGCCGGCCAGAATCAGTACAAGGTGACGATCACGGTCGGCGGTCCTGACGCGAAGATCGGCCCGCTCGCCGACAAGATCCACATCTACACGAACTCCAAGCACCAGCCGGAGTACCCGATCAGCATCTCCGGCATCGTCCGCCCGACGTTCCGCGTCGAGCCGGCGGGCGTGAACTTCGGCGAAGTGGCCCCGAGCGACTCCGCCGCCACGCGCTCGGTGCTGCTGCGCTCGAACGACACGAAGACGCCCGAGAAGTTCATGGTGACGAAGGTCGAGTCGTCGGTTCCGACGGTCGTGACCTCGATCAAGCCGGGCGCGAACAAGGGTGAGTACGAAGTGACCCTGCAGCTCGCCAAGGACTCCAAGCCGGGCGACATCGACGGCACGGTGAAGATCTTCACCAGCGACAAGATGAACCCGGTCGTCACGGTCCCGGTCAAGGGCACCGTGAAGTCGCTCGCCGTGTCGGCCAAGAGCAGCAAGTAAGCGTTTTAGTTCACCACCGAGATCCCCAATCCGTCGCCCACGGCCACGATCGTGGTCGTGAGGCGCGGATCGGTGGTGAGCCTCTCGTCGAAGGCTCTGAGCGCGTCCGTCGACGCATCCCGTACGCCCTCCGCCACCCTCCCACCCCATAAGAGGTTGTCGCAGACGATGAGCGCCCCCCGCTCCATCTTCGGCAGGAGCGCGTCGAGGTAGCCTTCGTATTCGGTCTTCACGCAGTCGATGAAGGCAAAGTCGAACGGGCCGTCCAGTTTCGGCAGAACCTCCAGCGCTTTCCCATGATGGAACTTCACCTCGCACTGCAGACTCGCTTCGCTCACGAAGTTCTTGGCGGTGGCGAGGATCTCGCGGTCAAGCTCGATGGTCTCCACCACCGCTCCCGCCCCCACCTCCCGCCCCATGACGATGACGGAGTAGCCGATATTCGTCCCGACCTCGACAAGGTGTCTTGGTTTCTTGACTCGCAGCAGCACGCGCATGACCTGCGCGACCTCGGGGTCGGCGATGGGTTGCCCATGCTTCGCCGCGTACTCTTCAACGCGGGCGAGGAGCGCGTCGCGGGGCGGGAGGAGGGAGTCGAGGAATTGAGCCTGAGGGAGCTTGAGGATCTTGTCGATGCCGGCTTTCATTCGGAGGATTCTAGCGGCGGCGGCGTCCGGCCCAGAAAGGCTTTCGGCGATGGTGTGCAATCGCGACGATGAAGATCACGTCGCCGTAAACTCGGTAGATGATGTCGTGCTTGAAACGGAGGATCTCTTTGCGGCGCCCGCCACGTGTTCTCGGCGCACCCTTTGGATACATCAAGAGGTAATCGCGTGCACGATCGAACGCATTCAGAAAGCGCTGCCCATAGCCGGTTCGCCGCTCCTCGATGTACTCCGCGATTTCGAGGAGCTCGACTCTAGCGAGTGGATGAAACTCTGCGCGCATTTCTTAAGGCCGCACGCGCTTCTTCGATCACCTCGTCGGCTGGTATCCCTTTGACTTTGCCGCTGATCAGCTCCTCGGCTCGCCGCTCCCACTCATCTTCAAGGGCACGCTCTTCATCGGTCAGCGTACTGTCGTAGAGTTCTTCCGCGAGTGCCGCCCGCTCGTCATCGGACAGCTCGAGCGCCTCCTCCCGAATCTCTTCGTAATTCCGGCTCATACCGACAAGCTTACCGCGCCTCCACCGCCTCCCGCAGCTTCTCCGCCTGAAAGTGCGCGATGAGCGGCTCGACGATCACGTCGACGTTCCCGTTCATCACGTCGGGGAGGTTGTGCACGGTCAGGCCGATGCGGTGGTCGGTCACGCGGTCCTGGGGGAAGTTGTACGTCCGGATCTTCTCCGAGCGGTCGCCGCTGCCGATCATCCCTTTGCGCGTCGCCGAGAGCTCGGCCTCGCGCTTCTGGCGCTCGATGTCGTAGAGGCGCGCTTTCAGCACCTTGAGCGCCTTCGCGCGGTTCTTGATCTGCGACTTCTCGTCCTGGCAGGAGACGACGACGCCGGTGGGGAGGTGGGTCATGCGCACGGCGGAGTACGTCGTGTTCACCGACTGGCCGCCGGGGCCCGAGGAGCAGAACGTGTCGATGCGCAGGTCCTTCTCGGCGATCTGGATGTCGATGTCCTCGGCCTCCGGCAGCACCGCCACCGTGATCGCCGACGTGTGGATGCGGCCCTGCGTCTCCGTCTGGGGCACGCGCTGTACGCGGTGCACGCCGGACTCGAACTTCAGGCGCGAGTAAACCTTGTCGCCTTCGATCTGCAGCGTGGCGTCCTTGATGCCGTTGACCGAGGAGTAGTTCGCGTCAGTGATGTCGACCTTCCAGCGCTTTGACTCCGCGTAGCGGATGTACATGCGCATGATCTCGGCGGCGAAGAGTGAGGCCTCGTCGCCGCCTGTGCCGGCGCGGATCTCGACGAAGACGTTCTTCTCGTCGTTCGGGTCCTTCGGCTGGAGGAGGACGCGGATCTCCTGCTCGAGCGCCGGCGCCTGCGGCTCCAGCTCGGCGATCTCCAGCTCGGCGAGCTCGCGCATCTCGTCGTCGGCGTGGAGCATCTCCCGCGCGTCGGCAAGGCGCTTCTGCACCTGCTTGAGCTCGCGGTACTTGGCCACGACGTCGGAGATCTCGGAGATGGCCTTCATCGTCTCGCGGTAAGCCTTGACGTCCGTGACGACGTCCGGCTCCGCGATCTTGCGCTGGAGCTCGTTGTAACGCTGGTCGATTTCGTCGAGTTTTTCGTACATGGCTGTCAGCTCTCGGCTCTCAGGGAAGAGAACGGGCGAGAGCGCAGCTAGGCGACGGCGGCTTGTTCGGGAACGATCACGTCGTACGCGAGCGCCTCGCGCAGCGCCACGATGGCCACTTCGAGCTGGGTGTCGTCCGGCTCCTTCGTGGTGATCTTCTGGAGCCACATACCGGGGCGCGTCAGCGCGCGGCAGACGGGGTTGGCCAGGTGGCGGGCCGAGAAGCGGATGATCTCGTAGGCGAGGCCGGCGATCAGCGGGATCAGCACCACGCGCGCGCCGAACTTCACGACGAACGGCACTGTCGACGGCACGAGCGAGAAGACCAGGATCGAGATCGCCATCACGAAGAGGAGGAAGCTCGTGCCGCAGCGCGGGTGGAGCGTCGACTTCGTCCGGGCGTTCTCGACCGTCAGATCCTCGTTCGCCTCGAACGTGTAGACCGTCTTGTGCTCCGCGCCGTGGTACTGGAAGAGGCGGTAGATCTCCTTCATGTAGGAGATCGAGATGATGTAGCCGAAGAAAATGACGGCGCGCAGGACGCCGTCGATGACGTTGTACGTCAGGTTGCCCATGCCCGGCGCGAAGTAATGCCGGATCAAGTTGGTGAGACCGAGCGGCACGAGGATGAAGACGCCGATGCCGAGGACGAGCGCCATCAGCATCGTTCCGGCGACGGCCCAGCGCGACATCTCCTTCTCGCCCGAGCCCGACTCCGCCTCGATGGCCACGTTCGCCGAGTAGTCGATCGCGCGCATACCGAGGATCAGCGACTGGATCAACACGACCGAGCCGCGGAGCACCGGGAGCTTGAGGAACGGGTACTTCTTGGTAATCGAGACGAGCTTGTCCTTCTTGATGGCCACGCCGCCGTTCGGCTGCCGTACGGCTACGGAGTAGCCGGTCAGCGAGCGCATCATCACGCCCTCGAGCACGGCTTGGCCGCCGATGAGCATGTCGACGTTGCGGTCGGCCGCGGCCGCCGCGGGCATGGACGAGGTGAGGCCGTTCATCGCCGCGTTGAACGCGCCGGCGATCAGCTTCGCGGCCCCCGTCCAGGAGGAGCGCAACATTACTTCTTCGCTCCCGCCGCCGGCTGCTGCCTCTTGGCGTAGCGCTGCTGGAAGCGGTCGATGCGGCCGGCCGAGTCGACCAGCTTCTGGCGGCCCGTAAAGAACGGGTGGCACTTCGAGCAGATCTCGATGCGCAGCTCTTTGCGGGTGGAGCGGGTGGTCCAGGTCTCGCCGCAGGCGCAGTGGACCGGAACTTCCTGATATTTCGGGTGAATCTCTGGTTTCATGGGTGTTCCTTCGCGGTTTGAGTCGTTTGGGGAACGCGGAGTATACGGGAAAAATTCGGGGGTTCAGGGGACAGGTCACAGGGAACGGGTGACAGGTGGCGTTCTCGCAACGGCACCACCTGTGACCTGTTCCCCGTGACCTGTCCCCTATTTCCAGCCCAGCATCGAAACGCCCCAGTACGTCACCGCGCCGATGATCCCGGCGGCCGGGATCGTCAGGATCCAGGCCCAGACGATCTGGCCGGCCACCCCCCAGCGCACTGCCGACCAGCGCCGCGTCGCCCCCACCCCCACGATCGCGCCGGTGATCGCGTGCGTCGTCGACACCGGGATCCCGAAATGCGTCGCCGTGAAGATGGCGATGGCGGCGCCGGTCTCGGCCGCAAATCCCCCCTGCGGCTGGAGCTTCGTGATCTTCGAGCCCATCGTATGGATGATCCGCCAGCCGCCGGCCAGCGTGCCGAGGGCGATCGCGGCGTGCGCGGCGAGCACCACCCACAGCGGAATGTCGAACGTCTTGATGTAGTGCGCCGTGAAGAGCACCCCGGCGATGATCCCCATCGTCTTCTGCGCGTCGTTCGTGCCGTGGCTGAGGCTGAAGAGCGCCGCCGAGACGAGCTGCAGCCGCCGGAACCACTTGTCGACGCGCTGCGGGACGAAGCTGCGGAAGATCCAGAACGTCGCCGTCATCAGCACCAGGCCGGCGGCGAGGCCGATGAGCGGGGAGATGAAGATGAAGAGGACCGTCTTCGTCCACCCCGAGGGGATGATGACGTCGAATGAAAACGCCTTCGCTACGGCGGCGCCGGCGTAGCCGCCGATCAGCGCGTGCGACGAGCTCGTCGGCAGGCCGAAATACCAAGTGATCAGGTCCCAGATGATCGCGCCGCAAAGGCCGCCGAAGACAACGGCGAACGTCACGACGTGCACGTCGATCATCCCCTTGCCGATCGTCTTGGCCACCGCGGTGCCGAAGCCGAACGCAGCCACGAAGTTGAAGAACGCCGCCCACAGCACCGCCTGTCCGGGCGAGAGCACGCGCGTCGAGACGACGGTGGCGATCGAGTTGGCGGCGTCGTGGAAGCCGTTGATGTAGTCGAACGCCAGCGCCAGGGCGATGAGACCGACGACCGTGGTGAGCTGCGTCGACATCAGCCGTGCTTGACGACGATATTCTCGAGGAGGTTGGCGACGTCCTCGCAGCGGTCGGTGGCGTCCTCGAGGAGGTCGAGGATCTCCTTCCACTTCATCACCACGATCGGGTCGTGCTCCTCGTCGAAGAGCTGCCCGACGGCGCGCTGGTGAGCGCGGTCCGCCTCGTTCTCGAGCCGGTTGATCTCGACCGCGTGCTCGAGGACGCCGCCGCGGCTCTCCAGCGCCGCGACAGCCAGGCGCATGGCATCGCACGACTGGGCGATGACGCGGGCGAGCTCGCGCGCGCCGGGACGGCAGCGGTCGATGTGATAGAGCGGAATGAGGGCGGCGGCGTTGTCGATGGCGTCCATCACGTCGTCGAGCGCGCGGGCCATGGAGTGGATGTCCTCGCGGTCGATCGGCGTGACGAAGGTCTTGTTTAGCTTCTGGATGACTTCGTGGGTGAGCACGTCGCACTTGTGCTCGACTTCCTTGATCTCGTGGGCTTTATCGGCGATGGGGGGGTCGGCGGCGAGCATCTCTTCGAGCAGGCGGGCGCCGCCGCGGATCTGGTCCGCCATGGCGGTGAAATTTGCGTAGAACGACTCCTCCCGGGGGATGAGACGGAACCTCGCCAAGTGAGCCTCCTCGGAAAAAGCGCGCGGATTCTATCTCACGGCAACGGCAACCGAATCGTGAACGTCGCGCCCTGCCCTTCCTCGCTGACGACGCCGATCGATCCGTTGTGCGCCTCGACGATGGCCTTGGCGATGTAGAGGCCCAACCCGAGGCCGCCGTAGTAGCGACTGGAGACATTGCGGGCGCGGTGGAAGCGCTCGAAGAGGCGCCCGATCTCGTCGCGCGGGATGCCGATGCCGCGGTCGATCACCGACGTCAGCACGTGCCCGTCCTCGACGCGCGTGCAGACGTCGATCGGGCTCGGCTCCGGCGAGTACTTCATGGCGTTGGAGAGGAGGTTGTCGATGACCTGGCGCATCCGGTCGGGGTCGACGTGCAGCACGGCCTCGCCGGCGGCGCCGTCGAACGTGATCGTCCGCGCCGGGTTCTGCACGCGGAACGCGGCGGCGCGGCGGTTGACGAACTCGACCCAGCGGATCGGCTGCTTCTCGATCTGCAGGCGGTTCGTCTCGATGCGCGAGACGTCGAGGAGCTCGGAGATCAGGCCCATCATGCGGTCGATCTCGCCGAGGACTGCGTTCAAATACGTGGCGCGCTCCTCGGGCGGCAGGTCGTTCACCGTCTGCGCGAGGAGCTGCGTGTAGCCCTTGATCGTCGTCAGCGGCGTGCGCAACTCGTGCGAGGCGACGGAGAGGAACTCGTCCTTCTTGCGGTCGAGCTCCTGCAGCGCGGTGATGTCGCGTATGACGAGGACCGCGCCGACGATGCCGTTCGACTCGATCGGCGCCGCGGCGATGGAGAGGTCGAGGTCCTTTCCGCTGATGAGGTGCCGCCCGATGGCGAGGTAGTCGGGCACGGTCGAGCCGCGCAGCGCTCGCGCGTGCGGGAAGTCGTCGCGCGGAACGGGGCGGCCGTCGGGATAGCGAAGGTGGAAGGCGTCGAAGCCGCCCTGCTGGATCGCCTCGGTGCGCGAGCCGAGGCCGAACATCGTCAGCGCCGCCTCGTTCACCGACACGACCTGTCCGCCGGCGTCGTAGACCCACAGCGCGTCGGTCATCGACGCCAGGATCGAGTCGAGGCGCGCGGAGCGCTCGGCCATCATCTTGGCCAGGTCTTCGATCTCGCGCTTGGCCGTGACCTGGTCGGTGACGTCCTGAATCAGGACGGTAAGGCTCTGGGTGATGCCCGAAAAGCGCCCGCGCACCGCCGCGATGATGCGGTTGATGTACATCGGCTGCGGCGCTTTGGCGACTTCGAAGGCGAGGTCGACGCGCGTCTCTCCCGCCTCGGCGACTTGCTTGAGCACTTTCTCGAAGCCGGGGATGACGTCGTCGGCGCGCAGGCCGATGACCTTTTCGTCGAGCGGCAGTTTGCCGAATTCCTCGGAGAATTCGAGGAAGCGCGCGTTGGCGAGCTCGAAGCGCAGCTCGTCGGCGGAGACGACGGCGACGCCGACCGGCGCGGTCTCGAGCACGGCCTCGAAGCGGACGCGCGCATCGACCTCGCGGCGCGCCAGCTCTTCGGCGGCGCGGTGGCCTTCCTGAGCGATGCGGGCCAGGCGGTGGATGTGGCTGGCCGCGCCGATGCGCTCGGCGACGGACGCCGCGAACTCGAGGTCCTCGGCGTTGAAGTTCCGGCGCGGATCGAACTGCGAGATGACGATGGCGCCGATGCGCTCGCCGTACGCCTCGATCGGATAGGAGATGACGCTCTGCTCCTTCAGCTCGGCCTTGATGGCGCGCTCTTCGTCGTCGCGCGCGAAGTCGACCACGGCGTTGCCGCGCACTTCGAAAAAGAGCAGCGGCCGGCCGATCTGGAAGACGGTGCCGGGCAGGCCTTCACCGGGGCGGTACGGGTGCGTGGCGAAGTAGTCGTGAAAGCGGTCGATCGCCGGATCGGTCGAGCCCCAGCCGACCAGCTCGAGCTGCCCGGCGGCGGCGTGGTAGAGGTGGATCTTGACGGCGCCGGCGACAGCCTGGGCGACGCGCAGCGCGGTCTCGTTGAGGTCCTCGAACGTCGACTGCATCGTGACCGCTTCGAGGCCGAGGTTGGCGAGGCACTCGGCGCGGCGGCGGCGCCACGACTCGCGCTCCGCGTTCTGCCGCTCCTCGGTGACGTCGCGCGAGAGGACGACGGAGCCGATGATGCGACCGTGGTCGTCGCGGATCGGCGCGGCCTTCAGGTTGACGACGCGGTCGTCGTCGGTGCGGCCGTCGTGCACGAGGTAGTCGGACTTCACGGTCTCGCCGCGCAGCGCGCGGATCGACGGCAGCTCGCTCGGCGAGAGCGGGCTCCCATCGATGTAGCGGTGCTGCTTCGCGCGCGCACCCACCTCGGGCGCGAACATCGTCGTCGGCTCGCGCGTGGCCGCGGCGTTCATCCGCTCCAGGTGGCCGGCGGCGTCGTAGATCGCGGCGGATTCGGGGATCTGGTCGAGGATGGCGTTGACCTTGGCCATCTCGCGCACGGCGCGCGCGTGCAGCAGCGTGTTGTTGAGCGCGAGCGTGGCGTAGCGGCCGATCTCGCCGAAGAGCTCGACCTCTTCCTCGGTCCACTCGCGCGGCGTGCACTGGTGCATGCCGAAGGCCCACGGCTCTTCTTCGCGCGGCCGGAGGATCTGCACGATCTCCGAGCTCACGCGGTAACGCGCGGCGAGGTCCTGGTCGAGCTCGGGGTCGCCGGCGTGCACGACGATCGGCAGCGACGACTCCATGGCCCGGCGGATCAGCGCGCGCGAGTTGGCGAGCGACACCGGCGCGATCTCGCTCTCCTCTTTGTCGAGATGGGGCGCGTTGACGGAGAAGCGGACGGTCGCGAACTCCGCGGTCTCGTTGATCGGCTGCAGGAGCCAGGCACGGTCGGCGCCGAATTCTTCGCGCGTGATGGTGACGATGCGCCGGAGCACTTCTTTGAGCTCGAGCGTCTGCGTGAACGACTCGAGGATGGTGGAGAGGAATCGATATCGCCCCTCGGACGTGAAGCGCTGCGGCGCGCGGCGGTCGAGGTAGCGCACCATCAGCGAGCGCAGCTCCTCGCCGTGCGACTCCGGGAGCTCCAGGAGGCGCGCCATCGGCTGTTTGCGCTCGGCCTCGGCGCGCAAGAGAGGCGAGGAGCCGCCGCTGACGGCGATGAGGGTGAAGTTCTCGCGGTCGAGGAGAGCGAGGGCCTCCTGCTCCGAGCCGGCCACGACAGGCCGAAAACTGAGCTGTTCCGCGACCTCGGCGGGAGCCTTCGCAGCCGGATCGGTGGCGACAATGAGGACTTGGTTGGACATGGGGCCGTCGTCGCGGTGAGCAATGATCGTAGCAGATAGAATCGCCGCATGAAACGTTCCTTCGACGAGCTCGTGCATCTGATGACAACGCTGCGCGGGCCGGACGGCTGTCCGTGGGACCGCAAGCAGACGTTGCCGTCCCTTAAGCCGTTCATCATCGAGGAGTCGTACGAAGTCGTCGACGCCATCGACCGCGACGACCGCCGCGGCCTCTGCGAAGAGCTCGGCGATTTTCTGCTCCAGGCGGTGTTCGCAGCCGAGGTGACGCGCGAGGAAGGCTCGTTCGACATCTACGACTCCGTGACCGCGATCTACGAGAAGCTCGTGCGCCGCCACCCGCACGTCTTCGGCGACGTGGAGGCCCGCGACGCCGAGCAGGTGCTGGTGAACTGGGAGAAGCTGAAGAACGAGGAGCGCAAGGCGGAGAACAAGAGCGTGCTCGCGGGCGTGCCGCAGTCGCTGCCGGCGCTGCTGAAGGCGTCGCGGCTGACGGAAAAAGCAGCCCGCGTGGGCTTCGATTGGCGGCGAACGGAGGATGTCTTCGACAAACTCTCCGAGGAGACTGCCGAGCTGCGCGAAGCGATCTCCTCGGGTGATGAGTCGCATATCCAGGAAGAAATCGGCGACCTCCTCTTCACGATCGCCAACATCGCGCGAAAGCTGAACGTGAATGCCGAGGAGGCGCTGCAGTCGACGAACCGGAAGTTCCGGCGGCGCTTCGAGTCGATGGAGGCCTCGGTGCGCGAGACCGGACGCAATCTCGATCAGCTCTCGCTCGAGCAAATGGACGCGCTATGGGACGAAGCAAAAGCCGCCGAGCGTGGCTGATCGCCGCCGCGCTGGCGGCGCTGACGCTGCTCGTCGCCGCCAGCCCCCTCGGCACGCGCGCCGGTCTCGCCGCGATCGAGAGCTATCAGGCGCACGTGTCGCCGCACCTCCGCGGCGTCGTGCAGTGCCGCTTCACCCCGACGTGCTCGCACTACGGACACGAGGCGATCGCGAAGTACGGGTTGTTGAAGGGGGGCGCGAAGGCGGCGTGGAGAGTGGCGCGGTGCGGGCCGTGGACGAAGTTGGGGACTTACGACCCGCCCTAGTCCTCCCGCGGCTCCTCCGCGCTCGGACACACATCATTCAAATCGCACTCCGCGCACCGCGGCTTGCGCGCCACGCAGATCTGCCGCCCGTGGTAGATCAGGCGGTGCGAGAACACCGTCCACTCCTTCTGCGGGATCAGCTTCACCAAGTCCTGCTCGATCTTCTCCGGATCGCTGTGCGCCGTCAGGGCGAGGCGTCCCGACACGCGGCCGACGTGCGTGTCGACGACCACACCGACGTTGATCTTGAACGCGTTCCCCAGCACGACGTTCGCCGTTTTCCGCCCCACCCCCGGCAGCGCCGTCAGCTCCTCCATCGTCCGCGGCACCTCGCCGCCGTGGCGCTCCACGATGGCCTTGCTGCAGGCGATCACCGCCTTTGCCTTGTTGCGAAAGAAGCCCGTCTGCTTGACGTCGCGCTCCATCTCCACCTGACTCGCGCTCGCGAACGCGTCCGGACCGGGGTACTTGCGGAACAGCGACTTTGTCACGATGTTGACCCGCACGTCCGTCGACTGCGCCGACAGAATCGTGGCGATCAGGAGCTCGAACGGCGTGGTGTAGTCGAGCGAGCACTTCGCCCTCGGGTACATCCGCTTCAGCCGCGCGTTGATCTCCAGCGCGCGCTCCTGCTTCTTCGTCGCCATCGGCATAGAATCAAACCATGACCACCACGCTCGACCCAAGCCGCGTCGTCCACGCGCCGCGCGGCACGGAGCTCTCCTGCCGCGGATGGCAGCAGGAAGCCGCGCTGCGCATGCTGATGAACAACCTCGACCCCGAGGTCGCCGAGCGGCCGGAGCAGCTCATCGTCTACGGTGGCATCGGCAAGGCCGCGCGCAACTGGGAGTGCTTCGACGCCATCGTCGCCACGCTCCAGCGCCTCGGCAACGACGAGACGCTCCTCGTGCAGTCGGGCAAGCCGGTCGGGGTCTTCAAGACGCACGCGGACGCGCCGCGCGTCCTCATCGCCAACGCCAATCTCGTCCCGAACTGGGCGACGTGGGATGAATTCAGAAGACTCGACGCCCTCGGCCTGACGATGTACGGCCAGATGACCGCCGGCTCGTGGATCTACATCGGCACGCAGGGCATTCTTCAGGGCACGTACGAATGCTTCGCCGCCGTCGCGCGGCAGCGCTTCGACAACTCACTCAAAGGGAAGCTCGTCGTCACCGCAGGCCTCGGCGGGATGGGCGGCGCGCAGCCGCTCGCCGCCACGATGAACGAAGCCACCGCGCTCATCGCCGAGGTCGACGAGTCGCGCATCCAGCGCCGCCTCGACAAGCGCTATTTGGATGAGAAGGCGTCGTCGCTCGACGCCGCGATTGCGCGCGCATTGCAAGCGCGCGACGCCGGCGAAGCGGTGTCGATCGGCGTCGTCGCCAACGCCGTCGATCTCCTCGAAGCGCTCATCGCCCGCGGCATCGTCCCCGACGTCCTCACCGATCAGACCTCCGCGCACGACGAGTTGAACGGCTACGTCCCCGCCGGCCTCTCGTACGACGCGGCGCTGGCGATGCGCGAGTCGAGCCCGGAGATGTACGTCGAGCGCTCGTTCGAGACGATGGCGCGGCACATGCGCGCCATGATCGAGCTGCAGCGCCGCGGCGCCGTCACGTTCGACTACGGCAACAACCTCCGCGGCCAGGCGCGCGATCACGCCGGCGTCCGGAACGCCTTCGACGTCGGCGGCTTCGTGCCGCTCTTCATCCGCCCGCTCTTCTGCGAAGGCAAAGGTCCGTTCCGCTGGGCTGCGCTGAGCGGCGATCCGTCCGATCTCTTCGCGACTGACGAAGCGATCCTCGAGCTTTTCCCGCACGACGCCGCGCTGCACCGCTGGATCCGCATGGCCCAGAAGCGCGTCGAGTTCCAGGGCCTGCCGGCGCGCATCTGCTGGCTCGGCTACGGCGAGCGCCACAAAGCGGGGCTGCTCTTCAACCGCCTCGTCGCGGAGAAGAAGGTGAAGGCGCCGATCGTCATCGGGCGCGATCACCTCGACGCCGGCTCCGTCGCCTCGCCGAATCGCGAGACCGAGGGGATGAAGGACGGCTCGGACGCGATCGCGGACTGGCCGATCCTCAACGCCCTGCTCAACACCGCCGCCGGCGCGACGTGGGTGTCGTTCCACCACGGCGGCGGCGTCGGCATCGGCTACTCGCTGCACGCCGGCATGGTCATCGTCGCCGACGGCAGCGAGGCCGCCGCCGCGCGCCTCGAGCGCGTCCTCACCGTCGATCCCGGCACCGGCGTGATGCGTCACGGCGATGCCGGCTACGACGAGGCGGTGAAGGTCGCGAAGGAGCGCGGCGTCGACCTGCCGATGATTACCGGCGCCGCGCCTCGCGGCTGAAGATCTTCATGTCGATCAGCCGCCGCGGCGTGAGGTCCGTCTCGCCGCGGGCGCGCTGCTCTTCGATGAATTGCGGCGTGACCTTGAAGATGCCGAACTCGCTGAGTTGGTGCGGCGTCAGGTCGTATCCGAGGCGGCGGTAGTCGGCGATGAGCGGGGCGGTGATGTGGCCGATCTTCAGGTCCGTGGCCTGCTTCGGCGTGAGCGACGTGAGGCCCGCGCCTTTCAGCTCGCGCACGTACGCCGGCGTCACGCCGAGGATGCCGAGTTGGGCGAGCTCGTGCGCGTCGAGATCGCCGAAGAGCTCGCGCATCCCCTTCGCGAAGTTCGCGTCGACATGGCCGATGCGGAAGTCGACGAGATTGCGGAACGTCGGGTTCGGAAAGCCGATCGCGGTGAGCTCCTTCACGTAATTCGCGTCGATGCGGAAGATCGCCATCTCGTCGATCTGGCGCTTCTCGATCGTGTAGCCGAGCGCGCGGAGGTCGCGGATCGACTGCGGCCGGAAGTCGTGCAGCGCGTAGATCAGCAGCCGCTCGTCGCTGAAGCCGCCGCTGTAGCCGAGCGACTCCATCTCGCGCAGGAACGCGTCGCTCGGCGTGAAGCGGAAGTTGCCGGCGCCGAGACCTTTGGTGAAGCGGCCTTCGAAGGCGATCGTGCCGGCGGGCGCGGCGAAGGAGAACGTCACGTTGGCCGCGTCGGCCTCGACGTCGCTCTTCGTCAGCCCGGTGAAGGCCGCGAGGCGAATGTTGGTACCGATGTTGTTTTGCGCATGGATGCCCTCGGACGAGGGCCGCACGAGGTTGACCTGGAGCATGTCGCCGTCGCGGAGGCGCGCGCTCCATGCGCCGCTGCGGTTGTCGTCGGCGGCGAAGGTGACGGACGCGAAGAAGAAGAGGGCGAGAAGAATCAGCGGGCGTTTCATACGAAGCATTGTGTACGAACTATTTCGTAGATGCAAGCAGGAGTATGCTTGCGGCCTTTTTTCGGGAGGATCAGTGAGCGCAGCAGCGGCACGCAAAAAGGATTGGGTGAACATTGTCTTCTTCACGCTGACGCCGGTCATCGGCATCGCCGGCACCGCGCTCTACACCGCGCACGTTGGGTTCCACTGGTGGATGCCGGCGCTCTTCCTCACGCTGTACGTCTTCGCCGGGATCTCCATCACCGCGGGCTATCACCGCGCGTTCTCGCACACCAGCTACACCTGCTCGCCGCTCGCGCAGGCGTTCTTTGCCTTCTTCGGGGCGTTCGCCGCGCAGCACTCGATCCTCTGGTGGTCGGCCGGCCACCGCACGCATCACAAAAGCGTCGATACCGACTGGGACCCGTACAGCATCAAGCGCGGCTTCTGGTGGGCGCACATTCTCTGGATCTTCTACAAGAGCCCCACGGATGACTTCGACAACGTGCCCGACCTCTACCGCAATCGCATCGTGATGTGGCAGCACCGCTGGCACCGCCACATCATGATCATCGGCGGCTTCGGCATCCCCACGATCGTCGGCTGGCTCTGCGGCGATTGGATGGCCGGGCTGCTGTGGGGCGGCTTCGCGCGCTTGGTGGTGCTGCATCAGACGACGTTCTTCGTCAACTCGCTCGCCCATACGCTCGGCAAGCAGACGTACAACGCCGAAGTGTCGGCGCGCGATAACTGGTTCGTGGCGATCCTGACGTTCGGCGAGGGCTATCACAGCTTCCACCACCGCTTTCCCATCGACTTCCGCAACGGCATCCGCTGGTATCACTGGGATCCGAGCAAGTGGCTGATCCGCGGTCTGCGCGCGATCGGTCTGGCGAAGGACCTTCGCGTCGCGCCGCCGCCGCAGATCGAGCAGGCGCGGATGCAGGCGGTGCTGCGCGCGATCGAGCCGAAGCTCGACGTCGCACCGCCATCGCTCGTCGAGGAAGTCCGCCGCCGCCTGCGCACGGCCGGAGAGCACATCGAGACGGCGCTGAAGCTCTGGCGCCAGGCGATCGAGGAGCGTGCGGCGGGACTGACGTGGCGCAAGACGCGGCGGGCGTCGAAGCAGCACGTGCGGCAGTCGCGCCGGCAGTGGAAGCGTGCTGTGCGCTTGGCGCGGCGTCTTCCGCTCGCCGCGTAGCCGGTCTGCAATTACAATCGCCGCGCGGTCGAACCAATGATCAGCGCGCGCGAAAGTCTCGGGCAATACGAGATCCTCAGCCAGCTCGGCGCTGGCGGCATGGGCGAGGTTTACGTCGCCCGCGACCCGGTGCTCGGCCGCAAAGTCGCCATCAAAGTCCTCCCCGTCCGCCTCACCGGCGACGCCGAGACGCTCGCGCGCTTCACGCACGAGGCCCGCTCCGCGTCGTCGCTCAATCACCCGAACATCGTCACGATCCACGACATCGAGACCGAGCGCGGGCGGCCGTACATCGTCATGGAGTACATCGACGGCCGCGACCTCCGCAGCTACGTGAACGAGGGGCCGCTGACGGCGCGGAAGACGCTCGACGTCGCCGCGCAGATCGCCGAGGGGCTGGCTGCCGCGCACGAGCACGGGATCGTGCATCGCGATCTGAAGCCCGAGAACGTGATGGTGACGAAGGACGGCTTCGTCAAGATCCTCGACTTCGGCCTGGCGAAGATGACGCGGCCGGCGTCGGAGGACGCGGTGACGGCGGAGCTGAATCTCCCCGGCACGACGCCGGGCACGATCCTCGGCACGGTCGGCTATATGTCGCCCGAGCAGGCGCAAGGGAAGCCGCTCGACCCGCGCTCCGACCAGTTCGCCCTCGGCGCGATTCTCTACGAGCTCGCGACCGGGAAGGCCGCGTTCGACGCGCCGAACGCGATCGACACGCTGTCGGCGATCCTGCACGAAGACCCGCCGCCGATTCAGGGGATCAACGCGAAGGCGCCGGAGCAGTTCTGCTGGATCGTGGAGCGCCTGCTGGCGAAGAACCCGAACGACCGCTACGAATCGACGCGCGACGCCGCGCACGAGCTGCGCGCGCTGAGCACGCAGATCGCCGCAAATACGTCCGCCGATAGCCTCTGGTCGATCCGCCAGCTCCCCCGCCCCCGCCCGCGGCGCCGAAAGCTGATCCTCGTCGCGTCGTCGATTGCGGTGGTGGTGCTGGCGACGCTCGGCTACACGATGCGCCACTTCCTCCCCGGCGCCGACGCGCAGGACAAGAAATATGTAGCGGTGATGCACTTCAAGGACCTCACCGGCGACCCGAACGGCCAGTTCGTGGTGGACGGCATGGCCGAGACGCTGGTCTCGCGCCTGGCGCACTTCCCCTCGGTGCAGGTGATGCGCCCCCCCACGGAGGCGTTGAACGCCGCCGATATTCGCAAGGTAGCGCGAGACCTCGGCGCGACGGTGGCGCTGACGGGCTCGATGCAACGCAACCGCGACCAGTTCCGCGTGAGCTACCGGGTGGTGGATGTGCAGAGCGGCGCGGAAAAGGGCGACCTGATCGACGGCCAGGTCGAGAACCTCTTCGCGATCGAGGATAACTTAGCGGCGAGCGTCGCCAGCACGCTGCAGCTGGGCGCCCCGACCTTCCACCCGACCCCAGCGGATACGACGATCTCGCACCGGCGGTTCCTCGAGGCGCTTGGGCATCTGCGGAGGTATGACTCGGAGCCGGAGGTGGACGCCGGGATTCGAATCCTCGAGGAACTGAACGCGAAGAGCAACTCGGCATCGGTGCAGGCCTGGATGGGTCGAGCATATCTCTACAAATTCCAGCTAACCCACGATCCTAAGTGGGCCGTGCCAGCGACTGCAGCCTGCGAACGGGCAGTGGCTGCTGACCCACAGAATCCGGACGTCCACGTCACACTAGGTGAGTTGAGACGGCAGACCGGTAGGCTTGACGATGCCGTTGCCGAATACAAATCGGCGCTTGCTCAAGAGCCAAACAATGCAGACGCAATCCTCGGGTTAGCTGAGACGTACAAGGCAGCAGGAAAGGCAACGGAGGCGGAGACCGCTTATCTGAAGGCGATTGAGTTGCAGCCGAATTATTGGGGCGGCTATAACAAGCTCGGTGCATTTTATGCGAGGCATGGCCGATACAGTGACGGCGCACGCATGTTCGAGAGAGTTGTACGCCTCGTGCCCGATAACCTGCGCGGCTATAACAATTTGGGTGGCGTTTACGAACAGATGGGTCGGTATGATGATGCGATTCAGGTTTTTTCGCGATCGATTCGTACGAAACCCACTGATCAGGCGTACTCAAATCTCGGCACTTGCTATTACTTTCTCGGACGTTATAGCGATGCTGCAGCGGCGTATGAGCAGGCAGTAGCGCTTGCCCCTCGCGCATATTTGAACTGGTCAAACTTAGCGGATGCGTATCGTTGGATACCTTCCGCGGAGTCAAAAGCAAACCGGGCTTATGACGAGGCGATCAATCTGGCGAACACAGAGTTGCGTCTCAACCCAACCGCGACATCGATCCGAGCACGTATGGCGGAATGCCTGGCGAAACGTGGCAATTACGTCCAGGCCAACGCCGAGATTGCCCGAGCGCTCGCTGCCGACCCAACGAATGTTGGAATCATGTATCGCGCTGCGGTGATCGCAAACAGCCAAGGAGATACGGCTACAGCGGTTCGTTGGTTGTCAAAGGCCATGGCGGGAGGATACCAGCGAGCAGAAATTGAGCGAGATCCCGAGTTTGCGCTACTTCGCAATTCCGACGCCTACCGGCGGCATTTCCCGCTACAATAGATCGGTCCTGAACTCCTTAAGAGAGGAAGCGTATGGCTGACGTTACTGTAACTCTGCGAAACAAGAAGATCTCCGTCGACAAGCAAAGCGTCCCGGTGTCCGTCGAGAAATCAGAGAAGGTTTCCTGGACAAGTACGGATGGACCGTTCAACATCGAGTTCAAACCGGGCTCACACTGGCCAAACCCCAATACTAAGCAGGTCGGCAGCAGCTGGGTTGCCGAGTGCGGTCCATTCAACAATCCGCACACGAAACTCCAGTACAACATCACCGCGTCCGAATACGACACTCTCGATCCTGAGATCGATATCCGTCCGTAAACCGGCGCGAAGCGCTCCTGCGCTTCGCGCCGTTGCTCTCCGCTACCCGTTCAGCTTATCCCCGAGCTCGTCGAGCCCCTCGCTGATCTTGCGTCGGGCTTTGCCGAACCCTGCCTCAACGCTGCCGCCGATGCGCTGATCTGCGCCCTCGTTTTGCAGGTCGATGTCTCCTGTGACGCGGCCGGCTTTTTCCTTCACCGTCCCCGCCGCTTCGTCGAGTTTTCCGCGAATTTCGTTCTTGTTTGGTGTTCGCATGATACTAATAAGTCCAAGAATCATGCCTCTTCGCGTGCTCGTGTTCGCTCTTTTCGTACCTCTGGCTGTAGCGGCGCAACAGATTGCCCTGCAGCAGGTTACGGCTGGATTCTCGGCTCCGCTCGGCATCGTCAGCGCGGGTGACGCGCGGCTCTTCATCGTCCAACAAGGCGGCACCATTGCCATCTGGGACGGCACGCGCATCCTCCCCACCCCCTTCCTCGACATCCACAACCTCATCTCCTCCGGCAATGAGCGGGGGCTCCTCGGTCTCGCCTTCCATCCGCACTACGCCACCAACGGCCTCTTCTTCGTCCACTACACCGCCCCGAGCGGCGACGTCACCATCGCGCGCTATTCTGTCTCCGCCGATCCGAACCGCGCCGACTTTGCCAGCGGCGCCGTTCTCCTCACCATTCCGCACTCCCAGTTCGGGAACCACAATGGCGGGCAGCTGCAGTTCGGGCCGGACGGCTACCTCTACATCGGTGTCGGCGACGGCGGCGGCGCGGGCAACCCGAGCAACAGCGCCCAGGACCTCAACCAACTCCTCGGCAAGATCCTCCGCATCGACGTCGACCGCCCGCCGTACGCCATTCCCTCCGGCAACCCCTTCCCGGCGCGCGGCGAGATCTGGGCGTACGGCCTCCGCAACCCGTGGCGCTTTTCCTTCGACCGCGAGACCGGCGACCTCTGGATCGGCGACGTCGGCCAGAACCTCTATGAAGAAGTCGACCTCCAGCCGGCCGCCAGCGCCGGCGGCGAGAACTACGGCTGGCGGCTCATGGAAGGCTTCCACTGCTTCAACGCCGCAACCTGCCCCACCACCGGCCTGACCATGCCGATCCTCGAGTACAGCCACTCCCTCGGCTGCTCGATCACCGGCGGCTATCGCTATCGCGGTGCGCGCTTCCCGCGGCTGCGCGGCGTCTACTTCTACGCCGACTACTGCTCCGGCACGATCTGGGGCGCCACGCAGACGAACGGCACCTGGTCATCGAAAATCATGCTGACGACGAACAAGATCCCGTTCACCTCCTTCGGCGAGGACTCGAACGGCGAGCTGTATGTCGTCAGCGGCGGCGGCACCCTCTATCAGATCGTCGATCCGAACCCGCTCCCTCCACGTCGGCGGGCGGCAAAACACTAGTCGCGGTGTGACGACGCGCGCGGCGCCTGCACGAACGCGCCGTCGGCGAAGATGATGTCGTCCTGCGGCCGGTCGCTCAGTTTCACCCGCTCCGCTTCCGGCGGCGCGCCGTCCTTCGGCGGCTCCTTCACCACGATGCGGCGGCTGTCCCAGTCGAAGGCGTTGTCCGACCCGGCGCTGACGATGCGGTAGTGTTTGCGGTCTTCCGACACCACGTACGCGAACTCGTTGCCCCAGCCGTCCTTGAGCGGCATCGGCTTGACGTACGTCGGCTCCAGCTCCTTCTGCAGCTCCGACCACGTCTGCGACGGCGGATAGAGATCGTCGTGATCGACCGCCCACGACTCCGCCGCCGTCGCGACGGAGCGCATGTCCGCCATCGTCTGCTCCCACGGCAGGCGGGCGCGGCGCTCCTCGTCGACCTGGCGCGCCAGCGCGGCGAACTTCTCCTGGATCTGCGCGCCGGCCGTCTGCATCGCCTCGCGCTCGATCTCCGGCAGGGCCTTCACCACCTGCTGCCCGGTCGGCGTCTTGTAGAAAGCCACGAGATCCGCGAGCTGCTCCTCGGTGAAGTACTTCGCGTACAGCGGTTCATACACGCCGCGGATCCACTCGCCGTAGTCGATCTTCTCGCGCACCAGCTGGCGGTAGCGCTCCAGATCCTTCTTGTCGTCCTCGGAGCGCCGCTCCGTCGACTCCTTCGTCATCCGCTCCAGCATCGCGTCGAGGAGGAAGCGGACGTTGTCGTCGAGGTGCGTGAGCGTGATGAGCTGATCGATCAGCTCCTTCTGCTTCGCCGACGGATTCGGCTGCGTGGCGAGGGCGGGGACGGCGATGAGGAGAACAACGGCAGCGAGGCGGCGCATGATCGTCACCAAGTATGCGCGCAAGTCCGGCATCGCCAATTCGCCGATACGAGCGCGACCACCGCCGCGGCGGCGACGACGTAGAAGCCGATGAGCGTGGCGTCCTGCGTGTAGGCGATGGCGAAGACGAAGATCGCGAAGATGCCGAAGGCGATCCACTTCTGCCGGCGCACGACGTCGGGCGCGCCGCAGCTCGGGCACGTCTGCGGCGGCTGCCACGGGCCGGCATCGCTCGGCGCGACGTGCTCGGCGCCGGCGACGCCGGTGAGGCGGTTCAGCACCACGTCGGCGGCGTCGACGTCGCGCTCGTCGACCTGCAGCTCCGCGCCGGCGACGAACGCAGCGATCCCGTCGACTTCGAGCGCGCGCCGCGCGAAGTCGGCTTCGTCCTCGCTGTGAAACTTGCTGACGGTGATGAGCGCCATCCGGGACAGAATCTTCGCATGCCACGCCGCTTCGACCGCTTCCTCGACGAGCTCGCGCGCACGGCCGTCTCGCCGCGGGCGTGCAACCAGTACGCGCGCGG
The DNA here is from genome assembly GCA_035276475.1 of Thermoanaerobaculia bacterium. Lineage (GTDB taxonomy): Bacteria > Acidobacteriota > Thermoanaerobaculia > Gp7-AA8 > Gp7-AA8 > DATDFB01. The sequence goes on along the minus strand of DATELQ010000086.1, from coordinate 18,146 downwards.
CGTGCCGGCGAACGCGATCCGGCGCCGCAACCTGCGGCTCTACCTCGAGCAGCTCGACGCCGTCGGGCCGCGGCTGATGCTCGTCGGCGAGGCGGTGAGCTATCGCGGCGGGCGGCTGACCGGCATCGCCTTCGTGAGCGAGTCGCTGATGCTCTGCGGCGTCGGCGATGTGCTCGGAGAGCACAACGGCTATCGTCGCGCGACAGACACGCCGCGGCCATCGACCGAGGCGAGTGCGACGATGGTGTGGGCGACGATCCGCCATATCGAGCCGCTTCCGCTGCTGTGGAACGCCTTCCCGTTCCATCCGTACCGCGACGGCAATCCCTTCTCGAACCGCATGCCGACCGCGGCGGAGCTGGCTGTCGGCGCGCGCTTCATCGAGTGGCTGCTGCGGCTCTTCCCGATCGAGCGCGTCGCTGCCATCGGCAACGCCGCCGCGGCGTCGCTCACGCGCCTCGGCGTGGAGCACGTAAAGGTGCGGCATCCGTCGCAGGGCGGAAAGCGGAAGTTCGTCGAGGGAATGGCCCGGCTATCGCAACAGACACGAGCATGAAGAAGAGCCAGATTCAGGAGATCAAGGAAGGGCTGGCGATGCGGCAGAAGACGTACTCGGGGCGGCTGCAGCCGTTCGGCCCACCCGCGCCGCTGCCGACGAAGAACGCGGTGAAGCTGTCGACGGTGCCGAGCTCGTCGAAGGAAAAGTTCAACGGCGGACGCGATTGACCACGAGCTCGACAAAGTCGCCGAGCGTCTGCATCTGCTTGGCCTCTTCGTTCGAAATCGTGATGCCGTAGCGCGATTCGACTTCCGTGATGATCTCGACCGAAGCCATCGAGTCGAACTCGTCGATCTGAAGGTCGGCGAACCGATCGGACGGCAGCGCGTGCATCAGGTCGAGACCCGTCACCTCTGCGAGCTTGCCGAGGATGAAAGTCGCGATCTCGGCTCGGTCGGCGTCGGGCCACTGCGCGATCTCGCTGCGCTCCCCAAGGTTCCTCCGGATGCGGCGCCGCAGCCGCGCATGAGAGACGACGTACATTGCGCTCACGACGACGAGTGCCGCGACGAATGCCGCTGCTTTCAGCATTACTTCCTCGGCCCGAAGTCGAGCACCACGCGCGCGATGTCCTCGGCGAGCTCGGGCCGGCCGACAAGATTCTCGAGGTTCGTCAGAAACACGACGCCGAAGCGATGCTTCGGCATCATCGCCAGGAAGCCGCTCGCGCCGGGGCTGGAGCCGCCGTGGTAGACCCAGCGGTCGCCGTGCCACTCCTCCGTCTCTACGCCCCATCCGAGGCCGTACGGCACCGTCTCGCCGGACGGCAGCCGCGCCGGCGTGGTCATGGCGTCCAGCGTCGACCTCTTCACCAGCCGTTCGTCGAGCAGCGCCTCGATGAACCGGCCGAGATCGACGGCGGTCGTGAGGTAGCCGCCGGCGGGAAGACGGTTGCTCATGTCGATGGCGGGCGCGTTCTGCATCCGGCCTTCGATGACCGTGTACTTCGCGGCGCGGTGGGGGACGATCGCGGCGGGATCGTCGTCGCGCGTCGACGTCATGTTCGCGGGCACCCACACGCGATCGTGCATGTAGGTCAGAAACGGCGTCGCCGCGGCGCCTTCGACTACGCAGCCGAGGACGTCGAAGCCGTACGTGCTGTAGGAGAACTTCGTGCCGGGCTCGAACAGCAGCGGATCGTCCTTGAACGGCGCCATCGCGGCCGCCACCGACGCGTAGTGGACCGCACTGAATTGCTCCTCCAGGTCATGCGGACCGCCGTAGTGGCGGATGCCGCTCGTGTGCGTCAGGAGGTTCCACGGCGTGATCCGCCACGGCTTGGCCGGGAAGGCGGGGCAGGAGTCGCGGATGTCGCCGCGTAGGTCGAGTTTCTTCGCTTCGACGAGCTGCATCGCCGCCGTCGCCGTCATCGTCTTCCCGATCGACGCCGATCGATAGAGCGTCGTCGCCGTTGCCGGAACCGCATTCTCAACGTCGGCAAGGCCGTAGCCGTTCGACCACTGCACGGCGCCGTCGGCGACGACGGCGATCGAGAGGCCGGGGATCTTGTTCGCCGCCATGAACGCTTTGACCAGCCGCTCGATCTCCGCGACTTTCGGCTCAGAAATGCCGGCGGCGTGCAGCGGCGCGCAGACGATGACGAGAGCGGCAGCGAAAAGGCGTCGCATGCCGTTCATCCCCCGATGTGCGACATCTCCACCTTCGCCGTCGCCGCCGTCTCCTCGGAGCGGATCTCCGAGTAGCGATCGTCGCGGCGGCGCCACACCGACAGGATCGTCTCCGCGATCTCCTCGTCCGTCGCGCCGCCGCGGATCATCCGCCGCAGGTCGTGCCCGCTCGACGCAAAGAGGCACGTGAACAGCTCACCCTCGGCGGTGATGCGCGCGCGGGTGCACGTGCCGCAGAACGGCTGCGTCACCGAGGTGATGATGCCGATCTCGCCGGCGCCGTCGAGGTAGCGCCAGCGCTCCGCTACCTCGCCGAAGTAATTCGCCCGCAGCGGCTCGATCGGCCATTCGCGGTCGATCATCGCGGCGATCTCGCGGCCGGGCACCACGTCGTCGAGGCGCCAGCCGTTCGTGTTGCCGACGTCCATGTACTCGATGAAGCGGACGATGTGGCCGCTGCCGCGGAAGCGGCCAGCCATGTCGACGACGCTGCCGTCGTTCGTGCCGCGCTTGACCACCATGTCGATCTTGATCGGAAAGAGCTCCGCCTCGGCGGCGTTGTCGATGGCGTCGAGCACGCGCGTCACCGGGAAGTCGACGTCGTTCATCGCCTTGAAGACGGCGTCGTCGAGCGAGTCGAGGCTGATGGTGATGCGGCGCAGCCCGGCGTCGCGCAATGCGCGCGCCTTGTCACGCGTCAGGAGCGAGCCGTTCGTCGTCAGCGTCAGGTCGTCGAGGCCGTTGATGCGCGCGAGCATCTCGATGAGGCGCTCGAGGTCGCGGCGGAGCAGCGGCTCGCCGCCCGTTAGACGGATCTTCTCGACGCCGGCGGCGCGCACGAAGAGCGCGGCCACGCGGGCGATCTCCTCGAACGTCAGGAGGTCTTCGCGGCGCGAGTAGGCGAAGTCGGGGCCGAAGATCTCCTTCGGCATGCAGTAGACGCAGCGGAAGTTGCAGCGGTCCGTGACGGAGATGCGGAGATCCCGGAGAGGGCGGCCGAGGCGGTCGACGGACATGGACGTGTGCATTGGTAACACGACGGCGGAACGAATGTCATCCCGACTCATGCGTGAGGCTTTGCCGACCAACGCAGCCGGCCGGGCCGGCTACGACGGCGGGAACAAAAACTCCAGCATCATCCGCGCGCGGCGGGCCCAGGCCCGCTCGCTGTGGTCGCCGCGGCGGTCCTCGAAGTAGCGCAGATCGGCGTCGCTCCAGCCGCGCGCGCGGAGCTTCTCGGACAGCGTGCGCGCGTCGCGCAGCGCCTCGGCGCCTTCGCGGCCGCCGATGTCGAGCCAGAGGCGGAAGCGCGGTCCGCTGAAGGCGTCGACCTCGCGGAGAATCGCGCGATCGTTCCACCACACCGAGGGGGACATCGCGGCGACGGCGCGGAACGCGTCGGGGTGCGCCAGTCCGAGGTGCAGCGAGACCAGGCCGCCGAGGGAAGAGCCGCCGGCTGCGGCGTCCGTGGGAATCGTGCGGTAGCGGCTGTCGATCAACGGCTTCAGCTCGTCGAGGAGCAGACGGGCGTAATCGTCCGCTTTCCCGCCGGCTTTGCGCTTCGGATCGCGCGTCGGCGTGTACTCCTCGATGCGCGCCGGGCCGGCGTGATCGACGCCGACAATGATCATCGGCGCCGCGGTTCGCTCATCGATCGCCGCGTCCGCCGCCTCGGAGAGGCGCCAGTGCTGCCCCGGCACGAACGCGCGCTCCGGCTCGAAGAGATTCTGCCCGTCCTGCATGTAGAGCACGGGATAGCGGCGCTCGCCGCCGTAGCCGGGCGGCAGATAGACCGTGACCGTGCGCGGAAAATCGGCGAGGTGCTCGAGCGTGCCGCGCCGGACGCTGCGGCGGCGGTTTTCGAGGCGGAAGACGCGCTTGAGTGTTGCTCGAAGGGGGCTGACCGTCATCAGAGGCGCATCTCGCGATACGCGGCACGGAAATAGAGCAGCGGCGCGCCTTCGCGCGTCTTGGTATCGACGACTTCGCCGATGAAGATGGAGTGATCACCGCCGATGATTTGCTCGTGCACGCGGCATTCGAGCGTAGCAAGGGCGTTGCCGACAAGGGGGACGCCGGTGGAGCCGCGGCGGACGTCGAGGCCGGCGAACTTGTCGCCGCCGCGCGCGGCGAAGCGGCCGGAGATGGCCTCCTGGTCGCTGCCGAGGATGGAGACGCCGAACTTCTGCGACTTGGCGATCGGGTCGTGGCTCGACGACGACTTGTTGATGCAGACGAGCACGAGCGGCGGGTTCAACGACAGCGAGGCGAACGAGGCCACGGTCAGGCCGTAGTCCGTCCCCTCGTGCTCGGTGGTGACGATGGTGACGCCGCTCGCGAAGTGCGAGAGGGCGTGCTTGAATTGATTGTCGTCGACTGGCATGACGGGGCGATCTTACAACGGGCGCTAACCTTTCCCGCTCCCGCGCGTAATGAGGCTCCGGAGGTTTCCCATGCACCGCATCCGCATCGCGCTCGCCGCCGTAGCCCTCGGATTTCTGACGTTCTCCGCGCAGGCCGCGGTTGACAGTCCCGTCCGCCGCACGTTCAACGTCGCGCCGGGCGGCACGCTCTACCTCGACACGGACGTCGGCAGCGTCCACGTCGTGCCGGGTGGGGGCGGCGTCACCGTCTCGATCCGCCGGCACGCCCGGAGCCAGCAGGAGCTCGACCGCGTGCATCTGACGATGGAGCAGCAGGGGAACGACGTGCACGTGCGCAATCAAGTCGAGTCGACGACGCGGTGGTTTTCGTGGGGCAACGACCTCGACATGACCTTCGACGTGACCGTGCCGGCGCGCTACAACGTCGAGCTCAAGACATCGGGCGGCGATGTGAGCGTGGGAGACCTCCACGGCTTCGTCCGCGCGCACACCTCTGGCGGCGGCGTCCGCATCGCGCACATCGACGGCCCGGTCGACGCCCACACCTCCGGCGGCGACGTCCGCCTCGACGGCGCCAGCGGCAACGCCAACCTCCACACCAGCGGCGGCAGCGTGGTGACGGGCGACATCGGCGGCAATCTGGAGATCAAGTCCTCGGGCGGCTCGCTCGAAGCCAACCGCGTCGGCGGCAATGTGTTCGCCCGCACCTCGGGCGGTGGCATCACGATCCGCGAAGCGCGCGGCGCCATCGACGCCGAGACCTCCGGCGGCTCGATCCGTGCCACGATCGCCGCGCAGCCGCGCGCCGACTCGAAACTCTCTACCTCGGGTGGCGGCATCACGGTGTCGCTCGCGCCGAACATCGGCGTCGACCTCGACGCCTACACCTCGGGCGGCGGCGTCAACAGCGACTTGCCGATCACAGTGCAGGGGAAGATCACCGACGACTCTCTCAGCGGAAAGCTGAACGGCGGCGGGCCGCGCCTTGTGCTCCGCTCCTCGGGGGGCGGCATTCACGTGCAGAAGCTGTAAAGTGACGGTGTGCCGGACGTCGGCGATACCGTGAACGAAGCGGTCGAGCGCGAGCGCGAAGCGCCGTCGCACCTGAACTCCGCCGTGGCCATCCTGGTGGCGCTCACCGCCACCTTCATGGCCATCTGCAACGTCAAGGACGGCAATGTCACGCAGGCCATGGCGCAGTCGCAGGCGCAGGCGGTCGACACCTGGTCCTACTACCAGGCCAAGAGCATCAAGCAGCATCTCGCGGAGCAGACCGTCGACAACCTGCGCATCCAGCGCGCGCTCGCGCCGCCGGCGATGGCGCCGATGCTCGACGCCAAGATCGCCGACTACGAGAAGCAGGCCAGGAAGTACGACGGCGAGAAAAAGCAAATCCAGGCGCAGGCCGAGGGGTATCAGAAGGAGTACGACCGCCTGAACTTCCACGACGACCAGTTCGACATGTCGGACGCGGCGCTCTCGGTGGCGATCGCGCTCTTCGGCATCACGGCGCTGACGCAGAAGCGCTGGCTGCTCCTCGTGGCGATCGTGTTCATGCTCTTCGGCGTGCTGATGGGACTGGCGGGATTCTTCGGGTGGGCGATTCACCCGAATTCATTCGCGAAGTTCTTAAGCTGACGCCAGAATCGCCTTCGCCGCCGTCCGCGCGCTCGCCAGCGCCGCATCCGAGAGAATCCCTTCGTCGCCGACCCAGTCTCCCGCGAGGTACAACCCTTTGATCTTCGTCACCGCCGCAGGGCGGGCCACGCCGGGGCGCACGAGCGCGTTCGAGACCGTCATCGACGGCAGGAAGCGCCGATGCACGACGCGCTCGCGCCAGCCGGGCTGCATCTCGTCGAGGACCGCCTCGAGCTCGGCCTCGTCGGCGGCGGCGGACGGCGAGCGGCGCGAGCTCGTCGACTCCAGCTCCTCGTCGTTCCCCGCGCCCGTCTTGCGGTACTTGGCCACGTGGATCAGCGCGCCGCCTTTCGGCGTGAGCTGCGCCCAGGCGGAGTGCACGGAGTAGTAGAGCGGGCGGTCGATGCCGAGGGCGAACGTCGGCTTCGGCTGCGGGAGGGAGGAGAGGGCGACGTCGAGGCACGTGGCGATGACGGCGTGCGGCGGCGTGAAGTCGAGGCCGTCGACGAGGTCGCGCACGGTCGTCGGATCGACCGCGAGGATCACGTCCGTCGCGGGCAGGCGCGTGCCGCGCGCGTCGTCGGCCATGCGCGGGAGGCGCATCGAGCGCGTGCTGCTGCGCTGGAGGTCTTGTTCGAGCTCGCCGAGGGCGATGGCCTTGACGGCGCTGCCATCGTGCGCGACGCCGACGATGTGCGAGCTCGTCACGAAGTTCACGCCCGCGGAGACGGCCGCGCCGTGCAGCGCGTCGACGATGCGCTGCCATCCTTCGTCGACGTAGACGACGCCGCGCATGGCCGACTTCAGTTGCCTCAGCGCCGCCGCCGCGCTCTGCTCCTCGGCGTGATCGGAGTACGTGGCCAGGCGCAGGAGCGCCTCCATGGTCTGGCGCAGCCGGTCGTTCTTGACGTTCGCGTCGAGCCACTGCCGCGTGGTCATGTCGGCGCAGCGCTTCGGGTCGAGGCGGCGGATGCGGAAGAAGAGCTTGGCCGCTTCGAAGCGCGCGGAGAGCGGCAGGAGGTTCGTCGTCAGCAGCTTGAGCGGACTTCCGGGGAAGCGATAGCGTTCCGAGCCAAGCATGGCCACGCCTTTGCCGTCCGGGACGCCGCCGCGGATCGGGATGCCGAGCTCGCGGCAGACCTGCCACCCCGGCCCGCCGCGGTAGAACGCGTGTGGCCCGAGGTTGAAGCGGTAGCCGCGGCGGAGATGGGTGACGGCGCGGCCGCCGAGGTGCGGGCGCCGCTCGAAAACGGTGACTCGGTGACCGCCGCGAGCCAGATAAATGGAGGCTGCAAGGCCCGCGATGCCGCCGCCGATGACGATGACGTTTTTTTGTCCCACGCGGTGACGACAATGTTACCGCAACGTCTGAGGAGGGCGATCGATCTGTGGCACAATCTTGACCCATCCTTGTATAAGTCATTGATTCCGTTGCTCGCCATTCTCCTCTGCGCGACGACAGCGATCGCCGCGCCGCCGGACGACTTCTACGACGCGGCCTTCCGCCAGGGCGTCGCTGCGTTCGAGGCGGGGACGTACGACCTGGCGCTGTCGCGGCTGCGCATCGCCGCGTTCGGCTACGTCGAAGATCTGCCGCGCTACGAGACGACCGAGGCGTACATCGCCGTCGCCTCGCAGCGGATCGGACAGAACGACAAGGCGAAAGCGGCGTTGCTGCACATCGTCTCCGCGGAGCGGGTGGCGCACAACTTCGCGGCACTGCAGCTCTCGCCGGCGCTGCGCGCGTCAGTGAACGAAGCAGCGAAGGCGCTGCTGACGCCGCAGCAGGCCGCGCAGTTGACGATGCCGCCGGCGGAGCAGCAGATCGCCGCGCCGACGCCGACGCCGCCTCCGTCGACCGCGCAACCTGCGCCGGCGGGCGACAGCGCGATGGCACTCGCAGAAGCGGAGCGCGCGCTCAACGCCGGCGACACGGCGCGCGCGAAGCAGCAGTACGAGTCGATTCTCGCCGCGCCGTCGCTGCCGCACCTGACGCTGCTGCGGATCGGCGAAGGGCTGTACCGCGCGCGCGATTTCGCCGGCGCCGCTCGCGCCTTCGCGCGCGCCGGCACGTTCGCGAAGGGTGAGGAGCCGTTCCGCTACTACTACGCCGTGGCGCTCTTCGAGAGCGGGCGCTACGCCGACGCGAAGCGCGAGCTCGCCGCGGCGTTGCCGTACATCGAGCCGACGCCCGAGGTGAAGCAGTACCGCGCGAAGATCGAGAGCTCGCTGGACTGACCCGTCATCCTGAGCCGCAACGGCGAAGGATCTCGAAATGCGACGGTCGTGAAGCCTGAGTTCCTTCGCCGTCTTCGCGGCTCAGGATGACGAGAGCTGAATGGCCTTGTCGATGGCGTGAATCAGCCGTTTCCCGGCGGCCGATCCCTTCGCCACGATCGCCGAGCACGCCCGCAGCTGCTCGCGCTCCTCGGCGGTCACATCCTTCGCCGTGAACGCCAGGATCGGGATCCGCGCCGTCGCCTCGCGCGCGCGGAGCGCCTGTGCGACCTGGAAGCCGCTCATCTCCGGCATCATCAAATCGAGAATGATGACGTCCGGCTTCAGCGCCTCGGCGCGCTCCAGTCCTTCCTTACCTGAATACGCTTTTTCGAGCTGATAGCCCTGCTTCGACAGCTCCGGCTCGAGGAGGTCGTGCACGGCGACGTCGTCGTCGATCAGCAGCAGGCACGCGCGGCCGGGGGCGACGGCGCGCGCCGTCAGCTCGCGCAGGCGCTTGAGGAGGCGCGTCCAGTCGACCGGCTTGACGAAGTAGTCGTCGGCGCCGAAGGCCAGGCCGAGCTCGCGGTTCTCGACGATCGAGACGATGACGACCGGCACGTGCGCCGTGGCCGGATCGTTCTTCAATTCGCGCAGCACGTTCCACCCTTCGCTGCCGGGGAGCACGATGTCGAGCGTGATGGCCACAGGGCGCATGCTGCGCGCCAGGCGCAGCGCCTCGTCGCCGTGGCGCGCGCGGATCGGCACGTAGCCGGCCGACAACAAATACGCGCTGAGCGTCGACCACGCCGCGTCCTCGTCCTCGACCACGAGCACGCGGTTGCCCGGCGGGACGACCGTGCCGTCGGCGTTGACGATCGGGCTCGGAATCGTGGCGCCGAGGAAGCGGCGCGGCAGCGTGAAGGTGAACGTGCTCCCCGCGCCGAGCTTGCTCTTCACGCTCACCGTGCCGCCCTGCAGCTGCACGAAGCGCTTCACCAGCGACAGGCCGAGGCCCGTGCCGCCGTACTGGCGCGACATCGAGGCGTCGACCTGGCGGAACTCCTCGAAGATGGCGCTCAGGTTCTCCGCGGCGATGCCGATGCCGTGGTCGACGACGTCGACCGCAACCGACTCATCGACTTTGCGCGCGCAGATCGTCACCACCGAATCGTTCGGCGAGAACTTCACCGCGTTCGACAGCAGGTTGTAGAGGATCTGCTTGAACTTGGCGTGGTCGGTCTCGATCTCCGTCACGTCGGGCTCGACGTCGATGGAGAAGCTGATGTTCTTCCGCGTCGACATCCCCTTCATCACCTGGCAGACGCTGTCGATGGCCGCGCGCACCGGGAATGTCTCGGGGAAGATCTCCATCTTCCCCGCCTCGATCTTGGAGAGGTCGAGGATGTCGTTGATGATCTCCAGGAGGTGGCGCCCGGAGCTGACGATGGAGCGGAGGAAGTTCATCGACTTCGGGTCGATCTTCTCGTCGAGGCGCTCACAGAGGATCTCGGAGAAGCCGATGATGGCATTCATCGGCGTGCGCAGCTCGTGCGACATGTTGGCGAGAAAGCGGCTCTTGGCCTGATTCGCTTCCTCTGCCTCGAGGTTCTTGATCTGCAGCTCGCGGAGGATGCGCGCCTTGGAGATGGCGCTGATGGCGTGCTCGCGCACGCGCTCGAGCTTCCGGAGATCGGAGCGGCTGAAGGCGTCGGGGTCGCTGAAGTTGTCGAAGACCAGGTACCCCTGGACGCGGCCGGCCAGCGTCACTTCCATGGCCAGCATGCAGCTCGGCATCGGCAGGTTCGGCGACAGCGGGGTGCGCGCGCGGACGACGTAGACGCCTTCGTCGAGCATCTCCGCGTTCTCGGTGAAGCGGCGGCGCGCGTTCTCGATCGACGAGTCGACTTCGCGGAAGTCGTCGATCTCGTAGCCGAGCACCGCGCCGACTTCGATGCGCCCGCTGTCGTAGTTGAACTGCAGGAACGTCGCTTTCTCCGCCTGCGGGAAGAGCTTCATGCCTTGCTCGAGAAGGCTCTTCAGAACGTTCTCGAGCACGAGCTCGCGGTTGATGGCCTCGACCATGCGATCGAGCGCCTCGAGCTCCTGCGCCTGGGCCCGGATCTCCTCGGTTCGCGCATCGACGACGACGCCGAGCTCGCGGTTCTTGCGCTGCAGGTTCTGCACGCGCCAGCGGTTCCCGACGTTCGCGAACAGCACGATGCCGCCGATGTAGAGCAGCCACGCCCACCACGTCAGCCAGAACGGCGGATGGACGACGAGCCCGTACGTGATCGGCGCGCGCGTCCAGACGCCGTCGCTGTTGTGCGCCATGACCGCGAAGGTGTAGCGGCGCGGGAAGAACCACGCCGGCAGGTTCGTGTAGCGGATCTTGACGTCGGGGCGGTCGGGCGACCAGTCGCGGTCGTAGCCGATGAGGCGCGTGCGGTAGTGGACGCGCGACTCGTCGGTGAACGTCAGCGCCGCGAACTCGAACGACACTTCGTTGTTGCCGCGCCAGCGGTCCTCGCGCGCGCCGATCTGGCGGAAGCGCAGCTCGGGCCGCTCGTTGTTCTGGAGCCGCAGGGCGGCGTTGAAGATCGAGACGCCCGCGGGCGTGGCGAGGTAGACGCGGCCGTCCGCGCCGACGGCGACCGGCGTGTAGGCCCACGCTTCGTCTTCGATGAGGCCGTCGACCTTCGACACGCGCGCCGTGACCTGATACGTGCGCGGGTCGATGCGCACCACGCCGGCGTTCTGGCTGACCCAGAGGTTGCCGTCGGGCGCGGCCGCGAGGCCGACGACCATCGGCCCGCCGAGGACGTTCGGCTTGATCATCGTGACGAGGCGGAACGGCTTCGTCTGGATCACCGCCAACCCCTCGGTCGTGCCGGCCCACAGCTTGTGGTCGTGCCACAGAATCGAGCGGAAGGAGTCGCTCGGCGCGCCGGTCGACTGGCGCCAGACGTTGACGAAGGCGCGCTGCGTGACCTCGACGCCGTTGCGCTGCGCGCGCAGGTGCTCGGCGTTGAACGGCTCGACGCTGCGATAGAGCCCGTTGTCCGGCGTGCCGACCCAGACGTAGCCGTCGTCGTCGACCGCCACGGTCGATCCGCCCGCCGGCGGCAACCCGCTGGCGCCGCGAAAGACGAACCACTCGCCGCCCGTGAGGCAGCTCACGCCGTTGATGCCGGCGAACCAGATGCCGTTGGCGAGCTCGCGGCCGAAGTACGTGGTGTCGAGCTTGTAGCCGGCGATGGTCGCGGGCTGCCCGAATAGGGTGACGCTGTGCCGCGTCTCGCCCGGAAACGCGGGCGGCTCTTTGCCCGCCGGCGCGATGCAGTTGACACCGCCGACGTCGCCGATCCACAGCCGTCCCTCGGCGTCGCGCGTGATGGAGTAGACGGAGTTGCTGAGGAGGCCGTCCTGCGCCGTGATCGTGGCCACGCGCTTGTGGTTGTCGAGCGCGGCCACGCCGCCACCGGTGCCGATCCAGAGCGCGCGCGTCCACGGCTCGTGCGAGTTCGGCATGGGCGGGAGGACGGTGAAGGCGCTCGGGTCGGGAAGGAGCGGCGCCTCGCCGGTGTGCGAGTGGCCGGTGTAGGCGATGAAGGCTTTGTAGTCGCGCCGCAGCCGGGAGACGCCGCCGTTCTGCGCGAACCAGACGTTCCCTTCGCGATCCTCCATGAGCGACCAGAGCGTGTCGCCGAGGAGGCCGGTGGAGCGGTTGACGCGCAGGCGGTCGGCGAAGTCGAAGCCGTTGATGCGCAGCGCGCCGCTGCCGAGCGAGGCCACCCAGACGTCGCCCGCGGTCGTCTCGCGGATGGCCACGATGCGCTCGGTGAGCTCGCTGCTGATGGCGATGGAGACGACGTTCTGCAATCGCCAGATCGAGCCGTCGATGCCGCCGCCCCACAGCGCGCCGTCGCTCGTCTCTGCCATCGCGCCGAGGGGCGTCGCGGGAATGCCGTCGAGGGGACCGAGGAGGTGGCCGTCGGCGCTGAAGCGGAGCACGCCGCCGCGGTTCAACGCGACGAGGAGCGTGCCGTCGCGGCGGACGATCATCGCCGACACGCCGGTCGGCAGATCGGGGTGATCGACGGTGCCGCTCTCGATGGCGTGGCCGCGCATGCGGTAGCGCACGAGCGTGTTCTGCACGCCCACCCACACCCACCCGTCCGGCGCGGCGACGAGCGCGGAGCGGCGGATGCGCGAGCGCGGCAGCGGCGTGTTGCCGATGCGGCTGACGAAGTGGATGCGGCCGCCCGGCTCGTACTCGTCGAGCGGCTTCTCGGAGACGACGAGGCCCGACTCGCTGCCGGCCCAGAGGTAGTGCGCCGGATCTTCGACGACTTCGCGCACGGTGAGGTCGAGAAGGCCGTCGGCGGTGCCGTAGGTCTCCATGGCGTGGCCGTCGTAGCGGGTGAGGCCGGAGGAGTAGAAGGCCAGCCAGATGTAGCCGAGATGGTCCTGAACGATCTTCTGCACGCTGGCCGAGGGGAGGGGGATCTGGTCGTTCGGCGTGTAGTGCGTGAAGGGGAGCTCCTGCGCGGCGAGCGGCGAAGAGAGCAATGCCAGGAGGACGAGGAGGCGCCGCGCTGCGGGGGACATGGAGTGGTGCAGTTTATCCCGCGCGAAGACGCGGGATCAACGGCGCACCTGCACGACAGCGGCCTGAGGCATGGGTGTCGCGGTGTCTCGGCTGATCCCGCGTCTGCGCGCGGGATAAACTGCCGGCTCACCGCTGCGTACAATCCGAGTCGATTGGCGAAGATCCGCGATTGGGTAGAGCTCGGCAAGAACACGATCTCGTCGCTCAAGACGAGCGACGTGGCCAACCTCTACGGCACCGAGTGGCCGGACACGCGCAAGATGCTGATCGCCGAGCACGCCGGCGAGATCGAGCGCGAGCCGCGCCGGATCAAGCGCTTCGTGCGCACGCGCAGCGCCATCCTCTTCGGCATTGCCAAACGTTTGGCGCCGCTGCGGCGCGTCATCTTCGTCGTCGTCTTCGTCTGGTTCTTCGCCTGCCTCTTCACCATCTTTGCGGCCACGCGGCACCACCTCGACTGGTGGCTCTTCGTCGAGGTGGCCTCCACCTTCATCATCATGACGCTCCTCCTCGGCATGGAGCTGATCGACAAGATCAAGATCCGCGACGAGCTGGAGCTCGCCCGCGACCTGCAGGCGCATCTCCTTCCGGTGAATCCGCCGCAGACGGAGGAGTACGCGATCGCAGCGTTCAACCGCATCGCGAACACGGTCGGCGGCGACATCTACGACTTCGTGCCGCTCCCCGACGGCCGCCTCGCAGTCCTCTTCGGCGACGCCTCCGGACACGGCATGGCGGCGGGCCTGGTGATGGCGGTCGCGCACGCGGCGTTCCGGACGCAGCTCGACGTCGATCCGTCGCCGCCGTCAATTGTGGGCAGTTTGAATCGCATCCTCTGCCGCGCCGGCGGCAAGCGCTCGTTCTTCTCCTGTTGTTACTTCCTGCTCGAGCTCGACGGCAGCTGGGTGGCGACGGTGGCCGGCCACCCGCAAGTCATCCGCATCGACGCGCACGGCAAAGTGGCGGAGCGGATCGGCGTCGGCTCGTATCCGCTCGGGATCAAGCCGACGATGACGTGGGCGGTGCTGCGCGGCACGCTCGGCGGCGGCGAGCAGCTGCTCTTCCACTCCGATGGGCTGACCGAGGCGCGGAACATCGACGGTGCGGAGTTCGGCGACGCCTACGTCGACTCGATCGTGGCCTGCAACGCCAACACGACCGCGCACGGCCTCGTCGACATGCTCGTCGGCGCCTGGAGCGCGTTTGCCGGCGGGAAGGCGGACGACGACGTGTCGATCGCCGTCATCGCGCGGCGGTGAGCTCGTCGACCCACACGAGGTAATCCGTCACGGCCGGCTTCGCCCCGATCTGCCGCAGCAGCGTCACGATCTGGCCGCGGTGGTACGACGAGTGATTGGCCGTGTGAAACAAGATTTTGCCGATCGAATACGTGTACTGGTTTCCGTGACGATTCACGTAGGTTATGTCTTCGTTTAAATCAGCACGATTAACCACAGACAGAAAACCATTATCGATTTCGGTCCAGCGCGTGCGCAGGGAAGCGACGTCGGGGAAGTCGTTGATGTCGAGGAGGCCCTTCGGGCGCTCGCCGATGCAGCGCTGCCACCAGATCCACTCCGCGCCGAGGATGTGCACCATCGTGTCGCGGATCGAGGCGAAGCTGCCGCCCATCGGCGCCAGGAACGCCTCGTTCGAGATTCCTTCGAGCGAGTCGAGCGTCTTCCCGTTCGCCCAGGTGTTGTATTCGTAGAAGTCCCGCAGCGTCTCCCGGTTCATCGCGCCTCCGCCATCGTGTGATTGACCAATCCGTCGAATACCTGCAGCGCCAGATCGACGCGTCCCAGCGGCGCCGATACCTGCACGCCCGCCACCGCGCCGCGCACGCGCGCCAGCGTCTCGCGCGCGATCGTCACGCCCTCGATCATCCCATGCTCCTTGCTCTTCTCGCTGGCGATGCGCATCCGCTCCATGACGTCGTCCGGCACGTTCACGCCCGGCACTTCGTTGTTCATGAACTGGGCGTTGCGGTAGGAGAGGAGCGGCCAGATGCCGGGGACGATCGGCAGATTCCACCCCTCGATGCGCTTCAGGAACTGCTCGAGCTGCCGCGCGTCGAAGACCGGCTGCGTGATCGCGTACTCGGCGCCGGCCTTGATCTTCCAGTCGAGGCGGCGCAGCTCGGTGTCGAGGTCGAGGTGGCCGGGGTTGACGCCGACGCCGATGGTGAACTTCGTCGGCTCGCCAAAGGGGTTCCCGCCGAGGTCGAGGCCGCGGTTCATCAGGCTGACCATGTTCGTCAGGCCGATCGAGTCGATGTCGAACACCGCCGTGGCGTCGGGGTACGGGCCCATCTTCGGGGGATCGCCGGTGATGAGCAGCAGGTTGCGCAATCCGATCGCGGCGCAGCCGAGCAAGTCGCTGTGCATGCCGAGGAGATTGCGGTCGCGGCAGCAGTAGTGGAGCACCGGCTCGATGCCGACGCGGTTGTAGAGCAGCGTGGCCACGGGGAGCGCCCCCATGCGATTCTGCGCGCGCGGGCCGTCGGGGACGTTCACGGCGTCGACGCCCGCATCCTTGATCGACTGCACGGACTTGATCATGGCCTCGGGGTTCGGCCCCTTCGGCGGCACGATCTCGATCGTCGTCACGAACTCGCCCGCGGCGATCTTGCGGCCCCAGTTCGAGCGCTGGGCCATCGGCACCGGCTCGACGCCGTTCTGCTTTTTTCCGTTCGTCTCGCGCTCGATGACGACGAAGGAGCGCCGCGGCGAGAGCGGACGCACGGCGTCGCGCATCTGCTTGATGTGCTCCGGCGTCGTGCCGCAGCAGCCGCCGAGGAACTTGACGCCCTTGTGAATGAGCCGCTTGGCGTACTTGCCCATGTACTCGGGCGAGGCCATGTACATCTGCCGCCCGTTCACTTCGCGCGGCAGGCCGGCGTTCGGCTGGCAGGAGATCTTCTTCGCCGTGACGCCGCTCATCTCCTCGACGGCGTCGAGCATGACGTCGGGGCCGACGGAGCAGTTGAGTCCCACGACGTCGGCGCCGGCGGCGTCGAGCCGCTTGGCGACGGTCACGGGCGTGTCTCCGTAGATGGTGCGATGGTCGTTGCCGATGGTCATCTGGGCAATCACGGGCAGCGTGCAGACGTCGCGCACGGCGAGGATGGCCTGCTCGGCCTCGGCGATATTGGAGATCGTCTCGATGATGATCAGGTCGACGCCGCCGTCGCGCAGCGCGGTGGCCTGCTCGCGGAAGAACTCGCGCGCTTCCTCGAGCGCGGTCGGACCGTACGGCTCGATGCGGATGCCGAGCGGCCCGATGGCGCCGGCGACGTAGACGGAGTCGCCCGCGGCCTTGCGCGCGATCTCCACGGCGGCGACGTTGATGTCGCGCAACTCCTCTTCGATGCCGAAGCTGCGCAGCTTCACCCGGTTCGCGCCGTAGGTGTTGGTCTCGAGGATCTCCGCGCCGCAGCGGACGTACTGCTTGTGCACGTCGAGGACGATCTCCGGGTTGCGGAGATTGAGCTCGTCGTAGCACTTGTTGATGAAGACGCCCTTGGCGTACAGCATCGTCCCCATCGCCCCGTCGAAGAGGTAGACGTGCTCGTCTGCGATCGCCTGAATGAAGTCCTGCATAAACAAAAAGCCCCACGATCGACGTGGGGCCAAACTCGAAAACGTCTTCGAACCTGCGGCGATTTAGCTTTTTTTAAGCTGGTTGCAAGCGGCCCCAAATCAATCCAGCGGGAGTGAATGTACCATGTCGCCGTTCCCTATGCGAAATCTCGTTTCCCTTGCCCTCTTTCTGCTCGCTCTCCCTCTGGCTGCGCAGCGTATCGACTCGGTCGCGCACGAGCTTCCGGTCGAGGCCATGCCGCCGGCGACGCTCGACGAGCTCGCGCGCCAGGTCGTGGCCCAGCCGCTCGACGGCCGCCACGACGAGCGCCCGCGCCGCGCGCACCGCTTCGCGGCCAAGAGCACGGCGCCGGCGATCGTCCCCGAGCTGGTGACGGCGCCGGCGGCCGTGGCCGTGCCGTTCATCGCGCGCGGCTTCCGTTCCTCGTTCGACCCGCTGCCGGCGGCGACGGCGTACTTTTATCCGCCCGACGCCAGCGGCGCGGTCGGGCCGCACCACGTCGTCGGCGCGTTCAACAACTCGCTCTCCGTGCAGGACCGCGACGGCAACCAGCTCGCGTTCCTCTCCATCTTTCAGTTCTGGGCGAACGGCGGCCTCCAGCTCGGCAACTTCATCTTCGATCCCCGCGTGATGTACGACGCGACGAACGACCGCTGGGTGCTGGCCATGCTCACCGACGTGGACGAAATCAAGGGCGCGCTGCTGCTGGCGATCTCCGCGACCGGCGATCCGGCCGGCGTGTGGCGCCGTTACCGCGTCAACATCTCGTCGGACCCGAACGTCGCCCTCGACTTCACGCGCATGGCCATAACGGCGGACCAGATCGTCATCACCGCCGACGAGTACGTCAACGTCGAGGCCCTGAACGGCACCGACATCTTCACCATCACGAAGAGCAGCGCCTACTCCGCTACGCAGACGCCGGCGGTGGTGAAGACGCAGCCGTCGTTCTACGACGACCTCACGCCCGTGTCGTCGTCGGACAACACGGTGCGCATTCTCAGCGAGGACGAGATCGACGTCTTGCAGTTCGAGCTCGCCGGCGGGCAGCTCCAGCACACGAACAATTACAGGAAGCCGTCGTCGGTCTTTTTCGACTCGTCGTCGTGCGATCAATTGGGCTCGGACAAGGCCATCGACTGCGGCCAGTCGATGCTGCAGTACGCGCTCCTGCGCGACGGCGCGCTCTGGATCGTGCAGAAGGCCGTCTCGTCGCGGAGCGCGATCGTGGTGTGGAAGATCGCCGGCGGAAGCGCGCGCACGACCATACTGAGCGAGCCGGGCGTCGACTACGCCTACCCGTCGATCGCCGTGAACAAGCTCGGCGCGGCGCTCGTCGGCTACTCGACGATGAACGCGAACATGTACGCTTCGGCGGCCTGCCGCTACATCGACCCGAACGGCAACGTCAGCGTGCCGGCGGCGGTGAAAGGCGGCGAGGACTGGTGGGGCAACTTCCGCTGGGGCGACTACAGCACCACGCTCGTCGACCCGCTCGACGACAC
>DATELQ010000085.1:0-39870 GCA_035276475.1 Thermoanaerobaculia bacterium | reverse complement strand
CACGCTCGTCGCGCCGGCGGTGGCGCTTGCGCGTGACGGCATCCGCGTCGACGCCGACGTCGCCGCCGCCATCGTCAACGCGAAAGACGAGCGGCACATCGAGCAATTCAAATCGACGGCGCCGCTCCTCGAGAAAAAGCGCGGCGATAAGCTCGTGCAGCCCGACCTCGCCGCCACGCTCGACCGCCTCGGCGAGCGTGGCGCGCGCGACTTCTACGACGGCGAGCTCGCCCGCCGCCTCGTCGACGCCGTGCGCGCCGGCGGCGGCATCCTCGTCGACCGCGACCTCCGCGAGTACTCGGCCGAGTGGCGCGCGCCGATCCGCATCGCCTTCCGCAAACACGACATCTGCATGCCGCCGCCGCCGTCCACCGGCGCGTTCGTCGTCGCCGAGGCGATGAACATCCTGGCGGGATTCCCGCTCGATCCGAGCGCGAAGACGTTCCACTACCTCGCCGAGGCCGAGCGCCGCGCCGCCATTGACCGCGACAAATACCTCGGCGATCCCGATCAGGGGCGTTTGCCATGGCGCGAGTTGCTGTCGGAGGAGCGGGCGAAGCAGTGGCGCGCGTCGATCAACCCGAATCGCGTCACCCCGACCGTCACGCTCGCCGAGCCGTCCACCGCGACCGAGACCGCGCACACCGCGCACTACTCGATCTACGACGAGCACGGCAACGCCGCCTCGGTCACGCTGACGCTCGACGACGACTTCGGCGGCGGCTTCGTCGTCCCCGGCCTCGGCTTCGGGCTCAACGACGCGCTGCACGACTTCACCGGCACGATCGCCAATTCTATCGGCCCGTCGCGGCGCCCGGCGTCGTCGCTGTCGCCGACGATCGTCCTCCGCGACGGCATTCCGCTCCTCATCGAAGGGACCTCGGGGGGCGTGACGATCCCGACCACGATGCTGCAAATCATCCTGCGCAGCGTCGTTTTCACGCAGCCGCTCGCCGACGTCATCGCCGCGCCGCGCTTCCATCAGGATGCGAGCGTCGAGGACTTGCTGTACGAGCGCACGCGCGCGCCGAAGCCAATCGTCGACGCGCTGATGGCCATGGGGCACGGCGTGCGCGTCACCGAGTCGATCGGCAACGTTTCCGCGGTCGGCGTCTACGGAGAGAGAATCTTCGCCGTGGCCGACCCGAGGCACGGCGGCGCGGCAGGCGGATATTGATGGACCAGACGGCGATGAAGATCGAGGCGGCGCGCGCGGCGCTGGCGGAAGTGCGCGACGGCATGCGCCTCGGGCTCGGCACCGGCTCGACGGCGGCGGAGTTCGTGCGGCTGCTCGCCGCGAGCGGCTTGCGCGACGTGCATTGCACCTGCACCTCGGCGCAGACGGAGCAGTTGGCGAACTCCCTCGGCATCACCACGTTCAAGCTCGCCGAGCTCGCGCCGCTCGATCTCGCGGTCGACGGAGCCGACGCTCTCGACGAAAAGCTGCGCCTGATCAAGGGCGGCGGCGGAGCGCTGCTGCGCGAGAAGATCGTCGAGCAGGCGGCGGCGCGGTTCATCGTCATCGCCGACGAGACGAAAGTCGTGACGACGTTCGCCGGGCAGAAGCTCCCCGTCGAAGTCACACCCTTCGCGAAAGACGTGCTGGAGCAGCGATTCGCGGAGCTGGGCCCCGTCCTGCGCATACGCGACGGCGCGCCGCGCGTCACGGACGAAGGGCACCTCATCCTCGACGTCCGCGTCCCCGACGACCGCGACATCGCCGACGTCGTCGCCTGGATCAAGGACAACGCCGGCGTCGTCGACACCGGCTTCTTCCCGAAGGAAGCAACCGAGGCGATCATCGCGACGGCGCAGGGACTGAAGAGGATGATTCGCTAGCCTCGGTCTTCGGCACCGTCACGTCGAAGTGCCACGCGTGGTCCTTGTAATAGAACGCCACCAGCGACGCGAACTCCTTCTTCAGCGGCTTGTTGATCTTCGTCTCCATCAGCGGATAGAGCCCCGTCGGCTCGTCGTAGTGCCAGATCAGCTCCGCGTGGCCGATCGTCGGATCGGTCGGATGGCGCTGGAAGTTGCGCATGCCATCGGTGAACTTGAAGCAGATCGTGGCGCGGAAGCACGGGCCGCGCGCGCTCGGCGCCGTGCCGAGGATCGGGAAGCCCTTCTGCGTCACCTCGGCGACGACGCCCGTCTTGCCGTCCGGCGTCGTGAACGGTTTGGTCGTAATCAAACCGGCGCGAACCAGATTGTCGAACGTGCGCAGCGACTTCTCGTCGAACTCGTCCTTCGGCGCCTTCGCGCTCCACCAGACGCGCTGCGGCACCTCGGCGTACACCGGCACCTTCTGCACCGTGAAGCGCTCCAGTACCTCGCGCGCCTTCGCCTCGGTCAGCGGCTCCGCGCGATCGCAGGCGAGCGCGAGCGCGAGCACCACGAACAATCCTTGACTCCACCTCGTGCGCATGCTTTAACTCGCCTCCCTTTGACGGACAAGCTCCTCGACGCGCTGGCCCGCTTTTGTCTCCGCCGTAGCGGCCGCATTATCGCCGTCTCCGTCGTCGTGGCCATCATCGCCGTCGCGGCGGCGTCGCGCCTCCGCTTCGATCCCGACCTTCTCAACCTCATCCCGCAGAAAAACCGGCAGGTCAACGAATTTCGCAAAGTCCTGCAGGACATGGGGACGATCGACTACCACATCGTCGCCGTCGAGCTCCCGGCGGGACGCGACGTGCACGACTACGACACGCTCATCGACGCCATCGCCGACGGCTACCGCAAAGACCCGCGCATCGAGGACGTCACCTACAAAGTCCCGAACCCGCTCGACTTCGTGCAGACCATCCTGCCGCGGGCGCTGCTGCTGCTCACGCCGGCGGAGCTGCAGGAAGCCGCGGTGAAGCTCTCCGACGAGGGCATCCGCGAGTCGGTGGCGCGCAACCGCGCTCTCCTGGAGACGCCGCAGTCGATGGCGCTCAAGCAGGTCGTGCAATACGACCCCTTCAACTTCGCGCCGATCTTCCTCAAGAAGTTCCAGGCCGCGAGCGGCGGCATGCACCTCGATACGTCGAGCGGCTACTACCTGTCGGCCGATCACAGCGTGCTTCTCATCCTCGCCAAACCGAAGCGGCCTGCGCAGGATGTGCCATTCGCAAAAGCGCTCCTCACCGACAGCGCGTTGATGGAGGCGCGCGCGCTGGCCGATTTCCAGAAAAACGCGCCGCCGCAGACGCCGCTGCCGAAGATCGAGCACACCGGCGGCTACACCATCGCCACGTCCGACGCCGACCTCATTCGCGAGGACGTCATCATCAACGTCGTCGGCTCGTTCTTCGGCGTGCTGGCGCTCTTCATCTACGCCTTCCGCCGCGCCGCCTCGGTCGTCTACGCCGGCGCGCCGCTGGCGATGGGCCTGGCGCTGACGTTCGGCACCGCCGGCGCGGTCTACGGCGTCCTCTCGCAGGCCAGCGCCGGATTCGCGGCGCTCCTCGCGGGCCTCGGCATCGACTTCATCACCGTCCTCTACGGCCGCTACGTCGACGAGCGCAACCGCGGCGCGATGATGCCGGCGTCGATCAAGACGATGATGCATTCGACGCTCGCCGGCGTCGTGCTCGCCGCGATCACCACCGCCGGGACGTTCTTCGCCTTCCTGGCGACGGACTTCCGCGGCATGACGCAGCTCGGCTTCCTGACCGGCACCGGCATCCTGCTGTTTCTGCTCTGCGTCGTGTTCCTCCTGCCGGCGCTCATCGTCTTCAGCGAGCGCGACGAGCGGAAGCGCGCGCCGAAGCTCTACCTGCACTCCTTCGGCGCCGGGCATCTCATCGACATCTCCATCCGCCGCCCGCGCGTGACGCTCCTCGTCTGGATCATCTTCATCGTCGTCTGCGGCGCGCTGTCGACGCAGATCAAATTCAGCGACAACATCCAGGACCTGCGCGCCGGCAACAACGCCGGCGTGAAGACGCAGGCATACATCACGTCGAAGTTCGGGCAGTCGTTCGACTTCATGATGTACGTCTGCGAAGGGAAGTCGCTCGACGACGTGATGGCGCGGTCGAGCGCGGCGACGGCGGACCTCGAGGCGCTCGTGGCCGACCACACCATCGGGTCGATCCAGTCGCTCGCCACGTTCCTCCCGCCGCCGCAGCAGCAGGCGCAGGTGATTGCGGAGATGCAGCGCGGCGCGAGCGACCGCTTCAACGCCGCGCGCATTACGAAGACGTTCAAGGAGGCGCTCGTCGCGAATGGATTCCGCGCCGAGGCGTACGACAGCTACCTCGAGCTCTTCACGCAGTCGCTCCAGCCGAAAGAGCCGGTCACGCTCGCGAACCTCGGCAACCCCGACCTGACCAAGCTCGCCACGCGCTTCGTCAAGCCGGTCAACGGCGGATGGATGTCGGTGATCTACGTCTATCCGAGCGGCGGGCGCTGGCCGCGCGAGGTGCCGCCGAAGCTCCTCGCGGTGCCGGACCGGCATCCCGGCGACATCCTCACGGGCGTCAATCTCGTGAGCAGCACGCTGCGGCGCATCGTCATGGCCGACGCGCGGCGGGCCACGATCATCGGCTTCCTCGCCGTGGCCGTCCTCATGTTCCTCAGCTTCCGCACGCTGAAGATGACGGCGTTGACGTTCGTCCCCTTCGTCGCCGGCGCGGTCGGGATGCTGGGCCTCATGGCGCTGATGGGACTGCAGTTCAACTTCATGAACATCTTCGTCGGGCTGATGATCGTCGGCGTGGCCACGGACTACGCGATCTACATGCTGCAGCGCTACCGCGAGAACCCGGCGATCTTCCCGAGCGCCGCGCACGAGACCGGCAAAGCGATCCTTATGGCCGTGCTGACGGCGATCGTCGGCTACGGCTCGTTCGCGTTTTCGCATTACCCGGGGCTGCGATCGATCGGCTATGCTTCGTTCTTCGGCATCGGCTTGAGCGGGCTCGCCGCGATCACGCTGCTGCCGGCAATTCTCGTGATGGGTGACACGAACCATGACCAAGGCCAACGCCACGATTCCCTCGATCCTCAGTGACCGGATCCGCGGCCGCGCCGCGCTGAACATGCTGCTGATCGCCGGCGCGAGCGTCTTCATCGCCATCGCCGCACAGATCGCCGTGCCGATTCCCGGCTCTCCGGTGCCGCTGACGATGCAACCGCTTGCCGTGCTCCTCGTCGGCGTGATCCTCGGGTCGTGGCGCGGCGCCGCCGCAGCAGCGCTCTACCTCATGGAAGGCGCTGGCGGCCTCCCCGTTTTCGCGCAAGGCCACGGCGGCATCTTCTGGCTCACCGCCGGCCCGACCGCCGGCTACCTGCTGTCGTACCCCTTCGCCGCGTTCGTGGCCGGCTGGGTTTCGGAGCGCGGCTTCGGCTCGACCGTGCTTCGCGCCATCGCCGGCATGCTCGCCGCGCTCGCCGTCATCTACGCTGGCGGCTGGTCGTGGCTGGCCGCGTGGTCCGGCACGAAGGCCGCCTTCGCCATGGGCATCGCGCCGTTCCTGATCGCCGACATCATCAAAGTCGCCCTCGGCGCGGCGCTCTTGCCGCGGGCGCAGCGGGCGTTGGCGCGATTGAACGCCTGATCCCCTAGGCAGCGACGGTGCGCGCTTCGTCGATCAGCGTGACGACGCGGCGGTGGATCCGCTCCCAC
Source organism: Thermoanaerobaculia bacterium (assembly GCA_035276475.1). GTDB lineage: Bacteria > Acidobacteriota > Thermoanaerobaculia > Gp7-AA8 > Gp7-AA8 > DATDFB01. Next base: position 34,259 of record DATELQ010000085.1, on the reverse strand, counting down.
ACCGTCTTCTTTTCGGCGATGTCGCGGAAGCGTTTCCACCCCTCGCCGACCATGTAGATCAGCGTCAGCGTCGCCAGAACTGTCGTGGGATCCTCGTCCGGCCAGCGCTCGTGTGCCCACGCCCGCGCCTGCGAGAGTTGGGACTTCCGCGTGCGATAGTGGACTACGGCGTTGGCCATGGCCAGACTCGTCGCGATGAAAATCGCGTCTTCCTGGGCGGAGCCGGTGGCAAAGGTGTCGGAGCCCTCGATCTGGGCAAAGATCGTGTCGGCCGCTGCGGCAATGCTCTCGCGCACGCCGATGACATCGACAGCCTCGGCGGCGAGGCGCTCGATGATGGACTCGGATGGCGTGATCTCGGCGGTCGGAGGGGTCGGCGCGTTCAAGGCTCGCCCCCCAGTTTCGCTCGAATCGGCTTGAAAGCCAAGTCATACCAGAGCCAACCGGCGTCGTGTCCGGTCTCCAGCGGCGTGCTCTTGCAACGGAACTTGTGGAAGCAGTGAGCCGTGCGCGTCGTGCCGAGGTCCCAGGAGTAGGCGCGATGCTCCGTCGTCTCGTCGCGATAGTCGAGCGGCGGGTTCCAGAGCGCGCTGGCCGTGGCATCGGTGGCGAAGGCATAGCCGAGCATCGGGTCGCTGGGCTGATTGATGGCAAACCACCCGGGGTGATCGGGATAACGGAACGTCGTCGCCTCGTCCGTAAAGTGGACCATCATGAAATAGCGCGCGGTGAACCACAGCAGTTGGCTCCGGCCGTTCTTGAAATCGCGCGCCTCCACCCAAATCTCGTCCGAGATCCAGTCGGCATCGTCGTAGAGGCTCACCGCCCGATAGACATTGCAGCGGAAGACGGTCTCGGTGCCGCCGGCATCTTTGCAGCGAAACCTGAACGGCGCGGAGCGGATCGTGGCCACTGCGCGGACAGGTCCTTGGGAGACGCTGACGATGTGCCAGTGCTGATTGAATGGATAAAAGTCGACGCTGCGCCGGTCGTCCCACGGCGGCCGGACGAGGTGGATCCTGTCGATCTGCATCGCCCGGGCCTCGGGATGGATCTTGAGGAAGTTGCATTGGGCCAGTGACGTGATGGCATCGAGCGCTTCGAGATCGTACTGGCGCTCATAAAACGTTTGATTGCGGAGAATCACGCTCGTCACCGCGCCGCCGTAGAACTGATCGTTCGTGCTGTGCTTGTTCGCGCCGCTGTTCAGCCACACCTCCAGATGCTGATTGCGGAGCTTGACGCCGGTGTAATAGCGCTGCACGGTGGCGCCGCGCGGCGGAGCGTTCTTGTTAGCCGCCGCAACGCGCACCGTGCCCGAGGTGGTCTTGTACTGATCCTCCGGGCTGCCGGGAAGCTTCGCGTCGAGCTTGAAGACGAGCTCGTCGTGCGCGCGGTTGCGCGGAACGAGACGGTCGACCTGCGCTTCGAGAGGAACCCAGTTGTTCGTGCCGACCTCGCGCTCCACCGTTGCTCCGCGCGCGCGGACGCCGAGCTTTTTCATCACCGGCTGCCATTTGCGAACGACGTAGCCTTGCCGCTCGTAGGGCGACGGGTTCTGCAGGGCGAGCATCACATGTGACGGCTGCGGCGTTTGCTGAGTCATGGTCTTCCTCATTCTTCGGGCGGCTTCTTCTTCCTGGGCTTTTTGCGTGGCTTCTTCGTGGGCTTCTTGCTCGGCTTCTTCTTTTTCTTCGCCGCCGATTTCGCCAGCGCCAGGGCGACGATGCGCCGGGTGAGATCCCTCAGATCGTCGGGATCGAGGTTTCGTATCCCCTGCTGCACCGCGGCGAGCGCAAACTCCAGATCGCGCCCGGCGTCGGGCTCACCCCCCTGCTCCTGCACCTTCTCCTGTTCGTGCACCTTCGTCTGTTCGTCGACGAGGACCTTCATCGTGCGTTCCCTGAGCTCGTCGTAGTAGCGCTGACGCTCGTCGATGTTGCAGAGGACGATGTTCTTCAGTCTCTGCGGCACCTCCGCATCCTCGTACATGCGGAACGCCACGATTTTCTTTCGATGAACCGCGGCCACCGCGGTCTCATCGATCACCCACGGCCGATCGATCGACTTGGGCGTGAGCAGCACCAGAAATTCGTCGCATTCGGCGATCTCGCGGTCGATCGTCTCCCGGATGGGCGTGCCAGGCTTGTTCTGCTCGTAGTAGTAGGGAGTGACGCCGAGCTTCTCGAGCTCCGGCACGATCATGTTGACGAGCCACTGGTCATCACCCGAATGGCTGATGAAGACTTTCACGCAACTAAGGAGTGTTGCGCGGTACGAAAATCCTACCTACTTGCGTAAAGCAGGCTCTAGCGCTTCAACCGCAAGTCGATCTCGCACGGCGAGCCGTGGTGGACGGACTGCCATCGCGTAATGCCGACGCCTTCGACGAACTCCATCGTTTCCAGCGTCGGGTTCGAGCGATAGACGAGCCGGTAGGCGCCGCGCTTCGGCAGCGCTTCGACGGTCCAGCAGTACATCGGCGGGTGATCGGCCTGCTCGCAGCCGATCGTCTTGCGGCCGTGCAGCGGTAGCTCGAGGAACGGCGTCGCGTCTTCGATCGCCTTCTTCACCGCCGCCTCCGTCGCGAGCTCGTCCGGCACGACCTCGTAGTAGAGCGCGCCGTCGCGGATGATCGTGGTGAACAGGCGCCGCGCCTCCGGCACCGGGTCACAACCGACGGTCGACGGCGCGCCTTCAACGACCACGACTTCGAAGCGGCCGACCTTCCGGTGCGACAGCACGCGCATCGTCGTTTCGACGCGGCGAACGACATCGGCGCGGTGATAGTCGCCGCGCGTCGTGCCGCTGTAGATCCAGCGCGCTCCCTCCGCGAGCGGAAACAGGGCGGCCAGCAGGAGCGCCGCGATCACCGTTTCAGTGCACCGGCGCCGGCTCCGGTTCCGGCAGCGGCTTCGACTCCCGTCCGGCGCGCTCCGTCGTCTTCTGCTCCGCGGCGCTGCTGTCGAGAAGCGCGATGCGCAACACGTCCTCGACGTGCTCCTCGAAGTGGAACTGCATGTCGCGCTTGATCGGCTCGGGCACGTCGACGAGGTCGCGCTCGTTCAGCTTCGGCAGGATCACCGTGTTGATCTTCGCCGCGCGCGCCGCCAGCACCTTCTCCTTCACGCCGCCGATCGGCAGCACGTCGCCGCGTAGCGTCACCTCGCCCGTCATGGCCACGTTGCGGCGCACCGGACGGCCTGTCAGCACCGAGATGATCGCGCACGTGATCGTGATGCCGGCGGACGGCCCGTCCTTCGGGATCGCGCCCGCGGGAACGTGGATGTGAATGTCGTGCGTATCGAAGTAGTCGGACGGAATGCCCTGCTCGTCCGCGTGCGCACGGGCGTATGTGAGCGCCGCTTGCGCCGACTCCTTCATCACGTCGCCGAGCTGTCCGGTCAGTTGCAGCTTTCCTTTGCCGCGGACCGCCGTCGCCTCGATGAAGAGAATGTCGCCGCCGACCGCCGTCCAGGCCAGCCCCGTGGCCACGCCCACCTGATCGCGCTCCAAGAGCTCCTCGGCGAAGTGCTTCATCGGGCCGAGGTACTTGTCGACGTTGCTGTCGGTGATGCGGTAGGCCTCCTGCGTCTTTCCTTCGGCCACCTGCACCGCGATCTTGCGGCAGATCGTGCCGATCTCGCGCTCCATGTTGCGGAGGCCCGCTTCCTTCGTGTAGCCGGTGATCACCTTGGTGATCCCGGAGTCCGTCCACGTCACCGACACGCCGGTGATGCCGTTCTCCTCCATCTGCTTCGGGATGATGTGCTGCTTGGCGATCATCAGCTTCTCCTCGTCCGTGTAGCCGGAGAGGCGGATGACTTCCATGCGGTCGAGGAAGGCCGGCTGGATCGTGTCGAGCACGTTCGCCGTGACGATGAACATCACGTTCGACAGGTCGTACGGCACGCCGAGGTAGTGATCGCGGAACGAGAAGTTCTGCTCGGGGTCGAGCACTTCGAGCAGTGCTGACGATGGATCGCCGCGGTAGTCGGCGCCGATCTTGTCGACCTCGTCGAGCATGAACACCGGGTTCGACGTCTGCGCCTGGTTGATCCCCTGGATGATGCGGCCGGGGAGCGCGCCGACGTATGTCCGGCGATGGCCGCGGATCTCCGCCTCATCGCGCACGCCGCCGAGCGAAATGCGCACGAACTTGCGGTCGAGCGCGCGGGCGATCGAGCGGCCGAGCGATGTCTTTCCGACGCCCGGAGGGCCGACGAAGCAGAGGATCGGGCCCTTCATCTTCGTGCCCTTCAACTTGCGAACGGCGAGATATTCGAGGATGCGCTCCTTGATCTTCTCGAGATCGTAGTGGTCTTCGTCGAGCACGACGCGGGCGCGCTGCAGGTCGTGGTTGTCCTGCGACACCACCGCCCACGGCAGCCCGGTCATCCAGTCGAGGTACGTGCGGATGATCGACGTCTCCGCGGAGTCGGGATGCGAGCGCTCCAGCCGCTTGATCTGCTTCTCGACCTCCTCGCGCGCCTCCTGCGGGATCGTCTTCTCCTCGATCTTCTTCCGGTAATTCTCGATCTCCTCCTGCACCTCTTCGCCTTCGCCGAGCTCCGACTGGATGGCCTTGAGCTGTTGGCGGAGGAAGTACTCGCGCTGCGACTTGTTCATCTCGCCCTGCGCGGCCGAGGAGATCTCCTGCTGCATCGTGAGGAGGTTGATCTCGCGGGTGAGAAGCTCGTTGACGCGCTTGAGCCGCTCCACAGGGTCGATCGTCTCGAGGATCTGCTGCGCCTCCTCGAGCTTGAGGTCGAGGTTCGACGCGGCGAGGTCGGTGAGGCGCGCCGGGTCGTCGAGGTTCGCGGCGATGACCATGACCTCGGGCGAGATGTTCTTGCCGAGGGAGACGGCGCGGTCGAGGTTCTGCTTGACGGCGCGGATCAGCGCTTCCGTCTCGAGGCCGCGCTCCTTCGGCACCGGCTCCTCGATGCGCGTGATCTTCGCCTTGAAGAACGGCGCGGTCTGGATGAAATAGTCGATGCGCGCGCGCGACAGCCCCTGCACCAGAATGCGGATGCGCCCGTCCGGGAGCTTGAGCATGCGCATGATGATGGCGACCGTGCCGACGCGATAGAGCTCGTCCTCGCCCGGATCCTCGGTTTGGAAATCGCGCTGCGCCGTCAGCATGATCACGCGGTTCTCCGCGAGGGCCTGGTCGACGGCGTTGATCGATTTCTCCCGCGACACCGACAGCGGCACGATGATGAACGGGAAAATGACGAGGTCCTTGAGCGGCAGCACCGGCAGGACGTCGGGGATTTTGATTGCTTCTTCTTTCGCGGTTTCGTTCGCGTCAGTCATGTCGGCCTCGTCGGGAACGGCTGCAATGGCTGTTCCCGCTTCATTTCAATTGGTGCAGCTCTTTGACGAAGGCATCCACATCCTCGAATCGCCGGTAAACGGAAGCGAAGCGCACGTACGCCACGGGGTCGAGCGCGCGCAGCCGCTCCATCACCATCTGTCCGATGCGCTGGCTGGAGAGCTCGCGCTCGGCCGAGTCGACCATGGCCGCTTCGATGGAGTCAGCGACTCGCTCCAACTCCGCCTGCGACACCGGGCGCTTGCGGCAGGCCACCTGAAGTCCTCGCATCAACTTGATACGGTCGTACTCTTCGCGGCGCTGGTCGCGCTTGACGATCTGGAACGGCATCCGCTCCACGCGCTCGTAGCTGGTGAAGCGCCGCTCGCAGTGAACGCACTGGCGTCGCCGGCGAATCACGTCGCGCTCGCGGCTCTCCCGCGAGTCGACGACGCGGTCCTCAACGCCACCGCAATACGGGCACCGCATGCGCCGGCCGTATATCACGATTCATCGGCGCGGGAGGTCTGCTCCTTCAACTGTTTCCAATTCAACCCTTCGTGGAAAAAGAGCACCAGGCCGGTGACGACGACGGGGAGCGTCCCGACGATGTGCAGCAGCACGGTGACGGCCACGCTGCTGTCGATGTCGAACTTGTAAAACGTCGTCAGAACGTACTGGCAGATCTTGTGGAATCCGCCGACGCCGCCGGGCGTCGGGATGGCCAGACCGATCGTCGTCACGCCGCAGATGAAGAAGCTCGTGTCGAAGTCGAGCGGGCGGTGCGCCGCGATCATCACCCACCAGAACTGCGCCGTGAGGCAGAGCCAGATCAACACCGTGCAGCCGAGGACTTTGAGCAACGCGACGGGGTGCCGGGCGATGTCGAGCGACCGCGCGAAGGAGTCGAAGAAGTTCATCCACGCCTCGCGAAAGCGGTTCGGAACGATCTTGCCGATCCACGCGTGGAGCCGCCGCACCTGGTTGCGGAAGAAAAAGATGCCTGTCGTCAGGAAGACGAGCGCCAGCAGCACCGCGCTCGCGCCGATTGCCCCCTCCTGCACGACCGCGCGGCCTTCCGTGAAGTCGTTCCAGTGCTTGAAGCAGTAGTAGTCGTAGACCAAGATGATGGCCACGAGGTCGACGATGCGCTCCGTCAGCACCGTGCCGAGGGCGACGGCGAAGCGGACGCTCGTGCGGCGCGCGAGGAGCGCCGGGCGGGCCACGTCGCCGGCGCGGATCGGCAGCACCGTCGAGAGCATGTACCCTGTCGTGTTGGCAAAAAACGTCGGATAAAAGGGCGGCGGGTGGTCGCGGTCGAGGAGCACGCGCCAGCGGAACGTGCGGAAGATCAGGGCGGTGAAGTTCGTCAGGAGGCCGACCGCGAACCAGAGGATCGACGTCGATTTCAGGATGCGCCAGACGTCGGCGAGATTGCTGTTCCAAAGGAAGATCGCCAGGAGAAGAATGGTGAGGAGCGTGATCGAAAGGATCTGGAGGGCGCGGCGCAAGGCGTGAGAATCTACACCCACCCGATCTTCTACCGCCACGATACGGGCGAAGGTCACCCCGAGTCGGCCTCGCGCATCGACTGGGCGCTGCACGGCGTCGAGCGCGCCGGGCTCGCCTCCGCGGTCATGAGCGAGCCGGCCGCGCACGGCGACACGAGCCGCATCATCGAGAAGACGCATGCGCCGCGGTACGAGCACGAAGTGGCCGAGGCGTGCCGGATGGGGATGCGCTTCTTCCACTCACTCGACAATCCGATCTCTGCCGACAGCTTCGCCGCGGCGCGGGCGGCGGTGGGGACGACTCTGACGGCGGCGGCCGACATGCTGGCCCACCGCGAGCGCGCCTTCGTCGTGGCTCGTCCGCCCGGCCATCACGCCGAGCGCGTCGAGGCCATGGGCTTCTGCTTTTTCAACACCATCGCCTGCGCCGCGGAGTGGCTGCGCGAGCAGCCCGGCATCGAGCGCGTCTTCATCTTCGACTTCGACGTCCACCACGGCAACGGCACGCAGCATCTCTTCGAGACGCGCGACGACGTGTTCTACGCGTCGATGCACCGCTATCCGTTCTATCCCGGCACCGGCGCGGCGCGGGAGATCGGCAACGGCCGCGGGCGCGGCTACACGCTGAACATCCCCCTCGACGAAGACTCCGGCGACGCGATCTACCTCGATCACGTCGAAGAGACGATCGTGCGCGCCATCGAGCTCTATGAGCCCAACGCGATCCTCCTCTCCGCCGGCTTCGACGCGCACCGCCGCGATCCCCTCGGCGGGATGCGTGTGAGCGAAGAGGCGTACGGCGAGATCACGCGGCGCGTCGTGGAGGCGGCGGAGCGGTGGTGCGAGGGGCGCGTGCTGTCGCTGCTCGAAGGGGGTTACGACGCCGAGGGGCTGACGGCGAGCGTCGCGGAGCACGTGGCGGCGCTGGGTGAGCGGCACGAGAGTACGATGGCGCCATGACGACAACACCGACCGCTCCTCCGGTGCCCGCCGCCACGCCTCCGCCCGTACCGCCGCAGAAGAGCAGCGGATGCCTGAAGTGGTTCCTCGTCGGATGCGGCGTTCTGATCGCGCTCTTCGCCGCGTTCTGCGCCGTGCTCGTCTTCGTCGTCTTTGGCGCAATCAAGCGCAGCGACGTCTACAAAGGCGCGCTGCACCGCGCCCAGAGCGACCCGCGCGTCATCGCCGCGCTAGGCTCGCCCGTCGAAGCGGGCTTCCTCGTCACCGGCAACGTCCACGTCGACACCAACGGCGGCGACGCCGAGATCAACTTCCCCATCTCCGGTCCGAAGGGGAAGGCCAAGGTGCACGCCGTGGCCACGCTCGAGAACGCGCAGTGGAAGTACGAGACGCTGACGGTGACGCCGGAGAACGGGGCAGGGATCGATTTGAATAGCCAGTGAGTTTATCCCTCGCGCAGACGAGGGATCATTCACGGCGCCGCACCGATCACGCCAGAGGGCAACGCCGTCGCGGTGTCATGCCTGATCCCTCGTCTTCGCGAGGGATAAACTTGCATACAACTCCTCCAACCGTGTGATCCGCAGCTCCTTTGAGAACCCGCGGATCACGTGTTCCCGCGCATTGCGCGCCACCTCGGCGGCACGGCCGGGTTGCGCGATCACCGCGCCGATGGCGTCGCGCAATGCGCCGACGTCGCGTGGCGGGATCAGCCAGCCGACCTCCGGCGACGACACCAGCTCCCGATTGCCGCCGCAGTCCGTCGCGATCACCGGCTTCCGCATCGCCATCGCCTCGCGGATCGTCCCGGTGATCCCGGTGCCGGCCCACGACGCGTCGACGACGAGGTCCGCGGCCGCCAGCACGTTCGGCATGTCCGCGCGCACCTCCACCAACGTCACCCGTCCCTCGGCGCCGCGCGAGCGCACGAACGCCATCACCTCGGCGCGCTCACGCTCGTTGCGGCAGCCGATCAGCGCCACGCGCACGCCCGGATGCGGCATCGCCGCGTCGATCAGCTCCATCCACCCTTTCCAGTCGCGCACGCCCACCTGCATCACCACGAAGCCGTCGAGCCCCTTCTCGGCGCGGAAGGCGCGGCCGTCGACTGTGTCGGGATCGAACAGCGCCGTGTCCGTGCCGGCGTAAACGACGACGACTTTGGACGAAGGCAAGCGCCCGCTGTCGACGATCACCTGCTTGATGGCCTCGCACACCGTCACCACGCGATCGACGCGCCGCGCGCGGAACTTCGCGCCGTTCCAGCGGTCGAGCGGGAACGACACGCCGCGGTTCACGATCAGCGCGCCGACCGGCGCCACGTACGCCGCCGCCAGCGCCAGCGAGTGCGCCACACCTTTGTGCACGTGCACGACGTCGGGCTTCTCGCGCCGGAACAGCCGGATCATCTTCGCGAGACTGAAGACATCGAACTCATTGCGCAGCGGCATCGGCACGAACGCGATTCCCGCCCCCGCCGCCCGCTCCGCCATCGCCCGCCCGGGCCGGCTCACGATCGTCACCTCGTGGCCGCGCTCGCGCAGGCCTGAGGCCGCCTGGAACATCTGGTGGACCGAGCCGGTGTCGAACTGGTTGAACTCCAGGATCTGGAAAATGCGCATTCGCGGCACATCGTGTATCGTTTCGCTCCCACGGAACAAGGAGACGCACGCATGCGGCGCATTTCTGTTCTCTTCCTCTCTCTCTTCATCGCCACCGCCGCCCTGGCCCACGAGCGGAAGGAGTCGGTTCACTTCACCTCCCTCGGCGGCGACGCCAGCGGCTACCTCTCGCTCCCCGCGCCGCACGGCAACCACCCCGCCGTCATCGTCATTCAGGAGTGGTGGGGACTCAACGACTGGGTCAAGGAGCAAGCCGACCGCTTCGCCGCGAAGGGCTACGTCGCGCTCGCGCCCGACCTCTATCGCGGCAAAGTCGCGAAGGACATGAACGAAGCCCATGAGCTCTCCCGCGGGCTGCCGCACGACCGGGCCATGGCCGACCTCAAGAACGCCTTCAAGTACCTGGCGACGCGGAAAGACGTCGACGCCAGCCGCATCGGCGTCATCGGCTGGTGCATGGGCGGCGGCTTCTCGCTCGACCTCGGGCTCGCGGAGCCGAAGATCGCCGCGACCGTCGTCAACTACGGCCACCTCATGGCCGATCCCGCGTCGGTGAAGCCGCTGTCGTCGCCGCTCCTCGGCAACTTCGGCGAGAAGGACCAGGGCATTCCGCCGAAGGACGTCGAAGCCTTCGAGAAGGCGCTGAAGGCGGCGGGCAAGAGCTCCGACATCAAGATCTATCCCGGTTGCGGCCACGCCTTCATGAACCCGAACAACACCAGCGGCTACAACAAGGCCGCGGCGGAGGACGCCTGGAAGCGCATTGACGCCTTTCTCGCCAAGGCGCTAAAACTCTCGTAAAGATGACGAAAAACGACAAGCCGAAAGAGCTGAAGGTCACCGACAAGCGCATTTTCACGCCCGAGGGAGACCTGCGGGAGGAATTCCGGGACGAGATCAAGCCGGCCGATCCGATGGCCGCGAAGCCGGCGGAGACGCCCGCCGAAAAACCGGCCGAGAAGAAGGCCGACAGGAGAGAGCCGCCGCGCGAGGAGCGGCGCCGGACCATCGCCGACAAGGCCCAGAACCCCGGCACGGCCTTCACGGAATTCGTCGAGCCGCTGATCGCGCAGGCCTACATGTCGCTCGGCATGCTGCGGAACCCGTATCAGCCGAAGCCGCAGATCGACACGAGCGCGGCGCGGCAGATGATCGAGATCCTGACCATGCTCAAGGAGAAAACGAACGGCAACCTCACCGCGGACGAGGATGACTTCCTCTCCACGCATCTGGGAGAATTGAAGCTCGCCTTCGTCCAACGAACGAAAAGCATCTAAATGAAAGTCGCCGCCAGGGTCCTGCTCGCGTGGGTGTGCATGGCGCCGCTCGCAGTATCGGCGGAGCAGATCGCACCGCGCGACGTGTGGCCGCAGGCGGCCGGCGCCATCGACGCCGGCGACGCTGCGACGGCGGCGAAGAAAACGACGGAGCTGATCGACCTCGGCAAAGCGAACGGCATCCGCGTCTTCCCGCTCTACGCCAACGCCGCGGCCGCGTACGCGCGCCAGGCCGCGGCGCAGAAGAATCAGGCCGCGGCCGCGTGGGGGAACAAGGCGGCCGACCAGCTCGACCCGACGTCGCCGAGCGTGGCCTTCACGAAAGCCGGCGCCGCCGCCGACGCGAAGGACTGGATGACCGCGCTGCGCAAGACCGCGCGCGGCTTCCTCAACGTCTTCACCGACTACCGCTCGCGGCTCGTCAGCCGCAGCGACATGGTCTTCGTGGCGCTGCTAGCGCTCTTCGTCACCGCGGCGATCTTCGCCATCGCGCTCTTCATCCGCCACGGCCGCGCCGCCGCGCACGACTTCCGCGAGATCCTCGGCGCGCGCATCACCGGCGGCTCCGTGACCGTGCTCGCCGTCGCGCTGCTCTTCCTGCCGATCTTCCTCTGGCTCGGTCCGGCGTGGCTGCTCGTCTACTGGCTCATCATCTTCTTCGGCTACGCGAACGCGGCGGAGCGGACGCTGACGATCGTCCTGGCGCTCCTCGTCGCCGCCGCGCCGATCGCGCTCGACCTCATCGCCGACCGCGTCGCCGGCGTCGAGAGCCCGGTGCTCGCCGCCGCCATCTCCAGCGAAGAGCGCAGCTATCACCCCGACGCGCTGCGCCGCCTGCAGGAGCTCGTCAACGTCGTGCCCGACCGGCCGCTCCTCCACCTCCTCCTCGGCAATCTGCAGCTCATGGAGGGGAACGAGCAGGCCGCCGCAAACAGCTACCGCCGCTCGCTGGAGCTGCACGACAGCGCCGGCGCGCACGTCAACATCGGCAACCTGCATTTCATGGACAACGACGTGCCGGCAGCGATCAGCGAGTATCAACGCGCCGAGGCGCTCGACTCCGATCTGGCCATCGCCTACTACAACCACTCCGTCGCCAGCGGCGACTCGTTCCGCTTCGAGGAGCAGGCGCGCATGCTCGACCAAGCCAAGCGCGCCGACAAGGCCTACATCGAGAAGCTGTCGTCGAACCCGCCGCCGCAGAAAGTCGTGATGTTCCGGCCGTCGATCTCCGCCGCGTGGCACGAGTCGGAGGCCATCGCGCGACGCGGCGCGGCGCGGTCGCTCTTCGGCAACTACGCCTTCTTCGATCCGATCGCCAGCGCCAAGAATCCGGTGACGCTCGGCTGCATCGTGGCCCTCATCGCCGCGCCGCTCTTGTTTCTCAAGCGCCGCCGCGCGGGCTTCGCCGGCGCGTGCATCAAGTGCGGGCGGACGTTCTGCCACCGCTGCAAGTCGGCGCGGGAGAGCGCCACGTACTGCACGCAGTGCATCCACATCTATCTGAAGCGCGACGGCGTCTCGCTGGCGACGAAGCGCGAGAAGCTCGACCAGGTCGTCGACTATCAGAGCGGCACGCTGCGGCGGAACAAGCTCTTCGGCGCGTTCGTGCCCGGCTCGGGGCAACTGTTGGAAGGGCGGACCACCGCCGGCGTCGTCGGCGTGTTTCTCTTCATCTTCTTCGTGGCGCTGGCGGTGCTGACCGGCCGCCTCGCGCCGGTGCTGGTGCCCGGCAGCACGGCGCAGCTCGTCGTGCGCGTCGTCGCCGTCGTACTGGCAATCATCATCTGGATTTTCATGGCCCCGCCGGTGCTCCGGCGGAAAGTGACGGCGTGAGATGGCACTCGAAGGAACGCTGAGAGACTTCAGTCTCGCCGACATCTTCCAGCTCATCGGGCTGCAGCGGAAGACCGGCGTGCTCACGCTGCGCTCGAAGGACGACACCGTGACGGTGACGTTCCTCGACGGCAAGGTCGTCGGCGCCGACTCGCTGAGCCACCGCCTGGAGAACCGCCTCGGCAGCGTGCTGCAGAAGAGCGGACTCCTGACGACGGACCAGCTCAATCACGCGCTGGCCATTCAGAAGGAGACGCTGCAGCGCCTCGGCTTTGTGCTGACGCACTACGGGATCATTTCCGCCGACTCGCTCAAGCAGGCCATCCAGCTCCAGATCCTGCAGATCGTCTATCGCCTCTTCCGCTGGAAGGACGGCGACTACCACTTCTCGCAGGAGACGACGATCGAGTACGACCGCGACAACGTCGTGCCGATCACCGCCGAGTCGATCCTGATGGAAGGCGCGCGGATGATCGACGAGTGGCCGATCATCGAGAAGCGCATCCGCTCGTATGACCTGGTCTTCCGGAAGAAGTTGACGGACCAGGAGATCGTCGTCTCCGATGAGGCGGACGAAGTGCAGTTCGACGACGGCAGCGCCACGATGGCGCGGAAGCGCCGGCCGGGGCTCACCGACAAGATCCGCATCTCGCCCGAGGAGAAGCACGTCTACGACCTGGTGGACGGAACGTTGACCGTCGGCGACCTCGTGGAGGTCTCGAAGTTCGCCGAGTTCGACACGGTCAAGGCGCTGTACGAGCTCCTGACGCGCGACCTCATCGAAGAGGTGCGCGGCGCCGCGGCGCAGACGGTGCTCGAGCAGACGCCGGTCGACGAGGCCGAGGTGGCGGAGACGCCCGTGCCGCTGCCGCTCGTGGCCGTGCTGGCGCTCCTGGCCATCCTGTCGATCGCCACGTCGTTCAAGAACCCGCTGAACACGTGGGGCGCGTCGGTCCCGCAGGCGCGCAAAGCGATCTCCATGCAGCGCATCGCCCACATCCGCAGCGCGATCGACGAGTACAACTCGGTGAACGGCCGCCTGCCGGCACGTCTAACCGACCTCGCGCCGTTCTACATCTCCGCCGGCGAGCTCACCGACCCGTGGGGCAACGCCTACAAGTACCTCCAGCAGCCGCAGAGCTATCTAGTGATCGGCTTCACCCCCGACGGCCGGCCCGACACGGACCTCTTCCTCTCGCACGCCATCGACGCCGGCGCCAGCGCAACGGCGGTGTCGAAGCCGGTGGAGGGGGGGATCCAGTTGGTGGACTAGCCCACCACCACCCGCAACCGCCGCCCCTCCACCCCGAACCGCACCGGCGTCGTGGTCATGTACTCCCCGTCGCCGTAGACCTTCAGCGTCTCCTCCGACTCGAACAGAAACGACGCCGCCCGCCGCAGCTCCACGAACTCGCTCTTCGTGTGCGCGCCGCTGTACGCCCTCGGCATGGTCATCAACAACTGAAAGCGCGAGGTGCGGTGGACGATGCAGGCGTCGAGAAAGCCGTCATCGAGCGCAGCGTCCGGCGCGATGCGAATGCCGCCGCCGTACTGGCGCGAGTTGCCGACCGCGGCGAACATGATCGGCGTCGCCGGCGCGCCGTCGATCGACACCCGGTGCGGCTGGAAGCGCGGGAGGAGGCGCAGCGTCGCGTAGACGTAGATGAGCGACCCGAGCGGCAGGCGGATCGAGTTCGCGTATTCGTTCACCTCGGAATCGAAGCCGAGGCCGGCGACGCCGAGGTAGCGGATGCCGTTGGCCAGGGCCACGTCGACCTCGCGGACCTCGCCGCGCACGGCGATCTCGCAGGCGCGGCGGATGTCGCGCGGCACGTTGCACGTCGTGGCGAAGTCGTCGCCGGAGCCGAGCGGCAGCATGGCGAACGTGCCGCGCTCGAGATCGAAGTCGCGCGCGGCGTGGTGCACCGAGCCGTCGCCGCCGCAGATCACCACGCGGTCGACGCTGCCGTCGCGCGAGGCCTCGGCTGCAGCGCGCGCGAGGTCGTCCGCGCTCGCCGTCGCGTACGTCTCGACCGACGCGCCGAAGGCGCGCAGGTGGGCCTGCACCTCCGGCATGCGCCGCGCCACGCGGCCACGGCCGCCGGTTGGGTTGTAGATGACGCGGAGCCGCAACGGAATCCAGTATGCCCTCCGCGCGTATAAATTTGCACCATGAAGCGCACCCGCGTCCTGATCTTCCTCTTCGTCGTCTCCCTCGCCTGCCGCCCCACGGAGTCGCAGACCGTGCGGCAGCCGCGGCAGGAGCGCACGGCCATCCCGTCATCCATCAGCGCCGCGCGGCGGACTCCCGTCGTCGTCGTCGCGCACGACGTCCTCCCCGCCGTCGTCAACATCCAGACCGAATCCACTATCCGGCGGCGCGAGGTCGACCCCTTCTTCGATCCGTTCGGCATCTTCGGCAACCGCGAATACACCGCGCAGTCGCTCGGCTCCGGCTTCATCTGGTCGAGCGACGGCACCATCGTCACGAACAACCACGTCGTCGAAGGGGCATCGTCGATCACCGTCAACTTCAACGACGGCTCGAAGCTCCCGGCGAAGCTGATCGGCGTCGATCCCGACAGCGACGTGGCCGTGCTCCGCGTCAGCGCCAAGAACCTCGCCACCGCGCCGATCGGGACGTCGAGCGACCTGATGATCGGAGAGAGCGTCGTCGCCGTCGGCAACCCGTTCGGCCTCTCCGGCAGCGTGACGACCGGCGTCGTCTCCGCGCTCGGGCGCTCCGTGCCGTCGAAGGAGCAGGGGCGCACGTTCACCGACTTCATCCAGACCGACGCGTCGATCAACCCCGGCAACTCCGGCGGGCCGCTCCTCAACATCGAGGGGAAAGTCATCGGCATCAACACGGCGATCTACGCGAACGCGCAGGGCATCGGCTTCGCCATCCCGGTGGACCGGGCCAAGAAGGTGGTGCAGGACATCCTCCGCTACGGCCAGGTGCGCAACGCCTGGATCGGCGCGGCGACGTCGACGCTGACGCCGGAGGAGGCGAAGCGGACCGGCGTGCAGGCGCGGAGCGGCGCGCTGGTGTCGCGCGTCTTCGCCGGATCGCCCGCCGCGGCCGCGGGCTTGCAGCAGGGCGACGTCATCACGGCGGTGGAAGGGCACGCCGTCGACTCGCGCGAGTCGTTCTCGACGCTGACGGCGACGGCGGCCCCCGGGCAGGCGATCGCCCTGACGGTGGTTCGCGGCGGCGGCACGCGCACGGTGAGCGTCCGCGCCGCCGAGCCCCCGCGCGACCTCGGCCTGCGCATTCTGTGGGACATCGCCGGGCTGCGCATCGGCGAGGGCAACCGCGGCGTGGTCATCGACGAGGTGCTGCGCAACTCGCGCAGCGACCGCATCGGCGTGCAATCCGGCGACACGATCGTCGGCGTCAACGGCGAGCAGGTGCGGACGATCGACGACGTCTCGAAGGCGCTGGCGAGTTCGGCGGAGCGCTCCTCGGTGGTGCTCAACATCCTGCACGGGAACGTCGTGTACGGGTTGACGTACCCGATGGGCGTGTAGCGCGCACGGAAAGTCCGCCGGCGCGCACGGAAAGTCTGCCGGCGTGCACGGAAAATCCGCTGGCGCGCACGGAAAACCTGCCGGCGCGCACGGAAAACCTGCCGGCGTGCACGGAAAACCTGCCGGCTTGCACGGAAAACCTGCCGGCGCGCACGAAAAACCTGTCGGCGTGCACGGAAAACGCGCCGGCTTGCACGCACACACTGCCGGGTTTTCCGCGCGCAACGACACGTTTTGCGCGAACCGCTAGAACAGCGCCATCTGCCGCAGCACGCCGGTCTCGGACGCCGCGCGCTTGCGCCGCAGCCCGAGCAGCGCGGAGAGGTTCCGCCGCAGCCACTCCTTCGACTCCCGGTGGTAGCGGAACTGCCGCTCGTACGCGTGGAACTTCCGGTTGTGATTCGCGCCGAGCATGTGGTGCAGGTACTCGTGGTGGATCACCGACTGGATGAAAAACGCCGGGATGCGCGGCGAGTTCAGCGCCGGGTGGATGCGGATCTCCAGCGTCACGTGGTTGTACGAGCCGAGGCGGATGGAGCGCCGGCGCTTGCGGGAGATGTTATGGCCCCAGCGGACGCGCAGCGGCGGGACTTTGAAGAAATAGGTACGGTGGATCTCCGCCGCGAGCGAGTCGAGGTGATGGTGGCCTTGGTTGGGAATCTCGAGCGGAAGCGGAAGGGGCCGCGTCTCCATCTCCGCTCATTGTACCGCCCTATTCCTCGGCGCCTTTGCCCGTGGCGCGCTCCATGACGTTGGTGACGTTGGCCATGGCCGCGGCCGTGACCATCGACGTGCCGGCGGCGATGATCTCGTCGCCTTTGCGCATGCCGAGGAACACGCCGATGCCGAAGCCGAGCAGGACCGCGGCGACCGGCCACGTCTGGATCTGCTCGCGCCAGGAGTCGGGAAGCATCTTCTCGATCTCCTCGAACAGCGCCTCGGGACCGTTCTCGACGATCGACGACCCGAGGTGCGAGGCCTGCTCGCGGATCGGGAAGTCGTAGTCCATGCCGGCGGCGGAGCGCTCGTGATCGTCTTCGTTGCGTGGTGTCGTGGCCATCGTTCTAATCCTCGTCGCTGCTGCGGCGGAGCAGGAGGCCGATGAGGAAGCCGGCGCCGACGGAGATCAGCAGCGCCTTCCCCGGGTTGGAGCGGACGTAGCTCCGGACCTGGTCGGCGATCGCGCCGAAGTCGACGTCGTCGACCCGCTCGCGCATGCGGTTGTACTGGTTCTTCATCGCGTCGGAGGCGGCGCCGTACTTGTCCTTGGCGTAATCCTTCGCCTTGCCGAAGCGGGAACTCGTATCGCCCGCGCCGCCGCCTTCCGCGCCGGTGGTGCCGGTCGTTCCGGTGGTGCCGGTGGTGGTCTCGTCCATGGGAACCCTCCTGATTCGCGAAGCCTATCGCAGGTTTGCAGTGAACGTGCCGTATCCTCCCGCACCATGCGCGTTCGCCTGGAGCACGTGACGCACACCTACGCCGCGACCGAAGAATCGGCGCCCGTGCGCGTGCTCGACGACGTGTCGCTGGACATCCCGAGCGGGACGTTCGCCGTGCTGATGGGTGTCTCCGGCTCCGGCAAATCGACGCTGCTGAATTTGATTGGTGCGGTCGACCGGCCGACGCGCGGCCGGATCTGGCTCGGCGACGTCGAGACCTCGGCGCTCGACGAGGGCGTGCTGACGATGCTGCGCCGCAAGTCCATCGGCTACATCTTCCAGTTCTTCAACCTCATCCCGACGCTGAACGTCGTCGAGAACGTGGCCTTCCCGCTGTCGCTCGCGGGCGTGGGGCGGGCGGAGGCGGAGGGGCGCGCGCGCGAAGTCCTGCGCGAGGTCGGGCTCGAGCCGCGGGCGACGCACTACCCGAACGAGCTCTCCGGCGGCGAGATGCAGCGCGTGGCCATCGGCCGCGCCGTCGTCCACCGCCCGCCGCTGATTCTCGCGGACGAGCCGACCGGCAACCTCGACTCGCGCACCGGCGAGCGGATTCTGGAGCTGATCCGCACGATTCACGGCGCGCAGCGGCCGACGATCCTCATGGCCACGCACTCCGAGCGCGCGGCGGCGTACGGGGATCGTGTGATTCAGGTGGCCGACGGCCATGTTGCTTAAGGCCCTCGTCCTCCGCCCGCTCGTGCGCGAGAAAACGCGCAGCGCGCTGACGCTTCTCGGCATCGCCGTCGGCGTGGCCGTCGTCGTGGCCATCGCGCTGTCGAACCAGAGCGCGCTGCGCGCGTTCCGCGAGTCGGTCGATGCGGTGGCGGGCCGCGCCAACTGGCAGATCGCCTCGGACGCGATGCTCGACGAGGACGTCCTCCTGAAGCTGCAGCCGTTGTGGGCACGCGGCGTCCGCTTCGCGCCGGTCATCGACGTGAACGGCATGGTCGAGCCGGCGCAGACGCCGATCCGCATCCTGGCGGTCGATCTTTTGAGCGATCTGCACTTTCGCGATTACCGCTACGCGCGGGTCGTCACCGCGAAGAGCGAGTCGATCGGCACCTACCTCAGCCTCTTCCAACCCGACTCCGTCGTCCTCCCCGCCTCCTACGGCCTCAAGCTCAACGCGCCGCTCAGGCTCGACGTGCAGGGCGTGAGGAAGACGATGATCGTGCGCGGCATCCTCGAACCGCGCGGGCCGGCAACGGCGTTCAACGGCGCCATCGCGATCGTCGACATCGCCGCGGCGCAGGCGAGCTTCGGCATGGCCGGGAAGCTCTCGCGCGTCGACCTCATCGTGCCGCACGACGACGAGGCCACGCTCGCCGCCATCCGCCGCGCTCTCCCGCCCGGCGTGCGGCTGGAGCGTCCGTCGCGGCGCAACGAGCGCGTGGAGAAGATGCTGCGCGCGTTCCGGGTCAACCTCTTCGCCCTCGCGGGCGTGGCCCTGCTCGTCGGGATGTTTCTCGTCTACAACACCGTGCTGATCTCGATCCTGCGGCGGCGGAAAGACGTCGGCGTCT
Source organism: Thermoanaerobaculia bacterium (assembly GCA_035276475.1). Lineage (GTDB taxonomy): Bacteria > Acidobacteriota > Thermoanaerobaculia > Gp7-AA8 > Gp7-AA8 > DATDFB01. The sequence goes on along the minus strand of DATELQ010000085.1, from coordinate 15,243 downwards.
TCAAGACGCTCGGCGTCTCGCCGCGGCAGATCTTCGCCGCGTTCCTCGGCGAAGGGCTCGTCTTCGGCCTGGCCGGCTCTGCGCTCGGCATCCTCCTCGGCGAAGCGCTCGCGTACGGCATCCTCGGGTTGATCGGGCGGACCGTCAATGCGCTCTATGTCAGCTCCACCCCCGAGGAGATCGTGCTGACGCCGGGCATCGCCGCGGCGGGCGTGGCGGTGGGGACGATCCTCTCGCTCGTCTCGGCGGTGCAGCCGTCGATCGAAGCGGCGCGCGTGCGGCCGAGCGTGATGATCCGGCCTGGGAGGTCGGCACGGAGGGCGCACGCCGTGCGCCCCTACCAGAGTGCGATCGTCTGTTTCGTTGCGGCGATCGTGACCTCGCGGCTTCCGCCGATCAGCGGCATCGCGGTCGGCGGGTACATCGCCGTGCTCTTCACGGTTGCGGGATTCTCGCTCCTCGCGCCGCTCATCCTCACCACCGCCTCGCGTCTCCTGGGGCCGCCGATGCGCCGCGCCTTCGGCGTCGTGGGGCAACTGGCCGCGGCGTCGATGCCGGCGTCGCTGCGCCGCACCTCCGTCGCCACCGCGGCGCTGGCGCTGGCCACCGGGATGATGGTCGCGGTCGCGGTGATGATCGGCAGCTTCCGCCAGACCGTGGAGATCTGGATCGACCAGACCGTCACCTCGGACCTCTGGCTCCGCCCGTCGAAGGGCCTCTCGAACGCGCAGGTGGCGCTGTTTCCGCCGCAGATCGCCGACGACCTCCGCCGCATCCCGTTCATCGCCGCGTTCGACCGCGTGCGCGGCCACGACATCGTCTACGGCGACTCGATCATCACCGTCGGCGGCGGCGACTTCGCCGTCGTCGCGGAGCACGGCGGCCTGCCGATGCTCACGCCACGCGACGCGAAGTCGGCACTGCGCGACGCGCTCGCGCTGAACGGGGTGATGATCTCGGAAAGCCTCTCGCTCAAGTACGACAAGCACGTCGGCGACACGCTGACCCTGGCGACGAGAACGTTCCCGATCACCGGCATCTATCGTGACTACTCGAACGACCGCGGCGTGGCGGTGATGGACAACGCGCTCTACACGCGCACGTTCGGCACCACCGCCATCAACACCGTCGTCGTCTACCTGAAGCCCGGCGTCTCCGCCGAGGAGGCGCGCAAACGGCTCGAATCGCTCCTCGGCCCGAAGTACCACGCCTTCGCCGTGCTGAACCGCGAGATCCGCGCCGAGGTGATGAAAATCTTCGATCAGACCTTCCTCATCACCTACGCGCTCCTCGCCATCGCCATCGTCGTGGCGGTGCTCGGCATCATCAACACCCTCTCCGCGCTCATCCTGGAGCGCGCCAACGAGCTGGCCCTCCTTCGCCTCCTCGGCATGTCGCGCGCGGGCGTACGGCGGATGATCGTCCTGGAGTCGTCGATCCTCGGCCTCGCCTCCACCGCCGCCGGCCTGGTCATGGGCTACGCGCTCTCGTGGATCCTCATCTACGTCATCAACAAGCAGTCCTTCGGCTGGACCATCGCCTTCCACACGCCGGTGCGCCTCATCGCCGCGTCGCTGGCCGTCACGTTCCTGTCAGCGGTCCTGGCGGGGCTGGCGCCGGCGCGCTTGGCGGCGCGCGTCAACATGGCGGCGGCGCTGAAGAGCGAATAAACTTCCATCCATGCGAAAAGCGGCTCTCCTTCTTGCGTTGGCGTTGCCGGCGCTGGCGCAGCAACAGGCTCCCGACCTCCTCATCGTCAACGCGAAGCTCTTCGGCGCCGAGGGGGACGCCCTGGCCATCCGCGACGGGCGCATCGTCGCCGTCGGCACCACGGATCAGATCATCGCGTCGGCGCCGGCGAAGACGCGCACGGTCGACGCGAAGAAGCACCTCGTCGTCCCCGGCTTCAACGACGCGCACATCCACCAGATGCCGACGCCGCCGGAGCGCTTCGTCCTCTCGCTCAACCCTGATCCGACCTGGGACGACCTGCAGCTCGCCCTCGGCAACGCCACCGAGGAGACGCCGGACGAGCCGTGGATCGTCGGCACGATCGGGCCGAAGATCCTGAGCGACGCGCGCGTCAACGCCGCGATGCTCGACAAGGCCGGGCACAACCGCAAAGTGCTGCTGACCGAATTCACCGGCCACGGCATCATCATGAGCAGCGCCGCCATGACCGCGCTGCGCCTCGGCAGCGCCACCGATCCGATCGGCGGCTGGTTCGAGCGCGACTCGAGCGGCCGCATGACCGGCAAGGCCTTCGAGTACGCCGACTACAACGCCATGCGCAAGATCGCCGACAACGTCAGCGACGACGACGTTCTCGAGCAGCTGCGCACGTGGGCCGACGACGCGCTCAAGCACGGCGTCACCTCCGCGCAGACGATGTCGACGCTGACGGCGCTGCGCTTCGACAAGCTCCTGCGCCACAACGCCGTGCCGCTGCGCATCCGCGTCATCCGCTTCCCCGGCACGACGGCGTCGGGCTTCGACTTCGGCGACGCCTCGACGCTGCCGGTGGCGAGCCGCGAGCGGCCGCTGCAAACGCTCATGGGGTGGAAGTGGATCCTCGACGGCACGCCGATCGAGCAGGGCGCGGCGACGCGCACGAACTACGCCGGCACGAGCGCGAATGGCCGCATCAATTTCACCAACGAGCAGCTCGCCGCGCTGGCGAAGGCGGCCTTCGACTCACAGCAGCAGTGGCTCTTCCACGTCGCCGGCGACCGCACCGCCAAGGCGCTCTTCGACGCCATGCGCGCCGTCGCCCCGCCGGAGCAGTGGCGCGCCAAGCGCGTGCGCATCGAGCACGGCGACGGCCTCCTGCCCGACCTCATCCCGGTGGCGAAGGACTTCGGCGTCGTCGTGGTCATCAACCCGACGCACTTCATGGCCCGCGGCACATATCCGAAGGGCCCGTACATGCCGTTGCGCTCGCTGATCAAGGCGGGCATCCCGCTAGCCATCGGCTCCGACGGCGATCCGAACCCGTTCCCCGACATCGCCGCCGCGATTGCGCACCCCGATCCAGACGAAGCGATCACGCGCGCCGAGGCCATCGACCTCTATACCAAGGGCTCCGCGTACGCCGAATTCGCGGAGAATGACAAGGGAACGATCGCGGCCGGGAAGATTGCCGATCTGGCGGTGTTGTCCAATGACATCGCCGGAAGCGGCAGCATCGAGAACACCGTGAGCCTCATGACCATCGTGAACGGCAACATCGCCTACGACGCCAGCCAGCTTCCGGTGAAGCGCGCCGACGACATCCGCAAATGAAAAAGACTGCCCTCGCCGCCGTCCTGCTCCTCGCCCTCGTCGCCGCGGCGCGGCGGCGCGCCGTGCTGCCCCCCTCCGCGCCGCCAGTGACCGGGCCGACGTTCAGCAAAGAGGTCGTGCGCATCTTTGCCGACCGCTGCCAGTCGTGCCATCACCCCGGCGACATCGCGCCGTTCTCGCTCATGACCTACGGCGACGCCGCCGCGCACGCGCTGGAGATCAAGCTGATGACGCGCACGCGGCAGATGCCGCCGTGGAAGCCGGTGGGCGGCTGCGGCGAGTTCCTCGAGCCGCGCGTGCTGACGCAGGACGAGATCGACACGATCTCGAAGTGGGTCGAGAACGGCGCGCCCGAGGGGAACCGCGCGGATCTGCCGGCGCCGCGCGTGTTCGACAGCAACTGGACCCTCGGGCAGCCCGACGGCGTCTTCGCCAACGCGGAGGCGTTCACGCCCGGGCCCGACGGTGACATCTACCGCTGCTTCACCATCCCGACGAATCTCGCGGCGGACAAGTACGTCTCCGCCGTCGACATCCATCCCGGCGACCGCGGCACGGTCCACCACGTCATCGCCTTCATCGACTCCACCGGCGAGTCGCAGAAGCTCGACGACGACGATCCCGGCCCCGGCTACACCTGCTTCGGCGGCCCCGGCTTCAATCCGAGCGACGCCAGCGCGGCCACGCTCGGCGGCTGGGCGCCCGGCGCGCGGCCGCTGGAGATGCCGGACGGCGTGGCCTTCAAGCTGCCGGCGAACTCGCGCGTGGTGCTGCAGGTGCACTACCACCCGCACAACGGCGCGCCGAAGCCCGACAAGACGGAGATCGCCGTGTACTACGCGAAGACGCCGCCGACGAAGCTGATGCGCATCGTGCCGATGATCAACGACACGTTCACGATTCCGCCCGGCGACGCGAATTACCGCGTGACCGCGGGCCTCGCGCCGGCGCCGTTCGAGAAGACGCCGCTGCCGGTGCCGGTGCATCTCTGGATGGTCGCGCCGCACATGCACCTTCTCGGAAGGAAGATGAACGTGACGGCGACGCTGCCGAACGGATCGAGCCAGTGCCTGATCAACATCAACGACTGGGACTTCAACTGGCAGGGGCAGTACCGCTACAAGAATTCGATCGCGCTGCCGTCCGGGACGCGGCTGTCGGCCGAGGCGTTCTACGACAACTCGCCGAACAACGCCCGCAACCCGAACGACCCGCCCAAGCCGGTGTCGTGGGGCGAGCAGACGACGGACGAGATGTGCATCGCCTTCCTCGGCGTGACGCTCGACGGGGAGAATCTGGCGCTCGGGAAGACGGCGGACGCGAGTTGGATACGGTCGCGGTTCTAGTTCTTGGTTGTTAGGTTCTTGGTTCTTAGGTTCTTAGGTTTGCGCGAACAACCTAAGAACCTAACAACCTAAGAACGTCTACAATCCCCCCATCCCAATGCGTCCACTGTCCGCTGACTCCGCGCGGGAGAGCATTCTCCGCTTCGATCTCAACGTCCAGCGGCGGCATCTCTACGTCTACTGCGCCGCGCTGGCGACGGCGCTCATCGGCTCGGCGCTCGGCGTCTTTCCGCTGCACGCCACGCTGGCGGTGATGCTGTGCGGCGGCTCCGCGGTGGGCAGCGGCATCTTCTACTGGCTCTACTCACGCGGCGTCGACCGGCGCATCCTCAATCCGCTCTGGATGGCCGTCGACGTCATCGCCGTCACTGTCGGCGTCTACGTCACCGGAGGCCTCGGCAGCCCCTGGTTCATCTGGTACCTCACCACCACGGCGGCCGCGGCGTTCGTCGGCGGGAGCTGGACAATCGTCGCCGTCGGCGTGGCGAACACCGTCGCGTATCTCACGGTGCTGCTGCTGATGGGGCAGATCCACCTCTTCGACACCGACTTCACCCTCGCCTTCGCGCGGATGCTCTTCCTCTTCGGCGCGTCGTACTTTTTCCTCACCGGCGTGGCCAACCTGCAGGAGAAGCGGCTGCGCATCCGCCAGCTCGAAACGGAGGAGAAGCGCCGCGTCAACGAGCTGACGCGCCTGACCGGCGAGCTGCAGGCGCGCTCGCGCGAGCTCGCCGACGCCAACCGCCGCATCCAGGAGGCCAACCGGCTGAAGAGCCAATTCCTGGCGAACATGTCGCACGAGCTGCGCACGCCGATGAACTCGATCATCGGCTTCTCGGAGATCCTCGTCGACCGCCTCGACGGCCGCATCGAGCCGAAGCACGCCAGCTTCCTCCGCCACATCCTCGCCTCGGGGCAGCACCTCCTCAGCATCATCAACGACATCCTCGACCTCTCCAAGATCGAGGCGGGGAAGATGGAGATCTACCCGGAGCGCTTCCCGGTACGCAGCGTGATCGAGAGCGTCTGCACGGTCATGCGCGGCATGACCCGCGACCACGTCCCGACGTTCTCCATCGACATGCCCGACACCCTCCCGCCGCTCGAGGCCGACCTCGCCAAGTTCAAGCAGGTGCTCTTCAACCTCGTCTCCAACGCCATCAAGTTCTCGCCGCCGCAGGCGCCGATCACGATCTCGGCGCGCCACATCGGCGCGACCCCCGAGGAGGGCACGATCACGGTGTCGGTGCGCGACGAAGGGATCGGCATCGACCCGAAGCACCACGAAGTCATCTTCGAGGAGTTCCGCCAGGTCGACGGCACGGCCAGGCGCGAGTTCGGCGGCACGGGCCTCGGGCTCGCGCTGGTGAAGAAATTCATCGAGCTGCAGGGCGGCTACGTCAGCGTGCAGAGCGCGCCGGGGAAGGGAAGCGTCTTCTCGTTCACGCTGCCGGTGCGCTCGCGCGCGGCGGTCGTGAGCCGGGCCCCCGAGGCGGAGCTGCCGCAGCAGGTGACCGAGCGGGTGCTCGTCATCGAGGACGACGCGCACGCGTTCGAGCTGATCTCCTCCGCGCTCGGCTCCGCCGGCTTCCTCGCAGTCCGCGCGCGGCACGGCGACGAGGCCCTGAAGATCGCGCGCGAGTCGCGCCCGATCGCCGTCACGCTCGATCTCGTGTTGCCCGGCCTCGACGGCTGGGAAGTGCTGAAACGGTTGAAAAACGATCCGCTGACGCGCGACATCCCGGTCGTGATCATCTCGATGATCGAGAACCGCGAGCTCGGCGTGGCCTTGGGCGCCGACGACTATTTCGTCAAGCCGGTGGACCGCGAGCGCCTCCTCGACCGCATCCGCCAACTCACCCGCAACAGCCGCCCGCGGCTTCTCTTGATCGACGACGACCAGGCGGTGCACAGCCTCCTCGACGAGCAGCTGGCCCGCCTCGGCTACACGATCGAGAGCGCCTTCACCGGCGAGAGCGGCGTGCAGGCGGCAAAGGAGAGCACGCCCGACGTCATCATCCTCGACTTGATGATGCCGGGCATGAGCGGCTTCGAAGTGGCCGGCGCTCTCAAGGAGTCGCCCGAGACGGCGAACATCCCCATCGTGGTGCTGACGTCGAAGGAGATCTCCGCCGACGACCGCCGCGAGCTCCAGTCGAAGGTGACGAGCTTCGTGCAGAAGGGAAAGTCGGCGCGCGAGCAGCTCGTGACGGAGATTCGCAGGCTGCGGCGCGTGGCGTTGTAACGCAGGTCACGGCGCCTGCCGCCGGGCGTCCATAAGTTGCTGCCTCTCTCTCTCGGACAACAAAAGGAGGCAGTAGATGCGTTTTGTCGTTTTCCTCGCCACGGGACTCGTCTCTCTCACCGCACTCGCCGCAGCACCACCCGTCATGACGGCGACGACCGTCGAATGGCAGCGCGCGGACGCCCACGACGCCGCCGTTCTCTCCCTGCAACGGCCGGACGGGCAGGTCGTCACCGAGACCTTCGCCGCCGGCCGCAACCCGTTGCTGCGCGTGGAGACGCTCGGCGACGGGCAGTATTCGTATGAGCTGCGCGCGAGCGACGGCAGCCGCCTGCAGAGCGGGTCGTTCACCGTCCGCAGCGGCGCGGTCGTGCCGCCGAACCTCCGCGAGACGGCCGTGCGGCCGCCCTTCAAGATGACGACGGACACGTTCTTCTCCGACTTCGTCTCCGCCGCCGGCGGCCTTTGCGGCGGCGCCGACTGCACGAGCACGGAGTCGATGGGGACGGCCACGATCAAAGGAAAGGCGAACAACGTGCGCCTCAAGTTCGAGGACACGTCGACCGCTGCCGGTTTCCCGAGCACCGATTGGCAGATCAGCGCGAATGACACGTTCAGCGGTGGCTTGAACAAGCTGTTCGTCGAGGACCTCACGGCCGGCACAGTGCCGTTTCTGATCGAAGGCGCGACGCCGACGAACGCGCTCTACGTCGACAGCACCGGGCGCATCGGCATGGGGACGTCCACTCCCGCGAAGAATCTCACCATCAGCGATCCGCTTTCCACGTCGATCCAGATGGAGCAGAGCGCCTCGCCGTTCCAGGCGTGGGACATCGTGGCGAACGCGAACAACTTCTACGTCCGCGACGTGAATCACGAGTCCGATCCGTTCATCATCAAGACCGCCGCGCCGTACAACTCGCTGGTGATCGACGCCAGCGGCCGCATCGGCCTCGGCGTGGCCTCGCCGTCGTATCAGATCCACCACAGCAGCGGCGCGCGTCTCGACGCCGGCGTGTGGGTGGACGCGTCGAGCCGCACGTTCAAGCAGGACATCCATGATCTCGACCGCGACGCCGCGTTCGACGCGCTGCGGCAGCTGCAGCCGGTGACGTTCGCGTACAAGTCGAAGCCGACCGACACGCACGTCGGCTTCATCGCCGAGGATGTGCCGCAGCTCGTGGCCAGGCCCGACCGCACCGGCCTCTCGCCGATGGACATCGTGGCCGTGCTGACGAAGGTCGTGCAGGAGCAGGAGAAGACGATCGCCGACCTGCGCACGCGTTTGGAGCAGCTGGAAAAGAAGTGAATCCCAACGGTGCGGCGGATCGGTAGCGATCCGCCGCGCCTAGCCGAGACCGCGCGCCTGCCGTAAAATCGGCGGGCGTCGGCATGTCCACCGGAATCCCTGCCGTCTACGTATCGTCCACGCGGAAGGATCTCGTCCAGCACCGGGCCTTGGTGTTGGAGCAGATCGCGAAGATGAATCTTCGTCCGGTGTCGATGGAGTACGCGACCGCGGACGAACGACCGCCCGTCGTGACGTGCCTCGCGGCCGTGAAGAGCAGCGACGTGTACGTCGGCATCTTCGCGCATCGCTACGGCTTCATTCCGCCGGAGCACACTCAGTCGATCACCGAGCTCGAATACCGCGCCGCCGGCGAAGCGGGCATCGAGCGCTTGATCTTCCTCGTCGAGGAACAGCATCCCTGGAAATTCTCCGACACCGACGCCGGGACAGGCGAGCCGGATGGCGGCCTGCGCATTCGGAATCTGCGCGACGAGCTCGGCCTGGCTAAGACCGTCCAGTTCTTCAACACTCCCGAAGATCTCGCCAGCAAAGTGGCCGCGGCGCTCCACAGGTGGGCCACGTCCGGACGGCATTCGCCTGCGCTGCGCATGTACCTCGCGGACTGCATCGCCAAGGAAGGAGAGCTCGACCGCAAATTCGTATTCCTCTCCGGTACCGGCGAGCGCCTCGTGCTGCCGCCCACGGCCTATCCGGTCGAGCTCGTGCCACGTGCGTTCCGCGTCGTCCGAACGCGGCGTCAGCCCGAGAAGGAGATCGAGATCCTACCGAGCATCGCCGACGTGCTGGAGCGATATCCGCGCGTGGTCATCCTCGGCGATCCGGGCAGTGGCAAGAGCACGATCCTTCGTTATCTCCACCTCGTGAAGGCGCAGCAGGGGCTCGCCAGCGGCACGATCGTCCCGCTCTACGTCAACCTCGCGGAGTGGCCGGAGAGCATTCCCGACCTGCGATCGCTGCTCGTCCACGAGCGTGACAACAAAGGATGCCCGAGCATCCCTGCGTCCAATCTTCTGCTTCTCCTGGATGGTCTGAACGAAGTGCGCGAGCGCGATTACGTGGCGCGTGTCGACAGCATCCAGCGGTGGTTGGACGAGAATCCGGCGGCGCGGGTCGTGGTCGCCGCACGCCAGCAGCAATACTTGCAGAACAAGCAGCTGCGCACCGCGACCGTGACGATCCATCCGCTGAGCGACACGCAGGTCGAGACGTTCGTCGAAAAGTACCTCGGAGCCGCCGACGCACGCGGCCTCCTAGCAAGCATCGGATGGGACCGCCGCGACAAGGCGGACCGCCGCAATCTTGCCCGCTTGGCCGAGAATCCATTCCAGCTTGCGCTGCTCTGCTACGTTTATGCGGAGAGCGGAAGAAATCTTCCTTCGACGCGCGGCGAGCTCCTGCGGATCCTTGCTCTCACGACGTATGAGCGGGAGCGCGATCTCGGCACGCACGGAGACATGTCGTACGACCAAATGCAGGCCGGCCTCGGCGAGCTGGCGCTCAGCGCCGTGCAGGCGCGGTCGGCGACGGCTATCGACAGAGCGTGGGCGTCGCGGAGCGTTCCGCGCGGAATCGACTTCGAGAAGCTGCGCGATCTCGGCGTCAACACGCGTCTGCTGCGCCTCAGCAAGAACAACCACTACATTCAGTTCTCGCATCAGCTGATCCTGGAGTACTTCGCGGCCGAGCGCCTGTCCCAGCAGTTGTCCCGGCTCCCGAGCGTCATGCGGAAGGTGCGATTCCAGCATGGCCAGCGGCGCACGCAGGCCGCCGACGAGGTCTTCTACACTCTGGCGGAGATTCACGGCGATGTCGAGGCTTGTCTCGCTGCCATCGCCGAAGCCGATCCGTTCCTGGCGATCGACGCCCTGGCCGAGAGCGAGCGCGCGGATGAAGTGGGCCACGACCAGAGGATCGCCTTGGCGAGACGACTTCTCGATGCAAGCCGCCGCCATGGCGACGTCGCACGCAATGCCGTCATCGATCGCCTGCAGATCCTGGGCGATGCCGCCGTCGTCGCGCTGCGCGAGCTACTCGGCTCGGGCACGAAGCCGGAGCGGCGTCTGGCCATCGAAGCACTGGCGTCGATCGGCGGTCTTGATGCCATCGATCAACTGATCGTCGCGCTCGAGGACGGCGACCGGTGGGTGCGCCGCGAGGCGCACGACGCGTTGCTCGTCATTTCCGAGCACGATCGCGAGCTCGCCGCGGAGTACGTGCGCGAACGGCTGATCGATGATACGCAGGCAAACGCGGAAGCACGCATGCTTCTCGTCGCCCCTCCACGACGCGACGAGGTCGACGACGACGATCCCGCGCTACCCGAGCTCGACGAGCGCGTCATTGCCACGGAACGCCTCCCCATCGCGGAGCACGACCTGACGCCGGATTCCGACGACTCCGAGATCGGCGAAGATGCGCCCGCGGTCCGACACCGCCGCCGTGCGCAGCGACGCCGATTAGGAGGGAGACGAGCTCCCGCGACGATCCGGGACGCCTTCCCGCCTCCGGCGCTGACGCAGGACGAATATGCCTTTCAGCAACGACTCCGGGAGATGGGGCGCAGCGAGTGGGGAAAAGATCTCGTCATCGAAGACCTCGTGCGCTGTGGCCCGGCCGCCGTCCCGCAACTCATCGCCGCGATCGAGAACGGCAATCGCCTTTTGCGGTACAGAATGCCGCTCGTGCTCGCCCAGATTGGAGACCGGCGCGCTGTAGGGCCGCTGGTGCAGCTCGCGTGCGACCACGACGATCACACTGCGATGGCGGCTGCAAAAGCACTGTTCACGATCTTCGCGAGCGCCTTGACCCCTTCGTTCCTCGCCTCTCTGCTAAAGAGTCCGAACCCAACTGTGCAGGCGCTCGCGCTGCGCATGCTCACGGAGTTGACGGCGCGCCCCGCCGATACGTTCGAAGCCGTTCGCGCGGAAGTCACCCGCATCTTCGCAGTGCGGCAGCGGGACATCCCCGACTCCGAAATCCGACGAACCTTCGTTTCCTCCAATCGACAAGTCCGCCACGCCGGGCTGGCCGTCCTTCTGTCGATTGACGCCGTGAGAGGCATCGATGCCTGTATCGCCGTCCTCAGAACCGGGAACGCACAGGATCGTGAGTTCGCGCTTGTGAAAATTCGCAATCTCATCACGGAGCTCGATCTCCATCCGAGGGCGCTGCGGCAGAAAACAAAGACGGTTGTCGCTCTTCGTCAGTTCGCCGTCGCCCGGGCGCGGCTCATCAGACGCAGCGCCGATCTCGACACGATCGTTCGCGCCATCCTCGCCGACCCACGACTTGCCGACCGCCCCGTTCTGCGGCGCGAATGCAAGCATGCGCTGCATTTGCTGGACACGAAACTCCGCAGACTCCGCGCGACTTCGCCGCAGCCGCCGTCCGCGACCGAGCAGGACGGCGACGCGGTTGGCGACCAAGATTCGGAGACACGCGTCACCGCCTGAACGGCGTGTCGTAGCCCGTCATCTCGACGTAGCCCTCGCCCCGCACGGCCACGTTCGCAAACGTGCCGCTCGCGCTCACCGCCCCCTCCCAGTACGTGACCTGCGTCGACTGGCGCGTGACGAGCTCTTGGTTCTCGATCGCGGGCGAGAGCGTCAGGGCGATGCGGAACTGCGGGACGGCGATGCGCCAGCCCATCGGGTAGGTCGCGCCGCTCTTCGGCGAGCGCCAGCGGGCCAGCGGCTCGATGCGCATCTGGTCGAGGCGGAGGTGGATGACGTGGCCGTCCGCGGTGACGAGCGAGCCGGACGACGTCGTGTCGGGCGTGCCGTCGCGGCGGCGGATGACGTAGAGCATCAGCTCCGTCTCGTTGTCGAGCTGCACGGAGAACCAGTCCCACCCTTGCTGGCTCTCGCGCAGCGCGGAGGAGCCGAACTCGTGGTCCATCCACGCCTCGCCGGTGCAGCGGCGGCCGTTCACCGTCCCTTCGACGTCGAGCCGCGTCATGGAGTAGTAGTGCGACGCGTAGCCGACGCCCTCGGCCTTCACGCTGACGCCGTTCTCGCCGTGAATCGCCGGCGGCTTGCGCGTGCGGAGCACGAGGTCGATGGCGTCGCTGCCGCTCTGCGCCGCGATGCGCCACGCGCCGTCCGGCATCGTCGTGGCGCGCCATGCTTCGTTGAAGACGTCGAGGCGCCCCGCTGCCGCGGAGGCGGTGAAGGGCGACGAGCGGTTCAGCTTCTCGTAGTAGCGGAACTCGCGCGCCTTGACGTCGGTGACGGCAAAGTGCGCGAGCGCGAGATCGCGCAGGTCCCACCGCGTCGCCGAGGGCTCGCGCGACACGCCGGCGCGGAAGAAGGTCAGCTCGAAGCCGTACGCGCGGCCGTCGTCCGTCTGCAGATGGCCGGTGTAGTACCACCACTCCGTGCGGTACTCGTCGTGCGTGCCATGATCGCGGGGGAAGGAGAAGTCGTAGCCGGGGAGCGCCGGCTGAAACTGCGCGGCGGCGAGGAGGATGGCGGCGAGGAGGCGTGTCAAGGCCGCGCCTATAATAGGCTCCTCCTATGGCCGAGCAGCCCATCGCTCCCGCGCGCTCGAGGTTTCGCACCCTCGCGGGCGCGCGCGAGTCGAGCATCCCCATCGAGGCCGACGACCTCGTCGCCCTGGCGCGCCGCTACGCCGACCAGGGGATGTACGACGAGTCGATCCACCTCTACGAGATGGCGGAGAAGCTCAAGCCCGGCTCCGTGGCCGTGCGCATCAACCTCGCGCGCGTCCGCGATCTGAAGCAGGCCGCCGAGGAGACGCGCTTCACCGCCGTCAAGCACGAAGTCGACGCCGAGCGCGCCCGCGACGAGATCGACTCCTCGCAGTACGTCGGCCTCGCGCAGTACTACATGGCCAAGGACCAGACCTCGAAGGCCATCGAGCTCCTGGAGATCGCCAAGCTCAAGACGCCGAACAACTACCGCCCCTTCGAGATCCTCGGGCGGCTCTACTACTCGCAAGGCGAATGGGCGCAGGCGTACGAGGAGATCGGCAAGGCCCGCAAGCTGAATCCGTTCGACCGCGGGCTCGCCGAGGTATCGGGGCGGATCGAGTTCGAGCTCAAGAACTTCGACAAGTCGCTCGACGACTTCATCGACGCCTTCCTCCTCTCCACCGACCAAAAAGGCGACGCCACGGAGCCGGTGCGGCGCATGATCAACACGCTCAAGCGCATCGAGAACATCGAGTCGAGGGAGCTCAACGCGCGCATCAAGGAGCGCGTCGAGCAGCTGCAGCTCTGCACCGAGCGCCTGGAGCTGCGCAAGGAGACCCTGTTCCAGGTCGAGAGCCCGCGAGAGATGCGCGAGATCCTCAAGAAGATCACGCGCGACGCGGAGAAGCGCGACAACCTCATCACCATCTCCGCGGAGCTGCGCAAGCTCGGCGTCTTCCAGCACATGAAGGACGAGCAGCTCTTCCGCCTCTCGAAGTTCGCGCACGTCGAGACGCTCAAGACCGGCGGCTACGTCTTCCGCGAAGAGGACCGCTCGATGGACTTCTACATCGTGCGCGACGGCGAGATCGACGTCAGCAAGGCCACGCCCTTCGGCCCCCAGATTCTCGGCAAGCTCGGCGCCGACACGATCTTCGGGGAGATGAATTTCATCGATCGGACGCACCGCTCCAGCGACGCCATCGCCACGAAGCCGTCGGCCTGCTACACGTTCTCCTTCAGCGCGCTCGACCAGCTGATGGACGAGGACAAGGAGCTCGCCGTCGGCCTGCATTGGGCGTTCTGGCGGTCCCTCACGGAGAAGGTGCGCGACGCCAACGAGCAGCTCAAGCTCTTCTTCCAGGAAGACGCGAAGAAGGGCGGGGGCCGCAAGCGCGAAGGCGGCAAGCGCGAGATGCAGCAGGTCACGGTGAAGTCGGAGGAGAAGGTCGATCTCTTCCGCGAGCGCGGCCTGTCCGCAGGTGAAATGAAGCTCCTGGCGACGTTCTCATCGGAGGAGAAGTTCCGCGAGGGATCGATGATCTTCCGCGAGGGAGAGAAGGGCGACAAGCTCTACATCGTCCTCGACGGCCGCGTGCGCATCTCCAAGTTCATCCCCGGCGTCGGCGAGGAAGCGCTGGCGGTGCTCGACCGCGGCGACTTCTTCGGCGAGATGGCGTTGATCGACGACAAGCCCCGCAGCGCCGACGCGAAGTCGCACGACGGCGACGCCACGGTGCTCTCCATCGACCGCGCCACGCTCAACGAGATCCTCTCCATGGACCCGCACGCCTCGCTGCAGTTCCTCAACCTCCTCTGCCGCATGATCAGCCGCCGCCTGCGCGAGATCAACGACAAGATCGTGCAGTGGAAGTACATGAGCGGCGGCTTCTAAGCCGATGCTGCCGGCGGTCTTCACCGGCCTTTTCCTCCTCCTCTGGGGCCTCTTCTATCTGACGCTCCCGACGCTGCGGCATGGCGGCCGTCTCGCCACCGCGCTCGTCGCCCGAAACATACGCGTGCACAAGTTCGTCACCTCGACGCACGAGCGGTTTCGCGACTACATCCCCATCGCGGTGCTGATCGTCGCCGGCGCGGCGCTGACGGCGTGGAGCGGCGACGCGTTTCTCGACATGGCCGAGCGCCTGCACGATGAAGGGGGGAAGCTGCACTTCGTCGACCTCTACGTCCACGACGCCGCCGTGCAGCAGCGCACCGCCGGGGCGACGACGTTCTTCGCGGCCATGTCGAACATCGGCGGGCCGTACGGCGTCGCCGCGGTGCTCGTCGTCGTCGCCGTCGTTCTCTTCGTGAAGCACCGCTACCGCTGGCTCATCTACCTCGTGGTCACGAGCGGCGGCGGCGCGCTCCTGAACCTCGAGCTCAAGCACCACTTCGCCCGCACGCGGCCCGACATCGCGGAGATGCTGCGCCGCGCGCACGGCTTCTCCTTTCCGAGCGGCCACGCCATGGGCTCGACCGTCGCGTGCGGCGCGCTCGCCTACCTGGCCATCCGCGCGCTGAAGGCGTGGAAGTGGCAGTCCGCCGCGCTCGCCTTCGCGATCACGTTCGTCGCCGCCGTCGCCGTCTCCCGCGTTTACCTCGGCGTGCACTGGATCTCGGACGT
>DATELQ010000084.1:0-6594 GCA_035276475.1 Thermoanaerobaculia bacterium | reverse complement strand
GCGTCCGCACGTGGCGGCAGGGCGTCCGCACGTGGCGGCAGGGCGTCCGCACGTGGCGGCAAGGCGTCCGCACGTGCCGGCAGGGCGTCCGCACGTGTCGGCAGGGCGTCCGCACGTGTCGGCAGGGCGCCCGCACGTGTCGGCAGGAAGTCCCCCTGTCTACGCGAACGTCACCTTCGCGTAGACGCCAGCGATCTTCAGCCTACAGTGAAGGGAGGCGAGCTCGATCTCCGCGGCGAGATCGTTCCACTCATGAAGGACCCAGCCGTCCGGTTGGCGCGTGTAGAGCTCGACATGGACGCGGTCCTGGGCGACGAGCAGGTACTCGGAAAGGCTCGGCACGGCGCGATACCGCTCGGCTTTCGCTCCGCGATCGTACTTTTCGGTTGTTTCCGAGAGGACTTCGGCGAGGAACGTCGGATTGGTGAGGGTGTCGAGGTTGGTATCCACATAGTCTGGTGGCTCGCAGCCAACGATCACATCGGGATACGTATAGTGCCGCTGCGGGTCCGTCGCGACGCGCAGGTTGGCGTCGTAGACGATGCACGGTCCTTCCAGCAACTGATTGCCTAGCTCACGGATGAGGTTCGCCGTGATTTGCGCATGCCGCGGCGACGCCCCCGCCATCGCGAACATCTCGCCGTCGACGTACTCGCTCTTCCACTCCGCTTCGCGCTCGATGCGCAGGTACTCCTGCGGGGTCAGGCGAGCGGCGGGGTTCGT
Source organism: Thermoanaerobaculia bacterium (assembly GCA_035276475.1). Classification (GTDB taxonomy): domain Bacteria; phylum Acidobacteriota; class Thermoanaerobaculia; order Gp7-AA8; family Gp7-AA8; genus DATDFB01. Next base: position 5,871 of record DATELQ010000084.1, on the reverse strand, counting down.
GCTCATGGCGGAATCAGGGTAATCGAATTCGACGACGCCGTTACACTACCCCCACCCATGCTCTGGACCCCCCAGGCTGCGCCCTGGCTGATCGTCGCCGCCGCGCTCCTCGTGCTGGCCGCGATCATCTTCAGCCGCCAGCGCGCCTCGCGCGTTGCCGTCCTCTTCTGCGCGATGATCGTCCTCGTCGCGGTCTGGTTCGGCGCCTTCGCGCTCATGTTCCTCGCGGCCGACGCCGGCCTCGCCCTCCGCTTCGGCCGCCTCGGCCTTGCCGGCGTCGCCCTGCTCCCGGCGGCCATCTACGACTTCACCGCCACCGCCCTCCGCCTCTACTCCAAGCGGCGGCTCGTCGTGTACGTCGTCTGGGTCGTTGCGGGCATGTGGGCGGTGACTGCGGCGCTCACCAGCGGCCTCGCGAGCGGCGTCGCGAAACACGACTGGGGCTACTACCCGACCAACGGCCCGCTCCTCCCCATCTTTCTCCTCTTCTTCTTCGCCGCCCTCGGCGCGCAGCTCGCCGAGGGGATTGCCGAGTACCGGCACACGCACGACAACAAGCGCAGGCGCCGCGTCGCCCGGATGCTCATCGCCTTCGCCGTCGTCTACCTCTCCGCCATCGACTTCCTCCCGATGTTCGGCGTGCGCATGCGGCCGCTCGGCTACGTCCCCGTCCTCGCCTTCATGGCCGTCGCCTGGACCACCATCCTCCGCCACCGCCTCGCGCCCATCACCGCCGCGCGGGCCGCGCGCGAGATCCTGGAGACGATGGCCGACGCGCTCTTCGTCCTCGACGCCGAAGGCTGCATTCGCGTGATCAACGGCGCCGCGCGCACGCTCCTCGGCTACACGAGCGCCGACCTCCTCGGCCGCTCCATCGATACCCTCGAAGTCATGAGCAGCGACGCCACCATCTCGCGCACGCTGCGCGAGCTATCGCGCAAAGGCCCGATCCGCGACCAGCACCGCCTCCTGCGGCACAAGGACGGCCAGGCCATCGACGTCAGCATCTCGATCTCGCCGGTGAGCGAAGTCAACGTCCAGGAGGGCGCCGTCGTCATCGCCCGCGACATTCGCGAGCGCATGCGCGACCAGGAGGAGCTGCACTCCGCCATGCGCCGCCTCGAGGCCAGCAACCGGGAGCTCGAGGACTTCGCCTACGTCGCCTCGCACGACCTGCAGGAGCCGCTGCGAAAGATCCAGGCCTTCGGCGACCGCTTGAAAGCAAAGCACGCCGCGGAGCTCGCGCCGCAGGCGCGGGACTACGTCGACCGCATGCAGGCGGCGGCGAAGCGGATGCAGATCCTGATCAACGACCTCCTGACGTTCTCGCGCGTCACCACGAAGGCCCAGCCCTTCGTCCCCGTCGACCTCGGGCAGATCGCCCGCGAAGTCGCGCACGACCTCGAGCTCCGCGCGCACGACGCCGGCGGCGAGATCTCCATCGGCGCGCTGCCGTCGATCGACGCCGATCCGCTGCAGATGCGCCAGCTCCTGCAGAACCTCGTCAGCAACGCGCTGAAGTTCCATCGCGAGGGCGTGCCGCCGCGCGTCGAAGTCAGCGGCGAGAGCGAGAACGGCCGCGCGCGCGTCGTCGTCCGCGACAACGGCATCGGCTTCGAGGAAAAGTACGCCGACCGCATTTTCACGATGTTCGAACGCCTGCACGGACGCGGAATTTACGAGGGCACCGGCATCGGCCTGGCAATCTGTCGCAAAATAGCGGAACGTCACGGGGGAGAGATCGCGGCGAGGAGTACGCCGGGCGAGGGCTCGACGTTCACCGTGACTCTTCCGATTCATCACACGCACGAGGAGTCACATGCCTGATCACGGCAAGCCGATCGTCATCCTGCTGGCCGACGACGACGAAGAAGACCGCATGCTCGCCGCCGACGCGTTGGCGGAGAGCCGCGTCGTCAACGACCTCCGCTTCGTCGAGGACGGCGACGCCCTGCTCGACTATCTCTACCACCGCGGCCCGTACAGCGATCCGAACGGCTCGCCGACGCCCGGCCTGATCCTGCTCGACCTCAACATGCCGCGCAAAGACGGCCGCGAGGCGCTGCGCGAGATCAAGGCCGATCCCGATCTCCGCCGCATCCCCGTCATCGTCCTCACCACGTCGAAAGCCGAGGAGGACATCTACCGCACCTACGACCTCGGCGCGAACTCGTTCATCACCAAGCCGGTCAGCTTCGAAGGCCTCGTCACCGTCATGCGCGACATCGGGCGCTACTGGATCGAAATCGTCGAGCTGCCGCCCGATCACATCGAAAACCGTTGAACGACCGCGACACGCGCGCTGTACGCATCCTGCTCGTCGAGGACGACGAGGACGACTTCGTCCTCACGCGCGACCTCCTCGGCGAGAGCCGCCGCACGCGCTTCGAGCTCGACTGGATCTCGTCCTTCGACGATGCCATCGATGCGTTGCAGCGCAACGGCCACGACCTCGCCCTCGTCGACTACCGCCTGGGCGAGCACGACGGCCTCGAGCTCCTGCACATCGCGCGCGACCTCGGCGTCACTGCGCCACTAATACTGCTGACGGGCCAGGGCGATGGCGACATCGACCTCGCCGCCATGCGCGCCGGCGCCGCCGACTACCTCGTCAAAGGACAGATCGACGCGCCGCTCCTGGAGCGCTCGATCCGCTACGCGCTCGAGCAGAGCCGCACGCTGCAGGCGCTGCGCGAGAGCGAGGAGCGCTACGCGCTCTCCGCGCGCGGCGCGAACGACGGCCTCTGGGTGTGGGACCTGCGCGAGAACGACGTCTACTACTCGCCGCGGTGGAAGTCGATGCTCGGCTACAGCGAGGCGGAGATCGGCGACTCCCCCGAGGAGTGGCTGACGCGCGTGCATCCCGACGACATCGTCCTGCTGCGCACCGCCATCGACCGCCATCTCAACGGCGAGACGCCGTACCTCGAGAGCGAGTACCGGATGCGCTGCCGCGACGGCAGCTATCAATGGATGCTCAGCCGCGGCCTGGCGGTGCTCGACAACAGCGGCACGCCGATGCGCTTCGCCGGCTCACAGACCGACATCACCGAGCGCAAGCTCGCCGTCGAGCGGCTGATGCACGACGCCTTTCACGACGCGCTCACGAACCTGCCGAACCGCGCGCTCTTCATGGATCGCCTCGAACGGGCCATGGAGCAGCAGCGCCGCCATCCCGACACGATGTTCGCGGTGCTTTTCCTCGACCTCGACCGCTTCAAGGTCGTGAACGACTCCCTCGGCCACGTCCTCGGCGACGAGCTTCTCGTCGAAGTGGCGGCGCGACTCACGCGCATGCTCCGCTCCAGCGACACCGTGGCCCGCCTCGGCGGGGACGAGTTCGCCATGCTCATCGACGGCATCGAGCACGAGACCGACGCCGTCCGCGCCGCGCAGCGCATCCAGGACGCGCTCCTCGTGCCGTTCCGCATCGGGCCGCACGAGATCTTCACCACCGTCTCGATCGGCATCGCGCTCAGCGCGACCGGCTACGAGCAACCGCAGGACGTGCTGCGCGACGCCGACATCGCCATGTACCGCGCCAAGGCCCGCGGCAAGGCGCGCCACGAGCTCTTCGACATCGCCATGCACGAGCGCGCCGTGAAGCTGCTCGAGTTCGAGACCGACCTCCGCCGCGCCATCGACCGCGGCGAGCTGCGCGTGTACTACCAGCCGATGATCGAGCTGCAGAGCGGCCGCCTGGCCGGCTTCGAGGCGCTGGTGCGCTGGCAGCGCGGCGAGGAGCTCGTGTCCGCCGAGGAGATCGTGCCACTGGCCGAGGAGACGGGACTGATCGTGCCGATCGGGGAGTGGGTGCTGCGCGAGTCGCTGCGCCAGCTCCGCGACCTCGGCGACGGCTTCCACATGCACGTCAATCTCTCGCCGAAGCAGTTGCTGCAGCCGAACGTGATCGACGTCGTCACCGCGGCGCTCGACGACGCGCGCGTCGCGCCGAGCCGGCTGCACCTCGAGGTCACGGAGTCGCTGCTCATCGACAACGCCGAGGCCGCGGGGGCGCTGCTGCGGGAGCTGCGCGAGACGGACGTCGGCTTGAGCCTCGACGACTTCGGCACCGGCTACTCGTCACTGAGCTCGCTGCGGCAGTTCCCGTTCGACATGATCAAGATCGACCGCTCGTTCCTGCACGACGCCGACGCCCGCCGCGGCGACGAGATCGTGCGCACGGTCTCGGCGCTGGCGCGCACGCTGGGGATGCAGGTGACGGTGGAGGGCCTGGAGACCGCCGATCAAGTCGAGCGCATGCGCACCCTCGGCGTTGATTTCGCGCAAGGGTTCTATTTCGCCCGCCCGCTGGCCGACGTGTCGTCGTACCTTAGGTAATCCCATGACGCTCGCCGCCGGCGCGCGATTCGGCCCGTACGAGATCCGCGACCTCATCGGTCACGGCGGCATGGGCGAGGTCTACCGCGCGCACGACCCGCGCCTCGGACGCGAGGTCGCGATCAAAGTTCTCTCGCCGCACCTCGCCGAGGATGCGGAGTCGATCGCGCGCTTCCACCGCGAGGCGCGCGCGATTGCCGCGATCTCGCATCCGAACATCATCGCCATCTTCGACGTCGGCGACGACTTCGTCGTCACGGAGCTGCTCGAAGGGGAGATGCTGCGCACGCGCCTCGACCGCGGGCCGCTCGCGCGCGACGAGATGCTGCGCATCTGCGGCGGCGTCGCCGACGGCCTCACCGCGGCGCACGCGAAGGGGGTGATCCACCGCGACCTCAAGCCGGAGAACATCTTTCTCACGTCGGACGGCGGCGTGAAGATCCTCGACTTCGGCCTCGCCGCGATCGTGCGGCCGATGGAGGGGTTGGAGGCGTCGATCACGGAGCCCGGCATGGTCGTCGGCACGATCGGTTACATGTCGCCGGAGCAGCTCTCCGGCAAGCCGCTGACGGCGGCGACGGACGTCTTCTCGTTCGGCTGCCTGGCGTTCGAGATGCTGCAGCGCGAGCGGCCGTTCAGCGGCGACAGTAGCATCGAGACGATCGCGTCGATCCTGCGCGACGATCCGTTCGCCCGCGCCCCCGAGGTCGCGCCGGACCTGCGCGCGTTCCTCTCGCGCTGTCTGGCCAAACATCCCGAGGATCGGTTTCAGGACGGCGCGGAGCTACGTGCCGGATTGCGCGAGGTCGTCGACGCGCGCGCGCCGACGCTCCGCTTCAGCGCCACGCTGCCGCGCGTGAATCGCCGCCGCATCGTTGCCACCGTCGCGGCGCTGCTCGTCGTCGCCATCGCCGCCCTTGTCATCGCGAACATCGTGCGCGAGCGGCGGCGCATCATCGACGACGGCTACCAGCTCCGCGCCGGCGACGTCACGGGCGACACGGAGACGCGCCGACTCATGGAGCTGGCGCTGAGCGCCGACGCTGCCGGCGACCGGTCCGCGGCGATCGAGTTTCTGCGCGAGGCCGCGCGGCGCGATCCGCACACGCCGCTGCCCGCGGCGTTCCTTTCGTCGTGGACGTACTACAGCGGCAATCACGTCGAGGGGCTGCGGTGGGTGGCGGAGACGAACCGCCGCCTCGGCGGCGCGACGTCAACGTACGAGTCGCTGCTCTCGCGCTACCTCGCCCCGGAGTTGCCGACGGCGTCGTCGCGCGCGCTGGCGTCGTCGCTCTTGGAGCTGCGGCCGCAGGCGTGGCGGCTGCGCCTCTCGCTCGCGCACCGGCACATGGAGCGCCGGGAGATGCCGGCGATGTTCGCGCAACTGAAGTTGATCGACGTGGCAGCGCTCGACGACCGCCGCGCCGCGCTGGTGATTGCCGACCGCGCCTCGATCGGCGACGTCGCCGGCGCAGAGCGCGAGCTCGCGCACAGCCGCCTGGCCGCGCACCCGCCGCTCCTCGCGTACAC
>DATELQ010000083.1:0-33130 GCA_035276475.1 Thermoanaerobaculia bacterium | reverse complement strand
ACGTCCGCCAGCGCCAGCAGCGCCGGATCGCTCCGCGCCTCGGCGATGCGCAGGAGCCCCACGGCCGCACCGGCGCAGCCTTCCGCAATCGTTGCTCGTTGGAAAACGTCGCCGCCGCGCGCGAACGATCGCAGCGTCGTGTCGAGAAGAGCGTTCGCGTCTGTCGACACGGACGTGGCCAGCGTTTCCTGCGCGGCCGCGTCGCGCACGGCGGCCAGCGCGGCGGCGAATTCGGCCATTGACGGGTAGCGCCGGGCCGGATCTTTTTCCAGCGCGCGGAAGAGCACGCGCTCGACTTCCGGCCACGGCGCGAGGCCGCGCGCGGCGAACGGCAGGGGAGGCTCGTGCAACACCTGCTGTCCCATTTCGTCGCCGTCGTATCGAAACTCGATGTAGTGACGCCCGGCGATCAGAAAGTACAAGAGCGCGGCGACGCCGTACTGCTCGCCGGCGGGGGACGACGGCATGCCGGTGCCGGCGCGCAGCCCGGCGAAGTACTCGGGCTCGTAGAAAAGGTCGATGCCCCCTCGGAGGACGATCCGCCGGCCGCGGGTGAAGCGCGAAAGGCTGAAGTCGATCAGCGCCACGCGTGGGCCGGCAATCACGTTGCGCGGGTGGATGTCGCCGTGCAGGACGCCGCGGGCATGCATCTCGGCGTACGCCGCGGCGATGGAGGCGCACAAGGCGATCTGCGAGGCGCGATCGTTGGAGCGCTGCGCGGCAGCGACGCCGGCGTCCACGCCGTCGATCCAGTCGACGAGAAGATAGGGTCTCGTCTCGTGCACGCCGCTCTCGATCAGCGGCGGGGTGACGCCGCTGCCGTCGAGCCGCTGAAGCACGGCCACTTCGTTTTTCAGCATGGCCTTGACGGCGGCGGTCGCGGTCCGGGCGATCTTCAGCGCGGCCACGCGGTCTTCGCGGCGCACCTCGTAGACCTCGGTGTCGATGTGGAAATTGACGCAGCGGACAACGTCCCAGCCGGCGACGCGCGTGCCGCTGTCGAGCCGCGGCCGCAGCGCGTCCTGCTGCGCCGAGCCGGCCTGCACGAGAACGTGGTCCTCGACGAAGGCGGCGAGAGGGGGCAGCAGCTCGTCGAAGCGCGCGCGCGGATCGGCGCCGAGGGTCCGGCTGTTCTCGATCACGGCGCTGACGATCGTCCGCGGCTCGCGGAAGAGCGCGAGCAGCGCGGCCGTGCCGCCGTCGATGACCTTCGAGCGGGCCCGCCGCCGCCGGTGCGAGAGGACGAAGTCGCCTTTCTCGAACGAGATCTGGCCGCGCAGCTTCGGGTCGAGCTCCGCGCAGGGAACGAGCACGACATCCTCCTGCAGGACCAACGGCGCGGTCACGTCGCTCTGCGTGCGGTTCATGGAAGAGAGGTTTCCGGCCCACCCGCTCTATTGAACGTCGCGGAGTTGTTCTTCGAGCTGCCGGCCGAGCTGCGCGGTCGCGGCGGAGCCGAAACCGTTGGCGCGGTAACCCTTTTTCGAAGGGGACTTTTTGCTCGGCGTCTTGGCCGGGCTCTTTTTCGAAGGGGCTTTTTTGCTCGGCTTCTTGCTCGGCCTTTTTTTGTAAGTGTCGACGCAGGACATGTCCGGACAGGAAATCGATCCGGGGCCCATGTCGCCGTAGGTACCCTGATATCCGAGGCGGTACTCGATGTTGATTCCCAGATCTCTGATCTTGAGCATTTGCTCCTCCTCTCGCTCTCAGTTGTGGTGGATGGACCGGAAGCCCTCCCTGACATGGTGTGTCGTAAATTGACGAAAGTCCACCCCACCCGTGAAACTGTGCCGGATGGCTGCAGCGTGGGCGCGCGACCTCGCCGATGTCGAACATGCGATTCCGGCGGACTTTTACGGCGATGCGGTGCGATGGGTGCGCCTGCCCAAGACACCGCTGCGGCATCGATTCGTCGAGTGCGGAGTTCCCCGAGGCATCGGCCGGCGGACGTTTCTCTACAGCGACCGCGCGCTGCTGCGCAAGGCGGCTGCCGCGCAGCGCGCGCGCGACGTGACCGCCGGCGTGATCGCGCACATCTCGCGCTGCGGCTCGACGATGCTGGCCGTTTGCATGAGCCAGGTCGATGACGTGGTCGTGCTCTCCGAGCCTCCGATCGTCTCCGCACTGCTGGAGCGCGATGACCGCCGAGATCCGACGCTGCGAAGCGTGCTGGCGCTGTACGCAGAGCGGTTCGGGGCGAGCCGCGTGGTGGTGAAGCTGTTGAGCAGGGAGACCGCGCACCTCGACCGGTTTCGCCGTCGTACCGGCCACCCGCCCGCGATCGTCCTATTTCGCGACCCGGTGGAGGTGGCCGTCTCGAACCTGCAGCGGCCCACGCTGCTCGACATCAAGAGATTGCCGGAGGTCGCGGCGCGCGCGTTCGGGGGGAGCGCCGCTGCGATCCGGCGAATGAGCCGCGAGCAATTCTGCGCGTGGATTCTCACCGGCTATTTGCGAAGACTGGCGGCCGCGCGGGTACCTGGAGAGACGGTCATGATCGACTACGCGCAGCTCGACCTCGGCACGATCTGCCGCCTGACGGAGTCGTTCCTCGGTCCGCTCCTGCCGGTGGAGCGCGCCAGAATCGGCCGCGCCCTGCGCTTTCATTCCAAGCGTCCGGCGGAGCGGTACCTGCCGGACTCTTGGATCAAACGGCGCGCGGCGACACCACGCCTCGTGGCGATGTTGAAGGAAGCGACGCGGTTGTACGAGCGACTCGAGCCTCACGGCTTCTGAAAATGAGCGATCCAGATGTCGCCCTGCTCGACCGTCTGCCGCACGTACAACGTCGCGCCATCGCTCGATAGGCGGCTATGGCCGAACTTCGAGCCCGGCGGCAGCACCAGCGGTGCCGTGACGATGCGCCTGGAGTCGAGATCGAACAATCCGATCTTGCCCTTGTCGAAAAATGCGAGGTGGTGCCCGTCGGGAAGCCACACCGGATTCCGGCCCCAGTCCGAGATCGTCTCGAAGCGCCGGGAATCCATCGAGTAGAGCATCACTCCGGCGCCCGGTTTATCACCGACAACCCACCGGCCGTCCGGCGAGCACTTCGGCAGAGTCAGTTCCGTGTTGATGATCTCCACCCGTTGTGCCGGCGGACGCTCGAGGTGCACCAGCACCATGCCGCGGTCGGCGCGGGCGGCGACGGTGTGTCCATCGGGCGAGGCGCTCGGCCCGTACACCGCGCCGGCGCGGCGTCCGTCTTTGTCGTCGGTGATGCGGGTCAGGCCGCTGCCGTCCGGATGGATGCTCCAGAGCTCGAATGCGCCGTCGCGGTTCGAGAAGAAGTACAAGGTCTTCCCGTCGGCCGTCCACGTCACGCCGCGGTCCCGCGCCGCATCGTTCGTCAATTGGCGGATCTGGGTGCCGTGGATGTCGGCGAGGAAGACGTCTTCCTGCACGCCGCCGCTCGTAAAGGCGATGAACTTGCCGTCCGGCGACGGCTCGTAGCTCTCGATCTCTTGCGCCTCTCGCAGTACCGGCGCAGGGGCGTCGATCCGTCCGCTGCTCCGGTCGAACCGAAACGCGAGCAGCCGGTCCGACTTCGCCAACGACATGTAAATGAGGTCGCCCTGCTGGGAAAAAGCGAAGTGGCCGCTGAAGGAGCTCGGCAGATGAAGCGGCTCCGCATCGCCGGCCGTCTGTCCGGTCTCTTCGTTGATGGGGATGCGCCAGAGGTTCAGCGTGCCGTCGCGGTCGCTGCCGTAATAGAGCTCGTCTCCGTCCGGCGACCAGACCGGATTCCAGTGAAGGGCGCCGTCGGAGGCGAGCCTCACGACCGTCGACTGCGGCCGCGGCGCCTCGGGGTCGATCGTCCAGATGTCGCGCCGGCCGGCGATGTCCACTCCCCAGAACGCGATGCGTTTCCCATGCGGCGACCAGCTCGGCTGCAACGCGTCGGCATGGCCGGGTCCGTCATTCGGCAGCTGTTTCTTGGCTCCCGTGCGGGTGTCGATGATCCATAGCGTCCCCGCCTCCTTGTGGAACTGAGGCCGGGAGTTGACATCCGCGGTCGAGACGACGATCCGCCTCGAATCGGGAGCCCAGGAGGGGTTGTATCCGAAGTCCGTGAGGCGGCGCGCCGACTCGCCGGTCACGCCCATCACGAAAATGCCGCCGCCATCGCGCTCGGAGCGGAAGGCGATCTGCGAGCCGTCGGGAGAGAACGTCGGCTCGGAGTCGTTGGCCGCCGAGTCGGCGGTGATGTTCGTGGCCACGCGGCCGTCGACGCGCTGCACGTAGATGTCTTCGTTGCCGCCTTGCGCGCTGACGTACGCGAAGGTCTTGCCGTCGGGCGAGAGCGTCGGAAAGTTCGTCAGGCCCTCGCGGAACGTCAGCTGTTTGTACGTGCGCGAGGGCGCCGCCACGCCAAGGCCGGTCCGCGTGTGGAACAGCGTGAACCCGACCGTCCCCAGCGCGCCGAGCACCGCGGCCGCCAGCACGAGTCGCTGCGGCAGGTTCTTCTTCACCATCGGCAGCGGCGCCGGCGAGATGCCGGAGCGGGTCCCGTCGAACTCCGGCAGCAGCATGCGCAGCTGGAAGGCGAGGTCGCGCGCGGCCTGGAAGCGCTCGCGCGGGTTCTTCTCCATGCAGTGCTGCACGATGGCCTCGAGCGCCGGCGGCACGTTCGGCACCAGCGCCGACAGCGGCGCCGGCTCGTCGTTGAGGATCGCCGTCATCGTCTCCACCGCCGACTCGCGGTCGAAGGCGCGCTTGCCGGAGAGCATCTCGTAGAGCACCGCGCCGAGGGAGAAGATGTCGGTGCGGTGATCGAGCGGCTTCGCGCGCACCTGTTCGGGCGACATGTAGCCGGGCGTGCCGACTACCATGCCGGTCGAGGTCAGTTGCTTTCCGGTCTTGTCCTTGTCGTCCTGCGCCTCCTGCGCCAGCTTGGCCAGGCCGAAGTCGAGGATCTTCACGCGCCGCTCGGCGGTGATGAAGATGTTCTCCGGCTTGAGGTCGCGGTGGATGATCCCCTTCTCGTGCGCGACGGCGAGCGCCGAGGCGATCTGGATGCCGTAGTCGATCGTCTTCCGCAGCGAAAGGGCCACGGGCTGCACGTCGCCGATGGCGTCGCGCAGCGTCTCCCCTTCGAGGAGCTCCATGACGATGTAGGGGCTGCCGTCAATCGTGCCGACGTCGAAGATGGTCACGAGGCCGGGATGGTTCAGGGCGCCGGCGGCGCGCGCCTCCTGCTCGAACCGGCGGAGGCGGTCGTCGCCCGGCGCGTAGGCCTCGGGGAGAACTTTGATGGCTACGTCACGCCCGATGCGTTTATCTCGGGCACGCCATACGTCCCCCATTCCGCCCGCGCCAATGTGGGCGAGGACCTCGTAAGGTCCGACCATCGAGCCGCGCGTGATTGCCATGAAGTTACCGAAACTGTCCGGAAATTATCTCACAGCGACGCGGGCGTTTCGGCGACGGCACGGAGATGTGACTCGATGTACTCGGGGTCCCACGTGCGGCTGATGACGCAGGAGTTCGTTCCGCCGATGCCCATCGACAACTTGCCGGCGTAGCCTCCGGGCTCGACCTTGCATCCGTCGGTCTGCACGAACTTCGCGGCGTGCACTTTCACGTCTGCGTGCAGCTCCCCCTCGGTCAGCGGAATCGGATAGAGGTGTCCCTTGGCCATGCCGAGGTGCTGCGCGGTCAGCTCCCATCCGCCGCCGACCGACATGCCGTGGCCGAATGTCCCCTTGCGCGCGGTGAAGAGGACGTCGGGGTGGAGCATCTCCAGGGAGTGCTCGATCTCCGTGGCGTCGCCGGGCGTGGCGGTGGCGTGCATGTCCCACGTTGTCACGTCGCTGGCCTGCACGCCTTGCAGCGCCGCGGCGATGGCGAGCTGCGGGCCGCCCTTCGACGGCGTGATGATGTGATGCGCGTCGGACGACGTGCCGACGCCGACGATCTCCATGCCGAGGGGGCGGAAGCCCTTCGCCATCAGCTCCTCGGCGTCGCCGACGATCCAGACGCACGCGCCGCCGGCGACGTGCGTGCCCTTCAGTGCTGTGAGCGGGCGCGAGACGTCGGCGTCGGCCGAGAGCACGTTGGCGTTGTAGAACGCGGAGATCAGCACCGCGTGCGGCGGCGGGTCGCACATGCCGACGACGACGGCCTTGGCCTCGCCGCGGTTGATGGCGTCGACGGCGAGCTTGACCGAGATCCCGAACGACGCGCACGCGCCGACCGGCGCGAACGACGTCCCGACCAGGCGCCCGCACATGGTGATCTGCGCGGCGCCGATGTTGTCGATGTTCCACAAGAGGTTCGGCGAGACCGCGGCCCACGGCTCGTCGGGGCAGCCCCACTTGCGGTTCAAAGCGCGAATCTTGTTCAGCTTCTGCCGGATCGTCGTCAGCTTCGCCGAGCCGGAAGCCGGCGGCACGGGCTCGCCCTGAATGGCCGCGGCCTCGGCGAGGTAATCCTGCAGCGCGTCGCTCTTGGCCATCCAGAACGCTTCCCAGGCGTGCTTGGCCTCGATCCACGCTTCGGAGCCGATCGGAAACTCCTCGGGGTCGCGCGGCGCGGCCGGATCGGCATTGCCGTCGGTGTGCGCGCGCAACGCGGCGCAGCGCTCGGGCGCGGCCCAGAACTCGTTCCAGCGGTGCTGGGCGCGCTCGTACTCGATCGAGGCCTCATAGTGCGTCGGCAGGTCGCCCACGCCCGTGCCGACGTAGACGTGGCACTGCGTGCCGAGCGATTGCAGGTACTGCTCGATGCCGGGGTTCTGCCCGAGCGACTGGATGAACGCGCCGATGGCGTAGAGCGCCATCGGTCCCATCTTGTCTTTCAGTTGCGAGAACTTGGCGGGGGGAAACCGGGCGTCGAACCACTCATGGTATGTTTCGAAGTCGAACTCGGGGACGCCGACGAGGAAGTTCGAAGGGCCGTAACCTTGAAACGGGGAGAGCCAGCTGTCGGCGCGCTCGAGGTTGCGCTCGAAGGCCTCGACGTTGGGCGACTTGGGGGCGACGAGGCCCCATCCGAAGATGCCGATCCGCCGCCGCTCCGTCATGGCGCCGGGCATTGTAGCGCAGGGAAATTGCATAGGTCCGGTGCCGAGGTTCCGGTGAAAACGATCACGACCCTACTCGCTTTGTCCCTCCTCGTGTGCGCCTGCGGCAAGGAGCGCGCGACGGATCCGCAACAGCAGCAAACGCAGACCATCGCCCCCGCTTCGGCCAAGCCCGACCAGAGCGCCACCGACACGGCGATGACGCAGACGGTCGAGGTCGAGGACAGCCGCTCGGAAGGGGAGGGGGGGACGGCGGCAGCAGCGCCTCCCGCGCCCGCGAAGAAAGCGCCCGCGCCGGCGAAGAAGACCAAAAAGCATTGACGCCGCTTTACGAAACGTTCATCGAGCGCGACATCGCGGCGATCCCCGCGGCGGTGCGCGCGTTTCGCGAGGAGCACGGATCGGAGGAGACGTTCAAGGCCGTCGGCCGCTTCGCCGTGCTCGCGTACGCGCCGTCGCAACACGGCAAGCACGCGCTCCTGGCGTGCCTCGCGGCGTGGCAGCTGCGCGAGGAGCCGTACTTCGACGACGTGGTGACGCAGTGCGCGATATACGCGGCGGAGAGCCGCCAGCCGTGGAGCGAGCCGCCGATCATGTCGCCGCCGGCGCTCGACGACGATCAGCGCGGCGACGTGGGCGAGTTGCTCGAGGCGATCGCGGCGTCGGACCGCCTGCGCGGCGAGCGCTGGCTGGCGAAGCGGATCGACGACGATGATCTCGCCCGCGACTACTTCGCCGCCGCCGCGGACGATTTCGACGATCTCGGCCACAAGCTCATCGTCGCCGACGCCGCCTGGCGCCTCGTCCCGATCCTCGGCGAGCAGGGACGGTTCGCCGCGCTGCGCGTCGGGATCTGGGAGATGTGCGCGTACCACGGTGAGCACTACGAAGAGCGGGGCACGATCGCAGAAGATCTCGACGAGCGGCTTAGAAACAACTTCCTGGCGAAAGAGGGCGACATCGAAGCCGCGCACGCGCTCTTTCTTCTGGAGGCGGCGCGCGGGAAAGAGATCGAACCAAGAGTCCGAGACTTTCTCTCTCGCGACGAACCCTCACCTGTCCCCCGTCCCCTGTCCCCTTCGAGCCCCCCGTCTACAACCTCTCCCGCGACTACGCCGAATATCTCAAAATCTGCGCGCTCACAACCGATGCCGCGATGCGCGCCGCCGCAAAGCTCAACCTCGACCGCTCCCACTTCGATGACCTAACCTTCGCATGATGCTGAAGCGACTCGCCGCGCTGCTGCTCCTCGCTGGATGCGCGACCGCCGTGCCGCCGCGGCTCGTGCAGAACATCAACGCCTTGACCGCGAAAGTCCCGCACGCGCTCTGGGGCATCGTCGTCGAGGACGACGCCGGCCACCGCCTCTACGAGAAAAACGCGTCGACGCTCTTCATCCCCGCCTCCAACCGCAAGCTCTTCTCCGGTGCCACCGCCGCGAGCTGCTTCGGCTTCGAGCAGCAGCTCTCCACCGACGTCTTCCTCGACGGCAACGACCTCGTGCTCCGCGGCGGCGGCGACCCGTCGTTCGGTGGCCGCTGGACGTTCGACCGCGACGCGCTCTTCGCCCCCGTCGTCGCTGCCCTGCGCGCGCGCGGCGTGGGCGCGATTCCGGGCGACGTCGTCGCCGACGTCGCGTCGTTCGACCGCATCACCATCCCGCCGCAGTGGGAGATCGAGGACGTTGGCAGCTCCTACGCGACGCCGGTCGACGCCCTGGCCTACAACGAGAACGTCGTCGGGATCTCGATCGACGACTGCGCGCGCTCCGCCGCCGACACCGATCCGCTCTTCGTCACCGCCGTCGCCAACATCACCTGCGGCGACGCCCGCCCCTCGGTGCTCTCGGACTCGACGAATACGGTCACGATCAGCGGCCCGGCGCGCAGCCATTTCCACTCGATCAACTCGATCCTCAACCCCGCGCTCTACGCCGCCCAGGCGCTGGCCTCGGCGCTCAAGCACGCCGGGATCGACGTGCACGGCACGGTTCGCGTCAACACGGCACCGCGCGCGTACGCGAATCGCATTGCCAGCATTACCTCGCCGCCGATGTGGCAGCTCCTCTCCGTGGAGATGAAGCCGTCGCAGAACCTCTACGCCGAGATGCTCTACAAGGGCGCCGGCGGCGGCTCGTACGACGGCGCGCGCGAGGCCGAGCGGCGCTTCCTCACGACGGAGGTCGGCATCGACCCGGCGGAGTTCCGCTTCGTCGACGGCTCCGGCGTCTCGGCGACGAACTTCGTCACGCCCGCCGCGGCGGTGAAGCTGCTGCGCTGGATGAACGACCCGGCCCGCCGCAGCGCGTGGTGGCTCATCCTGGCCACGCCGGGCGAGGAAGGGACGCTGCACCGGCGCCTGACCGAGCTCGCGCCGCGCCTGCGCGGCAAGACCGGCACGCTCACCGGCGTCAATACCCTAAGTGCGGTCGTGACAGGGACGGGCGGCGGCACGCGCTACTTCTCGATCATGCTCAACCACCACACCGCGGACGACGCGCAGGGGGTGATTGACGCGATCGCGCGGGAGATTGCGGCGTTCTGAGCAAGCATTTCAAGTGCGTCGCCGCGCGTGTTCACGCGGCGACGCACGCTTGCTTACGGTTGCACTGCGAAGTAGACGTCGATCGTCTTCACGCTCTTGCCGCTCACCATGGCGGTGGAGGCATAGCGATATTCGTTGCCGTTGCCGTCCTGGCGACGAAGGACTTTGTAGCCGAGGTCGATGGAGGTCACGCCGAGCTGGCCAAGGGTGTAGATCTCATCAGGCTGCGAGAGGCCGTCGTGATTGCGGTCGATCCAGAGGCGCAGCCGGCTCCAGATCGCGTCGCCGCTGTCGATCTGACCGTTGTCGTTGCCGCCGTAAATCACGTCGCCGACACTGGAGCGATCCCACACCGCGAGTTGATCGAAGCCGTTGGCGCCGAACGTCGAGCCGAAGAGCTCCGTGCCGTCGTCGACCACGCCGTTGCCGTTTTTGTCGATCCAGAGGAATGCCTCGTTGGTGTTGGCCCGAGTCCACGCCGTCTGTTCGGGGACGCCGTCGCCATTCAGGTCGAAGCTGACGCCGTCGCCGATGCTGGTGAGGCGGAAGCCCTGCCGGTCGAGATCGAGGATGATCGGACTCATATGGCAATCCAGGAAGTCAGTGCAGCCTTCCTTGCTGGTTCCTTCGTAGAGGACGTGGGTGCTCTGATCCGCAGTGGTGCACTCGTCGGAGGTGATGACGGGGTTGGATGGGATGTTCTGGTTCATCAGACCGTTCGTGCAACTGTCGTCGGCGAGGCCGAGCGCGTGCCCCAGCTCATGCGCGAGCAGGTTCTGGATCTGCGCGCTCGACTGACCGGCGAGGTGCTGCCAGTTGTTCGGGTCGGCGCCATAGTTCTCGTAAAGAGTGATGGTGTGAGTGCTCTGCTCGAACGTCGAGCTGCAGTAGACCGTGTTGCCGTTGCAGTGCGGCGACGATTCCGCGCCGTTCACGTAGTTGATGTGGACTTGCGCGGTACCGCCGGCGGTCTCGAACTCGGGATACTTCGTGCCCGACATCCCGCCGCAGCCGTTGTTCCAGGTGTTCATCGCCCCCGAGATCGAGCTGTCGTACGGGGTGCCGCTGCTTCCGATGTTCACGTAATGGATGTTGCTGAAGCCTGAGCCGCTGCCGAGCATGGTCGAGCATTGCCCGAACGACGGCAGCGCGGAAAAAGCGACGAGTGAGGCGAGAACGAACAGACGACGGGTCATATGAGAGGATCTCCTTTGGGTTATTGAAGCGCGCTGTGGACTGACTGCAGAGAGAGGGAAGAGGCCTGCGGTGGGAAGAGGCGGCCGTCCTCGACTGCCCAGCCCCCACCGGCGATCCATGAAGTGGAGCCGTCGACGAGACGGCCGAAGACGAGAAGCTGGCGGCCGACGGCGATGCGCTCGCTGCCCTTCATGACGGCGCACCACGTGTTGCCGCCGCGGTCGAACGTGCCGAATGGAAACGCGACGGCGACGACGTCGTTCGGCGCGACGCCGCTTCCTTTCCAGACCTCATCGATACGAACGAGCGCCACGGCGGCGGCGCTTTTTCGCGGTACATCCCAGCCGTTGCGGAGGCCGGTGATGGTGCCGCGGGCGATCAGCGGCTGGTGGCGGAGTGCGGTGACGGCGTCGACCGGCTGGAGAGTGTCGCCGATGATGCCGGGCGCGCATTGCGGCGGCGCCAGTCCGTTCGCTCGCGCGCTGGCAGCGAATTCATCGCGCTGCCGCAACGACTGCGCGAGATCGCGCTCGACCTCGGCGCGAAGCTGCGCGGGGAGGGCGTCGATGGCCGTCGCTTCCACAAACTCCGGCCGGGTGCGGGTTGCGTCGATCCAGAGCACCAGAGGAGCGTGCGCGCAGACAGCCAGCGCCACGATTGCCGAGCGGAGCATCGCCGCGCGAACACAGCAAGCCTCGGGCCATCGTTGCCAAAATCATGAATGCCGTCAAATGCTGGAGTGCAAGCCCACCGCGCTCCTCGCACCCGTCGACAAGCTCGACGCGCGAGCGTCGTGTTCCTCGAGCCGAGGCGCACGTTTGACGTTTCCGGTGAAGATGTCACTGCGATTCATCCAGTCACGCTGACTGAGCTCCCGACTTCACGTGCAATCGACGTACGCTTGCTGCATTCCGTTGCGACATCACTGAAATTCAACGTGATCTCACGTGGAAATGCAGAGATTTTCTTTGGAAATGAAGAGATTTTCTTGGGAAATGCAGCGATGACACGTGGGGAGGCAGTGATATCAGGTCGCTCGGACGAGAGATCACGTCCGGTCGACGCGATATCAAAGACGAGTCATGCGATATCGGCTGGCTTTCAAGCAACATCGCGTGCGGTCGACGCGATATCAAAGACAAATCATGCGATATCGGCTCGCCTTCGACCAACATCACGAGCGATCGCTGCAACGTCGGCTACATTTTCACACCGCGCCCGCCACCGCCGCCGCCACCCGGTCGTCGATCTCGCCCGCATTGGCGATCTCCACCGGATAGCGGACGCGGATCTCCATTCCGCTCGCAGCCACGCGCAGGCGGCTGTGGGGGTAGGGCGGCGGCGTGGTCATGCCGAGGAGGCGGTCCATGTCGCGGTGCTGCTGATCGATGGCGGGGCGGTACTCGTCGAACACGCTCTCCACGGCGGCCAGCATCTTCGCCTGCGCCTCGCGGAAGTCGCTGTTCGCCGGCACGGTCAGCGACACCTCGTGCCAGAGGAAGCGCGTGCCGGGGAGCTGCTTGAAGATCCCGGCGCTGTGGTCGAACACGACGGAGTTCGGGAACTCGACGATGCGCCCGGTCGGCAACTGGTCGCTGCCGCGCGTCTCCAGCTCCATGAGGTAGATCCAGACTAACCCCACGTCGAGGACGTCGCCGTTCACCGCGGCGATGCGCACGCGGTCGCCGACGCGGAGCCCGTACTTGCCGATGATCACGAAGTAGCCAGCCATGGAGAGGATGACGTCCTGCAAGGCGATGGCGATGCCGGCGGTCAGGAGGCCGAAGAAGGTCGTCAGCGATCCGAAGTCCGCGGCGAAGGTCGCGGTGAGGATCACGGCGACGATGAGGAGCAGCACGATGCGCCGGATGAGGAGGAAATGGTGCCTCCGCTTCACGTCCGCGACGTAGCGGAAGGTCATGCGCCGCCAGACGATGGAGATGACCACGACGAGCAGGAGGAGGAGGCCGAGGCCGATGGCCTTGAAGATGAGGCGCCGCAGCTCGTCGCGGTATTGGCCGATCACCGAGGAGCGCCAGCGGCTGACGTTGTCGGCGTAGGCGCCGAGCAGGATGCGGCGCTTCGCCAGCGGCATCGTCGCCGCGGAGAGTCCACGGTAGCGCGCGCTCAACGCATCGAGCTCCGCCTTGCGCCGCAGGATCTCGGCTGGATCGATCGAGTCGGGGGCCAGCATCAGCGCGTCGGTCTGCTGTCGCATCTCGGACGTCAACGCCCTCAACGGCTGCTGGAAGGCGCTGGTGTCGCGCTGCAGAACCTTGACCGCGCCGACGGCGTTCTGCAGTGCGTCGTCCTTTTCATCGAGTTGAATGAGATCGCCGATCAGGCCGACGATGCTCGACGGCGTCGTTTTTCGCGCCGCGGCTGCAACCGGCGATGCGGTGGAGGCGTTGACGGTCTGCTCCAGCGCGCTGATCTGCGCGGTGAGATCGCCGGTGCTGCTGCCGCTCGTCGCGAATTCGGCGATGCCGCTGACGGAGTCATTCCTCGCCTGCGCGATGGCCACGCGGCTCTGCCCCTCGGCGACGGCCGCTTCGAGGCGCGCGCGGTCGGCGCCAGCCGCCGTTGCGAGCTGCTGCTGCAACGCGGCGAGCCGCGCCTGCTCGCGGTGGAGCACGTCGGCTGCCGACGTGGCCCGCTGCGACATCCGCTGTCGGCGCGCATCGCCCGCGGGCGGCGCGGGCGCTGCCGTCGTGCCGAGGAGTTGGGCGATCGCTTTCGCCGACTCGAAGGACAGCGCCACGACCTGCCGCGCCATGTTGCGGTTGTCGTTGACGTAGAGCACGTCCGTCGGCTGGTCCGCCAGCGCCGCCTGCGCGTCGACGCTGTTGCGCCAGGAGATCGTGCGGTTGAGAAACGCCAGCACGTGCGCCGCATCGGGCAGGGCGGGCGGTGGCGGCGGCGGAGCCCCCGCGGCGGCGAATGCCGTCAGGAGCGCGAGGCAGCAGGGGATGCGCATCGCTCCGTCGCGATGCACGCATCGGGCCTCGGCTACTTCCCGATCTTCGCCATCTCCGGCATGCCCGCCCACGTGCCGTAGGAGAAGCAGCGCACGCACGTGAACACGTACTCGGCGAAGCCGGTGGTCGGGTTCTCGCGCACGTCGACCTGCAGGTCGGACTGGCAGCGGTAGCAGAGGTTCTTGTCGCCGCGGTTGATGTTCTCGACCATCCCCTCGACCTGCTGCGCCTGGAACTCCACCTGGCGCGGGCGCTGCGGGATCGTGATCGTCTCGCGCCCTTTCGGACAGGTCAGGTAGATGTGGTCGGCGAACGTCGTCTGCACGAAGCTCCCGGCGTACGTCGCGCCGGGATGCTTCGGGCAGGGGATGGGACGGCCGCTCCAGTACGCGCGGGCGAGCTCGCGCAGGTCATCGATCTCGGTCGGCATGCGGCGCGGATTTTAAACGATCGCGGTCATTCGATAGGCAGCGCTTGCGCCTTGTCATCGACGAATACGCTGAAGACGACGAATAAGCTCGGGTCATACGGAACGAGGCTGGCGTGATTCGTCACCAGCAGGGACCGCGTGTGGATGTCGAAGGCGATGTTCGCCGGATTCGCCCACGGCATCGGATCGGGGGAGCCGCCGGGGTTCGCGGCCGGGCCGGAGTAGCGCACCTCCTCGCTCCCGTTCGACCGGAGCACGGAGATCTGGCTCGTTCCCGCGAGAGCGACGTAGAGCTTGCCCGACTTGCCGAAGGCGATGCCGTCGGGACCGGGGAGCTTCGGCGGGAAGCCGGGCACGAACGGATAGCGGTGGAACTCCTGAAGGTCGCCGGCCGCGGGGCTGTTGACGAGCGGCAGGCGGTAGACCACGCCGTCGAGCGTGCCGTTCTCCGCCGTCACCGTCACGTAGAGCTTCCCGTCATCCTTATTGATGCGGATGCCGTTCACGCCGAACGGCACGGCAGGGTCTCCGGCGAGGCGCGAGTCGGCGAACCACACGGACGGCGCGCCGCCGCCCGCCGGGACGCGGTAGATCGTCGCGGCGAAGGAGTCGGTGACGTAGAGATTGCCGCCGGCGTCGAACGCCAGGTCGTTGAGCAGCGACGGCCCGGCCGGCGTGAACGGCGCATAGACCGACTGCGCGTTGCCGGGCGTGAGGCTCATGCGGATGACGCCGATGAACGGCTCGATGACGTAAAGCCCGCCGTCGGGGCCGAAGGCGATGCACGAGGCGCCGCTCATGCCGGCGAAGGGATTGGTGATGGTGATCGGATAGACGGCTTCGAGCGCGCCGGTGCCGAGGTCGTAGGCGTTGACGTACGCCGATCCGGGCGGCTGCCCGAATGCCGCCGGGCCGGCGACGTAGAAACGGTTCCCGCGCACGGCGATGCCTTCGGGGTAGCCGGGGTAGGGAACGGGAGCGACGACTTTCGAGTCGCCGAGCGTTTGCGCCGTCAGAGTGAGCGCGGACAGAGCAATCCCGAGAGAGAGGAAGAGCTTCATTCTCATCGATACCCTCCTGTTGTGTCGTCAGAGAGAGAGCCGGTTTTGGGACTGCGCTGACGATAACGTACCTGGGTGGAGGGGCGTAGTGATGTCAATCACGCTCGCGCACGTAGCAGTCGACGAGAATCTCCGGCTTGCGGTGCCCGAGCTCCACGCCCGTGGCGCGCTTGACCCAGTGCATCCCCAGCCGCGCGGCCACGCGCTTCGAGGCCTCGTTCGGCGGGTCGATGATCGCCCAGACGCGCGGGTGGCGCAGCGTCTCCAGCACGTGCTTCATCGCTGCGGCGCCGAGCTCCGTGGCGTAGCCGCGGCCCCAGGCCTCGCGCGCGAGCCACCAGCCGATCTCGAAGTCGCCGGTCGTGCCGAGCGGCTGCGTGCCGCCTAGGCCGACGAGCTGTCCTGTGGCCTTCTCGATCATCGCGCCCATGCAGACGTCGAGCTCGCGCATCCACCGCGCCTGCCGCGCGAACCATTCGTCGACTTCGTCGGGGCTGTACGGCGCGCCGCGATGCACGTAGCGCATCACCTCGGGATCTTCGGTCAATGCCAGAAACGCGGCGCGGTCGTCCGGACCGTCGACCCACGGCCGGATCAGCAGGCGCTCGGTCTCGAGGCTAAACACGGCCGGCCTCGATCGCCTCGAAGACGCGCAGGAAATTCGTGCCGAGGATCTTCTCGACGTCGTCCTCCTTCATCCCGCGCTCGAGCAGCCGCGCCGTGAGCGCCGGCAGCGTCGCCGCGGTCTGCAGGCCGCGCGGCAGCGCCGGCACGCCGTCGAAGTCCGATCCGATGCCGACGTGCTCCACGCCCGCCACCTCCGCTGCGTGAATGATGTGATCGACGGCGTCGTCGAGCTCCGCGACCGGGCAGCCGAGTTCCTTGAACCAGACCAGGTATTCGTCCCAGTCGGTCGAGTCGTTCGGCAGCTCCTCGGTGCCGCCGAGGCCTTGCGGCTTCACGCGCCGGTGCGCGGCCATGATCACCTGCGCAATGTCGTCGCGCAGAAACGCGGAGAAGAAGTTGATCATGCAGATGCCGCCGTTCTTCGCCAGCGCGCGGAGCATGTCGTCAGTCATGTTGCGCGGATGGCGGCAGAGCGCGCGGCACGACGAGTGCGTGGCCACGACCGGGACGCGCGTCGTGTCGAGCACCTGATAGAAGGCGTTGTCGCTGACGTGGGAGATGTCGACGATCATGCCGAGGTCGTTCATCGTGCGGACGACGTCGCGGCCGAAGCCCGTGAGGCCGCCGTGGCGCGCGGCGTCACCCGAGGAGTCGCACCAGTTGTTCGTGTTGACGTGCGTGAGCGTCAGGTAGCGCGCGCCGCGGGCGTAGAGTGCGCGCAGCGTGTCGAGCGAGTCCTCGATGGCGTGCCCACCCTCGACGCCGACGAGGATCGCGGTCTTGCCGTTCGCCTTCGCGGCGCGGATGCCGGCGGCGTCGGTGCAGTGCACGAGCGTGTCGGGATGGCGCGCGGTCTCGCTGAGGATCAGCTGGATGGCGCGGTTGCAGAAGGCGAGGGCGCCGCGGCCGGCGTAGTACGGCGGCACGTACGCGGCGAAGAAGCTCGCGGTGATGCCGCCGGCGAGGAGCGACTGCAGGTCGACCTGGGCCTCGGGGTCGTGCTCCTCGAGGTGGACGTTGTGCCGCAGCATGCGGTAGGGCGTGTCGCAGTGGCCATCGACGATGATGGCGCGGCGGTGGACGTCAGGCACTGAAATAGTCATCGATGGCGTCGATCTCTTCCCCAAGTTGTTCGACGCCGTCGAAGATCCACTCCGCTTTCGCCAGCGCCTCGGCCGCGAAGCCGCCGCTCAACACCGCCGCGATCGGCAGCGCCGCGCGGTGCGAGGCCAGGACGTCGTAGGGAGTGTCGCCGACGGTCATCGTCGTCTCGACGGCGGTGCCGATCTGGTCGAGCGCGGCGCGGAAGATCTCGGGCGACGGCTTCGAGAGCTTCGCGTCGTGCTTCGACGTCGATCCCTCTAAGAGCTGCCCGACGCCGAGAAGCTGCGTAGTGTACTCGACCTCGTCGGGGTTCGCGGACGAGGCCAGGGCGAGCTTGATGCCGCGCCCGTGCAGCGCCTCGAAGAGCTCCCGTACGCGCGGGAACGGCTGCACGCGCGGCATGTACTTCTCTTTGTAAAGTTGCGAGCGATACTTCTGCAGCGCCTCGCCGAAGCGCTGCATCTCGCGCGCGTTGCAGAGGTCGGGTACGAGGAGGTCGCCCCCCTTGCCGATCTGCCCGCGCACGACGTCGAGGTCGACGCGCTTGCCGAAGTGCGCGAAGGCCTCGACCCAGCAGTCGGCGTGGAGGTCGTTGGAGTCGACGAGCGTGCCGTCGACGTCGAAGATGATGCCGCGAAGGTGCATGGCGGACCGGTTAGCAAGATCGATCCCAGCCGCGCAGCGTCATGCGTTCGCTGCATGCAGCACTCCGACCTGCGTGAACGGTTGGCTCAACGATGCTGACGTCGCGGTGATCTTGTACTCCAGGTGCTGCGGCACGGCCGGCGTCTTCAGCTCCGCGAAGTAATCGCCCGCGGCGTTGTCGCGGGGGATGACGCTCTCTTTTCCGTTGATCTTGATGGTCACCCGCGCGTCGGAAAGGATCTCCCCGTGCGGCCCGCGCACATCGACGCCGACGCCGATCGTTTGCCCCGCGAAGTACAGCTCACGCGAGAAGCCGCACGCGAAGTGCGCCATCGGCCGGTCGAAGAGGATGTTCGTCATGATCGTCCGCGCGGCTTTGTATTCGAAGAGCTGTGAGTGGATGCCATATGGAATGGCGTAGCGCTCGATCGCATCTTTCTCGCCGGTCAATCCCGTTCCTGAAGCCGAGACCGTCGGGATCGTACCGTCGCCCAGCGGCTGATTCTTGAACTCGAGCTTCTTGTTCGAGCCGCCGGCGGCGAGAGCGGTCGTGTCGCGGTGTGTCCCATAGATGATGGCCGTCTTCACCGGCAGCTGGCGCGGCAGGTCCACGAGGACCTTGCCGGCGTCAGTCAGCTTCGTCTTCATCGACGCGTCGGCCCAGGCGTTGTTCACGAACGGGTCGGCGTTGTTGTTCGAGTTCCAGCGGAAAAGACCGTCGGCAGGATCGGATGGAAGCAGCTCGTACGCCGACGGAAACGTGCGTGCCGTCTGCATCACAGTCTTCTTTGACCACTTGAAGAAGTCGATGCCTTCGACGATCGCCTGGAACGTCTCCAGCATCCCCTTGTGCGGCGTACCGAGAGTGATGAAGTGATCGATGAGCTCTCCGCCATGCTTGCGCAGGTACTCGCGTGCAACGAGACCGCCGTGGCTGTGCGCGACGATGTTGACCTTCCCGATGCGGCTGATCCGGTCGTGAAGCTGTTCGACGTTGAAGCCGAGGCTGCGGCGCCAATCGACGCCGAAGGAGATGACTTCCTCAGGCGGAAAACCGAGACTGCCGAAGAACATCCGCAGCCCTTTGTAGAAGTTCGGCGCCCAGTGCCCGATGATCTGGACCTCCTCGAGGATGCCGCCCGATACGATGCGGTCCGGATCGCCGGTCTCGAGGTTAATCGCATCGAGCACGTCCCCCGAGTGAAAGATGCCGCTCAGCGTCAACCAGATGGTGCGGTCGTGCGCCGCCTTGTCGATCAGCAGCGTGCCGTAGTAGCCGGGATGATGACGACGGGATTCGGTCTCTGCATGGTCAGCCTCCTGGAGTGGGAGTGCCGCGGCGGGCGATTTCCACACCCTCGCGCTCGAGACGCCCGCCGCCCGCCGAGGTAAAATCTTGCCGGCCGCGTGAACTCTCTCGTCCTCTCCTCCCTCGAGCCGTTTGTCCCGATCCAGGTGCGCCAGCGCGGCGCGGATTACGCCCGGCGCGGGGCCGTCCGGCTGCGCCCGCAGCGCTCGGGTGGGGCGCCCGTGTCGGCGTCGGTCGTCGGCAAGGACATTTACTTCACCAACCTCCGCTACGAGCGCTACGCCCTGTGGACTTTTTGCACCTGTCCGTACTTCGACGAGAACGTCGACATCTGCAAGCACATCTGGGCGACGCTCGTCGAGTGCGCGGCGAAGAAGGTCTCCTTCCCCGGGCCGGTCGAGGATCTCCTCACCGACTCCGATGCGGAGCCAGACGTCGACATCGACGAGGACATAATCGAAAAGCAGCTGCAACCGATGCCGCTGCGCTTCGTCCAGCCGAGCCGCTGGCGCGCGCAGCTCGGCTCGATGCTCCAGCCGTTCGACCACGGCGACGGCGCGCGCATCCCGCCCGAGGTCATCTGGGTCCTCGATCCGGCGACGTCCATGATGGACGTCTCGGTCGAGATCTCCGCGCGCACGGCGAAGAAGAACGGCGAGCCCGGGCGGCCGCAGCCGCTGCGGCTCGCGCACTCGGCCATCGACCGTCTGCCCGACCCGACCGACCGCGAGGTCCTGGCCATGCTGTCGCGCTACGCCTACGGCATCCTCGACCCGCGGCAGGCGATCTCCTGGCCCGCGGCCGGCTACCTCGTGCCGAAGCTCGCCGCGAGCGGGCGGCTGTGGATCCGCGTCGGCAAGGGCGAGTACGAGACCGCGCTCTTCGACGACGGCGAGCCGTGGCGCCTCGGCGTGCAAGCCGTCGAGCGCGACGGCGCGTACGTCCTCACCGGCACGCTGCATCGCGGCAGTGAGAGTGTTCCCGTGCGCGACGCCCTTGCCGTCACGCGCGGCGGCTTCGCGATCTTCCGCGGCATCGTGGCCCGCTTCGCCGACGAAGAGACCCACGCCTGGGCCGCGCTCCTCCGCCGCGAGTCCGTCGTCGTGCCGGCGCGGGAGCTGAACGCCTTCGTCAAGGCCGTGGCCACGTCGGCGTCGCCGCTACCGATCGCGTGGCCGCAGTCCATTGCGGTTCACGAGCGCCGCGTCGCGCCGCGCGCGCTGCTGGAGCTCCGCGAGCACGCTTGGGAGGCGACCTTCGACGCCTATCCGACCTTCGACTACGGCGGTCTCACCGTCAATGCCCTGACGCGAACGCGCGCGCTCTGGGACGAAACGACGCGCACCGCCGTCGTGCGCGACATCGCCGCCGAATCGCGCCTGCTCGATGCGCTGTGGGGACAGAGCTTCGTGAAACGAAGCGACTCGCTGTCGATCGCGCGGGCCCGGCTCGCCGAGGCCGTGCCGCATCTCATCGAAGCGGGGTGGGAAGTGCGCGGCGACCAGGGGACGTACGCGGGCTTCGGAGAGCTCGACCTGTCGGTGCGCAGCGGCATCGACTGGTTCGACCTCCACGCCTCCGTCGCCTTTGGCGAGGAGCGCGTGCAACTGCCGCAACTCCTCAGCGCTCTGCGCAAGAACGAGTCGTTCGTCCGCCTCGCCGACGGCACCCTCGGGATGATCCGTCCCGAATGGCGCGAGCAGCTCGCACCGTTCCTCGCTACCGCGTCCGAGGAGCGCGAGGAAGGGCTGCGCTTCCGCCGCAACCAGGTCGTCCTGCTCGACGCCCTTTTGTCGACGCGGCAGAACATCGCGTTCGACGACGTGTTCGACAACGCGCGGCGGAGGATCGTCGATGTCACCGTGCACGCCGAGGAGCCGCCGCCGTCGTTCCGCGGCACGCTCCGTCCGTATCAGCAGGAAGGCCTCGGATGGTTCGCGTTCTTGCGCGAGCTCGGCTTCGGCGGTTGTCTCGCCGACGACATGGGCCTCGGCAAGACCATCCAGGTCCTGGCGCTTCTCGATGGGCGGCGCCGCGCCGAGGACCGCCGGCCGTCGCTCGTCGTCGTCCCGCGCTCCGTCGTCTTCAACTGGAAAGCGGAGGCCGAGCGCTTCACGCCGGAGCTGCGCGTCCTCGATCACGCCTCGCCCGATCGCCTTCCGACGACCAAGCACTTCGCCGACTACGACGTCGTCCTCACCACGTACGCGCTGCTGCGCCGCGAGATCGCGCGCATGGCCGGCGTGGAGTTCGACTACGTCATCCTCGACGAAGCGCAGAACATCAAGAACGCCGCGAGCCAGGCGGCGAAGGCGGTAACGCTGCTGCGCGCGCGCCACCGCCTCGCGCTCAGCGGCACGCCGGTCGAGAACCACCTCGGCGAGCTGGCCAGCCTCTTCGAGTTTCTGAATCCCGGCATGCTGCAGGCGAAGTCGACGCGCGTGACGAAGCTCCTGCGCGATGCCGGGCGCCGCACGCCCGAGGCGGCGGAGTCGCGGGCCATGCTGGCGCGCACCGTGAGGCCGTTCATTTTGCGGAGGACGAAGGCGCAGGTCGCGCCGGAGCTTCCCGAGCGCGTCGAGCAGACGACGTGGTGTGAGCTCGAGCCGAAGCAGCGCAAGCTCTACGACGAGCTGCGCAGCTACTACCGTGCGTCGCTCCTCAGCCGCGTCGCGGAGAACGGCCTGGCCGCGTCGAAGATCCACATCCTCGAGGCGCTCCTGCGCATGCGCCAGGCCGCCTGCCACCCGGGCCTCGTCCACCCCTCGCGCCGCGGCGATGCCTCGGCGAAGCTCGACACGCTCTTCGAGGAGCTGCCGATCCTTCTCGACGAGCGGCACAAAGTGCTCGTCTTCTCGCAGTTCACGTCGCTGCTGTCGATCGTGAGCGACGGCATGGACGAGCGCGGCATCCCCTACGCCTACATCGACGGCAAGACGCGCAACCGCGCGGAGCAGGTGAAGCGTTTTCAGGAAGATCCGAGCGTGCCGGTGTTTCTCATCAGCCTGAAGGCGGGAGGGCTGGGTCTCAATCTCACGGCCGCCGAGTACGTCTTCCTGCTCGACCCGTGGTGGAACCCGGCGGTGGAGGCGCAGGCCATCGACCGCGCCCACCGCATCGGCCAGTCGCGCACCGTCGTCGCCTATCGCCTCGTGGCGCGCGACACCATCGAGGAGAAGATCCTCCAACTGCAGGAGAGCAAGCGCTCGCTCGCGGACGCCATCGTCGGCGAAGAAAACAGCGTGCTGCGCCAGATCACGGCCGAGGATCTCGACCTTTTGCTGTCGTAACCCGGGTCAACTTCTTGACCACTGGTATCAGCTTGGACCCATGGTTTCCCATCGATTTTGGAAGAAAGGGTCAACCCTTAACTCTTTCGCGAAGGGCCCGATCCTCGCAGAATGTGACTAACTCGAACAGCATCAGTCACTAACGTGAATTCCGGATTTCCGGCAGCCGCATTGCTCTATTGCGGGCCAATTGGAATCGTCGAAAAGGAGGAAGTTCATGTCCATGTCCCGCCGCACGATGGTGCTTTTCGCTCTCGGTCTGTTCCTGGTCTCAGTTTCGGTCTTCGCTCAGGAGAACCACTGGAAAGTCAAAGGCGATAACGGGGAGACGGTCAGCGTCCTGCCGCCCTCGGCGAACGTCAAGGCCCAGGAGAATCACGGCCTCGGGACGCAGGTCCCGACCGCGCAGAACGGCTACTCCGTGTTCAACGCCAGCTACGGCTCGATCCCGGGCCTGCTGAGCGATCACGGCGGCTCGGTGATCTCGAACGCGGCGTTCTTCGCCATCTACTACAACAGCCAGCCCGCGTCCACGCTGCAGTCGGGCATCAACTCCTTCGTGAACAACTTCAGCGGCTCCGATCCGGGCATGAAGGTGATCACGCAGTACAGCAAGGCCGGCAACGCCATCTCGGCGACGCTCGGCAACTCCGGCAGCTTCGTCGACAACAACTCGACGCCGCGCCGCATCTCCGACTCGCAGATCCAGTCGTACCTCGCCAGCAAGTTCAACGCCGGCCAGGTGGCGTTCAACAACCACACGATCTACGGCGTGTACCTGCCGCAGGGCACCAAGTCCACGCTCGGCTCGTCGAGCTCCTGCACGAGCTATTGCGGCTATCACAGCAGCTTCACGTACAACGGTCAGACCGCGATCTACGCCGTCTTCCCGTACAACGACTGCTCCGGCTGCTCGCTCACCGGCAAGACCGTCCTCGACATGGAGACGATCGTGACCTCGCACGAGATCCGCGAAGCGATCACCGACCCCGTGAACGCGTGGTGGGAATCGGCCTCGGGCTACGAAGCCGACGACAAGTGCGCGTGGCACAACCTCTATCAGCAGGCCGGCGGCGCCTGGGTGCAGCCGGAGTACTCGAATGCGCTGGCCGGCTGGCCGCGCGGCTGCGTCACCCCGTAACCCTTGCTCTGGCTCATTTTTCTCCTGAGTGCGGCGGCGGCAACGCCGCCGCACTCGTTGCAGCCCGATGAGGTCCTCGCGACCGTCAACGGCGTCGCCATTCACCGGAGCGACGTCGTCAACTCGCTCGCGGATCCGGCGCGCCAGTCCTACGCGGACGCGCTCGACGATCTCCGCGACCTCGAGCACGCCGCCGTCCGCGACTACGCCGGACGACAGACGATCGAGCGCGAGGCGAAGGAGTCGAAGACGACGACGGACGCGATCTACGACCGCATCCTCGCCGCCGACTACGACCGCTTCGACGCCAATCTCCGCAACCGCATCTCCCAGCAGCGCGAGCGCATTTTCACAGCGGAGCGGCAGTCGCTCGACGAGCTGATTCAGAAGCGGCTGCTCGAAGATGCCGCGCGCGCGAAGGGGATGACGCTCGAGGAGCTGAACCGGTCCCTCGCGAATCGTGTCGCGCCCGTGACGAAGGCGGACGTCGACTTCATCAAGGCCTACGAGGCCAGCAAGACACGCGCGAGCGAGTCCGCGCCGCCGGGCGATGCGCGGCTCGAGGCCGCGATCCGCGACGCGCGCATCGAGCAGATGAAGGAGGCGCTGATCGCGGAGACGCGCTCGCAAGCGAAGATCGAGTCGCATCTCGCGCCGCCGCGCGTGACGCTCTCGACGGAAGGAGTGCCCGCCGTCGGACCGTCCAACGCGCCGGTGCGCGTCGTCGTCTTCACCGACTTCGAGTGCCCGTACTGCAAAGAGTCCGAGGGGACGTTGAAGCGGATCGCGGCGCAGTACGGAAATCGCGTCGCCTTCTACTTCCGCAACTACCCGCTGCCGAACCACCTCTACGCCATGCCCTCGGCCATCGCCTCGGTCTGCGCCGCGGAGCAGGGGCGCTACCTCGCGTATCACGATCTCCTCTTCGCGCACTCGGAGGAGTTGAAGAACGCCGACTACGCGCAGTGGGCGGAGACGGCCGGCCTCGACCGCGCAAAGTTCGAGCAGTGCCGGCAATCACCCGAGGCGCGGAAGCGCGTCGAGGCGGACATCCGGGAGGGCGTGGGGGCGGGCGTGGCCGGAACGCCGACGTTCTTCGTGAACGGCCGGCTCGTGCGCGACGCGGGGACGTTGCGGGCGGTGGTGGCGGAAGAAGCGGCGCAGTCGGGACGCTGATGTTCGAGTCGGTGCGCCGCGATCCCGGTGAGGAAGGGCTGACGAAAGCGGGACGGATTTTCTACGTCCTGGCCGTCCTAGCCGCGCTCGGGGCGTTGCTGCAGTTCGGCCTCGCCGTCGCAGCCCGCGTGCCGCCGCCCCTCCTGCCGATCGTCATCAACTTCATCCTCGCCGGCGCCTGCGTCGTCATCGGCAGCGGCATCGACAAGCAGCGCCGCTGGGCGCTGTGGCTCGGCTACGCCGTGGCCGTGCTGGAGCTGCTGAACGTGCCGATCGGGACGGTCATCGGCATCGCCTTGATCGTCTATCTCTACCGGGCGAACAAAGCGGGCCTCTTCAGGCAGCCCGCGCCATGATCTGATCGCGCGCAATCGCGGCGCGGCCCCGGATCGCGTTCCACAGCCACGGCTGCCGCGTCAGTGTGGCGATCGTCTCGCGCGCGAGATGCATGTCCGTGAACGCCGGCGTGAGCGACGCCGGATCGTTGAAGTTCTCGAAGAACGTATTGGCGATCCGCTGCGCGCCGCTGTAGTTGTCGACGCGGCCGTCGCTGCCGTACTGCGCGATCAGCAGCTCCTTCGCCGGCGCGGTGATCGGCTCGAGGAGGAGATTGCTGAACGCCACGGCGTGCGAGGCGTGCTCGCGGTAGAACGTCTCGAAGCTGCGCTGCATCCACGCCGCGCCGAACGGCTTGTTCTCGTGGTCGAGGATGTCGGCCACGAGCTGGCGGGCCTGCTTGATGCCGTTGTTCGCGCCCTGCGCGGCGATCGGATCGTACGAGATGGCCGTGTCGCCGAGCGCCGTCACGACGCGGCCGGAGTCGAGCCGGGCCACCGGGTTGCGCACCGCCGGCGTGACCGCGCCGGTCAGCCATCCGAGCGGATCGGCCAGCTCCATGTCGCGCACGAACGGCTCGTCCCACGGAAACAGCTCCTTGATGACTTGCTTCGTGATCGCCACCACCTCATCGCCCGACTTCACGTTCGCGAAGCGGTCCATGCGCGAGCCGGGCTTCGCCTCGACGAGGATGTTCCAGGAGCGGCCGTGGTCCTTGTGCCAGTAGGGGATGAAGAAGATCTCGCCGTCGGTGCCGAGGAAGTCGAACTTGACGGGGAGGAGTGGGAGGTCGGGGAGGCGCTCGGGGCCGCCGACGGTGATGATCATGGCCAGGTTGCGCTGCCGCTCGCGGTAGGTGCAGCGCGACTCGTTGCGGTCGAAGAGGCGCGAGAGCTCGGCGCGGCCGGCAGCGACGATGGTCAGCTCGTGCTTCGCCGCGATCTCGTCGAGCCGCGCCACGGAGACGTTCTCGATGACGACGCGGCCGCCTCGCGCTTCGAAGTCGCTGAGCCACCGGTGGCACTGCAGGCGGAGGTCGACGGCCTGGAACGGCCGCGCGGAGCGGCCGAGGAGGCGGACGAGCGGCTTGTGGAGCGTGGGGCAGAAGGTGAGGAAGACCCCTTCGCCGGGCGGCGCGACGTTGTCCCAGTGATTGAGGCCCAGCTCGCGCTCGAACGACAGGGCCATGTCGAAGCGCGCCGCCGTGCCGGTGGGGCGGCTCTCGTGCAGCCACTGTTCGGCGCTGCGGTCGGAGTAGATCGTGACCTCCTGCCGCGCGCGCTGCAGCGCATGCGCGGCGACGAGGCCGGCCAGGCCGGAGCCGACGATGGCGATGTCCCGCATGATCTCTTTAGGTACGTCGTTTCCGCGCACGCGTTCGTCAACGCTCGGTGAATTGCGGTTACGCTCTGGCAATGCGCGCGGTCGTCCTCACCCGGCACGGCGGTCCGGAGGTGCTCCGCATCACCGAGGTGCCGCTGCCGGAGCCGCGCGCGGGCGAAGTGCGCGTGCGCGTCCGCGCCATCGGCTTGAACTTCGCCGAGGTGCTGTCGCGCCGCGGCCTGTACGGCTGGGCGCCCGCGCTGCCCTACATCCTCGGCATGGAAGCCTTCGGCGACGTCGACGGCGAGCCGGTGGTGGTGGGCACGCAGTTCGGCACGTACGCGGAGTGGATCTGCGTGCCGCAGGGCCGCGTCATGCGCCCGCCGCGCGGTTTCTCCGCCGAGGAGTGCGCGGCGTTTCCGGCCAGCTACCTGACGGCGTGGATCGGTCTCATGGAGATGGCCCGCCTCCGCCCGACCGACACGGTGCTCGTCACCGCCGCCGCCGGCGGCCTCGGAACCGCGGCGGTGCAGATCGCCACGCGCTTCGGCGCGCGCGTGATCGGCGCCGCGTCGGCGTCGAAGCACGAGGTCGTGCGCAGGCTCGGCGCGGAGCCGATCGCGTACGGCGACATCGCCCAGCAGAAGTTCAACGTGGCCCTGGAGCTCGTCGGCGGCGAGGTCTTTCGCGCCACGACGCGCGCCGTCGCGCCGATGGGACGCATCGTCATCGGCGGTGCCGCCGGCGCGTTCGGCAAGGGCGGGCGGGTGCTGGCCCGCCTCCGGGCCATTCCGAATATCCCTCGCGCATCGATCTTCGACATGCTCCGCCGCTCGTACGGCGTGATGAGCTTCCATGTCGGCTGGCTGCTCGACGCGGGCCTCGTCGACGCCGCGTGGGCGGATCTCGTCCAATTCGTGGAGACGAACGAGATCCGGCCGCTCGTCGGGGCGGTGTACCGGTTCGATCAGATCGCCGAGGCGCACCGGGCCATGGAGTCGCGGGAGACGACGGGGAAGGTCGTCGTGGAAGTCTCGCTGGAGAGGTGAGCTTTTTGCTTCGAGCGCAATTCCTTCATTGGATGCCCACCCCAACGGAAGCGTTGGTACGCGACGTCGTCAAGCGATATCCCTCCTCGCTGCGCGATGGCCAGGCATCGCTCGCGCGGCGCTTCGCCTTCGAGATCGACTTGACCTTCGAGCGTGCGGGAACGCCGACCCCGCGTGTGTGCGACGTCGGCGGCGGATGGGGGACGTTCGCCCTCGGCTGCGCCGCGCGCGGCGCACGCGCGACGCTTGTCGACGACTACGGCGACAGCGGCTTCGGCAACGAGGAGGATCTCGCGGCCATGAGCCGGCTCCTCCGTGAGCTTGGAGTCGAGACAGTTGCCCGCGACGTGGTGCGCGACGGCCTGGGCTTTCCTGAGGGCTCGTTCGACGTCGTCACCTCTTTCGAGTCGATCGAGCACTGGCACCATTCGACGAAGCGGGCGTTGGCGTCGATGCTTGGCGCGCTCGTCCCGGGCGGCGCCATCATCGTCAGCGCCCCGAACTGCGTCAATCTGCGCAAGCGCCTGAGCGCGCCGCTCGGCCGAGCGAAGTGGTCGTCGATGCACGACTGGTACGAGCAGGACGTGTTTCGCGGCCACGTCCGCGAGCCCGACGTCGACGATCTCCGCTACATCGCTCGCGACCTCGGTCTGCAGCAGGTCGAGATCCTCGGCCGCAATTGGTTCGGCTACTACAACGACTCGCGGCTCGTGCGCCGGCTGACGCCGCTCGCCGACAGACTCCTGCGACTGCGGCCGTCGCTCTGCGCGAATCTGTACCTCGTCGGCCGGAAGCCGGAACGGGGCTGACTACGGCCGCGACGCGCGGCGCCGCACCGCCCCCAACGCCACGCTGTTCGAGTACGCGCCGAGCCCTGCGTCGTTCCAGGCGCGGATGCGGTAGACGGCGGGGCCGTTGTTCACGATCAGCGCGTGCGCATTCGGGGCGAGCGTCGTTTCGAGCTCGACCCACGGCTCGTCGCCGCGGCGCATCTCCACACGGTAGCCGCTGACCGGCTGCGTCGGCGCGCTCCACGTCAGCGTCGACTGCTGCGCCGACAACTGCACCGCCTCGGGCTTCGTCGGCAGCATCGCCTCGCTGATCGTCGTCATTGTCAGGCGCTGCCAGGTCTCGTACGACGCCAGCACCGCCTGCTCGATGTACGCGACGTCGCCGTTCGGCAGCGCGGCGATGATGCCGGTAGTGCCCGGCGCGGAGACCACTGCCGACGTCGTGACCGTGCCGTCGCGGTGGAGGATCGCCACCGAGTTCGCTCCGTTGTAGTAGCGCCAGCGGATGGCAGTGCCGCCGCGGATCGGCGCGACCGACGTCTCCGTCGTGAGATTCGCGGAGATCGCCGTGACCTTCGGCGTCGCCGCGCCGGTGCCGGCGAAGCGCGCCGCCTTCACCCCTTTCTCGCCCGACCAGACCACGACGTACTGCTCGCCGTCCCACGTCGCGGACGGCGCGGTGATCGCCCGATCGCCGGGCGCCAGCGCGATCGGTGTCGTGTCGATCGGTTGCAGGTTGCGGTCGAGCCGCACCGCATAAAGGCCCGTCGTCTCCTGGGTGAACTCGGTGATGTACCGCTCGATCCAGATGGCCAGGAGTCCGCCGTTGCCGTCGGAGGCGAACGTAAATGCCTGGCCGATCGGCTTCGGCATCGGCACGTTCGTCGTGATCGCGCCGGCGGTCGAGAGGCGCGCGATCCGCTCGTAGCTCACCAGGAAGTAGTCGCTGCCGCTCCAGAGGACCTGCTGATAGAAGATATTCGCCGGCAGGGGGATTTGATTGCCGATCGGCGCGCCCGCCGCATCGAGGTGGCGCAGCGTCTGGCCCTCCAGAAGGACGAATTCGTTGCCGTCCGTCGCCGTGTAGGCGTTCACGCTGTTCTCGTAGCAGTAGTAGCAGCTGTTCGGCGGAAACGCGAAGATCGGCCGCTCCGTCCACCGGCCGTCAGCCGCGCGGAACCCGGTGTACAGCGTCGTCACGCCGCTGACCATCTCTTGCCACATGACGAGCGTGCCGTTGGCCGACGTCGATGCGACCGGGTAGAGCTGGAACGTCGGCGCGATCGACACCGGCGTCACGACGCCGGAGCCGAGCGGCAGCCCGCCGAGGTAAATCGTGTCGTAGAAGTGCGCGCCGACCCACGCGGCGAGCACGCGGCCGTTGACGGCGGCGATCGAACTCTCGGTCGCGGTCTGCTGCTCGCGCTTCCCGATCGCCGTCGTCGCGGAGTCGAGGTGGAGGACGTTCAGCGTGCCCGTTGTGCCGGAAAGACCGCGGATGTACGCGACGACCCACTCGCTCCCGCTCCAGACCGCCGACGGTTGGAACGGGAAGGGCGGTAGGGACGCATCGTGCTCGACGGGCGGACCGACCGTACCGTTCGCATCGACGAGGCGCGTGTACGCGGGCGAGCACGGCCCGGCCTCGCCGCAGGCGCCGACGGCGAGGTAGCGCCGGCCGTCGGTCGTAATCGTCGCGGAGCTGCCATACGTGCCGAGGATCGTGTCGGAGGTGAGATTGCCGCCGGCATCGAATTGCAGGAGGCGCGGCTCGAGTGCGCGCGGCACGACCGCGGCGAACGTGCTGCCGTTGCTTGCCATCGCCACGCGTCCGTCGGCCCTCATCCCCGACAGCCGCGGCGACGCCACGACGTTGCCGTTCGCCGTCAGGAGCAGCGTGTTGACCTGAATCGAGAACGGCTCGGTGTAGATGAGGAGCACGTTGCGGCCGTTGAAGGCGACGCGCGGCAGACCGCCGGCGACGATCGTGAACGGGGCGCCGAGCGGCTCGCCGTTCGCGGCGACCAGCCGGGCGACGACAACGTTGCCCGTTCCTCCAAGGACGTCGCGCGTGCCGGCGACGACGAGGAATTGTTGCCCGGTCCAGACGGCGTCGTATGCGGGGTCGCCGAGATTGGTCTCGAGGACGGCGCGGCTCGGGCTGACGATGCCGGCGCCGACGCGCACCGCACGCACGTAGCGGCCGTCGGTCCAGAAGACGACGGGGTCGACGCCGTTGGAGAGAAGGAGCGGATGGTGCCCGCGCGCGGCGCCGTAGCGCGTGTTCGTGAGCGGGAACGGCTCCCCGACGTGGAGTGGCTGCGCGGCCAGGACCTCGGCCGCGAGCATCAGGATGACGGCAGCGCGAATCACGAGGCCCTTATGATACTGCCGGGATTGATTTTGCCGCCCTCCGCTGTTATGGTGTCGCGATTTACCAGAAGCCGCGTACCGAATAGACGTTTAACAGCTTAGGAGACAGTGTTTTGCCGACCACGAAGGAACAGAAAACCAACCTTATTTCCGAGTATCGCACGCATGACAGCGATACCGGTTCGCCAGAGGTGCAGATCGCCCTACTCTCGAACCGCATCAACTACCTGACCGAGCACTTCAAGTCCCACGCGAAAGACCACCACTCGCGCCGCGGCCTCTTGAAGCTCGTCGGCCGCCGCCGCCGGCTGCTCGATTACCTCAAGCAGACCGACCTGGAGCGTTACCGCACGGTCATCGAGAAGCTCGGCATCCGCAAGTAAACCCTCGGTAGGGCGCACTTCGGTGCGCCCGAATTGTTTGGCGTGCTTCGCGCACGTCGCCCCTCCGGCCGGATCCCATCATTCGGCCAGCCCCGCGGAAAAATTCAACGCTCGAGGTGATGAGTGGCCTCCGGCACAGAAAGAAACCAATGACGTTCAAGAAAGAAATGGAGATCGGCGGACGCAGTCTGTCTTTGGAGACGGGTGCGGTTGCCAAACAGGCCAACGGCGCCTGCGTGATCCGCTACGGCGACACCGTCGTGCTCGCCACTGCCTGCTACAAAGACGGCGTAGTCCTCGGCGACTTCATGCCCCTCACCGTCGATTACAAGGAGTACACCTACGCCGGCGGACGCATCCCCGGCGGCTTCTTCAAGCGCGAAGGGCGTCCCACCGAGAAAGAGATCCTGACCTCGCGCCTCATCGACCGGCCGCTGCGCCCGTCGTTCACGAAGGGCTATCGCCAGGAGACGCAGATCATCGCCCTCGTGCTGTCGGCCGACGGCGAGAACGATCCCGACATCCTGGCCATCAACGCCGCCTCGACGGCGCTCGTCATCTCCGAGATTCCGTTCCCGAATCCGATCGGCGCGGTGCGCATCGGCTATCTCGACGGGCAGATCGTCATCAACCCGACGAACTCCCAGCGCGACCTCTCCGACCTCGACCTCGTCGTGGCCGGAACCGAGGATGCGATCGTGATGGTCGAGGCAGGGGCGCGCGAGGTCGACGAGAGCGTCGTCCTCGACGCCTTCGAAGCCGCGCACGCCGCCATCCGCGAGATCTGCCAGCTCCAGCTGCGGCTCCGCGACGAAGCCGGCAAGCCGAAGATCGAAGTCACCTACACGCCGAAGTTCAGCCAGGAGCTGGTGCACGAGCTGATGTCGGCGCACGGCGCCGCGCTGAAAACGGCGATGCTCACCACCGGCAAGCACGCTCGCAGCGCGGCGATGAAAGAAGCGCGCGCGCAGATCGCGGCCACGGTTTCGCCCGACGACGCCGAGAAGCTCGCCGCCGTCAGCGCGGCCACCGCGGAGATGGAAGTGGAGATCTTCCGCAATCTCATGCTCGACGAACAGACGCGCGTCGACGGCCGCTCCTTCGCGGAGATCCGCCCGATCTCCATCGACCTCGGCGTCCTCCCGCGCACGCACGGCTCGGCGATCTTCACCCGCGGCGAGACCCAGGCCCTCGTCACCGTCACCCTCGGCACGCCGCAGGAAGCGCAGAAGATCGAAGACTTCGAAGGGGAGACCTTCCAGCGCTTCATGCTCCACTACAACTTCCCGCCGTTCTCCGTCGGCGAAGTGAAGTTCCTGCGCGGCCCGGCCCGGCGCGAGATCGGCCACGGCAACCTGGCCCGCCGCGCGCTGCAGCCGCTGCTGCCGCCGGAGAGCGACTTCGCCTACACGATCCGCATCGTCAGCGACATCCTCGAGTCGAACGGCTCGTCGTCGA
This sequence comes from Thermoanaerobaculia bacterium, assembly GCA_035276475.1. Lineage (GTDB taxonomy): Bacteria > Acidobacteriota > Thermoanaerobaculia > Gp7-AA8 > Gp7-AA8 > DATDFB01. Next base: position 891 of record DATELQ010000083.1, on the reverse strand, counting down.
TGGCTTCGGTCTGCGGCGGTTCGCTGGCTCTGATGCAGGCGGGTGTGCCGATGCGCGCCGCCGTCGCCGGCGTGGCCATGGGGCTCGTCAGCGGCGAAGGGAAAGCGCCGGCGATCCTCACCGACATCGCCGGCATGGAAGACCACGAAGGCGACATGGACTTCAAAGTCGCCGGCACGCGCAAGGGGATCACCGCGCTGCAGATGGACATCAAGGTCACGGGGCTGTCGCGCGAGGTGATGGCCCGCGCGCTCGCGCAGGCGCGCGACGGGCGGCTCTACATCCTCGACAAGATGGACGCGGTCATCGCCGCGCCGGCCGCCGAGCTCTCCGAGTTCGCGCCGCGCCTCTACACGATCCAGATTCCGAAGGACCGCATCCGCGACGTGATCGGCTCCGGCGGCAAGACGATCCGCTGGATCGTCGAGGAGACGGGAACGAAGATCGACGTCGAGGACGACGGGAAGGTGACGATCGCGTCGATGGACGAGAAGTCCGCCGAGCGCGCGATCGACATCATCAAGGGCCTGACGGCCTCTCCTGAAGTCGGCAAGACGTACAAGGGCACGGTGAAGCGCATCGAGCCGTACGGTGCGTTCGTCGAGATCCTGCCGGGCCAGGACGGCCTGCTGCACATCTCCGAGATGGCGCACACGCGCGTCGGCCAGGTGACGGATCTCTTCCAGCTCGGCGACGAGACGGAGGTGCAGGTGGTCGGCATCGAGCCCGATACGGGCAAGATCCGCCTCTCGCGCAAGCCGCTCCTTCCGCCCCCGACGGAGGAGGAGCTCGCCGCCGCAGCCGCCGCCCGCGAGTCCCGCGGTCCGCGCCGCGAAGGCGGCGGCGATCGCGATCGCGGTGACCGCGGCGGACGCGGTGGCTTCGGCCACG
>DATELQ010000082.1:0-61417 GCA_035276475.1 Thermoanaerobaculia bacterium | reverse complement strand
ACCCGCCCTCGCCGGCCTCGGCCGCACGATTCTGCTGCAGCCGCGGCGCGTGGCGGCGCGGGCGTTGGCGCGGAGAATCGCGGCAGAGCGCGGCTGGAGCGTCGGTGAGGAAGTGGGGTGGCAGATCCGCTTCGAGCGGCGCTTCACGACGCGAACACAGCTGCTCGTCGCCACCGAGGGCATCCTCACGGCGCGACTGCAATCCGATCCGCTGCTGAGCGACTACAGCGTCATCGTGCTCGATGAGTTTCACGAGCGCAGCATCCACGCCGACCTCGCGCTGGCTCTGGCGAAGCAGGCCATGCTCGCGCGCGACGACCTCGCGCTCGTGGTGATGTCGGCGACGATCGCCGCGGAGCCGGTCGCCGCGTACCTCGGCGGCGCGCGCGTGTTCGAGATCGGTGCGCGGCGGTTCCCCGTAGACATCCGCTATCGCCCGAACGCATCCGTCGCCGAGGCCGTGCGCGACACGCGCGGCGACGTGCTGTGCTTCCTGCCGGGCGTGCGCGAGATCGAATCCGCGCGCGCGCAGCTCGCCGGCACCATCGACGCGCTCGTGCTGCCGCTTCACGGCACGCTCGACGTCGACGCACAGGAGCGCGCGCTCGCGCCGGCGACGAAGCGCAAAGTCATTCTCGCCACGAACGTGGCCGAGACATCGCTCACGGTCGAAGGCATCACCGAGGTCGTCGACAGCGGCAAGCACAAAGTGCTGCGCTTCGATCCGGAGACGGCGGTCGATCACCTCGTGCTGGAACGAATCTCAGCCGACAGCGCGGAGCAACGCGCCGGCCGCGCCGGCCGCACCGCGCCGGGTCGCTGCACGCGGCTGTGGGACGAGCGCGACATCCTCCGCCCGCACCGCGAGCCCGAGGTGCGACGCGTCGACCTCGCCGGGCCGGTGCTCGACATCCTCTCGTGGGGGGGCGATCCGAAGACATTCGACTGGTTCGAGCGGCCGCCGGAGGAGCGGATCGACGCGGCGATCACGCTGCTGAAGATGCTCGGCAAGCTCCCTTCGCTTCCACTGCACCCGCGGCTCGCGCGCATCCTCATCGATGCGCATGGCGCCGATGAAGCGATCGAGTTCATCGGCGAAGAGACCCACGAGCTGCAATCGATCGCGAAGCGGCTCCTCGGCAGCAATTACAAAAAGCACGTCGACGACGTCACCCTGCGCAAGGCGCTCCTCGCCGGCTACCCCGACCGCGTCGCACAGCGGCGCGAGCCGAAGTCGCCGCGCGTGCTGCTGTCGTCGGGAACCGGCGCAACGCTCGCGCGCGAGGCGGACGACGGCAGCGGCGAGTTCCTCGTCGTCCTCGACATCACCGGCGATCTCGTGCGCGCCGCGCGCCCGGTCGAGCGCGAGTGGCTCACGCCGACGCACCGCGAGACCGCGCAGAGCGGCGACAAAATCGTCGAGCGCGCCATGTACGGCGCGATCGTCCTGCACGAGCAGACCGTCGGCCGCGTCGCGCCGCCGAAGCGGGAGCGCAAGGCGCTGCCCGGCCCCGCGGAGCTCGCGCTGCCGTCCGGCCGCAATGCGAAGCTCGACTACCGCGACGACGGCTCCATCGTCGCCGCGGTCAAGCTCCAGGAGCTCTTCGGCCTCGCCGACACGCCGCGCATCAACGGCACGCCGGTGACGTTCGAGTTGCTCTCGCCGGCCGGCCGCCCCGTGCAGGTCACGCGCGACCTGCGCAGCTTCTGGAACGGCGCCTACCAGGAGGTGCGGAAGGAGCTGCGCGCGCGCTACCCGCGGCACCCGTGGCCGGAGGACCCATGGAGCGCGACGCCGACGCACCGCCCCGTCAAACGGAAGCGATGATCCGCTTCACCTCCGCCTTATCGCCCTTCTCCATCGCCGCCTCGATCGCCAGCGCTTCCCGATCGAGTCCGATCGTCGCCACGGAGATCACGTCGTCGCCGAGGTAGTACGCGACCAGCGCGCGCCGCTCGTCGAGCGAGCCGCGCACCTCGCTGCGCGTGAACCCCACCGAGCTGCCCACCATATTGATCGTCACGTCGTAGTGCGCGCTCCAGAAAAACGGCGGCGCCACGTGCGGCGTGTCGATGCCGACCATGTTCCGCGCCGCGGTCTGCCCCTGCTGTTCCGCCACCGCCCAATGCTCCACACGCATCATCCGGCCGCTGTAGTGGTCGGGATAGAGCGCGATGTCGCCGGCGGCGAAGATGCCGGGCGCGCTCGTCTGCATCCGCTCGTCGACGACCACGCCGTTCTCGACGCGCAGCCGCGCCAGCTGGGCGAGCATCGTGTTCGGGCGGACGCCGACGCCGGCGACGACGAAGTCGGCATCGACCGGCTCGCCGTTCGCGAGGATGACGCGGTTCGTCTCGAACTTCGACGCCGTCGTGCCGAGGCGGAAGCGGACGCCGTGCGACTCGTGGAGGCGGCGGATGAACGTGCCGAGCTCCGCTCCCATCGGCTTCGCCAGCGGCACATCCTCGGGGGCGACGACAGTGACGTCGCATTCGCGCGCGCGCAGCGCCGCCGCGACTTCGAGCCCGATGAAGCTCGCGCCGAGGACCAGCGCCTTCTTCCCCTTCTCCGCCTCGGCGATGATGGTGCGGCTGTCCTTGAGCGTGCGCAGCACGTGCACGCGCTCCGCACCCGGCGGCGTGAGGCGGATCGGGTCGGCGCCGGTGGCGAGGAGAATCGCGTCGAAGCTGCGGCGCACGCCGTTGTCGAGCGTGACGGTCTTCGTCGACGGTTCGAGCTGCAACACGCGATGCCCGGTGATCACTTCGATGTTCTGCTCGGAGTAAAACTCGGAACTGCGCAGCGGGATCCACTCCTCGGGGGCGTTGCCCGCGAGGTAGTCCTTCGACAGGTTCGGCCGGTCGACCGGCAGCGTCTCCTCGGCGCCCATCATCGCGATGGCGCCGGTGTAGCCGCTCTTGCGCAACATCTCGCACGCGGCGGCGCCCGCAGCGCCCGCGCCGATGATGCCGATCGTCTCCGGAGGCGGCGGCAGCGGCCGCGGCTTCGGCGCGTCGCCTTTGCCGGTGACGAACACCTTGCCGGCGCGGCGCTCGACGTTCCAAACCGGAACGGCGCTCAGCGCCGGCGCGCGCACGGCCTCGCCGGTGCGCAGGTCGAAACAGGCGTGGTGCCACGGGCAGCGCACGGTGTTGCCGACGACGAGCCCCTCGGCCAGCGGCGCGCTGTAGTGCGTGCACGTGCCGCCGATCGCGTAGATCTCGTTGCCGCGGCGCACGAGCAGCACGGCCTCGCCGCCGGCGTGGCCGCCGAGCATCGCGCCGTCGGGGAGTTCGTCGAGAGAAATGCCTTGTTCGAGATCGGGACCGGTCAGCTCTGTCTGCATAGCCTCAAAAACTCCGCGCGGCTCGTCGCGTCCGTGCGCAGCGTCCCCAGCATCGACGACGTCACCATCTCCGTCTCTTCCTGGCGGACCCCGCGGCAGCCCATGCACAGGTGATGCGCGCGCAGGACCACGCCGACGCCGCGCGCCTCGAGGTGCTTCTCCACCGCCTCGGCGATCTGCCGCGTCATTCTCTCCTGAACCTGCAGGCGCTTGGCGAAGCACTCCACCAGGCGCGCCAGTTTGCTGATGCCGACAACTTTGCCGGGCAGGTAGCCGACCACCGCCTCGCCGTAGAACGGCAGGAGGTGATGCTCGCACGTCGAATAGAACGAGATGCCACGGAGGATCACCATCTCATCGCTCGTCTCCGCGAACGTCCGCGACAGAATCTCCGCCGGATCTTCGTCGTACCCCGCGGTCATTTCCCGCCACGCTTTCACCACGCGGGCAGGGGTGTCGCGCAGACCGTCGCGCTCCGGCTCCTCGCCGATGAAGCGCAACAAGGTCGTGACCGCTTCCTCCGCCTCGGCGGCCGGAAATTGAAGAATTCGTGCTGTGTCCTGTGACAAGATGTCTCCCTTCGGACTATGTTTTACAAGACAATCATTGCGAAATCAATCCTCCTGATCCTATTGGCTACGAACGTAACTGCTCAGACACCGCCACAGCCCGACCGCCTCGCGCGCGGGACGGCCCAGGTGCGGCAGTTCTGGCGCGCGTCGGACGGCGATCAGAAGGAGCTCGACGAGTTTATCCGGACGAATTTCGCCGCCGACCAGCAGACGCTCGACGCGCTCTTCGCGCGGATGGAGTTCGCCTTCGAGTCGATCGACGGCCACTTCACGATGATGGGGCGCGATCTGCGCCGGCAGTCCGACCTCGACGCCGGCCCGATCTACCCCTTCGACGAGATCCTCGGCGGCTACGCGCCGGGCGCGCACGTCGACGACGACCTCTTCGCCAACAAGCTCGCCTTCGTCGTCCTCCTCAACTTCCCGATGACGACGCTCGAAGAGCGGCTGACCGCGGGCGACAAATGGTCGCGGCGGCAGTGGGCGGAGGTGCGGCTGGGGCAGCGCTTCTCGCGGCGTGTCCCGGCCGAGGTCAACCTCGCCAACGCCAAGTCGGCCTCGGAGGCGGCGCAGTACGTCGCCACCTACAACATCTGGATGCACCACGTCGTCGACGACGCCGGGCACAGCCTCTTCCCGCCGAAGATGCGCCTCCTCGAGCACTGGAACCTGCGCGACGAGATCAAGGCCGACTACGCCGACAAGACGAACGGCCTGGCCAAGCAGCGGATGATCGTCCGCGTGATGGAGCGAATCGTCGACCAGACGATTCCGAACAACGTCGTCGACAACCCCGCCGTCGACTGGAATCCGCTCTCGAACGCGACGAAGCCGGCGGCCGACAACGAATCACCCGGCTACAAGCCCGAGGCGCGCATCGATGCGGCGAGCTCGCGCTACGCCACGATCCTCAAAGAGTTCCGCGCCGCGAAGCTCGCCGATCCGTACTCGCCCACCGCGCCGACTCTCATCGAGCGCCGTTTCAACGAAGGGCGCGAGATCCCCGAGGCAAGGGTGCGGGCGATGCTCGAGGCGGTGCTGACGTCGCCGCTCGTGCCGCGCGTGGCGAAGCTCATCGAGCAGCGCCTCGGGCGTCCGCTCGAGCCGTTCGACATCTGGTACAACGGCTTCCAGCCGCAGGGCGCGTACACCGGCGCGCAGCTAGACGAGATCGTGCGCAAGCGCTATCCGAACGCCGAGGCCTACCACGCCGACATGCCGCGCATGTTCCAGCAGCTCGGCTTCTCCGCGGAGACGGCGAAGTACCTCGCGGACAACATCGTCGTCGATCCGGCGCGCGGCTCCGGCCACGCCTTCGGGCCGGGCATGCGCAACGATCATCCGCATCTGCGCACGCGCGTCGGCAAGGACGGGATGGATTACAAGGGCTACAACATCGCCGTGCACGAGATGGGGCACAACGTCGAGCAGACGTTCTCGATGAACCGCGTCGACCATTACCTCCTCTCCAGCGTGCCAAACACCGCGTTCACCGAGGCACTGGCGTTCGTGTTTCAGAACCGCGACCTGGAGCTCCTCGGCCTCGCCAAGCCATCGCCGGAGTCGCGCGCGCTGCAGACGCTCAACGACTTCTGGGACACGTACGAGAAGTGCGGGATCTCGCTCGTCGACACGGAGATGTGGCACTGGATGTACGACCATCCGAACGCCACGGCGCCGGAGCTGAACGCGGCGGTGGTGCAGATCTCGAAGGACATCTGGAACCGCTACTACGCGCCGGTGTTCAAGAAGCGCGACGTGACGCTCCTCGGCGTGTACGCGCACATGGTCGACTCGCGGCTGTATCTGCCGGACTACGCGATCGGACACATGATCGCGTTCCAGATCGAGGAGCAGATGGAGCGGGCCAAGTCGATCGGCCCGGAGTTCGAGCGGATGGCGAGCTACGGCAGCGTGACGCCGGACCTCTGGATGAAGCACGCCACGGGCGCGCCGGTGGGGCCGGAGGCGTTGTTGAAAGCGGCGGAGGCGGCGCTGACGCGCACCGCCCCCGCGCGGCCGTGACGGTTACTTCTTCGGCACCGTCTCGAGGTTGATGGCGATGGCCACGTCGTCGGCGAGCAGGTACCCGCCGTTGTCGAGGGCCTTGTTCCAGTTGATGCCGTAGTCCTTGCGGTTCAGCTTCGTGTCGATCTCGAAGCCGGCGCGCTCGTTGCCCCACGGGTCCTTCTGAAACCCGAGGAACTCGACCGGGAGCGTGACGCGCTTCGTCACGCCGCGCATCGTCAGGTCGCCGGTGACGTCGAAGACGTTCTTCGTCTTCGTCGGCGCGATCGACGTCGACTTGAAGTGGATCTCCGGATTCTTCTCGGCGTCGAAGAAGTCGGGCGTGCGGAGATGCTTGTCGCGGTTGGCGTCGCCGGTGTCGATCGACGCGGTCTTGATCGTGAACTCGACCGACGACGCGGCAGGGTTGGCGCGGTCGACGTTCACGACGCCGTTGAAGTCATTGAACTTCCCGGTGACCTTGCTCATCAGGTGACGGATCGTGAACGTGGCCTGGGAGTGGGCGCGGTCGACGGCGTACGTCTGCGTGTCGGCGAATGCGGCGGCGGCGGAGAGAGTGAGGGCGATTGCGAGTGCTGTGCGTTTCAAGATTTGATCTCCTTACTGATCGTTGCGTTGATTCCTTCGCGCGTCCGGTCGAGGAGCTCGATCAGTTGCGCGACGTCTTTCTTGCTGAGGTGGCGGAGCGCGTCGTCGCTGGCGGCGCGCACCGGCTCGTCGAGCCTGCCGAGGAGCGCGAGGCCGGCCGGCGTGATGCGGCAGAAGACCTGGCGGCGGTCCGTGGCGCAGCGCTCGCGGGCCACGAGTTTCTTCGTCTCCAGGCGGTCGATGAGGCGGGTGATGCCGGGCGTCTGCTCGATCATCCGCTCGGCGATGTCGAGCGTCGGCAGCCCCGTCTCGCCGGCGCCGCGGAGGATGCGCAGGACGTTGTACTGCTGCCCGGTGATGCCATGCCGCTCGATGACGGCGTCGACGAGGCGGTTGGCCATGTCGGCGGTGCGGAGAAGAGCCACGGTCGCCTCCTGGGCGGGAGAGCGGAAGGGGCGGGTCTGTTTGAGCTCCTTGAGGATCGGCATCGCGGGCATTACGCTACAGCTCAATAGTTGACGCGTCAAGTAAATTCCGTGTGTCACAATTCTTCCGTCCATGTTTCCGACAGAATTTGCCGATCTCCTGAACCGGCGCGGCCGGAAGCTTCTCGACGGCGACGGCCAAGGCCACGAGGTCTTCCGCCGCCGCGGGGCCACGCCGATCGTGCTCTTCGAAGACCTGATCGACGACGACACCGCCCGGCGCTGCATCGCGGATCTCGACGGCGGCATGTACGCGCACCTGAAGCGCATGTACACGCCCATCCCGCGCGAAGCGATCACGAAGATGAAGGAGAACTACACCGACTCGCTGCGCAAGACCGTGCGCGTGCGGACGGCGACGTTCAACTCCCGCACGTCGCGCGTGCTCGACGCCGCGAACGCCATCGGCCTGGGGCCGATGCTCGAGTCGCAGTCGTTCCTCCGCTTCGCCGAGGTCGTGGTGGGACAGCCGATGCGGAGCGACTGGTGGGGACGCCAGGTCATCTGCTACGAGCCCGGCGACTACAGCGGCCCGCACAACGACCACCACCCCGAGCACACCGAGATCAAAAACGGCTTCGTCGACGTCCACATCATGTTCTCCAACGACGCCGTGGCCTCGCAGCTCCTGGTCTACGAGGAGCGCGGCTTCCTCTCCCGCAGCCACGAGGTGGCCGCCCCCAGCGGCATCGCCGTCTACCGCCTCCCCTTCTGGCACTACACGACGCCGCTCGTGGCCCGGAAGGGGCGGGAGGGGAAGGCGCGGCGGTGGCTGCTGTTGGGGTCCTTTCATTTCAGAAAACCACCGAAGAAACTGCTGTACCGGTCTTGACAAATACGAACGTTCGTTCTAATTTGTCCGACATGAACGCAATCCGAGACGACTTCAACCCCAAGTTCGTCTACTTCTCCCCCATCGACGGCGATCTCGCCGCCCACGTCGACGACGCCATCCGCACCTACTGCGGCGAGGCCTGCCTCCCCGTCGGGGAGCTGGTGATCGAGCGGCTCGGGACGCCCGCGCCTGGGACAATGCGCGTCGACCTCTGGGTCGAGACCCTCGACGATGCCAGCGTCACCTACGGCTTCCTCTGCTCGAACGCGACCGGATCGGCCGCATACGCCCGCGGGGAGCGCACGCTGGCGAAGAGCGGCGCCGGCCGCAGCGAGCGCCGCCTCCTCCGCGACCTCCACGCCTTCGCATGAAAGGCCAACGCACCCGCGCCAGCATCCTCCAGCGCGCCGTCGACCTCGCCTCGGTGGAGGGGCTCGAAGGGCTGACGATCGGCCGCCTGGCGGAGGAGCTGGGGATGTCGAAGAGCGGCCTCTTCGCGCACTTCGGTTCGAAGGAAGAGCTGCAGCTCGCCGCCATCGAATCGGCCGGCCAGCGCTTCGTCGACACGGTGGTGAAGCCGGCCATCGAAGCGCCGCGCGGCTACCCACGGCTCGTGGCCATCTGCAATTCGTGGCTCGATTACCTGCGCCGGCGCGTCTTTCCCGGCGGCTGCTTTTTCGCGGCGGCGTCGTTCGAGTTCGACGGGCGGCCCGGAGTGGTGCGGGACGCGGTGAAGCAGCAGATGGAGGATTGGTTCGGGGCGTTGGAGCGCGCCATCCGGATGGCCAAGGACGAGGGGCATCTCGACGCGGACGTCGATCCGGCGCAGCTGGCCTTCGAGCTCAACTCGCTCTTTTTCGGGGCGAACTTTGCGTACAACCTTCGCCACGATGAAGAGGCGTTTGCGCGGGCCCGAAGGGCCATCGAGCAGCGGCTGGAGTCGGTGCGGAGCTACGACGCAGTTCCGGTCGCCCCGTCGCGACGCGCAGCAGTCCGCGATTTCGTCGATTAGCGCATTCGCTGCGCGAGGAGCCACGTCGTGAGCTCGGCGCTGGCGTAGGCGGTGTCCCACACGTCGTGCCCCGCTCCCTTGACCTCGGTGTAGCGCACGATGCCGCCGGCGCGCTGCAGCGCCGCCACCATCCGCCGCGACTCCGTCACCGGTACGACGTCGTCGTCCGCGCCGTGCCACGCCCATACCGGCTGCTTGCCGATGGCCTGCGCGAGCGTGGCGTACGGGTCGGGCGCGCCGACGATGCGGGCGATGTCGGGCGGCGGATCGGTCGGGAACGGATCGTCGCGCTGCCGCACGACCTCGCCGCAGACCGGCACGATGGCCGCGAATTTCTTCCGGTGCCGGGCCATGTACCACACGCCCGCCCCACCCATCGACACGCCGGTGAGGTAGACGCGCTTGGGGTCGCCGCGGAACTCCCGGATGCTCTGCTCGAGCGCGGCCAGGGCCTGCTGCTCTTCCTCGCCGTACCACTCCTCGCCGAAGCGGCACTGTGGCAGGACGACGACAGCCTTGTAGCGGCTGCGGTACTGCTGCAGCGACGGCGCGAGCCCGAGGGTGACTTGGCGGAGGTTGTCGCTCCCCCGCTCGCCGCTGCCGTGAAGATAGAGGATGACGGGCCAGCGCCGCAGCTTGGTGAAGCGCGGCGGCAGCCAGACGCGGTATTTGTAGGTGTGGCCATTCACGACGACGCTGCGCTCCAGCGAATGCGCGGGCTGATCGCAGGTCGCGAAGACGAGGAGGGCGAGGAAGGCGGCGGCCGTGCTGCGCACTACTCGAATAGGTCGTACTCGACGGCGGGCTCGGCCTCGACGTCGGAGCGCCACGTCTCGAAGACGTACAGGTCCCAGTGCAGCAGGAAGACCTCGCGCGACATTTCCCAGCGGGCGCTCAGGCCCGGCGCGAAGCCGCGTTTGTCTTCCTTCGTGAGGTGGCCGAGGTTGTAGATGATGGTCTGGCGCTGCCGGTAGCCGGCGCGGGAGCAGAAGAAGTTGAGGGCCGCCTCGATCTTGAAGCGCTCCTGGTAGCGCAGCGGCACGGTGTCCCACACGAAGCGCCGCATGACCCGGATGCCGGAAAGGACGGGGCCGAATTTCATCTGCAGGTGGATGAAGTTGCGGACCGGGCCGCGGTTGCGGACGCCGATGTTCATGTCGCACTCGTCGCGCAGGACGGGCCGAAGCAACGAGGTGATGTGCTCCTGAGTGAGGTTGAACATGTCGCCGTCGACGAAGAAGAGGACGTCGTGGCTGGCGTAGTCGACACCCATACGCATGGCGTAGCCCTTGCCGCGGTTTTCGCGGAGGGCGATGGTGGTGACGCCGTCGAAGGCGCGGGCGATCTCGACGGTGCGGTCGGCGGAGCCGTCGCTGACGACGACGATTTCGTCGATCAGCTCGCAGGCGGTGAGGACTTGGAGGACCTCAGCGATCGTCTTCTCTTCGTTATACGCGGCGATGATTGCCGATATCCCCACTCATTCACCTCGGAACGGGCATCGACTGCAACCGGCAGACCATAACACGAAGCAGTGCTGCGTGCTGAGTGCTGAGTCCTGTGTGTTACAGACCGTCCTCGCCGGACTCCACTCAGCACTCAGCACACAGCACTCAGCACTTCGTTTTTCAGGCGCCGCCCTTGCAATTTTCTCCGCCGTGACCAAACGCCCGCTCGTGCTCGCGTCGCTCCTGACCGGACTCTGCATCGCCCTGGCGGTGCTGACGCTGTCGATCTCCGGCTGCAGCGCGCTGCAGAATCTGAACATCGTGAATCCGTCGTACAGCCTGCGCGCGGTCGATCCGCACATCAACCTGGCGATCCCGCCGTCGATGGACTTCGACCTCACGGTTGGCGTCGACAACCCGAACGCGGTCGGCCTGCGGCTCGATCAGTTCGATTTCAATCTGCTGGTGAACGGCAACCACATCGCCAACGGCACGACGTTCGACCGCATCCAGATCCCCGCCCGCGGCATCGGCGACGTCCGCCTCCGCACGCACGTGACGTACGACAACGCCAAGGAGATCTTCCGGCAGGTGGTCGACCTGATCCAAGGCAACCGCGCACGCTACGAGATCCGCGGCAACGCCGCGTACGACACGCCGGTGGGGCGGCTGACGTTTCCGGTCAGCGTGATGAGGTAGCCGACTTCTGCTCCTGCAGAAGGCGCCAGAGCTCCGACTTCGCGAGCTCTTCGTGGAGCTGGCGGCGAAACTCTTCGAAAGATTTCCCTTCCATCTCTTTGTTGATCTCCGCGCGGATATCGCGCATCAACTTGACTGCGTCGATCGGCGGCCCTTCTATTTCCATCGGATCACCTCACGCGGTGTGCTGATCTTGAGAACAGGATACCCGAGGCGTGTATTGATTGCGTTGTAACCGCGAACCTTCACGTCGTTGACGATGTCGCGAAAGTTCCAGCTCACAAGCATGTCGACCCCTGCGAGAACGGCCGTGGCGATATGCAGCGCGTCAACATGCATGCTCGGTCGCATGATGCCTTCGCGGATGTAGAGCTCGGCGAGGGCTTCTGCCCCCGCCATCGTACCGATCTCTTCACGATGCTGTGGTGGGACCTGCAGTAGGACGGCCTGAACGTGCTCCGGTGCTCGACCGAGCTCCCGCGCCGTCAATTCGGACAAAACAAGGCGCGCTTCACCGCGAATGAACATTTGGAACAACTGCCGTGTCGGCACATCGAAACCAGGCTCGAAGTAGCCGCCAAACACCGACGTGTCGACGTAAATCCGCACCGGCCGAGGATACCTCGGCCGGCTCCCCTACCTACCCTCGCACGTTCCTTGTCACCGTGATCGTCTCCGCCACGTACCGCCCGTTATCGTTATATCCGCGCACGGTGATCTCGTCGCCGCGCTCGAGGTCGTTCGGGCTATACGTGCGGCCGCCGTACTGAACCTGCGTCCGGTTGTCGTAGTAAATCGACGACGACCCCTGGCTGCTGCGGAGGTTGTTCACGTAGCTGACGTTGAGGTCGATGCGCTGGGCGCTGGTATCGATGAAATTCACCGTTCCGCGCACATCCGAGGGCGTGCTCTGCGACGGGCTGCCGAGAATGCCGCCGAGGTCGCCGAGGCTGGAGCCGCACGCGGCGAGCAGAAGCAGCACCGCGAGAATGGATAGTTTTCGCATACAAATCTCCTCCTGCTCCACAATCAGCAAGGACTACGCCGATGAGGCATCGATTCTTCGTCCCGCATGTGCTCGCCTCCGGCGCCGTCGTCGCGCTCGAGGGCGACGAGCTCCACCACGCCCGCGTCGTGCGGCTGCGGGAGGGAGAAGAGATCGAAGTCTTCGACGGACGCGGTGGTGCGTGGACCGCCATCGCGCGCGAGCTGCCGTCGGTGGAGCTCGTGCAGCCTATCGGCATCGAGCGCGAGCCGCGCGTCGCACTGCACCTCGCCATGGCCATCATCAACCTCGATAAATTCGAGCTCGTCCTGCAGAAGGCGACGGAGCTCGGCGTCCGCTCGGTCATTCCGCTTATCACCGAGCGCATCGAGGTGCGCGCCGAGCGCTATCGCGGCAAGGGCGAGCGGTGGCAGAAGATCGTCTTCGAGGCGGTCAAGCAATCGGGGCGCGCGCTCGTCCCCGTCATCGAGTCGCCGGCTTCATTCGACGACGTCGTGCGCCGCGCCGGCACGAAGATCGTCTTCGACGCCGACACCCCGCCGTCGGAGCCGCGGCACTTCGACGCCGCGACGCTCTTCGTCGGCCCCGAGGGAGGGTGGTCGGAGGAGGAATTGCGCATCGCCGGAGAGCACGGCTGCGCGTTCGCGCGGCTCGGCCCGCGGCGGCTGCGCGCCGAGACCGCCGGCATTGTCGCCGTGGCGCGCTTCGCCGGACTGGATTGAGTGGCGCCTCTCGTGCGCTACACTTCGCCGCCATGGCTGACACGCTGTCCATTACTGACAATCGAACAGGAAAGACGTACGAAGTCCCGATCACCGACGGGACGATCAAAGCGCTCGACCTGCGGCAGATCAAAACCGGCGCCGACGACTTCGGCCTCATGACCTACGACCCGGCGTTCATGAACACGGCGTCGTGCCGCAGCGCCATTACCTTCATCGACGGCGACAAAGGCATCCTCGAGTACCGCGGCTATCCGATCGAGCAGCTCGCCGAGGGCGCGACCTACCTCGAGACCGCCTACCTCCTCCTCTACGGCGAGCTCCCGGACCAGCGACAGCTCGATGAGTGGACGCACCACATCACCTACCACACCATCATCAACGAGAACCTGCGCAAGCTCCTCGACGCGTTCCGCTTCAACGCCCACCCCATGGGGAAGCTGATCTCCACGATCGGCGCCCTCGGCACGTTCTATCCCGAGGCCAAGAACATCTTCGACGCGGAGTGCCGGCAGAAGCAGATCTACCGCTTGATCGCGAAGATGATCACCATCGCGGCGTTCAGCTACCGGCACATGGTCGGGATGCCGTATGCATATCCGGACAACGACCTCTCCTACCCCGCGAACTTCCTCAACATGATGTACAAGACGACGGAGGTGAAGTACACGCCGCATCCGGCGCTGGTGCGCGCGCTCGACGTGCTGTTCATCCTCCACGCCGACCACGAGCAGAACTGCTCGACGAACGCCATGCGCGCGGTCGGCAGCTCGCACGTCGATCCCTACTCCGCGGTCGCGGCGGCGGCGGCGGCGCTCTACGGTCCGCTGCACGGCGGCGCAAACGAGGCGGTGCTGCGCATGCTCGCGGAGATCGGCTCGGTGGCGCACGTGCCGGAGTTCATCCAGAAGGTGAAGTCGGGCGAGGGTGGACGGCTGATGGGCTTCGGCCACCGCGTCTACAAGAACTACGACCCGCGCGCCCGCATCATCAAGCGGACGGCCGAGGAGGTGTTCGAGGTGACGGGGAAGAACCCGCTCCTCGAGGTGGCGCTGGAGCTCGAGCGCATCGCTCTCGAGGACGACTACTTCGTCAAGCGCAAGCTCTACCCGAACGTCGACTTCTACTCCGGCCTGATCTACCAGGCCATGAAGTTCCCGGTCGACATGTTCCCGGTGCTCTTCGCCATCGCGCGCGTCTCCGGCTGGCTGGCGCAGTGGCAGGAGATGCTGCTCGACGCCGACCAGAAAATCGCCCGGCCGCGGCAGATTTTCACCGGACCGCAGCGGAGGGAGCTCGTTCCGATCGAAAAGCGGGAATGAGCGGCTGACACCTCCCGTTCCGTCGAGTGCCGGTACCCGGAAAGGTTTCATCGTGAAAGCTTCCAGGTACATTTTTGCAGCGCTTCTTCTCGCATTTGTCTCCATTCCCCTGGCAGCGCAGCTGAATGACACCTACGTCATTCCGGCCGCGGCCAACGTGCCGGGCGCCTTCGGCACGCGCTGGATGACGCGCTTCAGCGTCTTCAACCCCCAGAGCTACAAGTTGCGCATCGCCGTCGTGTACATGCCGACCGGCGGCAACACCGGGCTCGACGTGACGTTCGACGTCCCCGCCAACGCCGTCGCGCACTCGGACAACATCCTCAAGGATCTGTTTGACCTCAACACCGGCAGCGGAGCGCTCCTCGTTGCCACGTTCAAGGAGGACAATCCGACCGTCGAGGACAAAGTCGTGGCCCGGGCGTTCCTCGTCACCACCGACACGTTCAACAACGCCCCCACCGGCACGTTCGGCCAGACCATTCCGGGAGTGTGGGCGGGGCTGGAGAGCGACGGCATCACGGCGGTCGCGCACGGCGTCCGCAACCTGGCCAAGGACGGATGGCGCGCGAACGTCGGCGCGGTGAACCTCGGACGGCAAAACGTGCACCTCCTCGTCAGCGTTTACGACATCGACGGCAAGACGATCCTGAACAAGGCATCGTTCAACGTCCCGCCGCTCGGCCACATGCAGGACGGGCTGCCGGTACAGGTCGACCGCGGCTCCGTGGAGTTTTTCCTCGACGATCCGTCGGGGACGGCGGTGGTCTTCCCCTACGTCTCCGTCATCGACCAGTTCTCCGGCGATCCGACGTATTACTCGCCGACGCTCCTGGCGGTCCCGAAGACGCTCTTCGGCAAGCAGGGCATGGCGGTGGCGGACCCGACGACGATCGGCCGCAAGATCACGTTCGAGGACGCGCGCCGGGCGCGCGAGAACGCGCAGCATCTCGGCGTCGTGACGATGCAGGTGAAGGCATACAATCGCGCGCCATGACGGCCGCGATTCTCGAAACAGCTCTCCCGTTCCCGCTGGCTCGCCGAGGAAAAGTACGCGATGTGTACGACCTCGGCGAGTCGTTTTTGTTCATCGCCACCGACCGCATCTCCGCGTTCGACGTGGTGCTCTCCCCCGGCATCCCGGACAAGGGAAAGATCCTGACGCAGATCTCGAACTTCTGGTTCCGGCGCTTCCCCGACGTGCCGAATCACTTGATCGAGACGGGCTTCGACGAGTTCCCGTCCGAGGTGCGGGCACATCCCGACCTGCGCGGGCGCAGCGTGCTGGTGCGGAAGTGCCGCGTCGTGCCGATCGAGTGCGTGGCGCGCGGGTACCTGAGCGGTTCGGGCCTCAAGGAGTACGAGAAGAGCGGGACGGTGTGCGGCATCCCGCTGGAGCCGGGCCTCCAGAACGGCAGCAAGCTGCGCGAGCCGATCTTCACGCCGGCGACGAAGGAGGAGACGGGCCACGACGAGAACATCTCCTTCGAGCGGATGTGCACGATCGTCGGCGACGACCTGGCGCGGCAGCTGCGCGACCTCACGCTGATGCTGTACGCAAAGGCGGCGGAGTACGCGCGGACGCGCGGGATCATCATCGCCGACACGAAGTTCGAGTTCGGCATCGCCGGCGGCGACATCGTCTGGATCGACGAGGCGCTGACGCCCGACTCGTCGCGCTTCTGGCCGGCGAATCAGTACGCGCCGGGGAAGAACCCACCGTCGTTCGACAAGCAGTTCGTGCGCGACTGGCTGGAGACGACGGGGTGGAACAAGACGCCGCCCGCGCCGGAGTTGCCTTCCGACGTCGTCGAGAAAACGAGAGCAAAGTACATCGAGGCGTTCCGGGAGCTCACGGGCGAGGAGCCGGAGCTGTAGCGCGTTTCAGCAGGTCTCTCGCGACCGCGGCGAGCGCCGTGCGCAATGCGCGCGGGCTCCGGACGGTGAACGCGAACGGGAGCCGCGCGAGCTCGCGGGCAAACCATTTGAGGTCGTCGCACTGGCCGCGCAGGAGGACGCCGCCACCCGCCGGCTCCAACACGCCGATGGTGGCGAAGAGCTCGCGCTGCGCGGTGGCGAGGTCGGTGTGCAGCAGGACCTCGACGGCGTGCTTGCGCGGGATGGTGGCGACGGAGACGGTGAGGTGCTGGAGGGCGTCGAAGTCGTCCGGCCGCGTGAAGGGAGTCTCGAGGACGCGCACGGCCTGGATGCGGTCGAGGCGAAACGAGCGGATGCCGCGGCGGAGATGGCACCAGCCGACGGCGTACCAGCAGCCGCTCCGGTAGGCGAGGCCGTACGGGTCGAAGTCGCGATCGGTATCGTGATAGCGCATGTGCACGCGGACATGCGACTGCGCGGCGGTGCTGAGCGCCGCGAGGGCGCTCGCGCCGGCTCCTGAAACTGGACGCGAGAGATCGAGCTGCACGGTCTCGTCGACGGCGCGAACACGGCGCTTCACGGCCGGCGGCATGACGCGCTCGAGCTTCGCCTGCGCGCTGGTCACGGCTGGCGAAGCGATGCCGAGCCCGCGGGCGGCGAGGAGGCCGACGGAGAGGGAGAGGGCTTCATCGTCGGTGAACATCATCGGCGGGAGCTTGAAGCCGGCCACGAGGCCGTAGGCACCGTGGCGCCCGCGCTCGGCGACGATGGGGATGCCCATTTCTTCGAGGGTGGTGACGTAGCGGCGGACGGTGCGGACATCGACGTCGAGGCGCTCGGCCAGCGCGGCGCCGGACATGGGGCCGTGGGTTTGGAGGAGCTCGAGCATGGTGAGGACTCTTGTGGTCAGCATGGGCTGTCAGGTGACGGGTGACAGGTCACGGGTCACAGGTGGTGTCCTCGCGACGACCAACACCTGTGACCTGTTCCCTGTGACCTGTCACCCTACCAACAATTAGGACAGAATTTGACCGCATTCTGCAATAGCCTTCGCGCATGACACACCTCACCGCGCTATGGCTCTTTTTTCTGCTCGTCGCCGGCGTCGTCGCTCTGCCCGGGCTCGACATGGCCTTCGTGCTGGCGAGCGCCGGGAGCGGCGGGCGGCGGGCGGGATTCGCGGCGATCGGTGGGATCGTGGCTGGGGGGATCGTGCATGTGGTCATGGCCACGCTGGGGATTGCGGTCGTGCTGCGGGTGATGCCGGGGGCGTTCAACGCGATGCTCTTGATCGGTGCGGCTTACATGGCTTGGATCGGGTGGTCGATTGCGCGGCGGCGGGACGCCGCCGCGCCGGCCGTCGAGACGACGGCTGCGACGGCCACATTTCGGAGGGGGGCGGTGACAAATCTGCTGAATCCGAAGGCGTATCTCTTTACGCTCGCGGTGTTCCCGCAGTTCATGCGGCGGGAGTTCGGGCCGCTGTGGGTTCAGGCGGCGGAGATGTCGGCGATCATCATCGCCACGCAGGTCTCGATCTACGGCGCCGTCGCGCTCCTCGGCGGGCGTTGGCTGCACGGATCGCCGGCCATGACGCGCGCCGTGGGGGTGATGCTCATGGTCCTGTCGGTGGCGACGCTGGTTTGCGGTGCTCGACTCTGACCTTCGTCTTGATGCCCCCTCGTACGTAGAAGTCGCCCTCGACCTCGATGAAGCGCGGATCGAGCGCGGCGATGAGGTCGTCGGCGATGCGGTTTGTCACGGCCTCGTGGAAGGCCCCTTCGTCGCGATACGACCAGAGGTAGAGCTTGAGCGACTTGAGCTCCACGCAGCGCTCGTCGGGGACGTAGCGGATGCGGATGGTGGCGAAGTCGGGCTGCCCGGTCATCGGGCAGACGCAGGTGAACTCCGGCGCCTCGAAGTCGATCTCGTAGTCGCGCTCCGGCGCGGGATTCGGGAAGGTCTGCAGGTCTTTCGAAGGCTTGGTGGCCATCACTTCTTCGCCGGAGCCGCGGCCATCAACTTCTGATTGAGCTCCTTGATCCGCTCCTGCAGCTGCGTGATCTTGGCCTGGGCATCGGCGCGCAGCCGCTCGGCGTCGCCGCGCAGCCTCGCGATCTCCTCGTCCTTCTGCGAGAAGCCGGCCTGCTGCTGGGAGGCCTGCTGCGTCCTCCACTCCAGGTCGTGGCGGAGGTTCTCGATCTGCTCGTCCTTGTCCGCGAGGCGCTGGCGCCACTGCACTTCCTGCTCTTCGTAGAGGCGCTTGATGTCCATCAACTCCGTGATTTGCGAGAAATCGGAATAGCTCGGGGCCATGTCTCCTCCCTGGCGCACGCGCTCCTCGATCTGCGGAAAGAGCTTGCGCAGTTTCAGCGACAGATCGTCGGGATCGCTCGAGAGCGCCATGGCGTCTTCGTAGGTGATTTTCTGGTGCACGAGGAGAGCGATGAGCGACTGGTTCATCGACTGCATCCGGTAGAGGCCGACCGACGACTCCATCTCTTCGAGGAGGTCTTTGGTCTGGCCTTCTTCGATGAGCTTGGCGATGCGCGGCGAGTTTTTCATGATCTCGACCGCCGCCGTCATCTTCCCCTCGCGCGTCTTGATGAGCTTGAGCGAGATGATGCCGCGCAGGACGAGCGAGAACTGCGAGCGGATCTGCTTGTGCTGGTCGGGAGGGAACGCATCGATGACGCGGTCGATGGTCTGCGCGGCGTTGTTGGTGTGCAGCGTCGAGTAGACGAGGTGCCCGGTTTCGGCGGCGGTGAGCACGGTCTGCATCGTCTCGACGTCGCGCATCTCGCCGACCATGATGACGTCGGGGTCCTGGCGCATGGAGTTCTTGAGCGCCTCTTTGAAATTCGGCGTGTCGGTGCCGACTTCGCGCTGGGAGATGGCCGCGGTCTTGTCCATGAAGAGGAACTCGATGGGGTCCTCGATGGTGACGATGTGCAGCGGCTCGTTCTCGGAGAGGTACGAGATCATCGCCGCCAGCGTCGTCGACTTGCCCGAGCCGGTCGGGCCGGTGACGAGCACGAGGCCGTCGGGAACGTTGGTGAAGTCCTTGATGGCCAGCGGGAGCTCGAGCTGGTCGATGGTCTGGATCTGGATGGGGACGCGGCGAAAGACCGCGCCGACCGTGCCGCGCTGCATATAGAGGTTGGCGCGAAAGCGGGCCACGCCCGGGACGCCGTAGCCGATGTCGACGGAGAGGTTGGCGTCGAACTTCTCCCGCTGGGCGCGGTTGAGGATCGGGAGGAGCATCTTCTCCAAGTCGCCCGGCTTGAGCGGCTCGGCCTTGACCGGGATGAGCTTCCCCTGCACGCGAATCAGCGGCGGCCGCATCGGCTTGAGATGGAGGTCCGACGCCTGCTGCCCGGCCATGAAAGACAGTAACTGATTCAGGCTGTACGCCGGCTGTTCGGTCGCCGCGGGCGCAGCGGTCTGGACGGTCATTGAGGCGATTATATGTGCTGTGTGCTGAGTGCTGTGTCAGCGTCTGATGATCGAGTCGATGATCATCAGAAACGCTTCCTGCTGCTTCGCCTCCGTTTTGTTGACGACGGCGATGGTCTCGCCGATGCGGAAGCGCTGGTGGAGCTCGTCGGCGGAGTGCGACGACGTGACGATGATGCGCCGCGGCGAGAGCCCCTTCTGCGTGGCGTAGTCGACGAACTTCTTCCCGTCCATGCCCGGCATCTCCAGGTCGACGATGAGAAGGTCGATGGTGGCGTCGACTTTCGGCAGGGCATCGTAGGGATGCTTGTAGGTCTCGACGTTCACGCGGTCGGGGTAGCGCTCCAGGATGAAGTTCGACCAGAGGTCGCCATAGGCCGGAGAATCGTCGACGATGACGACGCGCTTGCGCGGCTCGCTGCTCATACGCGAAGGTCGAACTTTACGACGCCTGCCACCACCGTTGCTACCGGGCGGCCGGTCAGGGCCTCGCCGATGAACGGCGAGTTCGAGGCTTTGGAGTGGAACGTATTGGTGACCTGGTAGCGCGCTTTGAGGTCAATGAGAGTCACGTCGCCCAGGGCGCCGCGCTGCAGCGTGCCGCCGGGAAGGTTGAAGATGCGGGCCGGGCCGCAGGAGAAGAGGTCGATGAGGCGCCCGAGATCGACGACCTTTTGCAGGCGCGTGTGGCAGACGCCGAAGGCCGTCTCCAGGCCGATGACGCCGAACGGCGCGAGGTCGAACTCGACGTTCTTCTCGTCGAAGTGATGCGGGGCGTGGTCGGTGGCGATAGCGTCGACGGTGCCGTCGGCGATCCCTTCGAGGATGGCGTCGCGGTGCTCCGTCGAGCGGAGCGGCGGATTCATCTTCAGGTTCGTCGAGAACGACTGCACGGCCTCGTCGCCCAAGGCGAGGTGGTGCGGCGTCACCTCGCACGTGACGTGGACGCCGTCCGCTTTGGCGCGGCGCACCGCGTCGATCGCCCCGCGCGTCGAGGCGTGGGCGATGTGGACATGCGACTTCGTCAGCGCGGCGAGGATCACGTCGCGCGCTACGAGTGTTTCTTCCGAGGCGGCGGGGATGCCGGCCATGCCGAGGAGCGTGGAGTAATAGCCCTCGTGCATCACCCCGCCCTCGTTGAGATGCCCGTCCTCCTCGTGCGCGATCACCGGAATCTTCAGCATCGCGCAGTACTCGAGGGCGCGGCGCATCAGCTGCGCGTTCCAGACCGGCTTGCCGTCGTCGCTCACGCCGACGCAGCCGGCGGCGCGGAGGTCGGCGAGCTCCGCGAGCTCTTCGCCCTTGAGCCCCTTGCTGACCGCGCCGATCGGGTAGACGCGGCAGGCGCCGTGGCGCCGCGACTCGGCGATGATCATCTCCGTGACGGCGCGCTCGTCGTTCGGCGGCAGGGTGTTGGCCATGGCGCAGACGGCGGTGTAGCCGCCGGCGACGGCGGCGCGCGTGCCGGTGGAGATCGTCTCCTTGTGCTCCTGCCCGGGCTCACGCAAATGCGCGTGGAGGTCAATGAAGCCGGGAGCGACGACGAGGCCGGTGGCGTCGAGCGTGGTGACGTCGCGTTTGATCTTTTTGTCGACGCGCGCGACGACGCCGTCCTCGATCAAGACATCGAGCTTCGCGTCGAGCTCCTGACTCGGGTCGACGACGCGGCCGCCGGCGATGAGCAAGCTACTCACTGAGATGCGCTCCTCCGAGGAGATAAAGAACGGCCATGCGCACGGCCACGCCGTTCGTCACCTGCTCGAGAATGACTGATCGCTCGGGATTGTCGGCGACGTCGGAGGCGATCTCCACGCCGCGGTTCATCGGGCCGGGATGCATGACGATGGCGTCGGGCTTGGAGCGGCGGAGGCGCTCGGGCGTCAGTCCGAAGGTGTTGTAGTACTCGCGCAGCGACGGGAAGCTGAGCTTCCCCTGCCGCTCGATCTGGATACGCAACATCATGATGACGTCGGCGCGCTTGATCGCTTCATCGAGCGAGTGGACGACGCGCACGCCCATTCTCTCCACCTCGGCAGGAATGAGCGTCGGCGGCCCCGCCACCGTGACGTTGGCCTTCATCTTGGTCAATAGATGAATGTTCGAGCGAACGACGCGGGAGTGGGCGATGTCGCCAACGATGGAGACGTTGATGCCGTCGAGGCGCCCCAAGCGCTCGCGGATGGTGAAGGCGTCGAGGAGGGCCTGGGTGGGGTGCTCGTGCGCGCCGTCGCCGGCGTTGATGATCGAGGCCGGGAGCCGCTCGGCCAGCATCTTCGGCGCGCCGGGATGCTTGTGGCGGATGACGATCATGTCGGGGCGCATGGCCATGAGGTTCTCGGCGGTGTCGATGAGGGTCTCGCCTTTCTCGACGGAGGAGCCGCTGGCGGAGAAGTTGAGCGTGTCGGCGGAGAGGCGCTTCTCGGCGATCTCGAAGGAGACGCGGGTGCGCGTCGACGCTTCCATGAAGAGGTTGATGACGAGCTGGCCGCGCAGGGCCGGGACTTTCTTGACGGGGCGCTCGCTGACTTCTTTGAAGCCCTCGGCGGTGTCCAAAATCAGGGAAATTTCGTCCGCGGTGAGAGGCTCAATGCCTAGCAGGTCCTTTGTGCGGAGCGAGGAAGTCTGGGCGCGCATCAGTGCTGAGTTCTGAGTGCTGAGTGCTGAGTGAGCGGCAACTCAGCACTCAGCACTCAGCACTTCGTTATTTCTCCATGATCAAGACTTCGTCTTCACCATCGGTTTCGGCCAACTTCACCTTGATCACTTCGTTCGCGTCGGTCGGCACGGTCTTGCCGATGACGTCGGCGTGGATCGGGAGCTCGCGGTGGCCACGGTCGACCAGCACGGCCAGCATGACTTTACGCGGGCGGCCGAAGTCGATCAGGGCGTCGAGCGCGGCGCGGACGGTGCGGCCGGTGTAGAGGACGTCGTCGACGAGGACGACGACCTTGTCGTCGATCGGCTCGGGGAGCTTGGTCGGCTTGACGACCGGCTGCGGGGCGATGGTGGTGAGGTCGTCGCGGTAGAGGGTGATGTCGAGGATCCCGAAGGGGACGGGCGACTTCTCCATCTCCGAGATCTCCGCGGCCATCCGCTCGCCGATCGGAACCCCTCGGCTGCGGATGCCGACGATGAGGAGGTCGTCGATGCCGCGGTTCTTTTCGACGACTTCGATGGCCATGCGGCGGATGGCGCGGGTCATCCGCGCGCCGTCGAGCAGTCGCTTTTTGACGTTCATGCGATGCGCTTCCTGGGAATTGGCGGCGGG
This sequence comes from Thermoanaerobaculia bacterium, assembly GCA_035276475.1. Classification (GTDB taxonomy): domain Bacteria; phylum Acidobacteriota; class Thermoanaerobaculia; order Gp7-AA8; family Gp7-AA8; genus DATDFB01. The sequence goes on along the minus strand of DATELQ010000082.1, from coordinate 38,751 downwards.
AGGATAGCATGGGGTAGCGGTTGGCGGTTAGCGCTTGGCGGTTAGGAGAATCTGACCCAGGCCACTCTCACGGTCTGACCCGCCCCCGCCTAACCGCCAACCGCCAATCGCTAACCGCTACGGCGCACCGAATCGAAAATTCATCCTGCCGTATCAGAATTAAGTTATTCGCATCGCACAACACACTTCCCTCACCATCCCGCCGCTTTATGCGGTTACGCCATAATATGGGCCCGGAAGTGCTTGCTGTCACAACAGTTACCGTGACATTTGGCGTTGACTCGCCCTCCTCTTTTCATAGAATACCCGCCACCAAAGCCACCGGTTCGGTACTCAATTCGTCGTTAGGAGCGCTCATGGATCAACGCTATTCAACAATCATCTTTGTCCCGCACGCGCGGGCGAAATTCCGAAAGTTGAAAGTGTCCCATCGCCTCCTCATCAGCGCGTTCTCCCTCGTCACCTCCTCTCTCTGCCTCTCGGCGTTCTTCTCCGTCCAGTACTTCACCTCCCTCTCCCAGACCCACGAGCTGACGAAGCTCCGTAGAGAGAACAAGGACCTCCAGAGCGCCAACGAGCAGTTCAGCAAGTCGGTGGAGTCGCTCCGGACGCAGCTCCGCACGGTCGAGGACCGGACGCGCAAGCTGGCCATCATCGCCGGGATCAATACGCTCGACGATACGAACGCCGGCGGCGTCGGCGGCCTCCGCCCCACAGACCTCGGCGATAACCCCTACCGCGACGATCTCGACAAGATGTCGCTCCGCTCCCGCCGCCTGAACGGCGACCTGTCGGTCCTGGAGCAGAAGTTCGTGGCCCAGGCCGAGCTCCTCTCCTCGACGCCCTCGATCGCCCCGGTGCACGGGATCCTGACCGACGGCTTCGGCGGCCGCTCCGACCCCTTCACGGGCGAGCACGGCACGCACACGGCCGTCGACATTTCCTCGGCGATCGGCCAGGCGGTCCGCGCCCCCGCGGACGGGATCGTGGTGAAGGCCGAGTGGGCCAACGGCTACGGCAACGTGATCTATATCTCGCACGGCTACGGCTACTCGACGCGCTACGGCCACCTCTCCAGCTTCGCCGCCCGCCCCGGGCAGCACGTGAAGCGCGGCGACGTGATCGGCTACGTCGGCTCGACCGGCCGCTCCACCGGACCACACCTCCATTACGAGGTGCGCCTGAACAACAATCCGGTGAACCCGCTCGAGTACATCCTGAACGCGTTCTAGCCCGCCCCGACGGGAGGCGCTCCCGGTCGTCTCCCGGGGGCGTGGGTGGAACGCGTTCATGAGCTCAGAGCAGCCGGCGGCCGACCATCCCTTGCTCGTCCGTCTCGTTGGTGAAGAGCCAGCCGACGATGTCTCCCGGGACGAAGCGTTGGGCGGGGTAGCCTTTGACGTCGAGGGCGGCGGAGCCGTAGCGCTCGACGTCGGGCGTGGCCACGTCGCGTAGGCGCTCCTGCCAGCGCTCGAAATTCTGCACGCGCAGGTCGACCCAGCCGGTGGCGGCGTACTGCTCGACGGCGTCGCGGTCGAGCGGCACGGCCGCGCCGTCGGGCGGCAGCGGCGGGATGCTGACGCGCGGGCCGCGCGTGAGGACGAGTGCGTCGCCGCGCTCGCGCAGCATCGGCACGCCGATGGTCACGATCTCGCTGACGATCTCCGGATGCGCGGCGAGGTACTCCTCGACTTTGCGTTGCATCTCGGCGGCGTCGATGGCGCGGATGGCATCGATGTCATCCGTCCCCGCCGCCGCATGAATCAGAAACGCCTCGGCGAGGAGCTTCGAGAGCTTCGGCGGCCCGAGGTGGCCGACGGCGATCGACGGCAACACCGCGCCGCGCTTCAGCGCCTCCTTCTCCAGGCGCTGCATGGCGCGAATCGCGTGATCGCGCAGCACGCCGGCGCGGTAGCTCGGCTCGGTGATGGCGCCGTCAATCGCGGAGAGCACGTCGCGCCCGGTGGAGGCGCCGAGGATCTCGAGGACGACCGTGCGCGCGACCTCCTCCGGCGTCACGTACTCCATCTGCCGCGGATACGTGATGGCCTGGAACTCGCCGATGGAGAAGAAGCCGTTCTCCCCCGTGTCGGCGCCGATGATCTCCAGCGGCACGTCGCGGCCTTCGAAGCGTCCGTACTTTGACGGATCGCGCAACTGCAGCGACGCGCCGAGCGTCTCGTCGCGCGGCTCGACGAGGAAGGCCTTCGACGGCTCGCCGCGCAGGGCGATGTGGCGCTTGTCGACGCGGCGGAAGCCGATCATCGCGCCCGGCTTCACTTCCTTTACGTTCGAGCTCGTCGGCGTGCGCGCCAGGAGAAACAGCAGACCGGTGTGCGCGAAGCCGATGGCGGACTTCGCCAGGAGCTGCATCGACGGCTTGTCCTCGCTGTGCGTGTACGGGATGTTGATGCCCATGCCGCCGGTGCCGGTCGTGCCGACCTTCACGTAGACGCGCACGGAGGAGCTCTCGAGCGAGCGGTGCAGGATGAGGATGTGCCGGGCGATCTGCGGCACGCCCTGGGCGATGAGGAGCTCGCGCGTCTTGTGAAGCAGATGCGGGAGCCGCTCGGCGTCGCCATCCTCCACGCTGCGCAGCAGCTCGTATGTCTCCAGGCCGAGCTTGAACTCGTCCTGGTAGCTGATGCCCGTGGCGGTGTTGATGCAGTCGACGACGACGTCGGGCTCGTGCCGCACGATCAATTGATAGAGCGCCGACTGCGTGTAGTCGGCCTTCGGCGAGAAGACTTCGCGAAAGAGCTCATCGTAGGCGTCGCGGTCGGCGACGATGTCGGCGCGGCGGCGGTTCTTGAACTTCTCGGGGTGGAAGATGTCGCCCCACTCCCCTACCAGGCGCTCCGCGCCGATCTCCGGCGTGAGGAAGGCGATGGCCTCGCGCACTTCCTCCTCGCGCAGCGAGGCGATGACGATCTTCTTCGGGCTCAGCTCACGGGCCGCTTCGCGCGCGACCTGCAGACCCACCATCCCGGCGCCGCCGAGGATGAGGATCGTGTCATCAGCCAACCCGCTCCTCCTCGCCTTTCGGCAAGTCCCATCGCTCGGTGATGCGCTCGTGCGTCAGCCAGCGCTCGCAGTCGAGCGCGGCCATGCAGCCGGTACCGGCCGCGGTGACGGCCTGGCGGTAGACGTGGTCGACGGCGTCGCCGCAGGCGAAGACGCCCTGGATGTTCGTCACGGTGGAGTGGTGATGCGGCAGGACGATGTAGCCCTTCTCGTCGAGCTCGATCTGTCCTTTGTAGACGGCGGTGTTCGGCGTGTGGCCGATGGCGACGAAGAGCCCCTGCGTGCCAAAGTCGTCGACCTCGTTCGTCTGCAGGTTGCGGATCTTGAGCGACGTGATACCGCCTTCTTTCGTGCCGATGACCTCGTCGACGGCGCTGTTGTAGCGGAACTGAATTTTCGGATTCGACAGCGCGCGCTCCTGCATGATCTTCGACGCGCGCAAGGCCTCGCGGCGGTGGATGATCGTCACTTTCGAGGCAAACTTCGTCAGGAACGTCGCCTCCTCCATCGCCGAGTCGCCGCCGCCGACGACCGCGATCTCTTTGCCGCGGAAGAAGAATCCGTCGCAGGTCGCGCAGTAGGAGACGCCGAAACCCTGGAGCTCTTTCTCCGAGGGAAGGCCGAGCTGCATGGCCGAGGCGCCGGCGGCGATGATCAGCGCGTCACACTCGAAGATGTGCTGGTCGGTGGTGATCTCGAACGGATGGGTGCGGAGGTTGACGCTCTCGACCTGCTCCATTTTGAAGACGGCGCCGAAGCGCTCGGCCTGCTGGCGCATGAGGTCCATGAGCTTCGGCCCGAGGATCCCTTCGGGGAAGCCGGGGTAGTTTTCAACGTCGGTGGTGATGGTGAGCTGCCCGCCCGGCTGCAGCCCTTCGAGGACGAGCGGAGCGAGGTTGGCGCGGGAGAGATAGATCGCGGCGGTGCATCCGGCCGGGCCGGAGCCGACGACGATCACGCGGTAATCGGTGATGCGGTCCATGGCGGCGCGCATTGTATCGCGCGCCGCCGAGGGGTCAGGTCAGTGCGAACAGTGGCAATCGCCGAGGGTCGAGCGCGGCTCCCAGGTGTTGTTGCACCACTCATACACGTTGTATGTGCTGTCGACATTCTCGGGATCGCAGGACAACGACGTCTCCACGAGCCAGTCGCCGCTCAGCGTGCCAGAGGAGTAGTACCCGCCGGCACAGGGCCACCACTGCCAGCCGGATGTCGCCGGGTCGCCGCAGCCGACGTAGTAGTAGGAGGCGTATTCATGGTCCGGCAGTGCATGGGCCGGCTTGGTGTACGACGCGGCGAAGACGAGCGTGAGAGCACACAATGCAAGACGGGCGACGGTTTTGAATTTCATCCCATCCTCCTTTTGGGTCGGGTCAGTGCGAGCAGGTGCAGTCGCCGAGGTTCGAAGCGCGCCAGGCGCCGCTGCAGTACTCCCAAGTGGTGTGGATCTGGTTGCTCGTGTCGCAGTCCGTTTCGTACATTTCCATGAACCAGCCGCCCTGCTGTCCGCTGCGGAGCACTTGGCTGTCGCACGTCAGCTCGCGGTAGCCGACGTACGTGAGATTCGCGTCGCAGCCGGTGTAGAAGTAATAGACGACGTCGGAGCCCCCGAGGGCCCGCACCGGCGAGCTGTAGGACGAGACGACGAGAACGGTGAGCGCGGCCAGGACGAAGCGGGTAACGGTTTTCGCTTTCATGCTGGCAGTATATTTTTACTTACTTGAAGAGACAAGCTCATTCCCGAGCAGCCGTTTCTGCCAAGTGCGCATGGCTGGGATCGAATCGAGCTCCGCGACGCTCTTGGGCCGCAGCGCCGCCACCGCCGCCAGCACGTGCCGCGGCGCGACGACGGAGCCGTCGATCTTCAGCTCCGCGGCGTATTTGTCGCGCACCTTCTTGAGCGCATTGATGCGCGCGTCGAGCTCCTTGTCGCGCAGCCACGGCTTCGACTCCCCGCGCTCCGGCAACTGCTCCTCCGGCAGGGCCATGGCCTCGCGCACGAGGCGCACGATCTCGCGGCCGAAGCGGTGGCGGTGCCCCGGCGTCAGCGCCTTCATCTTCGGCAGCTCGGCGTCCTTCTGCGGCTTCGTCTTCGCGGCGTCGAGGATGACGTCGTTGCCGAAGATCTTGAAGGGCGGACGGTCGGCGGTGCGGGCCAGGCGGTCGCGGAAGTCGTAGAGCGCGCGCACGACGGCGAGCGAGCGCCGATCGAGACCGCCGATGCCTTTGAGCCGCCGGAACGGCTCCTCTTCCTCACGCTCCGTCCAGCGTATCGTCTCGAGCCGCGCGAACTCCTCGAGCGCCCACTCCCACCGCCCCAGCGCCTCGAGCTCCGCGCGCAGCTTCTCGGCCAGCTCGACGAGGTGCCGCGTGTCGGTCGACGCGTACTCGAGCATGTCGCGCGGCAGCGGGCGCTGGGCCCAGTCGGCGCGCTGGTGCGACTTATCGAGCTGCAGACCGAAGTGCCGCTCCAGCAGCGCGGCCAGGCCGATCGCTTCGTACCCGAGGAGTTGCGCGCAGATCATCGTGTCGACGAGATTCGCGGGGGTGAAGCCGAAGTCGCGGTTGAGGATGCGGAGGTCGTAGTCGGCGCCGTGGAGGATCTTGGTGATGTCGCGGTTGGCCAGGACGTCGCCGAAGCGGGCCAGGTCGAGCTTGCGCAGCGGGTCGACGACGAAGTCCTCGCCGGGGATGGAGATCTGGATCAAGCAGACTTTGTCGAAGTACGAATGCAGCGAGTCGGCCTCGGTGTCGACGGCGACGACGCGGTTGGCCGCGACGCGGTCGAGCGCGAGGTCGAGGGGAGACTGCTGGTCGATCCAGATCATCTGCCGAGGCCGATCGAGAATCGTTTCCGGTCGTAGGCGGCGCGGTCAAAGTCCCCGCGCGACGTCATGGCCCGCACCCCCACCTCATCCTCCGCGAGCGCGAGCAGCAGCGCAGCATCCTCGGGTGAGGGCACTTTGATCGCCACGCCCTCGACGTCCACTTCGCGCGCGCCCGCGAACATCGAGCCGTAGAGTGCGTTGCTGGCCACGAGCACGTGCACGCGCACGCCGTCGAAGGCCAGCGGGATGAGGTCGAGCTCTTCGCAGCGCTCCACTTCCTCGCGGTCGACGCGGAAGCCGCGGTTGTTGGCCATCATCGCCACCTGATTCTTCTGTTCCGGCTTGAGCAGCGCGATCACGTCGACCGAGCCGCCGCCGGCGTCGCCGCCGAGCCAGGCCGCGCGCGCGACGTTGCCGGCGAAAAGGTGATCGATGTGGAGGCGCGTCAGGAGATCGTCGACGGCGTGGATGGCGCGCACGTGCGGCGCCGCGACGGGAATCGTTGTCAATCGGGCAAAGAGATAACACAATTTCGCGGTGCGGCAGGCACTTTTAGAGGCCATCTCGCGGCATTGGGGCTACGACTCCTTCCGGCCGCTGCAGGAAGAAGCGATGACGGCGGTGCTGCAGCGACGCGACTCCCTCGTCGTCCTCCCCACCGGCGGCGGCAAATCGCTCTGCTACCAGGTGCCGGCGCTGCTGCACGACGGCGTGACCGTCGTCGTCTCGCCGCTCATCTCGCTCATGAAGGACCAGGTCGACGGGCTGACGACGAGCGGCGTGGCGGCGGCGCAGCTCAACAGCTCGCAGTCGTCGTTCGACCACCGCGTGCTCGAGCGCGATCTCCTCGACGGGGAGATCAAGCTCCTCTTCGTCTCGCCGGAACGGCTGGCCATGCCGTCGTTCCGCGCCCTCCTGCGCGACGCGAAGGTCGGCGCGTTCGCCATCGACGAGGCGCACTGCATCAGCCATTGGGGCCACGACTTCCGCCCGGAATACCGGCAACTGCGCTCGCTGCGCGACGACTTTCCGAACGTCTCGATCCACGCCTACACGGCCACGGCGACGCAGCAGGTGCGGCGCGACATCGCCGAGCAGCTGACGCTGCGCGAGCCGCTCGTCCTCGTCGGCGACTTCGACCGCCCCAACCTCACCTATCGCGTCCTGCCGCGGCAGGACGAGTGGAGCCAGGTCCTCACCGTCATCGAGCGGCACAAAGGCGAGGCCGGGATCATCTACTGCACGCGCCGGCGCGACGTCGACGAGCTCGCGGCGAAGCTGCAGAAGAAAGGGATCGACGCCGTCGCCTATCACGCCGGCCTCTCGCAGGAGGAGCGGCGGCGCGCGCAGGACGCGTTCGCGTCGGAGCGCTGCGACCTCGTCGTGGCCACCGTCGCTTTCGGCATGGGCATCGACCGCTCCAACGTCCGCTTCGTCCTGCACATGGCCATGCCGAAGTCGATCGAGCACTATCAGCAGGAGAGCGGCCGCGCCGGGCGCGACGGCCTCGAGGCGGAGTGCACGCTGCTCTACTCCGGCGCCGACGTGGTGCTGTGGCGCTCGATGATTGAGAAAGGGAGCGACGACGCGGCGCCCGACCCGAAGTACGTGGAGTCGGCGATGCGGCATCTGACGGACATCGACCGCTACTGCTCGGGGACGACGTGCCGGCACCGGGCGCTGGTGGAGTACTTCGGGCAACGCTACGCGAGCGAGTCCTGCAACGCCTGCGACCTCTGTCTCGGCGAAACCGAGGACGTGCCGGAGGCGCTCATCGTGGCGCAGAAAATCGTGTCGTGCGTCGTGCGCGTCAACCAGAGCTTCGGCGTCGGCCACGTCATCAGCGTCCTGCGCGGGGAGAGCAACGACAAGGTGCGCGCGCGCGGGCACGACCGGTTATCGACGTACGGATTGCTCAAGGGCCACACGCGCAACGAAGTGCGCGACTGGATCTTCCAGCTCGTCGCCCAGGGCTACCTCGATCAGGACGACGACAGGTACCCGGTGCTGCGCCTGACGCAGCGATCGCGGCAACTGCTGCGCGGCGAGGCGGAGATCCGGCTGCGGCAGCCGGTCGTCGGCGTGAAGGCGAAGAAGGAGCGGCGCGCGCGCGCCGCGTTCGACGACGGCGCGTACGACGCCGGCCTCTTCGAGTCGCTGCGCAAGTGGCGCCGCACGGAGGCGGAGGAGCGCGGCGTGCCGCCGTACGTCATCTTCGGCGACCGCACGCTGCGCGAAGTAGCGCGCGTGCAGCCCGGCACCCTTACGGAATTACGGGAGATCTACGGCATCGGCGACGCCAAGCTGGAGGCGTTCGGAGAGGCGTTGATCCGGCTCGTGGGCTACCATACATCCAACAATCCGTAGCCATTTTCCGGTTTCTTGGAGAATCGGCCTCCCAACGCACCGTAAATCACTGAAAAGGCGGAGCCTTATTCATTGCTCACCCGGTCACGGACGTGCATTACAATCTGTAAACTTTCGGCGTCCAACTGTAGACAATTTAAGGAGGAACCATGGCCAAAAGGACAGTACTCTCGGTACTCGCCCTTCTGCTCATCGCCGCTGTCCCGGCGTTTGCGCAGATCACGGTTAGCCTGAACGGCAATGTGACGAGCGACGGCAAGCCGCTGCCGGGCGTCACAGTGACGATCTCGTCGCCGCAGATGCAGGGCACCCGCACCACCGTCACGGCCGAGACCGGCGAATACAACTTCGCCAACATCCCGCCGGGGACGTATTCGGTCGAGTTCGCGCTCGAAGGGATGAAACCGATCAAGAGGTCAGTGACGATCGGTCTGTCCCAGACGGGCCGCGCGGACGCGGACATGAAGGTCGCCAACGTCAGCGAGGCGATCACGGTCACGGCGTCGGCGCCCGCGGTCCTGGAGACCACGCAGGTGGCGGCGAACGTTCCGCAGAAGCTCCTCAACGAGCTTCCCGCGGGTCGCACCATCACCGCGGCGGTCTCGCTCGCACCCGGCGTGTCGCCGGGCGTCGGCGGTTTCTCCATCTCCGGCGCGCCGTCGTTCGACAACCTCTATCTCGTCAACGGCGTGACGGTTAGCGAGAACGTGCGCGGTCAACCGCACAACCTCTTCATTGAGGACGCCATTCAGGAGACGACGATCGTCTCCGGCTCGGTCTCGGCGGAGTACGGCCGTTTCACCGGCGGCGTCGTCAACACGATCACCAAGTCGGGCGGCAACGAGTTCTCCGGCAGTTACCGCGACGGCTTCACGAACCCGAAATGGGTCTCCAAGACGGCGTGGCCGACGGAGGCCGATCACGTCAATACGACGAGCCAGATCCACGAAGGAACGCTCGGCGGCTACTTCATGAAGGACCGGCTCTGGTTCTTCGGCTCGGGCCGCAAGGCCAAGACCTCGACCCAGAGCTTTACGCAGCTCACGAACATCGGCTACGCGAACGCCTTCAACGAAAAGCGCTGGGAAGGAAAGCTGACCGGCCAGATCAACCCCAGGCATTCGCTCGTCGTCGATTACCTCGACATCACGAACACCGAGGCGAATAACAACTTCAACAATCAGAGCGCGGACCTGGAGAGCCTCGTCCCGAGCCGCGATCTGCCGAACTCGATCAAGTCGGTGTTCTACAACGGACAGTTCGCCACGAACCTTCTGCTCGAAGGGTCGTGGACGAAGAAGTACTTCGCGTTCAAGAACTCCGGCTCGCCGTTCACCGACTTCGTGCACGGCACGCTGATCCGCGACACGGTGCGCACGATCCGCTACGCGTCGGCGACGTTCTGCGGCGTGTGCGACACCGAGCAGCGCAACAACAAGTCGTACAACGCCAAGCTGTCGTACTTCCTCGGCAGCTCCGCCACCGGAACGCACACGCTGGCCACCGGATTCGAGAGCTTCGACCAGATGCGGTACGCGAACAACTTCCAGTCGGGCAGCAACTACCGCGTCCTGCCGTTCAACGCTTCGAAGATCGTCGGCACCGACGTCTATCCGGTCTTGAACTCGAACTCGGAGCTGGTCTGGACGCCGATCTTCGACGCCGCCAACTTCGGCCACTTCAAGACGAATTCGTTCTACGTCAACGACAAGTGGGACCTCAGCTCGAAGTGGTCGTTCACCCTCGGCGTCCGCTACGACAAGAACAACGCCAAGGACGGCAACGGCCACGTCGTCTCGGACGACAGCGCCTTCAGCCCGCGCCTGGCCGCGGCCTATGACATCAGGGGCAACGGCCACCAGAAGGTGAACGTCTCGTTCGCGCGCTACGTCGGCGCGCTGGCCGAGAACATCGGCGAGTCGTTCGCCAGCGTCGGCCAGCCGGCCTACATCGAGTTCGCGTACCGGGGACCGGCGGTCAACACCGGAACGACGCTCACCGACAAGTACGCGGCGCTGGCCATCATCCAGAACTGGTTCTTCAACACCGTCGGCGGGCCGGAAGCGGCGCTCAAGGACCCGAGCCTCGTCGTGGCCACGTCGCTGCCCGGCTTCTCGACGCAGTTGCGGGGCAAGCTCGTCTCGCCGCACGCCGACGAGTGGTCGGTCGGCTACGGCCATCAGGTGACCTCGAACGCCTACTTCAGGGCCGACTACATTCACCGCACGTTCAAGGATTTCTACGGCAGCCTGCTCAACCTCGGCACCGGCACCTACACCGATCCGTTCGGCAACAAGGGCGACCTGGCCACGGTCATCAACGATTCGGATCTGAAGCGGAACTACCGCGCCATCCAGTTCCAGGGAGCGTGGAATCCGCGGCACTTCCAGCTCGGCACGGCCTACACCTTCGCCCACAACGAGGGAACGACGGAGACCGAGACCGCCGGCTCCGGCCCCGTGTCGGTGGCGGTAAACAGCTTCTATCCGGAGTTCCTCAATTACGCGCAGCGCGTTCCGTACGGCCGTCTGACCACGGACGTCCGTCACCGCCTGCGCCTCTGGGCAGGCTACGACCTTCCGACCCCGGCCTTCCTCGGCAAGTTCAACATCACGGCGCTGCACTCGTACAGCTCCGGCACGCCGTACTCCGCGGTCGGCACGATCGATCCGTCGGGGCGCAATTCCGGGTTCCGTTATGCGGGCGCGCCCTGCACGGGCACGAACACCTGCCCCGGCAATCCCGGCTACACGCTGTCGCAGCTCAGCACGTCGCAGAATTACTTCTTCAGCGCTCGCGGCGCGTTCCAGACCGCGGCTCTTCAGAGCACCGACATGTCGCTGAATTGGGAGCTCCCGGTCTCGCGCGTGGCGCTGTTCGCGAAGGGTGACGTGCTCAACATCTTCCACCGCAGCGCGGTGGTCACGCCGAATACGACGGTCGTGACGCGCCGTACCTCGGCGACCAACGGCCTCACGCCGTTCAACCCGTTCACGCAGACGCCGATCGAGTGCCCGCAGGGCGCCGCCGCGGCGGACTGCACCGCGATGGGCGCGAACTGGCAGAAAGGTCCGCAGTTCGGCCAGGCCACCGGCCCGAACTCGTACCAGACGCCGCGCACCTACCGCTTCGCCGTCGGAGTTCGTTTCTAAGCAGTACGTTTCTCAGCCGTACACGACGCCCCGGCCGCGAGGCCGGGGCGTTTTGTTTTAGCCGCCGACAATCTCACGACGCGCGCCGACAATCTCACGGCGCGCGCCGACAAACTCACGACACGCGCCGACAATCTCACGGCGCACGCCGACAATCTCACGACACACACCGACAATCTCACGGCGCACGCCGACAATCTCACGGCAGGCGCCGACAATCTCACGGCGCACGCCGAGCTTTTCACGGCTCACGCTGAGTTTTTCACGCCTCACGCTGAGTTTTTCAGGGGCACACGATGAGCTTTTCACGCCTCACGCTGAGCTTTTCACGCCTCACGCTGAGCTTTTCACGGCCTCACGATGAGCTTTTCACGGCCCACGATGGCCGTTTCATAGGGCGCGATGGCCGTCTCACGGACGTCTACTTCGGCCCCTGCGCGATGAGCTGCGCCGTCTTCGCGGCGAGCTCGCGCGCCCGCGGAGTCGGATTCGCCTTCGTCAGCCGCGCGAGCACTTCGCTAGCGCGCTCGCGTTTCCCCGCCGCGGCGTGCAGCAGGGCGAGCTCCGCGTAGGCCTGCAGGTCGGAGGGGAAGAGCCGGATCTCGCGCTCGAACGCGGCGACGGCGTCGTTGTAGAGATTGTCCCGCGCCAGGACGTCGCCGCGCACGAGCTCCAGCTGCTCGACGGCGCCGAGGTTGCGCTCGGCGCGCATCACGTCGACGGCATTCACGAGCGACTGCGCCTCCTGCAATCGTCCCTGCCGCGCCGCGATCCATGCCAGAAGGACGACGGCCGCGGGCTCCGTCGTCTTGTCGGCGCCGGCGATCTGCGCCGCGTCGGTCGCCGCCGCGTAATCGTTGCGGGCCATGGCAATCTTCGCTTCGAGGAGCTTCGCCGCCGCGCGGTTCGTGCTCTCGGCGAGCGCGGCGTGGCGCTGCGCGTCGTCGAACTTCCCCATGCGCATCAGCACCGTGCCGAGGCGTAAGCCCAGCTCGCCTGCAAGCTCGGGCGTGGCGGCGAGAGCGCTGCGATAGGCGTCGGCCGCGGCGTCGAGCTCCCCTTTGCGCTCCAGCGTTGCGCCGAGCGCGTTCCACGCCTCCGTGAACTTCGGATTATGCGCGACGACGGCGCGGTAGTCGGCGACCGCACCGTGGAGATCGCCGTCGCGCGCTCGCTGCGCGGCGCGGCTCATCACCGCGAGCTGCGCGATCTCGTCCTTTGGATCGGGCAGAGGACCGCCGCCCGCCCCCGCGGGCGAGGAGAGATAGCCGAGCGCCGCGAGCTTCTTCGCCTCCTCGGCGTCGACGTGCGCCGGCGCCTGCACGGCGGCGCCGTAGGCGTCGAGGCCGGCGCGCATGCGCACGACGACCGGGCGCTGCGAGTCGGCGAGGTTCGTCTGCTCGCGCGGGTCGCGCCGCACGTCGTAGAGCTCGGAGCGCGGCGCACGGATGAAGTGATGCTCGTCGTCGATGAGCGAGCGCAGCTCGCTCCACCCGAGGTGAATGCGCGGGTAGAGCGTCTCGGCGTAGAGGCTGCGGGGCGGGCCGCCGTCGATGTCGGGCAGCACCCGGCCATCGCGCGCCGGCGCGGACGTGCCGGTGAGGGCGGCGATCGTCGGGAAGACGTCGATCAGCGCCGCCGGCTTGTGCACGGTTTGTCCGGCGCGCTCATTCCGAGGAAGCTTGAGCAGCAGCGGCACGTGCAGCGCCTCGCGATAGAGGAAGATCCCGTGCTCCGCCTCGCCGTGATCGTTGAGCCCTTCGCCGTGATCCGACAGCAGGATCACGAGCGCGCGGTCGTAGATCCCCTTCTTCTTCAGGAAGTCGACGAAATGCCCGACGATGACGTCGGCCGCGGCGATCTGCCCGTCGTACGACGCATACGGCGCGTGCGGCTCGTACAGGTGCAGGAGAAAAAAGAACGGCCGCTGTGCGTGACCGTCGATCCACCGCTCCGCCGCCGCCTCGGTTGCGCCGCCGGCGCGGCGCACGTCCGCCTGCGGCTGGTCGGGCTTGGCCTCGACGGCGTCGTCGTAGAAGTCGAACGCGTCCTTGAGCCCCGTGCCGCCGCGCAGCACGTACGCCGACACCGCCGCCCCCGCGGCGTAGCCGCGCTGGCGCAGCAGCGCCGCGATCGTCTCGTGGTGCTGCGCGTCGAAGCGGTAGCCGATGTTGTTGCGCACGCCGTGCTGCGGCGGTAGCTCGCCGGTGAGGATGGAGACGTGCGACGGCAGCGTGAGCGGCACGTGCGAGTAGGCGTTCTCGAAGAGGATGGCGTCGCGGCGCAGCGCGTCGATGCCGGGTGTGGCCACGCCGCGGTAGCCGTAGGCCGGCAGGTGGTCGGCGCGCAGCGTGTCGATGGAGATCACGATCACCGGCGCGTCGCCGTAGGTCGCGCGCGCGGGCTCGCGGCGCGCGCACGCGAAGAGGCAAAGGAGCGCGGCGAGCGCGGCGCGGCAGCGAGTCATCGCGATGAGTTTAGCTGCCGCTGCGCGCCGAGGCGGCTCCTGAGCTGCGTCGTGCGGCGGACGAGCTCTTCGTACTTGGCGACGAAGTACGGCGAGCTCGCGGAGCGCTCGAACCCGAGGTTGGCGACGAGGAGGTCGCCGGCGCGGGTCGAGGGGCAGACCACGATCTCCTCCATCTGCTCCGGCTCGGCGAGGCGCATGACATGGCGGTTGAACGTCAGCACCAGCGCGCCGAGGACTTCGATCCCCTCGGCGATCACACTCTCGATGTAGAGCGCGCGCACGCTCTTGCGGTCGGCGGGCGTGAAGATGTCCGCGGCGCGGATGTCGTTCTCGCTCTTCGAGCCGTCCATGAGCGCGCGGAGCATCGGCGGCTTGAGCGGCAGGACCGTGACGTGCGCGTCGTGCTCGCGCACGATCAAGAACCCGTTCGGGTTTGCGTCGTGCCACTCGGCAAGACGCTCTGCGGCCACCGCGCGCATCGGGCCGTAGTGGCGCAGCTCCAGCTCCGCGATCCACGGCAGGTCGTCCGCCGTGGCCACGGAGATCGCGATCACAGGTGCTCCAGCACGCGCGCCACGTGCTGCCACTCCGTGGCGCCGTTGCCGATGGCCACGCGGATGCCGAGCTTCCCGCGCAGCCGCGTGTGCGAGACGAAGAGGCGTCCCGAGGCGTTCATCCGCTCCATCGCCTCCATCGTGGCGCGCTCCGAGGCCGCGTCGTCGCCGCGGACGACCTTGCGGAAGACGACGACGCTGAACATCTGCGGCGCGATGAGCTCGACGTCGTCGCGCTTCTGCAGCTCGTCCGCGAGGCGCTTCGCGTACGCGACGTGATCGCGGATCACGCCGCGCATCCGATCGAGGCCGTAGTGCTCCATGACCATCCACAGCTTCAGCGCGCGGAAGCGCCGGCCGAGCTGCAGGCCGTAGTCCATGTAGTTCACTTCGGCGCTGTCGGTCGTCTTCAGGTACTCCGGGATGAGCGAGAACGTCTCGCGCAGCACCTCGGGGTGTTTGGTGTAGAGGACGCTGCAGTCGATCGGCGTGAAGAGCCACTTGTGCGGATTCACGACGATGGAGTCGGCGTGCTCGACGCCGTCCCAGAGGAAGCGGAGCTCCGGCACGATCGTGGCGGAGCCGGCGTAGGCGCTGTCGACGTGGAGCCACATCTTTTCGCGCCGCGCGATCTGCGCGATGGCCGGCACCGGGTCGACGGAGCCGGTCGACGTCGTGCCGGTCGTGGCCACGACGCAGCACGGCAGCGCGCCGGCGGCACGGTCGCGCGCCACCGCGGCCTCGAGCGCCTCGGGGCGCATGCGCAACGCGTCGTCGCTCTCGATCGGTACGACGCCGCTCTTGCCGAATCCGAGGGCGAGCGCGCCCTTCTCGATCGAGGAGTGGGCGTGCTCGGAGCAGTAGACGCGCAGCGGCGGGAGGTTGCGGCCGGTCATCCCTTCACTGCGGATGTCGAGGCCCAAGGCCTCGCGCGCGGCGGCGAGCGCGAGGAAGGAGTTGATCGACGCGGTGTCGTTGATGATGCCGAAGAGATTGTCCGGAAGGCCCAAGGCCTCGCGCAGCCAGCGCAGCGTGACGGTCTCGAGCTCCGTCAGCGACGGCGACGTCTTCCAGAGCATGCCGTTGGCGTTGATCGCGGCGGTCAACAGCTCCGCGAGGATGCCGGCCTGCGATCCGGTGATGGAGAAGTAGGCGAAGAACGCCGGGTGATTCCAGTGCGTGATGCCGGGGAGGATCTTCGACTCGAAGTCGGCGATCAGGTCGGCGTACGGACGGCCGTCGCCGCGCGGCGACGGCGGCAGCGAGCGCTCGACGTCGCCCGGCTGCACGCGCGCGAGGACGTCGTGGCGGTCGACGTTGTCGAGGTAGTCGGCGACCCAGTCGATGAGGCGATGCCCCGCCTCGCGGAATTCATTGCTGTTCGGATCGAGCTTCGGCATGGCGCGCTAATTCAATCATGACGGCGAACGCCAGCGGCGGCGCGACTTGCAGCGTGAGGCGCGTCCACGACGTGCGGATGTGCCAGGCCACGTCGTGCGGCGTGGCGAAGTAGACGGCGATGTAGACGAGGAGCTGGAACAGCGTGGCGAGCAGCACGAAGCGCTCGCGCGACGCCATCGGCACGACCAGGAAGCCGAAGAGCATCGCCGCCCACAGCCACGGCTGATAGGACGACCTCACCAGGAGCTTGAAGATCGTCCCCGCCTCGGAGGCGTGGGCCGCGACGCGCTCGACGAGCGAGCCGCTGACGACGTCGCTCGGCAGCCGGTGCAGCGCGCGCAGGACGAGCCACGGCAGGGCGATGGCCGCTGCCGGCCAGAGGCGCACGACGCGGCGCGCGTCGACGATCGAGATGGCGATGGCCACGCTGGCGATCATGGCCACCCCTTCGTTTTTCGTGCAGGCAGCGAGGCCGAGGAGGATGGCGCCGTGACGCCACGCGGCGGCGTCGTCGAAGAGCAAGGCGCGGCGGACGAAGAGTACGCCCGCGCCGAGGTACGCGATGAGCGCTCCCTCGGCCAAGCCGACGAATATGGAGATGCCGGCCGACGACATGACCACGCCGACGAGCGCCGCGGCGAGCGGCGAGACCTCGCGCCCGGCGAGCTCTCGCGCGACGAGGAGGAAGGCCACCGCCCACGCGACGAAGAGCACGCCGAGCCAGCGGTCGCTCCAGCCGCCGTTCACGAGCGCGGCGAAGTCGTACGCGAACGGGACGAGCAGCGGGTAGTCGGGATGAGTGAAGAGGTTCCAGCGGCTCTCGAGGAAGCGCCAGTCGATGCCGCCGCGCTCGAGGAAGACGCGCGCCTTGAGGCCCCAGATGGCCCAGAAGTCCCACTGCCAGATCGCGACCATAGTGGCGTAGATGGAGAAGGCGATGGGGGTGATTAGCGCGAGGATGTCGACGACATGGAGGCGGGTGCTGAGTGCTGAGTGCTGGGTGCTGAGTGAGCGAAGGAATGGCGAGACGATGAGCAGCACTGCGATCGTCACGCTCAACAACGTCCACTTTACGTGCAGCACGCTGAGCGCCAGCAGCGCGAAGTAGATTGCGCCGGTGCCGTAGAGAACCGCAAGGCCGAGGAGGCGCAGCGGCGGCGCGTCGCGATCGACAGCGAGAACGAAGGGGATGCCGAGCACCGTCAGGCTGAGAACCGTGATCAGCGCCGCGGCCATCAACGCCTCAACAGCACGCCGCCGTGGCCGCTCCAGACGAGCTTCTGGTGCGTGCGCGGCGGCGGCGCGTTCCACACCGCCACGAGCTCGGCGCCGAGGAGATTCTCCAGATGCGCGCGGCCCTCGGGATCCATGAGCGGCAGCACCTCGCGCCCGGCGAGAACGTAGCTGGCGCGGTAGTACGCGTAGGCGTAGCCGGGGTCCCAGCGCGGCGTCGGCACGAGCACCGCCACCGTCTCGCCGCCGCGCGTGTGCGCGCGCACGCCGTCGAGGAACGGCAGGTACTCCCTCCACTGCGGCGGGTCGTATCGTTTGAACAGCGGCTCGAGCCTGGCGCGGCCGTAGAACGGCACGAAGAGCGGCATCGGCTTGATGCTGGCGGCGACGATCGCGAGGAAGGCGGCGAGCGTCAGGGCGCGACGCATCTCCGCGAGACTAGCATGGGCGCACGCTGTGCGCCCTACGGTTCCGTCGGCGGCGCGACGGTGCAGCCATTCACGACCGACGTGGCGTCGAAGTCCACGGCGTACCGCCCCTCGGCGTACATCTGCACGATCACCCAGTTCTGGCTCGGGCGGCGCGTCGAGTACGGCGATCCCGCCTTGCCGGTGCCGGCGCCGTTGTCGAGGTTCATCCAGATCCAGCCGGCCACGTCGCCCGAGGTCGCGGGAGGGAAGACCGGCGAGGCGGCGCTGATCAGCGTGGCCACGCCCGTGGGCGGATAGCTGCAGCCGTTCTCGTCGCAGCCGGTGGCGATGGCGGAGTTCTCGTGCTCGTCGAAGCGCACCACCATCGGCGTGAAGAGCACCAGCGCGGCGTTCTTCGCGTAGTCGCACTCGTCGGTCTCGCGGTCGACGACGCCCTCGCGCCACACCACGAAGTTCGTCTGGAACGAGTCGCGCCCTCCGTTGATGTAGCGCGCGGCGAAGACGGCGGGGAGCGGCTGGCGGCGGTCGAGGTGCCGCGCGTCGCGCGGCGTGTAGCGGTCGTAGAAGGTGTACGGCAGCGGCGAGGCGACGCTCGTCCCGGCCACGCCCCCCTCGGGCACGGCCCGGATGTGCACGAGCGGATTGCCGCCGGCGTAGTTGCCGGTCGTCGCCTTCGGGTTGATGCGCTCGTAGTCGCCGGTCAGGACGTTGTCGTAGAGGATGACTTCCTTCCAGTACTCGTCGTGCAACATGGAGTCACCGGAGCAGCTGTTGACGACGTCGACCGTCACGTAGCCGGCGGCGTGCGGGTGCTTGCCGCCGACGGGGCAGCTGGCGTCGCCGCGCTGGCCGGTGGTAAGCATCTGCTGGAGGCGCCGCGCGCGCTCGGGCGTGAGCGGGCCGCCGGCGTGAAGGCACCAGCTGCTCGCCTCTTCGTAGAAGTTCCGGTTCGACGACTGCGAGCTCGAGCCGACCTGGTTCGCCGACGACGTGGCCGGGAAGTTCATGCGCGCGAGGATGTCGTACATCGAGATCGTGTGCGCGTCGTAACCGGTCAGGTACATCGAGAAGTAGTCGGCCGGGAAGCCCCAGTCCGTCCAGATGGTGACGCGGACGATCTGCGGCGCGTTGGAGGTGTTGATGACGGTGAAGACCGTGTTCAGCGCCTCGCTCTGCGGCTGGTCGTACTCGACTTCGAAGTACGGCAACAGCAGCGTGGCGGCGGCGTACGTGCCGATGTCGCAGCTGGCGGCGTTGGCGGTGGCGATGGTGCGCGGGACGGCGGCGGAGACCGTGGCGGCGACGAAGAGCAGCGCGGCAGCGATGCACTTCATTTCACCACCCCGCCACCCGCAATCGGATTTGTGCATCCATTGCCGATCGACGTGGCGTCGTACTCGACGCCGTACCGCCCCTCGGCCTGCATCTTGATCACGATCCAGTTCTGGCTCGGCCGGGCCACGGAGAACGGGCTCGACGCGCTCACGCCGGCGCGGTTGTCGAGCTCCAGAAACATCCAGCCCGAGACGCTCGCGCCGACGCGCGGCGGGAAGGCGCTCGACGTCGTCGCCGCCGCGGCCGCGACGGGGAACGCGCGGTTGCCGGAGGAGGAGCCGACGGTGGGATTCTCGTACTCGTCGAAGCGGACGATGGAGACGTACGGCACGCTGGCGTTCGCGGCGACGGCGCAGCCGCTCGCCGCCGAAGTCGCGGCCTCGCGCCACATCGTGTACTCGGTGTGGAACGCCGCGGTGCCGCCTTCGATGAAGCGCGCCGCGAACGTCGACGGCAGCGGCTGCCGCCGGTCGATGCGCCGCGCCGCCTTCGGGGTGAAGCGGTCGTAGAACGTGTACGGCAGCCCGGTGGAGACGCTCCCCGCCGGCCCTCCCTCGGGGATGGCGCGGATGTGCACGAGCGGATTGCCGCCGGCGTAGTTGCCGACGGCCTTGTCGGGCATGACGCGCTCGTAGTCGCCGGTGAGGACGTTGTCGAAGAGGAGCGTCTTCGCGTAGTAGTCGGGATCGAGCGGCGAGACTTTCGAGCAGCTGTTGACGACGTCGACGGTCACGTAGCCGACGGCCATCGGATGGTTGCCGCCGTAGTGGCACTCGCCTTCCGCAGTGCCGGCGGTGAGGAGGGCCACGACGGAGTCGATCGTCGCCTGCGGCAGCGGGCCGCCCAGCGACTTGCACTCGTCGATCGACGTGATGTTCGGATTGGCGTCGTTCGGCCGCGAGCGCGCCCCGACCTGCGCGCTGCTCGACGTCTGCGGCAGGACGCCGTTGGCGACCACGTCGTAGAGCGAGATCGAAGCGACGTCGTAGCCGGTCAGGAAGACGTTGAACCAGAGCGCCGGGTAGCCATAGTCCGTCCAGAGCGTGACGCGGGCGATCTGCGGCTGGCGCGAGGTGTTGACGACGGAGAAGATCGTGTTGCCGGCGTCGTTGACGTGCTTCTTCGCCTCGACCTCGAAGTACGGCAGGAGCAGCGTGGCGGCCGGATAGGTGCCGATGTCGCAGCTGGAGTCTTTGTCGACGGCGCTGGGCGGGATGAGGATGCCGGGGCGGACGGCGCGGGTGGTCCCAGCCAAGGCCGCCGAGGCCATGAAGGCGAGAAGCCAGGGGATAGCCTTCATGAGTATGCGTTTATAGCATACCGACACCAGCAACGTAACGGATTTTATTAAGACGCGCCGCGTCCGGAGAGGACCGCCGGGATCGTCCGCAGCAGAATCTTGAAGTCGAGCGTCGGCGACCAGTTGTCGATGTACTGCAGGTCCAGCTGCATCCAGCGGTCGAAGTCGATCTCGTTCCGTCCGCTGATCTGCCATAGACACGTGAGGCCCGGCTTCATCGACAGCCGCCGGCGGTGCCACCGGTGGTACGACGCCACCTCCTCGGGGATGGGGGGCCGCGGGCCGACGAGGCTCATGTCGCCCTTCAGCACGTTCCAGAGCTGCGGCAGCTCATCGAGCGAGAACTTGCGGAGGACGCGGCCGATCGGGGTGACACGCGGGTCGCCCTTGGCCTTGAACACCGGGCCGTTCATCTCATTGAGGTGATCGACCTCGCCGCGGCGCTCGTGCGCGTCGGCGATCATCGTCCGGAACTTGTAGAGCATGAAACTGCGGCCGTTGAGGCCCACGCGTTTCTGCTTGAAGAGGACCGAGCCGGGCGACGTCAGCTTGATACAGAGCGCGGAGATGAGGATGACGGGCGCGGCGAGCACGAGGAGGAGCGAGGAGACGGCGATGTCGAGGAGGCGCTTGAAGGCGAGCTGGGTCTCGTTCGACGGCGTGGTGGTGAAGGTCAGGAACGGGATCCCTTCGAGCTCCTCGATCTCGATGCGCGCGACGCGGTTCTGGAAGAAGTTCATGGCCACGCGGGCGCGGATGCCGAGCTCCTCGCAGTAGAGAAAGATCTGCTTCATCTCGTCGAGCTTCTTGCGCGTGACCGCGAAGACGATCTCGTCGATCGGCTCGGCGACTGACAGCCCTTTCTCCAGCAGCGCGCGCAGCTCCGGCACGGTGCCGAAGACCCGGTAGCGCGCCCACCCGTTGGAGAGGCGGTGCCCGTCGGAGACAAAGCCGAGGATCTTGTAGCCCCAGTACTTGTGGCCTTCGATCGTGCGGGCCACTTCGATGGCGCGGCGGCCGGTGCCGACGATGAGGATGGTCCGGTAGTTGAGGCCCTTCGCGCGGACGTAGCGCGCGATCACGCGCACGGCAATCTTCTCGACGACGAGAAAGAGCGCGGAAAAGAGGCCGAAGAGGATGAACCAGGCGCGGGAGAGCTGGCGCAGCGGGATGAGGTACGCGAGCGTGGCCAGGATAACGTTGCCGACCACGACGACGCGCAGGATCGTCAACGCCTCGCGCGAGACCGGGATGGTCCGGTGGCTGTGGTAGCTGTGGTAGGTGAAGAGGAGGACCGACCAGATGATGAGGACGATCGGAAAGACTTTGAGGTATTCGCGTAGGGGGTAGAGGCCGGTCGGGAAGCGGCCGGGGTCGAGGAGGGGGAAGATCAGGTTGCGGAGGTAAAAAGCGGAAAAGAAGGCGACCGTTGTGAGCGCGAGATCGACGAAATAGACGATCCGCGCAATGAGCGTTGCCTTCTGTCTCAGCATTCAGATGCCTTCAAAACGGGCAAATCCGGTCGTTCTACGGAGCTGCCGCAGACTCCGTCTAGACGATTTTTACGAAAAGTTGCTGGTACCTGTCCGTGACCGTTTCCCACCCGTACCTCTCCGCGGCGCGACGCCGAGCCCTCTCCCGCAAGGCTTCGCGCCGGCCGGCGCCCGCCAGCCATTCGTAAAGTATGCCTGAGAGAGACTCCGGCCGGAGCCGGAAGTAACCGACGGCGTCGCCCCCGACTTCCCGGTTCTCCGGCGTGTCGAGCGCGAGCACAGCGCCCCCCGACCCCATGGCCTCGATGAGCGCCGGGTGCGTCCCCCCCACCTCGGTGGCCTGGATGTAGAGGAGAGCGTTGCGCTGCAGGGTCCGGTAGTCGGCGCCGTAGAGGGCGCCGGGGAAGAGGATTTTCGGATCTTGATGCTTGAGAAGTTCCGTCTTGAGGTCGTGCGCGTACAGGGCGTCGCCCAAAAGCACAATCGGGACGTCGACCCTTGCCCGCTCATACGCCTCGACCACCTCCAGCGGATTGTTCTCCGGCTCGAACCGTGACACATAAAGAATGTAGCCGCGGGGCTGGAGGCCGAGCCGTGCCAGCACGCCGGAGTCGTCTTCCGGCGGGAACTCCGAGCCGTACGGGATGGTGACCGGCTCGACGCCGTGGTGCGCGCGGTAGTAGTCGGCGATGACCTCGGCGTCCGCGACGACGGCGCTGGCGAACGTGGCCGAGAAGGTCTCGCCGATCGTGTAGACGGCGCGCCCGAGGAGGTTCCACTTGCGGCGGCGGCGCTCGATACCGTCGACGTTGATGGCGACGGGGATTCTTGCCGCTCGCAGCAGTGGGATGACGAAGGCGTTCGCGGCATTGCAGAGGAGCACGACGTCGAAGCCGCGGCGCAAGGCATCGATCGACGAGAGAAACGTGTGGCTGACGGTCTCGAAGTACTTGTGGCGCATCGACGGCAGGACGATCCGACGGATACCGTTCCACTGCGCCCCGCCCCCTGCGCCCTGCGCCCTGCAATACACCCACACCTCGTGCCCGCGCGCGACGAGCCGCGTCCCGAGCTCCGCGGCGAACGTCTCGAACCCGCCGTAGCGCGGCGGCACGCCGCGCGTTCCCATGATCGCGATCTTCACCGAAACCAGCTCGCCAGCGCGCGGTCGGAGACGCGGCGGCGCCGCTGGATCTCCCGCCGCTTGGCCCAAATGCGGCGGCGATTCTTCCACAGCCACCCGAGCGCCGGAAGCGAGCTCCGCTCGACGGTCAGCACCGCGGCGACGGCGACGAGGTCGCGGGCCAGCTCGAACGGCGCGTTCCGCAGCGCGAGGTAGAGGCCCTCGTTCTTCATTCGCAGCAGAAAGCGGTTCTTCACCGAGTGCATGTTGATGAACGCCGGCAGCGCGCGCCGCCGCTCCGGCGTGACGGCGCGGACGTGATGGGCGACCGCGTCCGGCACGTAGAGCGCGCGCCAGCCGAAGAGCCGCCCGCGCCAGGCGACGTCGGCGTCCTCGCGGTAGGCAAAAAAGTCTTCGTCGAGAAACTCGCCGCCGATGGAGACGTCGTCGATGAAGGCGCGCGTGTACATGGCGGCGGCGCCGGAGACGCCGAACGGCTCTCGGCTCTCGGCTCTCGGCTCTCCGATGTCCAAATGCCTTCCTGTCCGGGTCATCCGGATGCCCATCGAGTCGATGACGTTCGGGTCGTCCGCGCGGATCAGCTTCCCCGTGGCCATGCCGAATTTTTCGTCCTCGAACGCGCGCACGATGTTCGCGACGTAATCGGGCTCGAGGAACGCGTCCGGATTCAGGAGCAGCACGAACTCGCCGCGCGCGACGGCGATGCCCTGATTCACGGCTGCGGCGAAGCCGCGGTTCTCTGCGTTGACAATCTGCTGTGCGCCGTCGATTAACCGTACGGAATCATCCGAAGACGCGTTGTCGACGTGAATCAGCTCAATCGGCTTGTACGTCTGTTTGCGAAGCGCCTCGAGGCAGCGCCGCAGATGCGTGGCGCTGTTCCACGTCACGATGATTGCGGAGACTAGCGCGCGCTCCACCGCGTCCACGCGCTCCGAAGCACGCCCGCGTACGCGCGCATGGCCCGCTTCCGCCCCACCTCGGGATGCGCGACGCCGATCGCCGCCGCCGCGATGCGCAGCATCATCCCGCCGACGATCAGCCAGCGCAGCGCCTCCGCCCGCCCCGCCGAGAACCACTTCCGCGCGTAGCGCCACATGTTCCGGTACCACACCTCGGTGAAGCGCTCGAACGGCACGTGCTCCAGGCTCGCTCCGCCGACGTGCACGGCGCGCGCGGCCGGCACGACCCACACTTCCTTCCCCGCCTCGGCCAGGCGCCGGCAGTAGTCGACGTCCTCGAACCACGCCGGCGCGAACTGCTCGTCGAACGGGCCCACTTCGTCGAACACTTCGCGCCGCAGCAGGAGCGCCGCCGCGGCCGGCTGCTCGATGCGCCGCGGCTCCGTCAGATCGAGGCCGCGGTAGCGGTGATGCGCGGTGTGGCGGTTCTGCGGGAAGAGCTTGTGGAAGGCGAAGATCTCGCTCACGAACGAGCGCAGCGTGGGGAGGCGGCGGAGCTGGAACTCGCGCTGCTCGTCGCCGTCGAAGAGCGGCGCGGCGCCGGCGAGCTTCGGATGATCGTCGAGAAAGCGGACGAGCGACGCCAGCGCGTGCGGCGCCAGCTCGCAATCGGGATTGAGTAGAAAGACGTAGCGGCCGGCGGTCTCGCGCACGGCGCGGTTCGTTCCGGCGGCAAAGCCGTCGTTGTTCGCCGCGCGCATCACCCGCGCGCCGCGGTCGGCGACGAGCTGCAGCGTGGCGTCGTTCGAGGCGTTGTCGTAGATCACGACCTCGTGCGCCACGCCCTCGCACGCCGCGGGGATCGAGCGGAGGCAGCGGTCGATCCACCGCCCGCTGTTCCACGTCACGATGACGATCGACAGGAGCGGGCGCGCCTCCACCGGTAGGGGCGCACGGCGTGCACCCTCCTCGTCGTCGTCGAATTTCAGCTTTCGTGCTTCCATCGTTGAATCGCGTCGATCAGCGGCTGCGTCACGACGTCCCACGCGTACCGCGGGCGGATGCGGGCGAGGTTAGTTACGCACTGCGCGTGAAAAGCGTCGTCGCACAGCAACCTCTGCATCGCCTCCGTCACGGCGTCGACGTCACCCGGCGGGACGACGACGCCCAACCGCTCGGCCCCGACGAGCTCCGCGGCAAATCCCTCCTCTGTGGTGATGACCGGGACGGTGGCGGCTATCGCATCGAAGAGCCGCGTGCGAATCGAAACCCTCGCCTCCGCCGTCGGACGGTGCAGCATGATAGCGATTTTGGCACGGTGCAGCCACGCCAGGCGCTCCCGGTACGGCACCCACTCGTCGTTGGCGTCGACGAACGGCCGCCCGCTGGCGACCATGCGATCGAAGCGGTCCTCGCGCCGGCGATCGACCATGGAGCGGTTCGGACGGGAGCGCCCGAGGAAGAGGAGACGGCAGGCGACGCCGGCGCGGTTGAGCTTGAGCGTTGCTTCGACGGCGGTCTTCGGGTCGAGCCATTCCCAGGTGCCGCCGCCCCATACCACCAGGCTCTCGGCTCTCGGCTCTCGGCTCTCGGCCATTTCCGCGCCGAAGGGGATGACCAGCGCATCCCGTTTGTAGAGCTCTTTCTGATTCGGGGCTGCGACGAGGAGGAGGTCGCCTTCCTTGAGCGCGGTCTTGAGGCGCGATTTCTCCGCCGCGAGGTGCACGCGCTGTCTGAGCGACGGCGAGCGGCCGTACATCTCGCGCAGCTCGAGGAGGACGGGGTCGAAGAGGTCGAAGATGATCTTTTGCGTTTTGCGGAGACGGCGGAAGCCGCGGGCGGGCTGGCCGAGGAGGACGTCGGCGGCGCGCAGGGCGTCCTTGGCTTCGCTGGTGCCGCGCTCGACGACGTCGAACGGCACGCGCTCGGGGAGCTTCCCCTCGCGGCGCGCCACGAGCGTGACGTCGAAGTGCTTGGAGAGCTCGTCGGCGAAGTGCCATGCGCGAATGCCCGGGCCGGCCATCCGCTCCCCGACGACGTCGGGCGTGTGCACGACAACGCGCAGCATCGCGCGCGGACGATACTACAGGCGGCTGAACAAGCCTTCGATCAGGCCGCGAAGCGAGGCGCGCCCGCGCAGGAGGAGCTTCGCGTCTTCCCACAGCAGCGCCCAGATGCGCCCGACGCCCGGGTGCAGCCGGGCTACGAAGTAGCGGTTGCGCGTGCGGAGGCGCTGCGCGTCTTTCCCGAGCACGCTCGCCGAGGCTGAGCCGCGGTGCGACGCCTTCACCACCGGCAGGACGATCGTGCGCCAGCCCGATTCGTGCAGGCGCGCGCAGAGCTCGACGTCTTCGTAGTAGGCGAAGAAGCGCGGGTCGAAGGGGCGGTCGCCGACGGCGTTTCTTCGATAGAGGGCGGCGGTGGCGGAAACGCCCCACGCCGGCAGGGGACGGGGCACAGGGAACGGGGCACAGGTGGTTGTCGTCGCGAGGACATCACCTGTCCCCCGTTCCCTGTGCCCTGTCCCCTCCCCTCGCACTTGCCGAATCGTCCCATCGGACACATCGATCCCTGCCCCGTCGATCGTGCCGTCGGAAGCGCGGATCATCGTCTGCACGGCCGCGACGTCATCAGCCATCGCCGCGCGGACGGTCTCCAGCCAATCCCGATCGAGCACCACGTCGTTATTCACCAGCGCCACGAACTCCGCCGTCGTCCGCTTCCAGGCCTCGTTGTTGCCGCCGGCGAAACCGAGATTCGTCTCGCTGTTGTCCCAGACCACGAGCTCCGCGGCCGGCAGCGTCTGCGCGGCGATCGAGTCGAGGCAGGCGCGCAGCATCGCGCCGCCGTTGATGTCGAGCACGATGACGGCGACGTCACTCATGGTCCATCCGGTCGAGGTTCGCCGCACCGGCGAGGCAGCGCAGCTCGATGCAGCCGGGCGAGGGGACGTCGACGTCGACCGTCGCGTACTCGGCGCCGCGCGTCGGCGGGAGGACGTACGCGCGCGAGGCGATCTGGATCGTCGCGCCGTGCGCCGACTGGTAGCGCAACTTCGAGCGTCCGTCCCGCGCCAGAAACTTCATCGAGTCGCCGGCGCGCACGATCCAGCCCCCGGTGAAGAGGAAGCGCTGGGCCTGGTACTCCGTCGGATAGAGCTCGCCGCCGGCGTGCGTGACGTGCGTGTCCTCGAACTGGATCCGCTCGCCGGGGCGGCGGCCGTAGCCGATGAATAGCGCCACGAGCAGCGCCGCGACGGCGGGCGTGAACGTGCGGCCGCTGCGGAAGAGGATGAGCATGACGACGAGGAGCACGCCGGCGACGAGCGCCGCGAGGTTCGGACGGATCGTGCTCGGGATCAGGCGCCCGACGTCTGCGTGGAAGCGCTCGCCGAGCCAGTCGCCCAGGGGGCTCTGGCCGTCGGCGATGTGGAAGAGGCGGTAGGGGAAGACGAGGCCGTGGATGACGAGGCCGAGCGTCCACGCCGTCACGGCCAGCTTCGGGCCGGCGGCGATCCGCTCCCACAGCGCGGCCGCGCCGAGGGCGAGAATCGGGAAGACGACCACGACGTAGCGCAGCGGCGGCGACCAGCCGCCGTGCCACTCCGTGCGCGGGAACAGATAAATAAGGTAGAGAAGCGACGCGGCCATGCCGAGGCGGAAGCCGGCCGGCATCGACTTCCAGCGCGCCAAGGCGATCAGGCCGAAGAGATAGAGCGGCGCTTGGAAGGCGATGCCGGCGGCGCCGTCGACCGCGAGGCCGGTGATGCCGAGAAGGTAAAAGTACGGCGGGCCGGGCCTCAGCTCCCACGCTTTGTGCGCCGAGAGCGCGAAGGCGACGGCGAGGACGATCAGAATCACCGCGCCGAGGAGCACGCGCCTCCCCTGCCGCAGCAACAAAACAATCGCGATCAACCCAAACCGCAATTTCAAAAACACGAGCCCGAGCAGCGCCGCCCCCCACCGCACCGCCCGCCGCTGCCGCACACCCCGCACCGCCTCCACGAAGCACCACGCCGCCGGCACCTCGGGCCAGATTCTCGTGGCGTAGAAGACGATCGGCGGGCCGAAGGCGACGAGCGGAAACAGCTGCCGCGCGGTGGCGTCGGAGATCCCTTCATCCTCGAAGAGGCGGATCGTCGAGCGCACCAGCAGTGCGCCAAAGAGCGCAATCGTCAGGAGCGCGCCGGAGAGGCCGGCGAGGGCGAAGCCCGGCATCATCAGGAGCGCCAGGAACGGCTCGAGGCGCGAGTAGCTCTCGCCGTGCGGCCCGGTGCGGTCGCCGGTCTGCGGCACGAGGTCGAGGCGGTGCGTCGCCGAGTGCGCGAGGTCGCGGTACTGGTTGGCGAGGTCGAGGTCGTGGTCCTTCACCATCGACTCCGTCATCAGCAGATAGAACGGCTCGTCGCCGTCGATCGGGAACGGGAGCATGGCGAAGATGACGAGGATGTAGATGAGGAGGGCCACGACGGCGGCGCGCGTCGCCGACCAGCGGACGTCGTTCGCAAAGGCGACGAAGGCGAAGAGCATCCCGAGCTTCAGCACGCCGAAGGCGTAGACGGCGAGGCGCGGATCCACACTGACGCCGAGGGGCCGCGCGACGGCGACGAGGAGGGCGAAGAGCAGCCACGCCGCGATCTCGCACGCGGCCCAGCGCCACAGCGTTCGCCCGCGCAACAGAAGCAGCGCCGCGGCGACGGAGACGACGGCGAGCGGCACGAGCGTCATTCCTGGCCGACCGACTCCACCTGCAGCCGCGCATTCGGCGGGAGGTCCGGTGCCGCGCTGATGTGCAGCGTCTCCGCCGGCGGCACCTCCACGAAGCCGGCGCCGTAGAGAAACGCCGCGTGCCCGTAGCCGCGAATGTCGGCCACGGGTCGCCGCGGCAGCGGATTGCGGGCAAAGAAGAACTGGTCGCGGCGGAGAAAGCCAAAGTCCGCCACGTCGCCGATGCGGATCGGCGTGCCGTTGACCGTGCCGATGACGCGGCCGTTCTTGAAGCGGGAGACGTTCGCGCCGCTGGCGAGGAGGGCGATCTTCTTCGCCCCCGGCGGGACGCTGACGTCGATCGACTGCGACGCCGCCAGCGCAGCGCCGACGACCTGTCGCGGCGCCGGCTTCGCCCAAAAGAAATTCGGCATGGCCCGCGCCACAATGCCGGACCACGGCCACAGGAGCAGCAGTGCGATGACAGCAACTCGCGCGTACGACGCCAAGAGAGGCGCCGCCACCGCGACGGCGGCGGCGATCCAGAGCGGCGCGTGCTCGGCGCGCGCGAAGTGGGCGGCGGCGAGGCTCGCGATGATGACTCCGAGGGCCGCCGGCACGCTGCGCGCGACGAACACGATCGCCGCCACGAGGAACGGATAGAGCAACGCCTTGCCCGGATGGGTGGGGGTGACGAGTGCGACCGCAACAGCGCCCACAATGGAAGTCGGCCGCGCCAGCAACACCGCAAACGCGCCCACCAGCACGATCAACTCACGAACCACCTCGACGTTCGACAGCGGGATCCACCGCAGCACCAGCACCGCCGCGACCATCACCCCCGTCGCGTCGAGAAACGTCCGCGGCACCGCCGCCGCGAACGCGCCGGCGACGATGATCCCGAACGCCAGGAGCCGCGCGTGCTCGTCGGGCAGCGCGATCGCCGCCACGACCAGCAGCGGCACTGCGATCTCGATCGCCGCGCCGCAGCGCCACGCCAGAAAGACGACCACGACGCCGACGAACGGCAGCGCATGATCGACCGGCGTCTCGCGCGACACAACGTGCAGCGCCCACGCGGCCAGTACCGCCGACGCCGCGTAGCGAAACTCAGCACTCAGCACTCAGCACTCAGCACTTTTGCCTTAGGGTCCCTCGCGAAGTCCGGATCGAACCCCTCGATCGTCTCCGGCGTCAGCGTGGCGCGGTAGATCAGGCGTGCGTCCCCCTTCAGCCGTACGTCGCTCAGCTCGCCGCCGTCCATCGCGAACGACACCTCCAGCGTGATCCCGCTGCGCGTCAGCACCTTAACCGGCGACGTCACCTTTCCCCACAGCGCCGCCGTCGACACCGACGCCACCACCCCCGACCCGCACGACAGCGTCTCCGCCTCCACGCCGCGCTCGTACGTCCGCACTTCGATCCCGTGCGGCTCGCGGAGGTAAACGAAATTCACGTTCGCGCCGGCCGGCGCGAGGTCGGGGTGCGTCCGGATGGCCCGGCCCAGCGGCACGATGTTCTGCGACCAAAGATCGTCCCGAACGTAGATCACGTAGTGAGGCACGCCGACGAGAATCGAGCTCCCTCGAACCGTCCGCTCGCCGACGCGCAGCGGCCGCTCGGCCGTGAACGCGCGCGGCGGCGGCAGGCTCAGCGTCACCACCCCCCCCTCCCCCATCTCCGCGCCGACCACGCCCGCGTCCGTCTCGATCGTCATCCGCTTCTGCGCGATCACGTTGATGAACGCGAAGCGGGCCGCGCAGCGCGTGCCGTTCGCGCAGAAGTCGGCGAGGCCGCCGTCCTGGTTGAAGTAGCGCATCCGGAACGTCGCCCGCGCCGAGGTTTCGATGAGGATGAGGCCGTCCGCGCCGACCGAAAGATGCTGCGTGCAGATGCGCCTGGTGAGCTCTTCCGGATCGCTCACGCGCCCCTGCCGGTTGTCGATCACGACGAAGTCATTGCCGCCGCCGGCCATCTTGGCGAACGCCAGCGGATCTTGCTTTGCCGATTGGACTTGTCCGAGCGTTTTCATGGAAATTTTCGCGGGGTGCGCCGGTTTCCCACCGGCGCGTCCGTATTCTCGCACGGAGGACCTCTCTTGAAGATCACCCGCCACACCGTTGCCGCCGCAACGCTCGCTCTCGCCGCCGCCGCGTTCGCCGCCGACACCCCCAAGCAAAAGCCCGGCACGGACGCGCCGCAGCCGCTCGTCGAGAAGATCGACGTGCGCGTCATCAACCTCGACGTCGTCGTCACCGACAAGCGCGGCAACCACGTCAAGGGGCTGACCAAGGATGACTTCATGATCTACGAGAACGGCATGCAGAAGCCGATCTCGAACTTCTACGAGGTCGTCTCCGAGCCGAAGACGTCAACCGCCTCGAACGCGACGACCACGGTGCCGCCGGCGAAGATGTCGCTGGCCGAGATCGAGAAGATCCCCGACAACCAGAAGCGCCGCATCATCTTTTACGTCGACAACCTGTCGCTGATGCCGTTCAACCGCAACCGCGTCTTCAAGCAGATGAAGGAGTTCGCGAAGACGGTGCTGCGCCCCGGCGATGAGGCCATGGTGGCGACGTTCAACCGCTCGATGAAGATCCGCGCGGCGTTCACGCGCGACCCGATCCAGATCGAGCAGACGCTCGACACGCTGGCCGGCGAATCCGCCCTCGGCGTCTCGAACCATAGCGAGAGCCGCGACGTGAAGGGCCGCATCAACGACGCCCAGACCTACGACGACGCTCTCGCCGCGGCGCGGCAGTACGCGCAGTCCGTCGACCACGACTTGCGGCAGAGCGTCACCTCGCTCAACGCGCTGATGTCGACGCTCGCCGGCGTCGAAGGAAAGAAGGTCGTCGTCCTCACCACCGAGGGCTTCCAGATGCAGCCCGGCCGCGAGATGTTCATGCTCGTGGACGAAGTCGGGCGCCAGAAAGGGTGGGCTTCCGGCGGAACGATGATTGAGGGGATGTACTTCAACCAGTCGAACCTGATCCAGGAGATCGCCAAGACGGCGAACGCGAACGGCATCACGCTCTACGCCATCCACGCCGGCGGCCTCGGCGCGCAGAACGAGGACATCATGGCCGACTCCTCGCGCTCCACGCCGTACAGCGTCGCCTCGTCGGCGCTCTCCAACAGCACCGAGTCGCTGCAGATGATCACGGAGATGACCGGCGGCATCGCCGCGATCAACACGAACAACTTCGCCGGCGCCTTCGCCACGATCGAGAAGGACCTCGACTCCTACTACTCCCTCGGATACCGCGCCGGCACGGAGCGCGTCGACCGCCAGCGCAGCCTCGAGGTGCGCCTCAAGAACCCGAAAGGCCTCATCGTCCGCAGCCGGCAGTCGTACGTGGAGAAGTCGACGTTCGCGGAGATGAGCGACCGCGTGGTCGCCAACCTGCTCTACCGCACGAAAGCGAACGATCTGAAGATCGCCGTGCGCAGCAGCTCCCCCGTCCCGCAGGACGACGGCCTCTTCAAGGTGCCGATCGAGATCCAGATCCCGATGGACGCCATGACGTTCCTTCCGCAGGGCAACGTCTACGCCGGCGGCTTCACGGTCTACGTGGCCGTGGCGAACAAGGACGGCGACATGTCCGACGTGTCGCACAAGGAGCACCAGATCACCATCCCGAACGCCGAGATGGAGAAGACGAAGGGGAAGTACTACACCTACCAGTTGACGCTGCTGATGGAGCCGGGGCTGAACAAGATCTCCGTCGGCGTGGTCGACGACGTCTCGAACATGACCGGCTTCGCGAAGGACCAGGTGATCGCGCAGGACATGCGGTGACGCCCGGCCTCATCTGGCTCGACGACGTGGCCGCATCCGGCGCCATCGACGAAAGGCTGGGTGCCGGCGCAGTCACCGCCGAGGAGGCGGCGAACCTCCGCAAGTTCGCCGCCGACGGCTACTTCATCACGCACCTCGATCTCTCGGCCGCCGACGCGGAGGAGATCGACCGCGACGTCGACCGCCTCTGGCGCGAGAAGCCCGGCAACGTCGCCGTCGCCTACGACTCGCCGCCGTTCCGCTTTTCGCTTTCCGACGAGCCGGCGCAGCGCAAGCCGCGCTATCGCATCCACGAGTTGCACGTCGCCTCGCCCGTAGCGCAGCGCCTCGTGCTCGATCCCGTGCTGCACCGCTACGCATCGCTGATCCTCGGCGAGACGGCGGTGGCGACGCAGTCGCTCTACTTCGAGTTCGGCAGCCAGCAGCCGTTGCACCGCGACTCCACGGTCGTGCCGACGCCGGAGTTCGGCCGCCTCGTCGCCGCGTGGATCGCGCTCGAGGACATCACGCCGGAGTCCGGCCCGCTCGCGTATGTGCCGGGCTCGCAGAAGTTCCCGTTCTGCGAATTGAGCCCGGGCTCGTACGTCTACGATCCGTCGCTGCACAGCGCCCACGACGTCGAGCGCGCCGTCCGCTTCTACGACGAGTGTCTGCGCGAGAGCGGTTTCCCCGAGCACCATTTCCTGGCCAAGCGCGGCGACGTTCTCGTCTGGCACTCCGCGCTCATGCACGGCGGCGCGCCGCCCGCGAATCCCGAGCGGACGCGCAAGAGCCTCGTGATCCACTACTCGGCGCTGCGCACGCAGCCGACGCGCCTCTGCGCCGTGCGCGAGGACGGCGCCGACAGCGTGTACGAGACGAGCGAGATTGTGGAGCGCGGCGGGGCGTACGCGTTCGGGAATCCGCTGGAGGGGCGATTCTTGTATCGTCGATGAGGTCACGGGTCACAGGGAACAGGGGACAGGTGGTGGTCGTCGCCATTACACGACCTGTCCCCCGTTCCCTGTGCTCTGTCACCTGATCATGCTCCGCCTCCTCTTCACCCTCCAATACCTCGGCACGCGCTACGCCGGATGGCAGACGCAGACGAACGCCGTCGGCGTGCAGCAGGTGTTCGAAGGGGCGCTCGCGAAGCTCTTCGGCACATCCGTGAAAGTCGAAGGCGCGGGCCGCACCGACTCGGGCGTCCACGCCCGTGCGCAGCGCGCCCACGCCGACGTCCCGTTCGAGATCCCGCAGCGCGGCCTCATGCTCGGCCTCAACGACATGCTGCCGCACGACATCCGCGTCGCCGCGGTCGAGCGCGTCGCCGATGACTTCCACTGCCGCTTCGCCGCGAAATCGAAAACGTATCGCTATCAGATCTGGAACGCGCCGGTCGCCGACGTCTTCGCCCAAGAGACCCACGCACACGTCGCCGCGGCGCTCGACGCCGCGCGCATGCACGACGCCGCGCAAGTGCTCGAAGGCACGCACGACTTCCGCGCCTTCACCGTCGCGTCCCCCGAGGTGAAGACAACCGTGCGGACCATCGCGTCGATCGCGGTCGAGCGCGACGGCGACGCGGTCCACATCGTCGTCACCGCTGATGGCTTCCTTCGCTACATGGTCCGCCGCATCGCCGGGTCGCTCATCGAAGTCGGCCGCGGCAGCCTCGACGCCATCTCCTTCGACGAAGCGCGCTGGACCGCGCCGGCGAAGGGACTGGTGCTCTGGGAGGTGCGGTACTAACATGAGCGCCTCCAGATGATCGATCTTCGCAAGCTCGCCGAACCCGGCTCGATCGAAGAGACGCTCCTCGAAAAAATCGACCTCAAGCGCCTGCCGCGGCACATCGCCGTGATCATGGACGGCAACGGCCGCTGGGCGCGCGCGCGCAGCCTGCCCCGCGTCGAGGGCCACCGCGCCGGCATCGCCTCGGTGCGCGAGATCGTCGAGACCGCCGCCCGCCTCGAGCTCCGCGTCATCACCCTCTACGCCTTCTCCGTCGAGAACTGGAAGCGCCCCCGCTACGAAGTGGCCACGCTGATGATGCTCCTCAAGGAGTACCTGCGGAAGGAGCTGGCCACGCTGATGGAGAACGACATCCGCTTCACCCCCATCGGCCGCGTCGAAGGGCTCGACCCGAGCGTGCAGCGCGAGCTCCGCTACGCCGAGAACGCCACGAAGGACAACAAGGGGCTGCTCTTCCAGATCGCTCTCAACTACGGCGGCCGGGCCGAGATCGTCGACACCTGCAACCGCATCATGGCTCTCTTGCGCGAGAAGGAGATGAGCGACGCCGTGATCGACGAGGCCTTTTTCGCCGACCATCTCTACACCGCCGGCGCCGGCGACCCCGATCTTTTGATCCGCACCAGCGGCGAGCTGCGCGTCTCCAACTTCCTCCTCTGGCAGATCGCCTACGCCGAAATTCACGTGACCAAGGTGTTGTGGCCCGATTTTCGCCGCAGGCATCTCTTCGAGGCGATCATCGACTTCCAGCAGCGCGAACGGCGCTACGGCGGGGTCGGCGATTCCGACGCGGAGATGTTCGTCGAGGCCGACGGCAATCCCGCCTAGCTGATGCGCTTCTCACGCGAGATCACCGCCGCGATCCTCTCGCCCCTCGCCATCTGGATCATCGGCTGGGCGCCGAACCCCGTCTTTGACGGTGTCATTGCCCTCATCGGCGGGCTCGCGCTCTACGAGTTCCTCGTCCTCGGCAAGCGCAAGGGCTACACGGTTCCGATCGTCATCTGCATCGCGGCCATGCTCTTCATCGTGGCAGCGTTCATCCTCGAGCCGATCTCCGTCGAGATGGGCGTCTTCGTGGCCCTGCTGATCATCCCCGCGTCGTACGTCTTCGCGCAGGGAGGAAGCCTCGACGACGCGCTGCCCGCGAGCGGCATCGCCGTCCTGGCCACGCTCTACATCGGCATGCTCGGCGGGTCCCTGGTGCGCCTGCATAACGATTTCCCCGAGGGGCACAAGCTGATCTTCTTTCTCCTCCTGGTCGTGTGGCTCGGCGACGCCGGTGCGTACTACTGCGGCAAGAACTTCGGCAAGCACAAGATGTCGCCGCGCATCAGCCCGAAGAAGACGGTCGAAGGGGGCATCGGCGGCGCGCTCACCTCCGTCATCACCGCCATCGTCATCCACTTCACCTTCTTCAAGAATTTCCCGCTGCTGCACGCCGTGATCGCCGGCGTGATTCTCTCGTTCAGCGGAATGCTCGGCGACCTGGCGGAGTCGATGTGGAAGCGCTCCGCGGCGGTGAAGGACTCGGGGACGCTGCTCCCCGGCCACGGCGGCTTCCTCGACCGCTTCGACTCGATTTTCTACACCGCTCCGATTTTGTATTCGTACTGGTTTTTGATCGTGCACCACTTCCAGTCGTTCAAGATCATGTCGGCATGAAGCGCGTTTCCATCCTCGGCTCCACCGGCTCGGTCGGCCGCTCGACGCTCGCCGTCGTCGATGCCTTCCCCGAGGAGCTGCGCGTCGTCGGCCTCGCTGCGGGCGCAAACCTCGACCTCCTCACCGAGCAGGTCGAGCGCTACCGCCCCGAGGTCGTGTCGGTGCGCGAGGCATCGGACGTGGAGGTGCTGCGCGGGCGAATCCGCGGCAACGTCGAAATCGTCTGCGACGCCTCGGCGGTCGCGAGCCTGCCGTCGGCCGACGTCGTCATCGCCGCGATCGTCGGCGCAGCAGGGATTCCACCTGTCCATGCAGCGCTCAAAGCCGGAAAGCGCGTCGGCATCGCCAACAAGGAAGTCCTCGTCGCCGCCGGCGACGTCATGACCCGCGCCGCGCGCGAGCACGGCGGGGAGATCCTCCCCGTCGACTCCGAGCACAACGCCGTACACCAGGCCCTCCGCTGCGGAGTACACGCCGAGGTGCAGAGAATCATCCTCACGGCCTCGGGCGGGCCGTTCCTGCGGCGCGATCCGGCCACGTTCGGCGACGTCACCATCGCGGACGCCCTCGCCCACCCGACGTGGAAGATGGGGAACAAGATCTCCATCGACTCCGCGACGATGATGAACAAAGGCCTCGAGGTCATCGAGGCCCATCACCTCTTCGACATGCCCGCGGAGCGGATCGACATCGTCATCCACCCGCAGTCGATCGTCCACTCGATGGTCGAGTACGTCGACGGCTCGATGATCGCGCAGCTCTCCACGACGGACATGAAGTTCCCGATCCAGTACGCGCTGCTCTACCCGGAGCGCGTCACCGCGCCGTTCGCGCGGCTCGACCTGGAGAAGATCCGCACGCTCGACTTTCTGCCGGTCGATCCGGAGCGCTTTCCCGCCGTGGAGCTGGCCTACGCCGCCTGCCGCGCGGGCGGCTCGATGCCGGCGGTGCTCAACGCCGCGAACGAGGTGGCGGTCGAGCGCTTCCTGGCGGGTGAACTTCCGTTCACGGGGATCGTAGAAGTGGTGAACCGCGTGCTCGAGCAGCATGCGCCGGAGGTGGCAGCGATCGGCTCCGTGGAGGATGCGCTGCGCTTCGACGCCTGGGCCCGGCATATTGCCCGCGGAATCGAAGTTGCAGTGAGCCGTTAAAAACTCCGAATGATCAACATCCCGACGAATCTCCTCGGCATCGTGATCGTCCTCGGCGTGCTGATTTTCGTGCACGAGGCCGGGCACTTCCTCGTAGCGAAGCTGTTCCGCGTCCGCGTCCTGGTCTTTTCCCTCGGTTTCGGAAAGCGCCTCCTCGGTTTTCGCCGCGGCGGCACCGACTACCGCGTCTCCCTCATCCCCCTCGGCGGCTACGTCCGCATGGCCGGCGACATGCCGGAAGAGGGGCGCTCCGGCGCGCCCGACGAGTTCCTGTCGAAACCGAAGTGGCAGCGCTTCCTGATCCTCGTGGCCGGCCCGTGCATGAACCTGTTTCTCGCCGTGGCGTTCATCGCAGGACTGAACATGACCGGCGTGCCGGTCAGCATCGCCAAGCCGAAGATCGGCGAAGTGGTGGCCGGCAAGGCGGCCGCGCGCGCCGGGCTGAAACCGGGCGACGTGATCGTGGCCATCGACGGCGAGCCGATGAACGACTTCGAGGACGTGCGCATCGTCGTCAGCACGCACGCCGGGACGCCGCTGCGCGTCGACTACGTGCGCGACGGCGTGCGCCACACCACGACGCTGACGCCGGTCGCGGAGCAGCACGAGTTCGGCCTCATCGGCATCGCCGGGGTGACGCAGTACACCGAGCCGGTGGTCGGCGTCGACGCCGGCTCCGCCGCGGCGAACGCGGGCCTGCGCGACGGCGACCGCATTCTCTTCGCGAACGGCAAGACGATCACGCAGCTCAACGACCTCGCGCCGGTCTTCGCCTCGTCGAAGAACCGCCCCATCGCGTTCGTCGTGGAGCGCGGCGGCCAGCGCCTCGACGTGAAGGTGCCGTACGACGCCGGCGATCAGTCCCGCGGCATCGGCCTGCCGGTGCAGATCCGCAAGCTGCCGTTCGGCGCCGCGGTGAAGGACGCGTTCCACGAGAACGTGAAGATGACGCGCATCTCGTTCATGACCATCGGCCGCATGCTGCGCGGCGAAGGGAGCGTGAAGGAGTTCAGCGGCCCCGTGGCCATCGCCAAGTTCTCCGGCGCCGCGCTGCGCCTCGGCCTCAAGGCCATGCTCAGCCTCATGGCCATGATCTCCCTGCAGCTCGGCATCATGAACCTCTTGCCGATCCCCGTCCTCGACGGCGGCCACATCATGATTCTCATCGTCGAAGGGATCGTCGGCCACGATCTCTCCATGCGCGTGAAGGAGCGCGTCCAACAAGTCGGCTTCGCCGCTCTGGCAACGCTGATGTTGATCGTGCTTTACAACGATGTGATCACGAATTTGGTGCGGCGCGGGTAGAGATCACTGCCCATGGACGTTATCTCGCGTGCAATCGACGCGTGATTGCACGAAGTTGATGCACGCTTCCTGCGAATTCAGTCAACATTGCTCGAAGTTCGTCCGACATCTCTGCGATCCGACGTGTGATCGCTGCCCATGGACGTAATCTCGCGCGCAATCGACGCGATCTCGCTATCCATGGACGGAATCTCGCGTGCAACCGACGCGATCTCAACGTCCATGGACGTTATCTCGCTCGATTTCGCTGGAATTGTGCAACAGTTCGATCCAAGAGCCCTGCAGCTTTGAAGGATCGTCTTGCATCTTCATCCAACCGTGCATGAACTGCGTGCGCGAGCGCCTCTGATCGCTGCGCTTCTGGCACTCGTGCTGGTGACGTTGGCACGCGTCCTTCTCATCGATCATCTTGGCGATCAGGGTTACTTCCTAAAGTACGTCGAGCTCGCGCGCTCGCTGCCGCACGAGCGGCTGGTGGAAGTGAGTCCCGCCTATCTGTGGCTGATGGTGCTCCTGCGGGGCGTGAGCCTGCAGGCGATCCGCACGATGCAGATCGTCGCCGTCAGCGTGGCTGCGCTCTTCGCGGCGATGGCCGCGCAGCGCCTGGCCGGGCCGGTCGCCGGCGTCGCGGCGGCGGTGCTCCTTCTCGCCAGCCGGGCCACGCTCGTTTGCGCGGCCGATCTCGAACCGGAAGCGCTGATCGTTCTGCTCGACGCCATCGCCCTCGCGGCGATGGCCCGCGGGCGCTGGG
>DATELQ010000081.1:0-45296 GCA_035276475.1 Thermoanaerobaculia bacterium | reverse complement strand
AAGCGGCGGCATGATCCCGAACGTGATGTTCGACGGCGCGTAATGCGCCGGATCGGCGTGCGACACGTAGTACGCCAGCGCGCCGATCGCCGTCGTGCGCAGCAGCACCGGCGCGTGGCCGGTCACGAGGAGCGTCGACCCCGCCGGTCCGCTCACGATGAACGCGACCGCGGCGAGCGACAGCACCACCAGCGGCACCACGCTCGTGCTTGCGTACGCGGGGCCGAAGAGCTCCAGGATCAGGCGCGGCGCGGCGACGCAGACGACGAAGAGCGGCAGCGCCAGCGTCAGCGTCCACCGCGCCACCGTGTGGTAGTAGTGCCCGAGGAGAGGCCGGTCGTCCACGAGCTTGCGCATGAACGGCGTGCACGCCGTCGTGACCGCGGCGTAGAGCAGGAGAAACGCGCTGGCGACTTTCTGCGCGACGCCGTAGTGCGCGACTTCGGCTGCCGCGGCGAGCGCGCCGAGGAGCAGGATGTCGGCCGACGCCGTGGCCTGCTGCAGCAGGACCACGCCGAGCATCGAGCGCCCCGTGCGGAGGAACGACGCGCGGTCGACGGCGCCGCCGCGCCAGTCGACGCGCAGCGCGAAGACGAGCGTCGCGGCCCACGACACCGCCAACGCGAGCGCGAAATTCGCCGCAGTCGGTGCGGTCTTCGCGGCGATGAGCGCGCCGGCCATGGCCACGCCGGGCTGCACGATCGCGTCGGCCACCGCCGCGATCGCCACGTCGCCCCGCGCACGCATCGCGCCGGTGATGAACTGTCCGACCGCGACGCACGGCAACGCCGCGGCGAGCCAAAACCCGAACGGCGGCAGCGGGACGACGAGCACGACGGCGAGCGCCACGACGGCTGAAAGCGCCAGCACGATCTGCGCGCCGAAGCGATTGACCGCGCCGTCCGGCGGAATGGCCAGCAAGGCCTGATCGAGCCCGAGGCGCAGGACCGCCGAGGCCGTTTGGAGGATCGTGAAGCCGAGGAGGAGGTCGCCGAAGTCTGCGACCGGCAGCGAGCGGGCGATCACCGCGTAGAACGCATAGGTCGCCACCACGTCGAAGCCGCGCCCGAGAAGCGTCGCGAGCGTCCCCCGCCCGACGCCGCGGACGCGGCTCGGGAGCTCGGTGTCGGGTAGGGCGGCCATGCGCCGCGCATTCTGACAGCGGCAGTGTGGCTACCGCACTCCACATAACCGGTTGAGTTTGGCCTTGATTCTGCAGTGCGCACGCTGTAATCTGGTAGCAATGCACCCAATAGGAGAGAGTAGAGCGATGAAATTGAGACTCGCGGTTGCCCTTGCGGCGCTGCTCCCGGCCGCTCTCTACGCAGCGACGAGCCCGGCGAGCGGTACCATTTCCCCGGCGAGCCCCACCGTCAGCTTCAGCGGCGGGCCCTTTGCCGTTTCCAACCCCAGCGACCCCCTGGGCGAAAACCCGCCGGTCTGTACCGACCAGGTCTGCGGGCAGTACGCGCTGACGGTGTCGATCCCGGCCAGCGACTTCAATAGCTACAGCGCCCACCTGTCGGTCAGCTGGACCAACAGCGGCACGACCACGCAGGGCTCCGACACGAGCGACTACGACGCCTACGTCTACTCTCCCGACCTCACCGGCTCCGAGGTGGGGACCGCGGCCAGCTCGAGCAATCCGGAGACGACCGCGTTCGACGTCGGCAACGGCACGTTCACGATCTACGTCGTGCCGTTCGACGTCTCCCCCACGGTGGCGTTCCACGCAACCGTCACCCTCGTCCGCAAGACCGCCGGCGGCGGCAGCCCCTGGCCTGCGAACCTCGGCAACACCTCCGTGCCTCCCGGGACGCCGCGCTTCTTCAACTACGCCGCGCCGTCGGGGTGGGGCGAGTACGCGGGCGAGCCGGGCATCGGCGTGAACCGCAAGACGGAGAAAGTCTTCGGCGGCATCCCGAACGGCGGCACCGTCAATTACTACGGCGGCTTCCTGCCGTACATGCTGAGCGTCACGTTCGACGACCGCTCGGCGCCGGCGGCGGCGACGTGGAAACAAGTGCCGTTGACGATGGCCGCGCTGCCGCGCGTCTACGGCGATCCGTACCTCTTCACCGACCCCGACACCGGCCGCACCTTCGTGACGCAGGAGCTCGCCCTCACGCCGCTCGGCAGCACGATGGAGTTCACCGACAACGACAACGCCCCGTTCACGCCGAGCACCGGCTCCGGCGCCCCCTCGGGCGTCGATCACGAGACGATCGGCGGCGGCCCGTACCATGCGCCGATCCCCACCGGCGTGAATCCGCTCTACCCGAACGGCGTCTGGTACTGCTCGCAGTCGATCGCCGACGCGACCTGCTCGATCAGCCTCGACGGCGGCATCACCTTCGGTCCAGCGGTGCCGTTGTACACGGCCGTCGACTGCGCCGGCATCCACGGCCACATCAAGATCGGCCGCGACGGCACGGCGTACGTGCCGAACCGTGGCTGCGGCGGCTCCGCCCCGTTCCACAACGACGCCGCCGCGCGGCAGGCGCTGGTGGTGTCGGAGAACAACGGCCTTTCGTGGACGGTGCATCAGGTGCCGTTCGCGACGTCGAAGGGCAACCGCGATCCCTCGGTCGCCGTCGCGGACGACGGCACGGTCTACTTCGCCTGGCAGGCGCTCGACGGCCACTCGCACGTCGCCGTCTCGCACGACAAAGGCGTCACCTGGACGAACGACACGGACCTCGGCGCCTCGCTCGGCATCCAGAACTCGCTCTTCCACGCTGCGGTGGCCGGCGACGGCAACCGCGCCGCGGTCGCCTTCTTCGGCACGACCACCGGCGGCAACAACTACAACGCCGCCGACTTCAGCGGCACCTGGTATCTCTTCATCTCCACGACGCTCGA
This sequence comes from Thermoanaerobaculia bacterium, assembly GCA_035276475.1. GTDB lineage: Bacteria > Acidobacteriota > Thermoanaerobaculia > Gp7-AA8 > Gp7-AA8 > DATDFB01. The sequence goes on along the minus strand of DATELQ010000081.1, from coordinate 42,434 downwards.
CGGCGGCGTGACGTGGGTGACGCAGAACGCTACGCCGGGCGATCCGATTCAGCGCGGCGGCATCTGCGACAGCGGCACCTGCCGCAACCTCCTCGACTTCTTCGACGCCACGATCGACAAGGAAGGGCGCGTCGTGGTCGGCTACGACGACGGCTGCGTCGGCCCGGGCTGCATCTCCGGTTCGCGCTCGTACGGCATGATCGGCAGCAACGACTTCACGGCGAAGGCCGTGATCGCACGCCAGGCCAGCGGCAAGCGGATGTACGCGCAGTTCGACTCGATGGCCGGCGCCGACATCACGCCGCCGATCCCGCCGCAGACCCCTGCGCCGGCGACGTCGTGCGGCGACGGAGTCGTCGCGACCGATCCGACCGGCGACGCCGACCATCCGCTCGTTCACTCGGTCGGCGGCACGCCCGACCAGGTCGACTTCACTGCGCTGTCGTTCTCGCTCACGCCCGACAAGACGGCGCTGACGACGACGATGACGGTGAAGAATTTCACGGCGCAGCCGATCAACGGATCGAGCGGCACCTACTACTACACGACGTGGATCAGCGCCCGGAACAACTCCGACGGCACGCTGGCCACGCGCGCCTACGCGACGCGCGCCAGCGTCAGCGCGACCGGCGTGACGTACTCGTTCGGGCAGTACGACCAGGCCAACGACGCGTTCATCGGCACGGCCACGACGGTCACCGGCTCGTACACGACCGGCCCGAACGGCTCGATCAGCGTCACCGTCCCGCTCTCGCTCCTCGGCAATCCGGCCATCCCCGTCACCAGCGCGAACGCGCTGCCGGCGGTGATCGAGCCGTACGCCGTGGCCATCGTCCTCGAAGGGGCGTTGCGTTTCGTGACGGCTGCCGACCGCATCCCGAACGCCGGCTACTACGGCGCGAGCTGGTCGGTCTGCCTCCCGCCGCCGGTGGTCTGCATCGATGACGACGATCCCTCCATCACCTACTCCGACAACTGGCACCAGCTCACCGTCGCCGGCGCGAGCGGCGGCCACCTGCGCATGCACGCCGGCAACTCGCCGCGGGACTCGGTCTCGCTGGCAATCAACGTCGCCGCCGGCAAGACTGGCAAGGTGACGTTCAACTACGCGACGAGCCCGAAGGGCGGCAGCGCCGAGGTGTTCATCGACGGCGTGTCGAAGGGCGCGATCAGCTTCGCCGGCCTGACCGGCTCGACGAAGAGCCCGACGCCCGGCGCGAGCGCGTCGTACGGCGGTCTCTCCTCCGGCAGCCACACGTTCGAGCTGCGCAACCTGAGCGGCAACGTCTACCTCGACGGCTTCTGCCTCGAGAACGCGGTGTCGACCGGAACGCCCACGGGCGGGCCGGGGGCGACGAGCACGTCGTCGTCGGTGGAAGCGCCGCCGGGGACGTACTCGATGTCGGTCGTGGCCGAGGCGGCGGGCGGACTGCCGATCAAGCTGGCACTGATCGACCCGAACGGTCTCACGCTCGCGGTGAGCGACAACTCCTCGGGGCTCGCCGTGCTCGACGTCCCGGTCTCCGCCGGCGGCATCTATCGCGTGCAGGTGATCAATCTCAGCCTCGGGCCGGTCGACGTCTGGACCGCGGCGACGCCGAACGTGAAACGATGATTTTGTTCGCAACTCTGCTGATGGCTGCGCAGCTTCGTGCTGCGCAGCCTGACGCCTGCCGGGTCCTGACCAAAGCCGATCTCCAAGCCGTGCAGGGCGAGCCGTTCACCGAAGCGAAGCTCACCACGCGCGACGTCGGCACGCAGTGCTTCTACCAGCTGCCGACGTTCACGAAGTCCGTGAGCGTCGACGTGCGCTACCGCGGCGCGCGCAAGTTCTGGGACGAGACGTTCGAGCACGACGAGCAGGAGAAAGACGAGAAGACCGCGCCGCCGGTCAAGGTGAGCGGCGTCGGCAGCGAGGCGATGTGGGTGAGCAGCAAGGTGGCGGGCTCGCTCTATGTGCGCCAGGGCGACAAGCTGCTGCGCGTCAGCGTGGGCGGGGCGGGGGGACCGAACGAGAAGCTGGCGCGCTCGAAGCGTTTGGCGCTGCGGGCGCTGAAGCGGATGTAGTTTTTCCGAGAGCGAGCAGCGTGATGTCGAGCATCTGACGCGCCGCGCGATTGTCCGGCGCGACTTTGACCGCGCGGCGCAGGAACGGCTCTGCGACGTCGGGTGCGTCGAGCTCCGCCGCCTTCCTGGCGAGCTGCAGGAACACGACGACGGGAGAATTCGGCGGCGGCTTGAGCGCGCGCAGCACGCGCACGGCGCCGTCGCGGTCGCCGGTCTGCTGCAACGCGACGACGAGGTCGTAGCCGGCCAGCGGCACGTTGACGCGCTGCGCGATCGCGCTCCGCAGATGCGGCAGCGCCTCAGACGGCTGTCCCGCAGCGAGATACGCGCGGCCGAGGAGGTACTCGACGCGCGGGCTCTCGACGTCGCCGGCCCAGCGCTGTGCCTCGGCCACGTTGCCGCGCGACGCTTCGAATTCGGCCATGCGCAGCCGCTCCTCGGTGCGCCCATCGTCGAGATGCAGCGGCCAGTTGACCGCGATCAGCAAGGCGACGACGATCGCGACGTCGGCGACACGGCGCCTCATCGCCTCGACGCCTGCTCCCGCGCCGATCGCCATGGCCACAAAGAACGGCAGTTTGTAGCGCTCGGTGATGAAGAAGAGGATGACGGAGGCGGCGTACGCGGCGGCGAAGACGATGAGCGGAAGCTGCCGGCGCCGCGCCAGTCCCAAGATGCCAAGCGGCACGAGCAGCCACGGCCCGACGAAGAGCACGAGCAGCAGCGTGCCGGCGTCGTACGCGTAGAACGTGTAGCTGAACGGCGTGGAGATGTGCGCGGTGTTGAGGAACGCGTACGTCTTCCACAGCATGAGGCGCAGCCACGCCGCGGGATGCGCGCGGATCCACTGCCAGGCCAGGCCGGAGTAGTACGTGGAGACTTCCGCGTCCGTCAGCGTCCGCTGCGCCGCCCCCTCGGCCACGCGATGCGCATCGCGCGCGAGCCCCTCGATCGTCGACGGCATCCCCGGCACGGCGTGGAAGAAGCCGGTCGCCCCCTCGCCGTTGCCGATGTAGAAGTTGATGCCGCCGTGCGAGGAGACGAGCGACCACTGGTGCGCGACGGCGAGGTTGCGGATGGTGACGGGGGCGAGGCCGAGGAGGAGGCCGGCGAAGACGATCGCCGCCGCTCGTAGTTGCCGCATCGCCGCGACGACGATCACGACCGCCACCGCCGCCACGAGCATGTTCGGCCGGTTGAGCGAGGCGATGCCGAACGCGCATCCGGCGAGGAGCCAGCGCTGCTTCGCCACGAGCCACAGGGCGAGCGCGGTCAAGAAGACGTCGAGCGACGACTGCAGGATCAGCGCTTCGTAGTAGGTGAAGACGCCCGTGAGTCCGGCGAGTACGGCGCTGATCCACGCCGCGCGCTTGCCGAACCACTCGCGCGCCGTGAGGAAGATCAGCGCCACGGCGATCGTGCCGAGGAGCACCTGCAGCACGCGCGCTGCCGTCACGGTGTGGGCGATCGCGAGGAAGTAGATGTACAGCGGCGCGACGTAGTAGAGCCCCGGTCCCAGCGCGACGTCGCCCGCGCTCACGCGCTGCGCCAGTTCGACGTACGCGCTCGTGTCGAGGCCCGTGTCGGGCTGCAGCAGCGGATGGCGGTCGAATTGCACCGCCACCACGAGCTTCACCGCGAAGAGCGCGAGCAGGAGGAGGATCTTGTGCCGCACGCGCGTCTAGAATACCCGGCATGAAGAAGACCGAGCGCATCGCCGTCTGGCTCACGCCCGAACAGATCGAGTGGCTGAAGACGAAGAAGAACTCCTCCGAGACCGTGCGCGCCGCCGTCACCGAGGCAATGAACCTCGACCGGCTCAAGGAAAGCGTGAAGAAGGGGAAGAAGAAATGAATCCAGTCGTCCACTTCGAGATGCCCGCCGTCGATCGCGAGCGGATGGCCAAGTTCTACACGACGACGTTCGGCTGGAAGGCGGAGCTGCTCGGGCCGGAGATGGGCGACTACGTCGTCGTCACCACCACCGCCGAGGGGACGCCGAACGCGATCAACGGCGGCTTCTTTCCGAAGAGAGAGGACTGGCCGGCGCAGTACCCCTCGGTTGTCATCTCGGTCGACGACATCGCTGAAGCGATGAAGAAGGTCGCGGACGCCGGCGGTCAGGTCCTCGGCGAGCCGATGGAGATCCCGGGCGTCGGCAAGTACGTTTCGTTCTTCGACACGGAAGGGAACCGCGTCAGCATTTTGCAGCCGCTGCCGCGACAAGGCGATTAGCGATTCGCGGTTCGCGATTAGGCCTCCCTAACCGCCAAGCGCTAACCGCTAACCGCTTACAGTGCCTCACGCAAGAACCGCAATCCTCGAACGGTCCGCGACCCGTGCCACGTGAAGAGGTGCCCGGGGAAGGGCCCGATCACGCGCGCTCCTTCGATGCTCGCCGCGTCACCTGACGTGAACGCGTACGGCTCGTCGGGCAGGAACACGACGTCGGGGCGCAGCGCCAGCACCTCCGCGACGCTCATCGACGGATAGCGCTCGCGGTCGTGCAGCACGTTGCGGCCGCCCACGCTTTCGACGAGCGCGGAGACGTACGTGTCGCCGCCGCACCACATCCACGGCGACTTCCAGATCGGCACGGCGAACGTGAACGGCGCCGCGGTGAAGCGCGCGGCGTCGAGCTCGCGCAGCAGTGCGCCCGCGTCCTTTTCGTGCATCGCCGCCAGCTCGGCGATCAACGCCGCCACGTCGTCGACGCTCTTCGGCTCCGACACGTGCACGCGCGCGAACGCCGCGATCTCCTCGGCGTGCCGGCGCAGGTTCTCCTCGCTGTTCATGTAGACGAGGTCGGGCCGCAGCGCGCGGATCTCGGCGACGCGCGGGTTCTTCGTCCCGCCGAGGCGCGGCAGCGTCAGCCCCGCGGGGAAGATGCAGAAGTCGGTGATGCCGGCGACGGCGTCGCCAGCGCCGAGGTCGAAGAGCGTCTCGGTGAGGGACGGGACGAGGGAAATGACGCGCATCTACGGGTTCTCGTTGGTGCCACTGTACGGCGCCGCGCGTGAGCAGCCGTTGCCGAGCCACGCCGCGTTGAAGTCCGCCGAGTAACGGCCTTCCGCGAACATCGAGACGATGACCCAGTTCTGGCTTGGACGCGTGACGCCCGGCGGGAAGAAACCCGCGCGCGCCACCGAGTACGTGCCGGCGGTGTTGTTGTTGTTCAGGTTGAAGTACATCCAGCCACCAACATCACCCGAAGTCGAGAACGGCGGAAAGATCGTGGGGTTCGCGGCGGAGATGGAGAACGCTCCCGGAGTGCCTGGCGGTCCGGGGATGCAGCATACCCCGCCCGGATATGAAAGGATCGTCGCATTCTCATGCTCGTCGAATCGTGCGACCGCAGCGATTGCCAGGTTCGAATTGCTGCTCGCGCGGATACCAGCTCCTGCACACGCGCCGATCGTAAAGCCTTCGCGCCAGATCTTGAAGTTGGTGTTGAATGCGCCCGTGCCCCCGCTGATGAAGCGTGCCGCCCACGTCGCCGGCAGCGGCTGACGACGATCGATCGTGCGCGGCATGATGCCGGCGGTGTAGCGATCGTAGAACGTATACGGAAGGTTCGTTCCCGCTATGGAGCCCGAAGGTCCACCCTCGGGAATTGCACGAATCGGTACCAGTGGGTTGCCGCCGGCGAAGTTGCCGATGACCTGGTTCGGGTTGACGTCCTGGTAGTCGCCGATCAGCACGTTGTCGAACAAGATGAGACTGAAATAACCAGGCTCGTTCGGCAGCGAGTTGTGGCACGCCGGTGCAACGTCGATCGTCACGTAACCGACCGCGTTTGAATGCACGCCGCCGACCTGCGCCGTACACGGGACAGCAGCACCAGTGCCTCGGCCCGTGGTGAAGATCGACTGCAGGTCCGTCAGTAACGCGGCGGAGAGACTGCCAGGGTTGCCGCAGTGATCGACGCTGGTGATGTTCGGGTTCGCGTCGGTTGGCATCGGCTGGGAGCCGCTTCCCGGCGCGATGAATCCGCGCGCGAAGACGTCGTACAGGTTGATGCCTGCCACGCCATATCCGGTGAGGAAGAGGTTGAAGCCGACAGCCGGGAAGGACCAGTCGGTCCAAACCACGACGTGGGCGATCTGTGGAAGAGCGGATGTGTTCACGATCGTGAACAGCGTCGTGCGCGCGGTGGCTGGTGGCGACTTGAAGTCGACCTCGAAGTACGGAAGCAACAACGTTGCAGCGGGCGCGTTCGAGGCGATGTCGCACGTGTCGTCGTTCGCAGTGACGCCGGCGAAGGCGGAGCCCGCGATGAGAAGGACCGTCACCAGAACACCGAGCTTCCGCACGCGTGTTGTACGGCCTCTTCGGTGACCTCGTCGCAAAAATAAAGCGGGCCGGATTTCTCCGGCCCGCTCGTACTCAACAGATGGATTGGAACTACGGGGTCTGGTTGGTGCCGATGTACGCCGAGGCCGGGGTGCAGGTCACGCCAGCCGGGCAAACCGGAACGCCGCCGGTCGGACCGATCAGGCCAGCCAGCGACTGCGAAGTCGTGAGCTGACGCGCTGCCGAGCAGCCGTTGCCGAGCCACGCCGCGTCGAAGTCGACCGAGAAACGGCCTTCCGCGAACATCGAGACGATGACCCAGTTCTGGCTCGGACGCGTGACGCCCGGCGGGAAGAAGCCCGCGCGCGCCACCGAGTACGTGCCGGCGGTGTTGTTGTTGTTCAGGTTGAAGTACATCCAGCCACCGACGTCACCGGAGGTCGACATCGGCGGGAAGATCGTGGTGTTGGCCGCCGAGTACGCGCCGGTCTCCGGGATGCCCGGAGCGCCAGGAGGCGCCGGCGAAACGCCGCCCGGTGCATTCAGGATCGTGGCGTTCTCGTGCTCGTCGAAGCGGACCACTTCCGCGATCGGCATGTTCGAGTTGCTGCTGGCGCGGATGCCGGCGCCGGTGCAAGCACCGATCGTGATGCCTTCACGCCAGATCTTGAAGTTCGTGTTGAACGCGCCCGTGCCGCCGTTGATGAAGCGCGCGGCCCACGCGGTGGGCAGCGGCTGGCGGCGGTCGATCGTACGCGGCACGATGCCGGCCGTGTAGCGGTCATAGAAGGTGAACGGGAGGTTCGTGCCCGGAACCGAACCCGCCGGACCGCCCTCGGGGACGGCGCGGATGGGAACGAGCGGGTTGCCGCCGGCGAAGTTGCCGGTGGCCGGATTCGGGTTGATGTCCTGGTAGTCGCCGATCAGAACGTTGTCGAACAGGATCAAGCTGAAGTAGCCCGGCTCGTTCGGCAGCGAGGTGTGGCACGTCGGCGCCACGTCAATCGTCACGTAACCGATGGCGTTCGCATGCACGCCGCCAACCGCGACGGTGCAGGGAACGGCCGCGCCGGTGCCGACGCCTGTCGTGAAGATGAGCTGGAGGTCGGTGAGCAGCGTCGAGGAGAACACGCCCGGAAGACTCGCGCAGCCACTGAGGCTGGTGATGTTCGGGTTCGCGTCGTTGTCGGCCGGCTGCGTGCCGGGGTTCGCGCCCGGAAGGCCATTCTGCGGGTTGGTCGGCACGGTCGTATTGCTCGACGTGCCGCCCGTGCCCGGCGTGGCGCCCGGTGCGATCGTGGCGCGCGCGAAGATGTCGTACAGGTTGATGCCCTGCACGTCATAACCGGTCAGGAAGATGTTGAAGTCGAGGGCGGGGAAGGACCAGTCGGTCCAAACCACGACGTGCGCGATCTGCGGGAGATCGGACGTGTTCACGATCGTGAACAGCGTCGTGCGCGCGGTGGTCTGCGGCGACTTGAAGTCGACCTCGAAGTACGGCAGCAGCAGCGTGGCCGCCGGCGCATTCGAGGCGATGTCGCACGTGTCGTCGTTGTTCGTCGACGTCGGCAACAGGCCATTATTAAACGTCGCGTTGGGCGACGGGGCGAACGTCTTGTTGGTTGCGAAGGCGGAAGTTGCAACCAGCAGGACCGCCATGAGAACGATGAGTTTTCTCATTTCTTCTCCTCACATTTAAAAATCGCGGCGGTGGTAACTGGGGGCATCATACACGTGACAGGCGCAACCGCAAGCGTTTTTCCGAATCCGGGTATCCTTCCCCGTCCGTGCCGCGCCACCGCCTCCTGACAGTTTGGGCCGTCTTCGCCGTCGCCGCGCTCTCCATTCATCTCGGCGGATTTCCACTTCTCGATCCCGACGAGGGGCGCAACGCCGAGGTGGGACGGGAGATGGCGCTGACGAACGACTACGTCATGCCGCGGCTCGACGGCTTGCCGTACCTCGACAAGCCGATCGTCTATTTCGCCGCCGAGGCCGCGGCGATGGAGGTGCTCGGGCCGACGGAGACGGCGGCGCGCCTGCCGGCGCTCCTCTTCACGTTCGCCATGGCTGGTGCCGCGTTCTGGTTCGCGGGGAGGGTGTGGGGGCGGAACGAGGCGTGGCTCGCGTTCATCGCCACGCTCGCCTCTCCTCTAACCATCGCGTTCTCCCGAACCGTCATCTTCGACAGCGCGCTCGCCTTCTTCATCTCCGTCGCGCTCATGTCCTTCTACTTCGCCATCGAGAACGGCGAGCGGCGCTTCGCCCTCCTCGCCTGGATCGCCATCGGCCTCGGCGTCATCACCAAGGGCCCCGTCGCCATCGCCGTCCCGCTCCTCGTGGCCATCCCCTTCGCCGGGCGGCGCATCGGCAGGGTCTTCCCGATCCTCGGCCTCGTCCTCTTCGCCGCCGTCATCGCGCCGTGGGTGTGGGCGATCTCGCGCGTCGTCCCCGACTTTCTCCACTACGTTCTGGTGGTGGAAACGACCCAGCGCCTGACGACGGGGGCGCTCAAGCGCACCGGCCCGCCGTGGTACTTCATCCCGTACCTCCTCGGCGGCGCGCTCCCGTGGACGTTCGTCCTCCTCGGCCAGAAGCTCAACGTCCGCGACCGGCGCATCCTTTATCTATTGCTCTGGGTGGCCGTGCCTCTGCTCTTCTTCTCGCTCTCGCAGTCGAAGCGGCCGCAGTACATCCTGCCGCTGATGCCTGCGGTGGCGCTCCTCGTCGCGCGCGTCTGGTGCGACGCCCGCCGCGGCACGCGCATCGCCGCGGCGGCGATGGCGCTCCTGGGCGCGGCCTGCATCGCCGCGCTCCGCTACGCGCACCTCCGCGACGAATTCGCCGCCGGCGCGCGCGCGACGGCGATCTCGTTCGGCCTCTGCGCGCTCCTCGGCGGCGTCATCGCCTTCGTCTTCGTCAACCGCCGCTGGATCTCCTTCATCGCCCTGTCGTTCCCGATCCTGGCCACGCCGCTCTGCGCGAATCCGCTGATGAACGCCTTGGCGTCGCGGCGCTCGACGAAGGCGCTGATGGCGCACGTGCCGGCGGACGCGGAAGTGATCGGAGTCGAGGCGTTCACCGGGTCGATGGCCTTTTACCTGCAGCGGCCGATCGTCGTCGTCACGCCCGACGCCGAGGAGTTCACGAGCAACTATCTGATTCGCCACTACGACAAATTCGCCGGCACGCCCACGCTGCAGCGGCCGTCGTACCTCGACGCCGCACTCGCCCGCCGCGCCGCGTTCATCGTGCGCGACAGCGACGACGCCAACCGCGCCAAGCTCGCCGCGCGCGGCGCGCGCCTCGTGGCCGAAGGCGCGCATTACGCGATCTATACAATGGCGAGGGGACAGGGAACAGGTAACGGGGGACAGGTGGAGCACCAGCCGATAGCACCTGTGCCCCGTTCCCTGTCACCCGTCCCCTAATCGATATGTGCGGAATCTACGGCATGGTCGCCGAGCGGGGCGCGCTGCGCTACCCCGAGGTGCTCGACTGGATGGGGGAGGCGCTGCGCCACCGCGGGCCGGACGGCCACGCCGTCTTCACGCACGCCGACGCGGTCATCGGCACGGAGCGGCTGCGCATCATCGACCTCCACGAGCGCGCCGACCAGCCCTTCGCCGCGCCCGGCTCGCAGGTCTGGCTCGAGTGCAACGGCGAGATCTACAACGCCGCGGAGATCCGCGCGCGCTACGTCGACTACCCGTACCGCTCGCGCTCGGACGTCGAGACCATCCTGCCGCTCTACCTCGAGCGCGGCGCCGCGGCGGTGCGCGAGCTCGACGGCATGTTCGGCCTGGCCATCTGGGACCACCGCTCGCGCACGCTGCTCCTCGCGCGCGACCGCGCCGGCGAGAAGCCACTCTTTTACGCCCGCGCCGGCCACGAGATCCTCTTCGCCTCGGAGCTGCAATGCATCCTGCGGCACCCCGAGGTCAGCCGCGAGCTCGACCCGGTCGCCGTCGCCGAGTACCTGAAGCTCGGCTACGTCCCCGAGCCGCGCACGATGTTCCGCGACGTGCGGCGCGTCGAGGCCGGCACGTACAAGCTCTTCACCGAGTCGCGCGAAGAGACGGTGCGCTACTGGGACCCGGCGTCGTTCAAAATCGAGCCGATCTCCGCGCGCGACGCCGTTCGCGAGACGCGCCGCCTCATCGAGCGCGCGGTCGAGAAGCAAGTGATGTCCGACGTGCCGGTCGGCGTCTTCATCAGCGGCGGCATGGACTCGTCGATTCTGGCGACGCTCGCGGCGAAGGTGATCGGCGTCGACAAGGTGCACACGTTCTCGGCGAAGTTCGCGGAGTCGTCGTTCGACGAGAGCGGCGACGCCGCCATCCTGGCCCGGCAGATCCAGACGCGCCACGTGCCGGTGCGCACCGACGAGGAGACGCTGCTCGAGGCGCTGCAGCGCGTAGTCGCCGGCGTGGCCGAGCCGATCGCCGACGCGGCGATCCTGCCGACGTATCTGTTGGCGCGCGCGGCGCGCGAGCGGGTGAAGGTGATCCTGAGCGGCGAAGGGGCCGACGAGTTGTTCGGCGGCTATCCGACGTACCTCGGGCACAAGGTCGCGCCGCTCTACGACTCGTTGCCGCCGTTCGTACGGGCCACGATCCGCCGCAGCGTGCAGCGCGTGCCCGCCTCGGCGAAGAAGGTGACGCTGGAGTTTCTGCTGAAGCGCTTCGTGGCCGACGCGGAGAAGCCGTGGGTGGAGCGGCACCTGTCGTGGTTCGGGACGGGTTTGTCAACGGCCATTTACAAATCGGTGCAAGATATGCCCGAGTTGCCGCAGGTCGCGGAGGGCGATCCGTTGGCCGGAGCGATGCTCCTCGATTACCGCTCGTACCTGCGCGACAACCTGCTCGTGAAGGTCGACCGCGCCACGATGCTGTCGTCCGTCGAGGCGCGCGCGCCGTACCTCGACCGCGACGTGACGAAGTTCGCGCTCTCGCTGCCGCCTGACCTCCGCGTCCGCCGCCTGACGACGAAGTGGGTGCTGAAGAAGGCGGCCGAGGCGTGGCTGCCGAAGGACGTGCTGTACCGCCGGAAGCGCGGCCTCTCCGTCCCGGTGGCGAGCTGGATCAATCATGGTCTGCGCGCCGAGGTCGATCGTCTGCTCGCGCCGGAGAAGCTGCGGCGCGAAGGGCTCGTGAACGAGCGCTACGTCAGCGAGCTTCTCGCCGCGCACCGCGAAGGGCGCGCGAATCATGGGAAGGCGCTGTGGGCGATCGTGATGCTGGAATACTGGTTGGAGACATGGGGCCGATGATTCGTTTGCGCGTAGCCGCTCTGCTTTTCCTCGTCGCGTCGCCGCTCTTCGCGTACCGGTCGTTGACCGCCGATCCGCGCGGCACCTCGCTGTCGGGATTTCGGCTCGTCCACCTCCGCTCGAACGGCGACGTCTACTTCAACAAGCCGTCGTGGGTGCTGTTCGGCGACCAGTTGGGACAGATCGTGGAGGTGGTCAACCCTCTCGACCTGCTGGTGGCCGCGCCGCAGCACGATCCCGGGTTCGTGACCGTGACGGTCCGTCAGGACGGCGTGGACTACACGACGATCGAGCCGTTCGGCTACGCCATGACCGAGGAGGTCCTCCTGCCGATCGCCGTCGACGAGCTGCCCGGCGCGAACGGCACGCGCTGGTCGACGGAGATCTGGGTGCACAACGACGCCGATCACGACGTGCCCATCGACCCGGAGTACTGCAACTTCATCGGCGCGTGGTTTCCGTGCTCGCGGCCGGTGACGCGCGTCGCCGCGCACGCCACCGTGCGCATGACCGGGCGCGGGACCGCCGAATATCCCTACGGGTTCTTTTTCCCGCCGCTGCAGGATGCCGATTCACTGCACTACTCGATCGTCGTGCGCGAGCTTTCCACCGGGAAGGCGATGACCGTGGCCGCCGTGCGCCAGCGCGACCGGCGCAACGGCCGCATGGTCTTCCCCGCCATCGCCAACGACAGCAGCCACCGCGCCGCGCTGCGCATCTACAGCGGCGCGCCGCGCATCGTCGTGTCGATCGCCGACGCCGCGACGGGAAAGGTTCTGGACGTGCGCACGTTCAACCAGCTCATCCCGACGGACGCCGGCCATCCAACCTTTCTCACCACCGTGCAGGACTTGTTCAGCACGCCGGAGGTGCGAGCTCACGAACGTCTCGACGTGACCGTCGACGCCGGGGACGGCAACTGGGCCCTGCTGACGCTGACCGACAACGCCACGCAGCAGGTCACGGCGTTCACGCCGTAACCGCTGCCTGGAGAAATGGGGCGGCGCGGCACTCCAATCAACATGAAGCGATTTCTGACTGCCGCGCTCTGCGTTGTCTCCGTCGAGGCTCACGCCGCCAGCGAAGGCCGCATTCGGACGATCAACGTCGGCGCGCAGGCGCTGATGACGCTGATCAGCGGTATCGCGCAGGGGAAGGCGAAGCACCTCGGCGAGATCGTCAACTGCCTCGGCTCCGGCGCCGCCGGCGGCTACGGCGCGTTCGAATCGAAGCTCCTGATCCGCGACGGTCATGTCGGGCAGGGGTGGCTGCTGGCGAACCTCTCCGCGTCCGTATCGGAAAACGCCGCCGCCGGCAAACGGCCATGGGCGCAAGCGGGTTACAGCATCGGGCCGGCGCGCGTACGCGTGTCGTTCGAGCGCGACCCGGATGCGTATGCGTACGTCGACGCATCGTTTTATCAGGCGATGAAGCTGATCGTCTCGAAGAACCACAACGATTCCATGCACTTCCGCCACGGAATCATCGTGTTCGACCGGCGAGAGCCGTATGCAGTGATCGACAATGGGCGGCTCACCCAGGACGGCGCAACGTGGGGCCTCTTCCCGGGCGCCTGGACCGGTTCACGCGTTCTCGAAAGCACGCGACGCCACGAGCTCGTTCATGCTGTTCAGAGCCTGCAAGGCGAGGCGGTCGAACCGTCGTTCAAGATCCTCACGTATTCGCCCGCGCGCGGTGATCGGCGTCGCTTGATTAGTTTCGAGCACCTCAAGGTCGGCTTCGTAAATTTCCTGGACGATCGCGCCACCGACCGTCAGCCGTACACCGAGCGGTGGAAGGAGATCGAGGCCTACCGCCTCGTCCAGCGTATGTCTCCGACGGCGCTTCCCTAGCCTCCCTCGATCAACTTCGTCAGCGCCGGCTTGATCCCCATCAATCGCGCGCTCATGGCGATCTGGCCGCGGTGGTACTCCTCGTGGCCGACGCCGTGCTGCATCCAGGCGAAGCGCGAGCCGTACTGGCCGTCGAAGCGGCGGATCTTGCCGAACATGTGCAGCTCGCCGGCTTCGCGAAACGCGCGCACGCCGTCCTCGAGCGTCCGCTTCATCGCGGCGATGATCTCGTCCTTTCCTTTCGCCTCGTCGATCGGGCCGCGATACTCGGCGATCAGCTTGTCGTACGCGGCGCGGCGGAAGTCGCCGTCGTCGCGCGTCAGCTCCCCGACCATCATCAACCCCACCTCGGCGATATGCAGCGCGAGCTCGCCGACGCTGCGCGCGCCCTCGCCTGCCGCGTCGTCGAACTGGTTGGCGGGGATGTTCTCGAGCTCCGCGATCACGCCGTTGCGCGCGTCGGTCCACGCTTCCAGGGCTTCGTCGAGCAGCGTCGTCATGCTTCCCCCACCAGCGTCTCGTCGACCTTGATCTCCGACTGCAGCGTCTTGAGCACCGGGCAGCGCCGGGCCACGTCGACGATGCGCTGCTTCTGCTGCGGGGTGAGGTTGCCGGAGAGCCGCATCTTCACCGTGAAGCGGTGGATGTAGCCCGCCTTGTTCGTGCAGTCGGCGCAGTCCTGGGCGTGCTGGCGGTCGTTCGTGATCGTCAGCTCGATTCCTTCGAGCGGGATGTTCTCGCGCTTGGCCACGACGTGCACCGTCATCGACGTGCACGCGCCGAGCGCCGCGGAGAGAAAGTCGTACGGCGTCGGCCCGGCTTCCGTGCCGCCGATGTCCGCTGGCTCGTCGGCGTAAAACGTGTGCGGGCCGGCCGTGATCTCGGTCTTGAACGCCGTCCCGCCGCGGACGATCACCTCTTTCATCGGACCTCCTCCTTCACTCGTGCGCGGCCAACGGCATCGAGCGCATGGCCATCCACGTGCCGTTGCGGTTCGCCAGCGGAATCCAATACCACGTCGCCGACTCGCCGGCGAGCGCCATCCGCGCCAGCACGCCCACGCCGCCCTTGCTGATCGGCATGACGAACGGCGCGGAGACCTCGAGCGTCATCGTGTCGCGCGAGCGGCGCGCATTCGCGTCGATGAGGTTCCACGTGCAGCCCTCGTTCGCGGCGAGCGGCAGCGGCGTCGCGTTCGTCGCGTACGCCGCCTCGACCGCGCGCGGATCGGGGCGGCCGCTGTAGAACGCGGCCTCGGCCAGCGCCTGGAGCGACTGCCGCGTCACGAGCGGCCGCGACGTGCGCACGACGTCGACCGTCGTCTCGCGCGCGATCCCCTCCTCGTGCAGCCGCGCGCACAGCACGTCGAGCACGCTCGCCGGCACGGCGGCGAACTGCGGGGTGGGCGGCGGGGGGCCGGAAGCACAGGCAACGAAGAGAAGAATGAAAAGCAGTCGCTTCAAACCAACCTCAATTGCGGCGTCGATTTCGCTTCGAAGAACGCGCGGATCTCGCTGGCGGGCTTCCGCGTTACGAGCTCGCGCGGCGTCTCGTCGTACCAATCCGACGGAAAGAATCGCGTGTACGACTCCTGCGTGAAGCGTTTGCACAGCAGCGCGATCACGCCGACGTCCGTCTCGCTGCGGATCACGCGCCCCGCCGACTGCACGACGCGCGTCATGCCCGGAATCAGGTACGCGAACTCAAAGCCCGCGCCGTAGACGTCGTCGTAGTAGCGCTTGAGCAGCTCCTGCTCGAAGCTGACCTGCGGCAGGGCCGGGCCGACGACCATCACACCGGAGAGCATGTCGCCGCGATAATCGATCCCCTCGGCGTACATGCCGCCGGAGACGCCGAGGATCAGATTGCCGCGGCGGGGGCGGTCGCGGAGGATGTCGAGGATGGCGTTGCGCTCGTAGTCGGTCATGTCGCTGCGCTGCACGACGATGTTCTTCTGCAGCGGCGGCATGCGGTCGGCGACCTCCCGCAGAAACGCGTAGCTCGGGAACAGTGCGAGATAGTTCCCATCGCTCGCGCCGGCGATGTCGGCCACGTGCTCGGCGATGCGGTCGTAGTGGTTCGCGCGCTGCTTGTACGTCGTGTCGACCTCGGAGACGACGACGATCTTCCGGTTGCTGCGCGGGAACGGCGACGGCAGCGACAGCTCGGCGGTCCGCTTCGGCGGCACGCCGAGGAGCTTTTTGTAGAAGTCGAACGGCTCGAGCGTGGCGGAGAGGGCGATCGTGGCGTGCGCGGAGTCGAAGATCGTGCCGAGGAAACGCGAGGGGTCTTTGCAGAAGACCTTGAGCTTGATCCCCTCGGGTGTCCGCTCGACGATGTGCGCGAGCTCGTCGCCCTCCTCGGTCAGAAGGTTCGTCAGCTTCACCAGCTTGAAGTAGAAGTCGATCAGCGGGTCGTCTTCCTCGACGATGCGGTTCTCGATCTTCCAGCCGATGTAGCCGGCCACGAGGCGCTCCCACTCCAGCCGCTGCTCGAGGAAGAAGTCGCGGTCCGGCTCGCAGAGGCCGATGGTCTCGACCTCCTCGGCGAGTGTGTGCAGGTGGCCGCGCAGGAGCTCGATCAGCTCTTCCCATCCTTCGAGCCAGCAGTTGCGGGTGTTGAGATGGTGGCGGATGGCGTCGAACGACTTCTCGTGGATCTCCGGCGAGTAGTAGCCGCGGCCGCGATCGACGAGGTTGTGCGCTTCGTCGACGATGAGCACGCAGTCGCCGTAGTCGCTCTCCTGCTGGTACGCCTTCAAGCCGACGTACGGATCGAAGATGTAGTTGTAGTCGCAGACGACGACGTCGGCCTGCTCGATGAGCTCGAGCGAGACCTCGAAGGGACAGACCTCCGTCGACTTGGCCAGCTCGAAGGTGATGTCGGGGTCGTAGTACGACATCGACGTGACGATGCGCGAGAGGAGACCGCTGCGGTCCATCTTCTCCGAGTACTGCTCCGCAAACGGGCAGAAGTCTTCGTGGCAGATCATCTCCGTGTGCGCGCACATTTTCTGTTTGGCGCGGATGCGGAGGACGCGGAAGGAGCCGTCGTTGAACATCTGCAGCGCTCGGACGGCGGCGTCCTGCTGCAGGGTCTTCGAGGTGAGGAAGAAGAGCTTCTTGCCGAGGCGCAGCGACTCGCGGACGGCGGGGTAGAGCGCGGCGATGGTCTTGCCGATGCCCGTGGGCGCGGAGACGAGCAGCGCCTCGCGGTTGCGGATGGCGCGCGCGACTGCGTCGATCATTTCTGGCTGGTACGGGCGCAGTTGCTCGTACGGAAATTCGACGGCGTCGGCGAAGGCCTGCTTCGCCGCGAGGAGGGCGTGCTCGGCCTGGATGGCGTCGAGGAGCTTGTCGAGGGCGTGCTCGATGGCGCTCTCGACGCCGGCGGGCTTGAACTCGGCGTCGACGACCTCGGTCTCGCCGCTGACGAGGTCGATGAAGACGAGCTGCGGCGCGAAGGTCCAGCCGACGAACTCCGGCTTCAGCGAGAAGAACCAGGAGTAGACGAGGAGTTGGAGGAGGTTACGTCGGAGCTTGTCCGATCCTCTCAGCGCTTCGAGCTCCAGTTCGAAGTGGATCGATTTGACTTCCTCGATGCTGACGACTTGCTTCTCGGGATCGACCGAGAGCCCGTCGATGCGCCCGGTGATGGTGATCCCCCACCCGCGCCGCTCGATGCGATGGACGACGTGCACCTCGGCGCGGTAGTTGACGTCGGTGGCGGCGCGGAACTCGGCGCGGCGCTGGTGGATGTCCTGCCCGATCCACATGCGCCGGAACCCGTCGCCGCGCTCGACGCCGATGCGCCGGTAGGTCGATTCGTAGACGAGGTCCCCGACGGAGCAGACGATCTCGCGCTTCTCGTGGTCGACGCGCATGGGCCGATGTTGATGATAACCGGGCGCGCCGTGAGACGGACATCGCGCCCTGTGAAACGGCCATCGTGAGCCGTGAAAAGCTCAGCGTGCGCCGTGCAAAGCTCAGCGTGCGCCCTGAAAAGGCCAGCGTGCGCCGTGAGATTGTCAGCTAGTTAAGTGAGATTGCCAGCAAGTTTGCTGAGATTGCCAGCTAGTTAAGTGAGATTGCCAGCAAGTTAAGTGAGATCGCCAGCAAGTTAAGTGAGGTTGCCAGCAAGTTAAGTGAGATTGTCAGCAAGTTAAGTGAGTTTGTCAGCGAGTTTAGTGAGATTGCCGGCAAGTTTTGTCAGATTGCCTACAACGTCTCAGTGCCGCTTGAAGAACTGCACGGCCCGCTCGTGCTTCTCCGCCGCGTCGCGCGTCTTGAACGTGCCGAGGTTGCGGCGTTTCCCGGTCTTCGGGTTTTTCTTGCGCGAGTAGAGGCGGTATTCGCCGGATGCGAGCTTGCGGATCATTGCAATTGAAGCGCCGGCGGCGGGACGCCGCCGGGCCGGCCGGCGAGACGCCGGCTGCTACCGCTTCGAAAGGAAGTCTTCGATCGGGACTCCGATCTCATCCGCAATGCGCCGGATGAGGATCGGCGATATGTCGCGGCCACGATGGTCCGGAACCGTCGTCACGCGCCCGTTCTGATGCCGGAACTGGCGATGCGAACCTCGCTGGCGGACTTGCTCGAAGCCAAATCGTCGAAGGATCGCCATCACTTCGAGCGGCTTCAGCGGCGGAACCTTCGTCATTCGATCGCTACGAGCTGCGTGCCGATGAAGATCGACTCCAGATGCGGCTCGCCGTCCTCGAGCAACATCGTCACGACCTCATGCAGATTCTCATTCAACTCGTCGAGGGTCTCGCCCTGGGAGTGAGCACCTGGAAAGCCGGGAACGAAGCCGACGTAAAGGCCCGTGTCGGCGCATTTCTCGACGACGGCGGTAAACGTTCGCATCGGCACAAGCCTACACTACAGCTTCTCCACCACCGCCCCCAGCACGAACGCGTCATAGTCGCCGCTGGCCCGGAACTCTCCAAATGGTAGAGGCGGGGAGGGGGTGCGGTCGGAGAGCTTGTGGTACGTCTCGCGCACGTCGTCGCGCCGCTCCGACAGCGACTCGGCGGTGATGCCATCGCGCAGGGAGAACAACCTTTGAAAATCGCCGTGGGGGATGCGCAGGGGGTTGCGCACGTCGTCCGTGGCCGGGTCCCACTCGCCGATCAGCACCTCGTCGTCGGCGTCGGCGTTCGACTTCACGCAGATCACGATCTCCGTCGGGATGATCCGCTCCGTCGTCTTCTCGCTGGCTGGCTCGGCGGAGATCGGCGCCGGGGCGTCGTCGCGGGCGTGGAAATCCTGGCGCAGCACGATCACCAGCGACTCGCCGGCCTCGAGCGGCGTCGCCTCGACCTCGCCGGGGCCGAACGGCACGATCTCGCCGATCTCAATCTTGTCGAGGCCCTTGAGCGACACCATGCCGATGAGGCGGATGCCGACGTACTCCACGCCGTCGATGGCCGGCGCGAAGCCGATGTACGAGCCGAACGGCGCGCGCAGGCGGTGGAGCTGCTGCGACTCCCCGGCCAGCTCCGACGACAGCTCCTGCAAGAGCGACATCGAGGCCACGAGCCCCTCGTTGACGAGGTGCCCGTTCGCGTTCACGTACGCGTAGAACTCGCGCGCGTGCTGCGCGTGGTCGATGACGTCGACGCCGCGCGCCAGCGGCGCGAAGAAGCTCTGCACCTTGGTCTGGTCATAGCCGTGGGCGATGAGGAACGACGACAGCTCCTCGATCTCCTTGTTCGCCTTCCCCGTCGTCAGGCGCGACAGCTCCACGATGCCGGGGCCGTAGAACTCCGTGATGCGGTCGCTGGCATCGCTGCCGGTCTTCATCGGCAGCAGGCGGTAATAGCCGTAGTTGAGAGCGATGCGCAGCCCTTTGTTGAACACGAACCCTTTGCGGCGCATGTCGGCGTAGAAGCGCTGCACCTCGATCGCGGCGCGCAGCAGTCGGAGCGCGCGGCGCGTCGTGTAGAAGGCGCCGTCGCCGAGGAACTTCTCGAACTGGAGGAGGTGCCGCTCGGCGATCGACTCCAGCTTGCGCTGGAACACCAGCATCTGCCGGTACGACGCCACCTCCTCGCGGCGGCCGCCGCGGCGGATATTGCCGAGCGTCTCCGTGAAACTCGATATGTCGTAGATCAGGCCGAAGCGGTGCACCATCGGGTCGACCACGCCCTGGCGCCCGAAGTCGAGCGGCCGCGTGGAGCGCGAGTAGGCGTAGGCCATCGAGCTTCGCTTGTCGGCGGAGAGTACGTGGCCGTCCGGCAGCGTCATCATCCAGACGATGCCGCGGCGCAGCGTGTTCAGCACGGCGAACTCGCGCACGCGGCGGGCGATGAGCTGGAACGACTCGCGGTCCTCGCGCGTGACGGCGTTCTGCACCGCGGGCATGTCGAAGACGAAGGCCTGGAAGCGCGGGTCGAGCAGCATGGCCGTGCTCAAGCCCTGCTCCGCGCTGGCGGCGAAGAGCGGCAGCGCCGCGCGGAACGTGCGGTCGCTGGCCAGGAGATCGGCGGCGACCGTGCGCAGGCGCTCGAAGCTGTCGCGGAACTGCTGGAAGTCGCGGCGGAGGTAGCCGGTGAGGAACGAGCGCAGCTCGCGCAGGTCGGGGCCGATGAACTCGTCGGTCAGGATCAGCACGTCGTCCTGGAGCAGGCGGAAGAAGCGGAGGGCGCGCTGCTCCTCGCCGTCGAGGATCGGGGCGCAGCGCAGGGCCACGCCGTTGAGCTGCTCGCGCGTCTCCACCACCCACTTCGAGAAGATGCGGTACTTGAGCGCGTCGCCCTGCGTGCGGCCGGCGTTCGTGTCGATGGCGCTGACGCGGCGCGGCACGGCGGAGAACTGCTTCGCCAGGTCGAACGAGTGCGCGAGCCAGAAGACGGCGTGGTAGTCGTTGAGGAGATTCGCCAGCATGGCGTTCTCCGCGACTTTCCCGAGCTGCGACAGGTACGCCGCCATCGACTGCTGCGCCTTCTCCTTGGCGGGGCCGGAGCTGCGCGCGATCTGCCACTGCACCTCGTCGGCGAGCCAGCGGTCGAGCTTCGCGTCGAGGTCGCGCAGGAGCGGCGACTCCGCCACCGGGAAGCCGAGCGTCGGCGTCTGCGTCTCGTCGGCGGGGAAGATCTTGTACGGCTGCGGCAGCAGCGACTCGTCGCGGGCGAAGAGCTCTTCGAGCGTCCGCTCGATCTCCGACGGCAAGAGAAACGCCGCGGAGTCCGGTCGCGCGGAGAGAAAGCGAACGAGATTCGAGGCCATGACCCGGAGCGGGCGAGTATACCGCCTGTAAAATGCTGCCCATGACCGCCCTCACCCCCGCCACCTGCGCGAAGTGCAACGGCAGCGGCTGGATTCCGCTCGAGTCCGACTCGCTGCGCGTCGAGCCGTGCGCGTGCCAGGGCGACCTGCGGCGGCGGCAGCGCATCGCCGCGGCGCGCATCCCGCGCCGCTACTTCCACTGCCGGCTGCGCAAGTTCGACGACGCCGGCAACACCGTCCTCGCTACCGCGAAGCGCCGCGTCTCCGACTTCGTCGACGGCTGGCTCCCCGGCATCAACGTGCGCGGCCTGCTGCTGACGGGAAACTGCGGCAGCGGCAAGACCCACCTCGCGGTCGCGGCGCTCCTCGAGATCATCCAGTGCGACAAAGGCGGCCGCCTCCTCTTCTCGAACTTTCAGGACCTGATTCAGGAGATCCAGGCCTCCTTCGACGACGACCACGTCCCCAGCAAGTCGGAGCTCCTGCGGCCGCTCATCGACGCCGACCTCCTCGTCCTCGACGAGCTCGGGTCGCAGAAGCCGTCGCCCTTCGTCCACGACGTTCTCTACTACGTCATCAACAGCCGCTACAACGACGAGCGGGCCACGATCTTCACCACGAACTTCGCCGACGACCTCACCGAGCGCATCGGCGAGCGCCTGCGCAGCCGCCTTTGGGAGATGACCAGCACCGTGCAGCTCGCGGGCGTGCCGGACTACCGGCGGACGAAGATTTGAAGCGCAACATCACCGACGTTCTCCGCCGCGGGGCCTTGAGCACGCTGGCCAACTGGCCGGTGATCCTCACGCGCATCGCCGAGACCGCGGTCCTCTTCGGGGTGATGGTCGTCGCGGTCATCGGCGCCGTCGTGCCGCCGCTCGTCTCCGCGGGCATCAAGAACTGGACGCTGCCGGCGGGGGACAACGCCGGCGACATCGTGCTGCAGATCCTCACCGAGCACGCAGCGCTCTTCGTCTATCTCCTTCTCTTTCTCTGCGCGGTGACGCTGGTGATGGTGGCGATCCACGCCGTCGTCACCGCCGGCGCGACGCGGATCTACGTCGACGCCGAGCGCGCCGCTCCCGACGTGCCGGAGCTGCGCCGCGAGCAGTTCGCCGTCTTCACCATGGAGCGCTGGAGCGCCGGCGCGCGGGCGTGGTGGCTGCGGATCTTCTGGATCTACAACGGCGCGTGGGGATACGCCGGGATGCTCTTTCTCCTGCCGATCTTCATCGTGATCGCGCTCCTGGCCGTGGCGATGAGCGCCGGCAGCATGGCCGGCACGATCGCGGCGAGCTGCGGCGGCCTCGTGCTCCTCGTGCTCGTGGCCGTCCCCATCGGACTGGTCACGGCGTTGTGGGCGCAGAAGGCGGTCGTCATCTGCGTCACCCGCGACACCGGCGCGCGCGACGCGCTGCGCAGCGGCTGGGCCGAGACGCGCGCCGACTTTCTCCGCCACTTCGTCGTCTTTTTTCTGATCACGATCATGAGCGCCGGCGCGAGCACGCTGGCGTCGATGCTCTTCGCGCCGCTGGCGTCGTTCCCGATGCGCCCCGACGGCCTGCCGGCGCTCGTCTTCGGCCCGATGCACATCGTCTCGTTCGCGGCGCAGAGCGCGGTCAGCAGCGCCGTGGGGCTGTGGATGATCGCGTCGTTCGCGGCGATGACGGGGGAGGCCCCCTGATGGGCGTGCTCGGACGGTCGACGCGCAACGTCGTCGCCAATTGGGAAGCGGCGGCGCTGAACATGGCCGCTTCGGGAATCGTCGTGGCGGCGGCCGCCGCCGGCATCGTGGCGTCGGCGAAGACGGCGGCGACGCTGCGGCAACCGATCCCGCTCGCCACGACGGAGCTCGTGTCGATGGTCGTCTCGGTCTTTCCGACCGCCGCCGCGGCGCGGGTGTATTCGGACGCGGAGCGCTCCGGCGCGCGGCGAGTCTTCACGTTCCGGGCGTGGGCCGCGGGAGGGCGGGCGGCGTGGGGACGCGTGCTCGTCATCGAGATGATCGATGCGACGATCGCCGTCGCCGCCCTGCTGGCCTCCGCGCCGTATTTTTTCTACGCCTCGGTCCCGCTGGTCGTGGTGTTCGTCGTCACCATCATCTGGTCGCGCAAGGCCATCGTCACCGTCGCCGGCCGCGGCGCCGGCGTTGGCGCCGCCCTGCGCGACGCCTGGCGCGACCTCGGCCATCACCTCGGCGCGGCGCTGCTGCTCGTCATCGTCAACCTCTTGATGACCGCCCTGCTCGGGCCGATCGGCGGCGCCGCGGCCGACTGTTGGCTCCTCGCCGCCTGCGCGGCGATGACGGAGGCCCGCTGATGAACCGCTTCCTCTCCGCCGACGCCCACAACTACCGCTCCTCCGCCATCCGCGCCTTCGCGAAGCTGATCAACGATCCGAACATCATCTCCTTCGCCGGCGGCGTGCCGAATCCCGAGACCTTCCCCTCGGAGACGATGGCCGAGATCGCGGAGCGCGTCATCCGCGAGAAGAAAAACATCGCGCTGCAGTACGGACCGACGCGCGGGCTGCCGCGGCTCTGCGAGACCATCGCCCAGATCTGCCGCGTGCGCGGTGTGGAGCGCGGCGCGGACGACGTCCTCGTCACCACCGGCTCGCAGCAGGCCCTCGACCTCATCGCCCACACCCTCCTCGACGCCGGCGACGTCGTTCTCGTCGAGCTGCCGACGTACATCGGCGGCACGGCGTCGTTCCACGCGCGGAGCGCCGTGCTGGCCGGCGTTGAGCAGGACGACGACGGCATCGTCCCCGAGTCGCTCGACGAAGTGGCGGCGCGGACGAAGCCGAAGCTCCTCTACACCATCCCGAACTTCCAGAATCCCTCGGGGCGGCTGATGTCGCAGCCGCGCCGCGACGCGGTGCTGGAGCTCGCCGCGAAGCACGATTTCCTCATCATCGAGGACGATCCGTACGGCGAGCTGCTCTACGTCGACGGCGCCGACACGACACCCCTCGCCGCGCGCGACCGCGACCATCGCGTCATCTACCTCGGCTCGTTCTCGAAAGTCCTCGCGCCGGGGCTGCGCTGCGGCTTCATCGCCGCGCCGCCGGCGCTGACGCCGACGCTCGAGATCGCGAAGCAGGCCGCGGACCTCTGCTCCGGCATGCTCGACCAATCGATCGTCGACGAATTCTGCGCCGCCGGCGAGCTCGCGCCGCAGATCGCCAAAGTGCGCGCGTTCTACCGCGGCAAGCGCGCCACGCTGATCGCCAGCTTGGGCGAGCACTTCACCGGCCGCGCCACCTGGACCGACGCTGCCGGCGGGCTCTTCACCTTCGTCACGCTGCGCGCGGAGACCGACACGCAGAACCACGTCCAGGACGCCGTGGCGCGCGGCGTCGCCTACATCCCCGGCGCCCCGTTCTTCGTCGACGGCAGCGGCCGCAACACCATGCGCCTCACCTTCGCCAAGGAGTCGGACGAGCGGATGCGGGAGGGTGTGCGGCGGCTGGCTCAAGTTTTTGCATGAAGCGAACGCTTTTCGTTCTTCTCCTCGCCGCCGCCTGCTCGACGGCGCCACAGCCGCAGCCACAACCGCAAGTGACAGCGATGCCGCCGCGCTCGCCGAACGCGCTGACGCCGGCAATGGTCACGCCCCGCATCGCCGAGCCGCGCATCCGCGTCGGCATGCTCGCCGACCAGCGCAGCGTGACCTTCCCGCGCATCGACGGCGGTTATTACATCGTCGACGACAGCGGCGCCGCGCAGCTCCTCCGCCGCGGCTTCACCGACACGGCGCCGCTCACGGAGCCGGCGCCGACGCACTTTGCCGTGCAGGTCAGCTCGCTCTCCGACCAGGCCAGCGTCGATCCGTTCGTGCAGAAGCTCCGCACGGAAACCGGGCAGCGCGTAGACGCCAACCTCGACCCCGCCTCGGGGTTCTGGGCCATCGTCGCCGGCGACTTCCCCGACTCGCAGGCCGCCGAGCAGTTCCGCGGCGAGCTGACGCAGCGCGGCTACGGCGGGCAGATGCTCATCGTCCGCCGCGCGTCCGAGGTGCCGTTCACGAAGCAGCACCAGATCGTCGACGACGAGGGTGACAAGGCCACGATCGCCGGGCAGTCGCTCCTCGTCATGCCCGCGACGGCGGAGACGATCGCGATCGACAAAAAGCCGTACCGCACCGCCGCACGCGTCTGGATCAACGCGCGCGGGCAGTTCAACATCTTGAACGAGCTGAGTCTCGAGGACTACCTCCGCGGCGTCGTGCCGGCGGAGATGGGCTCGAAGATTTTCGACGAGCTCGAAGCGCAAAAAGCGCAGGCCATCGCCGCCCGCACCTACGCCGTCCGCAACCTCGGGCAGTTCCGCCGCGAGGGCTACGACATCTGCCCCACGCCCGCGTGTCAGGCGTACGCCGGCTTCAGCGGCGAGGAGCCGCTCTCTGATCAGGCCGTGCGCGAGACCGCGGGCCTCATCGCCACGTATCAGGGCCAGCCGATCGACGCGCTTTTCACCGCCACGTGCGGCGGTGAGACGAGCGACGTCGGCGTGATGTTCCCGAGCCGCAACGATCCGTACCTCAAGCGCGCGCGCTGCGTAGAGCTGGAGATGACGGCCATCGCCGGCCGCGCCGACAGCGCGCTCCTCAACGAACAGCAGCTCAACGCGCGGCTCTTCGCGGCGGTTGCCGGCGAACCCACGCTATTCGAAGAGGCGATCTCGCGCGTCGCCCCGGGCGAAGGACATTTGCGCTCCGCGTCGCGCGGCGACGTGCTTGTCTTTCTCGCCGAGCGTCTCCGCCTCGGCACGAATCTCACGCTTCCCGAGGATCGAAAGTATTTCTTCCCGCAAAGCGCCGACGGCCCCGCGTACGCTGCGGCGGCGTTTCTCGTCAAGTTCGGATTCCTTCCGGCGCAGTTCATCGACCGCGTCGACCTCGCAGCCGCCATGCCGCGCGAAGAGCTGTACGGCCTTCTCGGCTCGTGGGTGAAAAAGCACGGCGGCTTGAGCGAAGTCACGGGGAAGATCGCCGGCGTCGACGGGCGGCGGCTGACATTGAAAGCGGAAGGGAAGACGACTGCGTACACGCTCCCCGAGGGGATTCCGGTGTTTCGGCGGCTCGTCGACCGGTGGCAGGAGTACAAGAGCGTGCCGGTGATGATCGGCGACCGCGCCTTTCTGCAGGTCAACGGAAAGAAAGTGCCGGTCGCGCTCATCGTGCAGGCGAACATCGACGGCGCCTCGTTTGACCGTACCTCGAGCTTCGCCAACTGGACGCGCAGCTACCGCGCCGAGGAGCTCGTGGCGTCGATCAACAAGCGCAACGCCATCAAGCAGCTCCAGAATCTCCGCTCGCTTGGCACTGATCCCTCGGGGCGCGTGACCGCGCTGGAAGTCACGGCCGAGGGAGGGCGGACGTTCACGCTCAAAGGCCTGCCGATCCGCTGGTCGCTCAACCTTCCCGACAACCTCTTCGTCTTCGACAAGACCGTCGACCCCGACGGCGTCGACCGCTACACGTTCTTTGGGAAGGGATGGGGGCACGGCATCGGCCTCTGCCAGGTCGGCGCGTACGGCATGGCCTTTCGCGGGTGGACGGCGGAGCAGATTCTGAAGCGGTACTACGCGGGGATCGAGATAAAGCAGTTTATCCCGCGCGCAGACGCGGGATCAGCCGGTACACCGCGCGAGTCGAGCCTGAGGCAATGATGTTGCGGATATGACGGGCTGATCCCTCGTCTTCGCGAGGGATAAACTCCAGGCCTACGGTTCACTCCCCAAAATCAACGTCGCCAACCCCACCGCCACCCGCCGGTCGATCGTCGACTCCGGATCGATGTCGAGCACGTCCGCGCGCCCTTCGCCGTCCGGCCGCCGCACGATCGTCGCCGCCGCGCGGTCGAGATAGCGCACCACCACGTTCGACTGGTAGTGCGCGCTGAACTTGCCGAGCATCTTGCGCACGAGCGCGCGCGAGAGCGACTCCTCCACCGCCTCGCCGACGGCGCGCTCGTCGCTGATCGGCAGGATCTGCCAGCGGTTGCGTCCGAGTCGCGAGAAGACGCTCTTGCGGAGGCGGGCGAGCGGCTTGCCGTCGGGCGTGGCCACGAGGAACGTCACCACCGGAATGGAGATGTTCGACTGCTGCGCGATCGTCACCGCCGGCTGCGCGCCGTCGTAGAGCGTCGCGTTCGTCGGCGGGACGAGCATGGCGATCATCACCGAGAACGCCGCGGCGAGGAGCAGCGCGATCGCCGCCGGCACGGTCCGCTCCTCGGTGTACAGAAAGATCGCCCCGGCCACGCCGGAGACGATGACGATCGCCGCCATGACCGCGGCGACGACGCTCGTGACCGCGGCGAAGCTGCGGTAGTGGAGCACCACCTCGCCGCCGTCGTCGCGGACGTTGACTGTCTCGCCGGCGGGCATGCCGGTCATGAAGTGAAAGCGCGTTTTGCTGAACGGGCCGATGGGCGGGTCGGGGCGGGGAGTGGCTTTGCGAAGGATGGGATCGTTGCGTGCAATCAGGCTCTCGAGCGGCTCGGTCGCCGGCTCGTCAACGTCAACGTCCGCTACTCCGCTTTTTTTTTTAGCTCTTCGTCCTCCGGCACCAGCATCTCGTGCGGCTGCGTGGAGAGGTTGAGCTGCGGGTGCTGCGACGTCGGCATGCCGGCGACTTCGTCGGGCACCTGCGCCGGCACCGGCTTCTCCTCGCCCGGGGTGTCGCTCTCGGTCGGCAGCTCCTCGGAGAACCGTCCGTACGAGTTGCCCATGCGCAGTTTGGCGCCATGCGTCAGCGGCGCGACGCGGATGCGCTTGCTGTTGACGTAGGTGCCGTTGGCGCTCGCGAGGTCGTGCAGGACGAAGAAGCCGCGCTCGAAGACGATCTCGGCGTGGTGGCGCGAGACCTTCGGGTCGCGCAGGATGATGTCGTTGCCGGGATCGCGGCCGACGGTGAACGGGCGGTGCGTCTGCAGCCGGTAACTCTTTTCCGTTCCGTCGAGTCCGACAAAGAAGATCTTTGCCATCGTGCGCGGCGGATTCTACGGCCTCTCGATCTCTTGCACCAACTCGTCGATGGTGACGGGCTTGGTGAGCCACGAGGTGATGCGCGGGTCGCGGTCGCCGTTCTCCGGCGCGGGCTGGCCGCTGATGACAACGACGGGGATGTCGTCGTTGGAGACGCGCGAGAGCACTTCGCCGCCGTCCATGAGCGGCATGAGCCAGTCGAGGAAGATGACGTCGGGCCGTTCTTCGTGGATGCGCTCGACAGCCTCGGCGCCGTTTGCGGCGAGCTTGACCTCGAACCCGCGCTGGTTGAGCCCGATTGCGTACAGGCGGCGCACCTCGGCGTCATCCTCGACGATCAGAACACGCGGCTTTCCCATCGGGGGTCTTTTGTGCAAAATCCGCTCCGCAAATGCGTGCAAGCTGGGACGAGTATTTCATGGGCATCGCCAACCAGGCGGCGACGCGCTCGACGTGTCCGCGCAAGCACGTCGGCGCGGTGATCGTGCGCGACCGCACGGTCCTCTCCACCGGCTACAACGGCTCGATCCGCGGGCTGCCGCACTGTGAGGACGACGGCTGCGTGATGGAGGACGGGCACTGCATCACCACCGTGCACGCCGAGGCGAACGCGATTCTGCAGGCGGCCAAGAACGGGGTGTCGGTCGACGGCGCGGAGATCTACACCACCGCCTCGCCGTGCTGGAACTGTTTCAAATTGATCGCGAATGCCGGCATCCGCCGCATCTCCTTCGGCGAGTTCTATCGCGAGGAGCGCATCCGCGAAACCGCGCAGAAGATCGGCATCGAGCTGCGCGACCTGCGCATGGCGCACAGCGGGAGCTGAGTGCTCGTTCTGGCCGCCGACACGTCGCTTCCGATCCTCTCCGCGGCCCTGCTGCGCGACGGCGTGCTCTTGGGCTCCGTCGCGCTGGAAGGCAAAGGTTCGCGCAACGAGAAGCTCCTGCCGGCGATCGACTGGCTGCTCAACGAGAGCGCGGTCGACCGGCATGACATCGACCTGTTTGCCGTCACGCGCGGCCCCGGCTCGTTCACCGGCGTGCGCATCGGTCTGGCTACGATCCAGGGCTTGGCGCTGGCGCTCGACAAGCCGCTCATCGCCATGTCGACGCACGAGGCCATCGCGCCGGCGCACGGGCGCGTGACGATCGTCGACGACGCCGGGCGCGGCGAGTTTTACGTCTCGGAGTTCGACGACGGGCGCGAGACACGTGCGCCGCATTTGGCGAAAGAAGCGCACGGCCTCACCATCGCCGACTACCTGCAAGAGCACAACGTCGCCGCCGCCTGCGCGCGCCGCGCCCTCGACATCGTCGCGCGCGGCGACGCGGAGCGCTATCGCGACGTCACGCCGATCTACGTGCGCCTGGCCGAGGCGGAGGCGCGGCTCAAGAAATGAGCGCGA
The DNA here is from genome assembly GCA_035276475.1 of Thermoanaerobaculia bacterium. Classification (GTDB taxonomy): domain Bacteria; phylum Acidobacteriota; class Thermoanaerobaculia; order Gp7-AA8; family Gp7-AA8; genus DATDFB01. Next base: position 13,322 of record DATELQ010000081.1, on the reverse strand, counting down.
ACCAGCAGCCGGCCGTCCACGTCTCCACCGCGCTCGCGCACGACGTCGACGAGATCTGCGCGCTCGAGGAGCAAGCCTTCCCGAACCCGTGGCGCCGCGACTTCTTCGAGTCCGAGCTGCGCGGCAGCGGGCGCTACAACCTCGTGGCGCGCAAGCACGGCCGCGTCGTCGGCTACGTCTTCGCCATGTGGTTCTTCGACGAGATGCACGTCAACAAGATCGCCGTCGACGAGAGCGAGCGCCGGCAGGGCATCGCCCTGGCGCTCATGAGCGAGTGCCTCCACTTCGCGAAGGTGAACCGCATCAAGACCGTGTCGCTGGAAGTGCGCAAGTCGAACAGCGGCGCGCAGGACTTCTACCGCTTCCTCGACTTCGAGCCGTCGTACACGCGGCCGCGCTACTACCCCGACGGCGAGAGCGCCGTGGTCATGGTGCGGCGGCTTTGGTGATGAAGCGCACGCGGTAGCGGTCCGCCGGCTTGAGCTGCTCGCGCAGGCCGGCCAACACTTCGTCGAAGCCGACGACCGGAGCGGCACGGCGCTTCAAGAGCGAGATCGTGCCGGCGGGGCCCGGCCCAGTCAAGCCGCCCGGCGCGTGCAGCGCATACGCCAGCGGATCGGGCGAGATCCAGCGTCCTTCCAGCGACGCGATCGCCTCGAGCAGCGTCTTCGGCTTGATGACGAGATCGTGTTGCTCGCGCGTGAAGCCTTCGACGATGAGCGGCTCGCCAGCCACATGCACGACGACCTCGGCGGGGAAGGGATTCGACACGAGGTCCGCCTCGCGCATCAGGTCCCCGCTCCAATCGATCTCGAGGATGTGGTCGATGCTCTCCCGCACCTCTTTGGCCAGATCCGCCTCCAGCTTCGTGACCTCGGGCGGGTTCGGGTCGTCGTCGTCGCGGTAAACCTCTAGGAAGACGTAGACCGCGCGCTGCTCATGCTCGTCGAGGTATTCATACAGCACGCGCACGGCATTGATGTAGCGCCGCGCCGCGGCTGCGCCCTTGGCCATCTTCTTGTCGAAGTCTTCGTGATCCTGACGCGACGCGCGCGTCGACGTGCCGGGATAAATTGCCAGCTCGGCCCAGCCGTCGCCGCGCGTCACCTTCGCCGTGATGGGGAGGTCGTAGAAGAACTTCTGCAGGTCGTCGGCGTCGATGGTCGTGATCCGCTGCACCGAGTTGAGATCGCCGCGGGTGCGCTCGTAGATCACGCGCTCGTGCTCGCCGGCGGCGTGCTGAAAGCGCAGCGACCACTCGTCGTTGCCGGCGATGAGCGCGTCGCGCAGTTGTTCGACGCGTGTGCGGTCCTTCGCGTCCTTGAGCGCCGGGAGCGTCGTCTCCGCCTCGATGGTCACGCGGTCGCCGGCGTCGTTGAACGTGAGGGTGAGCTTGTGCCGCGGGATGGGATCGCACGCCACGGCCAGGAGCGCCACGAGCGCCACCGCGCAGATCCGCCTCATGCCTCCTCCTTGATGGCGTTGATCGGATCGAGCCGCGCGGCGATGCGCGCCGGGTACCACGTGGCCACGATCGAGAGCAGGATGGCGATGACGTTGATCAGCACGATGTCGCTCAGGTCGAGCGCGAACGGCAGGTAATTGAGGAAGGTCATGTCGCGCGGCAGCCGCGCCAGGTGGTAGCGGTCGAGGAGCGTCGCCGTGCCGATGCCGAGGACGTTGCCGAGGAGCGTGCCGGTGATGCCGATGAAGAGCCCGACCTGGAAGAAGAGCGCGTAGACGTTGCCCTGCGTCGCGCCGAGGGTGCGGAGGACTCCGACGGAGGGGCGCTTCTCGAGGATCATCATCGACAGCGACGAGATCAGATTCAGCGCCGCCACGAAGATGATGAGCGAGATGGTGGCGAAGAGGACGATTTTCTCCAGCCGCAACGCCAGGAAGATCGGGCGGTTGATCTCTTTCCACGTTTTGACCTGCACGTTCGGGAACTGGCGCTGCAGCTGCGACTGGATCTCCTCGGCGCGCTCGACGCTGCCGTACATCTCGATCGAGGTCGGCTTGCCGTTCGTGCCGAGAAGGCTCGTCGCTTCGTCGAACGGCAGCACGGCCTCGGTGGCGCGATCGTCGAGCGCCGGCGCGATGAGCCGCGCGATCTTGTACTTCCGCCACACCGGCACGGGGCCGAACGGCGTGAGCCGCGTGCGCGGCGCGACGATGGTGACGGCGTCGCCGGTATTGAGCCCGAGCGCCGCGGCGGTGTCGCGCGAGAGCGCGATCGAGCCTTCCGGCAGAGTGATGGAGCCGGAGCGGATGCGCACCGGCCGCCCCCGCCGCTCGCTTTCGTTCGCCCCCCAGCCGATGCCGCTGACGAGCGTGCGGACGTCGCGCATGCCGAGGGCGCGGGCGGCATAGGCGATGCCGTAGGCGTTGTCGATCGTGTTCGAGCCCGCCGGCTCGATGAGGAGGTGCGGACTCGACTCGATCAGCCGCGCCTTGATCTGGTCCTGCAACCCCGAGAGGAGGGCGATGGAGATCAGGAGCGCGAAGACGCCGATGGCGAGGCCGAGGATCGAGATCGTGGAGAGGAAGGCGATGTGCCGCTGCTTGCGCGCGGTCCAGAGGTAACGGGCGGCGATGCGGGAGGTGACGTTCATGACATCAGGGGACAGGTCACAGGGAACAGGTCACAGGTGTTTGTCGTCGCGAGAAACCCCACCTGTCCCCTGTTCCCTGTGACCTGTCCCCCTCATGTTGTACGTACCGGCCGCATCTGAGGAAACAGAATCACATCGCGGATCGTCGACGAGTCGGTCAAGATCATCGCCAGCCGGTCGATGCCGATGCCTTCGCCGCCCGTCGGCGGCATCCCGTACTCGAGCGCGCGGACGTAGTCCTCATCCATCTGGTGGGCCTCGTCGTCGCCGCGCTCGCGCTCCTGGAGCTGCTGCTGGAAACGGCGGGCCTGCTCGTCGGCGTCGTTGAGCTCGGAGAAGGCGTTCGCGACTTCCATGCCGCCGATGTAGAGCTCGAAGCGCTCGACGAAGCGCGGGTCGTCCTTGCGCTGCTTCGACAGCGGCGAGACCTCGGTCGGAAAATCGGTGATGAACGTCGGCTGGATGAGCTTTGCCTCGGCGATGGACTCGAAGAGCTCCGCGAGGAGCTTGCCGTCGTTCATCGCCTGGATCGGCGGCACGCCGCCCTCCTTCGGCCCCTCGGTGCCATCCGCTTTGACGGGATGGTGCTCGCCGTGCTCCATCACCAGCTTGACCAGGCTCTCGCGGTCGTCGAGTTGCTTGACGTCGATCGACGAAAAGTGCGCGATGGCCTCCTTCATCGTGAAGCGCGCGAACGGCCGCGCGAAGGAGAGCTCGTTGCCGCGGTACGTGACGGTCTCTTTGCCGAGGACCTCGCGCGCGAGGCCGGAGAGGAGGTCCTCGGTCTCCGCGATCAGCACCTCGTAGTCGGCGTAGGCCTGGTAGAACTCCAGCATCGTGAACTCGGGGTTGTGCTTGAGGGAGATCCCCTCGTTGCGGAAGTTGCGGTTGATCTCGTAGACGCGCCCGAGGCCGCCGACGATGAGGCGCTTGAGGTAGAGCTCCGGGGCGATGCGGAGGTAAAGGTCGATGTCGAGGGCGTTGTGGTGCGTGATGAACGGCCGCGCCGCCGCGCCGCCGGCGATCTGCTGCATCATCGGCGTCTCCACTTCGATGAAGCCGTGCCCGTCGAACCAGTTGCGAATGTGGCGGACGATGCGTGCGCGCGTCTCGAACGTCGCCTTCACGTCGTCGTTGACGATGAGGTCGACGTAGCGCTGGCGGTAGCGCTGCTCGACGTCCGTGAGGCCGTGCCACTTGCTCGGCAGCGGCCGCAGGGCCTTGACGAGGAAGTGGAGATGCTCGGCCTTGACGGAGAGCTCGTTTGTCTTCGTGCGGAAGACCGTCCCTTCGACCGCCACCCAGTCGCCGGCGTCGAGATTTTTATAGAGCTCCCATTCGCGCTCGCTCAGCGTGTCCTTGCGGCAGTAGGCCTGGATGCGCGCCGTCTTTTCGGAGAGGACGAGAAACGACGTCTTGCCGAACTCGCGGACGGTCATGATCCGCCCCGCGATCTTGACGCGCGGCTTCTCCGCCTCCAGCTCGTCGTGCGACTTCGCGCCGAAGCGCGCCACGACGTCGGCGATCGAGGTGTCGACGTCGGCGGTGGTGGGAAAGGCGTCGTAGCCGAGGGCCACGATCCGCGCGAGCTTCTCGCGGCGGATGCGGATGAGATCGGATTCGGGAACCTCGGGTTCTTTGAGGTCGGTCAAAGCGCGCGGATTGTATCGGGGTTCTTAGTTCTTGGTTCTTGGTTCTTAGTTTTTGCGGCCGCTCGTGCCGACGACAAAACTAAGAACTAAGAACCAAGAACTAAGAACCCGCTTCTCACTCCCCCGGCGGCGGCTTCGCCGGCTGCGGCTGCGGCAATCCCGGCTGGCTTTGGCGCGACGGATCCGTGACCGGCGGCACGGGCGTGATGATGTCCTTGGCGGCGGGCTGCGTCGACACGGCTTCGAGATTCTGCTGCGTGTAATTCGCGGGCGTCGGCTGGAAGGTCATGCTCTGCCGGGCGTGATCGTTCGGGTAGAGCTTGATCAGCGCCAGGTCGACGAGCTTGGCGTCGAGGATGCGCGGGTTCACGCGCACGTCGAGGAGCTGATGGTTGATCGAGAACGCTTTCGCGTAGTCGTCGATCGCCTCGTTCGTGTGGCCGGACTTCTCCTCCGTCAATCCGAGCTGGAAGAGCGCCGCGGCGTGGCCCGGCTTGTACTCCACGGCCCGGCCGAACGCGTAGCGCGCGCCGGCGGTGTCGCCGTTCGCGCTGCGGATCAGCCCGAGGTTGTACCAGCCGGGGTAGAAGCGCTTGTCGGCGTCGACGGCGCGCTCGAACTCCGTCTCCGCGTCCTTCGGAAAGCCCTTCTGCAGCAGGAGCTGGCCGAGCTGATTGTGCAGCGCCGCGTTGCCTGGCTGCGCGCGCAGCGCCGCCACCGTCTGCTGGATCTGCGCGTCGAGCGGCACGCTCGTGTTGAGGTACTTCATGTAGAACGGGTTGTCGTAGGGGTTCTTCTTGCTGAAGTGGCTCTGGGCGTCGCGGATCGCGGCGCATCCGGCCAGCGTCAGCGCGGCCACGGCGATAGTTAGGATTCGGTTCATTCTCATTCCTGAATCGGTTTTGCCTTCAATTTGACTTTACCGTCAACGACGTCCACGCGGAAGCCGACGACGTTGACGTGGTACTTGCTTCGGACCATCTCGCCCTGCTTCTGCACCATCTGGCGGAGCTGATCGAACGTGATGGCCGGCAGCTTGCCGAGCTTGAGGTTCTCCCGTTCGATGTCCGCGTACAAGCGCTTCACTTCCTCGCCGTTCGAGCCGGCCGCCAACCTCACATACGGCTCAGCGCCGGCCGACGTTACAGGCGGCGCCGGGCGCGGCGGCGGGGCGGAGGGCGCGGAGGGCTCGTGCATCGCGGCGTTGCGGCGGCGGAAATCGAGCGGCCCTTCCTCGCGCTCGCGCATCTTGCGCCCCCACATCTCGCGATATTGGTTGTAGCGCGTGAGGAGTTGATTGAAGCGGAAGCGGCGGGCGTTGTCGCGGATCTTCTGCTTTCCGAGCTCGTGGATGTAGATCTCGATGTTGCGGCGCTCCTGCGTCGGCGGCATCTTCTGGATGCCGGCAAAGAACTGGTCGTACTTGTTCTTGACGATCCGGATATCGTCCTCGAGTTTGTCGAGCTCGTCGTCCTGCTTGATCACTGTACCCAGTTTATCCTTCAACGATGCCTGAACATTCCGCACTCCGGCGCATCCCCTCGGTGGAGAAGATCTTGTCGTCGGCGGCGTTCGCGCCGCTCGTGGATGAGCTCGGACGCGAGCGTGTGAAGGATGCGGTTGTCGTCCACCTCGACCGCCTGCGCCGCGCGCGTGCGGAGTACGACGAGAACGAAGCGGTCGCGGCCGTGCGCGCGGTTGCGGCATCGACGACGTCGTCGACGCTGCAGCGCGTGATCAACGGCACCGGCGTCATCATCCACACGAACCTCGGGCGCTCGCCGATCGACGCCGCGCTCTGGCAGCGGGCGAGCGATGTCGTGACCGGCTACGCGAACCTCGAATTCGATCTCGAATCCGGCGAGCGCGGCGCGCGCGACGAGCACCTCTCCGCGCTCTGCCAAACGCTCTTCGGCTGCGAGGCGGCGATCCTGACGAACAACAACGCCGGCGGGACGCTCTTGCTCCTCGCCGCCGTCGCGGCAAAGCGCGAGGTCCTCGTCTCCCGCGGCGAGCTCGTGGAGATCGGTGGTGCGTTTCGCGTCCCCGACGTCATCCAGCAGGGGGGCGCGAAGTTGCGCGAAGTCGGCACGACCAACCGCACGCGCGCTAGGGACTACGCGGACGCGGTGACGAAAAAGTGCGCGGCCATCCTGCGCGTGCACCGCTCGAACTTCGAGATCGTCGGCTTCACCGAGACGCCTTCGGTCGAGGAGCTGCTCGCGGTGGCGCACGCGAAGCGGTTGCCGCTCCTGTACGACGAGGGGAGCGGCCGCGTCGTCGACCTCGCGCCGTACGGCTTCGCGCGCGCCGAGACGATCCGCGAGTTGTTCGCGAAGGGCGTCGACGCCGTGACCTGCTCCACCGACAAGCTGATCGGCGCGACGCAGGGCGGCTTGATCCTCGGCTCCGCCGAAATCGTCGGGCGTTGCCGCAAGCATCCGCTGCTGCGCGCGCTGCGGGCAGGGAAGGAGTCGTACGCGGTCGTCGGCGAAACGCTGCGCGCGTTCGCGACCGGGAAGCACGAGGAGCAGATCCCGATCTATAGGATGCTCTCGACGCCGCTCGACGCGCTGCGCGCGCGCGCCGCGGAGCTGACGCGCGGCACGAGCGCGACGGTCATCGACAGCGCCTGCGCCCTCGGCGGCGGTACCACGCCGGCGGAGACGATTCCGTCGATCGCCATCTTGGTGCCGGGCAACGCGAACGCGCTCTACGACGCGTTCCTAGGCCAGCGCATCGCCGGCCGCATCGTCGACGACCGCTTCACCGTCGAGATGCGGACGCTGCTCGAGGAAGACCTGCCGCGCGTCACGGCCGCGCTGCGCGCCGCCGCGCCGGCGTGAGGCTGAAGCTGCGCACGAACACGACCGGCTCGTCGCCTAAGCCCGTGTCGATGGCGCTGTGGACGCTGACGAGCAGGTTGCCGGCGGGGATCGCCGGAGCGGTCAGCGCCGGCAAGAGCGGCGCGAGCACGCGGCCGTCCGCAGCGACGATGGCCATCTCCGTTCCGGCCACGACGACGAACGCCGCGCCGGTCCATGTCACGCGCGCGCTGCTGCCGGCGCCGAGCGGCTGCGCGGTGCCGGCGGGAGCGCCGTTTTCGTCGAGGAGCTGCGACCAGAGCTGCTCGTCCTTGGCGAAGACGGCGAGGAAGTGGCCGCTGCCGTCGGCGGCGAGATCGTGCGCCGTCACGGCGGTGGCGATGGTCTGCTTCGCGCCTGCCGACGCGACGAGGTTGCCGTGAGCGTCGCGGTAGAGCATCAGGAAATCGTCGCCGCGGCGGGCCAGCGCCGGGGCGATGGCAGTCTCGATCGCCGTCGTGCCGGTGACGTTCCCGTTCGCGTCGAGACGCGCGACGTGCGAGCCGTCTCGCGTTTGCCAGACGACCGCGAAGCCCGTCGACGTCGCCGTGGCCGCGCCGAGGAAGAGCGGGTCGACGTCGAACAATCCGCTGCTGCCGGTGGCGATCGTGAGCGGCGGCGAGAGCGTGCCGTCCGCATTCAGCGTGCACGCTTTCAGGAGCATCGGGAACAGCATGCCGGCCTCGCCGGCGCGGCGCAGCTCCGTCCATGCGATCAGCGCGCGATTGCCGTTGCTCGCCACGACGTGCGCGGAGCCGAACGGCGACGGCGCGATGCCGCTGGCGTTGTCGCTGAACGCCACCGGGGCGACGTCGAGGGGAGGCGCGTCGGTGCCGATCCGCGCGGCACGAACGATCAGACCTTCGCGCCAGATGACGACGTTGCCGGAGATCGCCGGCAGTTCCTGCGGCGTCGGGAAGGTGAGAAGCGGGCGCTCCGGCGCCGCCACCGGCGCCACGCCGATCGGGCTCTTGAGCGAGATCGTGAAGAACTCGCCCGCCGGAGTCGCGCCCGCTACGACCTGCGAGAACGGCTGCACCATCAGCTTCGGCTTGTCGACGGTCTCGATGTTGACGCCGTTTCTGCGGATGCGCGTCGCCGCGGTCGCGCCGGAGAGGAGGAAGCTGATCACCATTGCGTCGGCGCCGTTGCTCACCGCGCCCATGAAGTTCCCTTCGCTCGGCGCCGCGACAGGGCCGCGAACCCCGCTCGGATCGACGGCGACCGCGCGCGTGCCGTTCCCCTCGGACCAGAAGCCGATGTAGCCGTCCGTGGTGTGCACGAGACCCCGGAGAAATACCGAAAGATCGGCGCCGCTGCCGACGGTGCCGTCGCCGCTGACCGGTACGAGCGTCGTCAGCGCATTCGTGCCGTCGAAACGCTCGACCGCGGCGAGGTAGTCGTGCCCGTCAGAGGCGAGCGCGGAGACTTCCGCGTTGTTGCGGCGCTCGCTCAGTGGGAAGGGATTGCCGAGCGGCTTGCCGTCGCCGTCGAGCCGCGCCGCCATCGCCTGGTTCGTGCTCGCCGTCGTGTCGGTCCACGCGGCGAGGTAATCCTTCCCGTTGGACGCAATCGCCGGAAAGGTGATGGCGTTCGCCGTCGCGGCCACGAGCTGCGGCGCGGAGAGCTCGCCGCCCGCGCCGACGTGCAGCGACCACGTCGAGCGATCGCCGAGCCAGAAGACGACGTAGCCGTTGCCGTTGGAGGCGATGCCGCCGAGGGCGCGGACGTCGCGGGCGAGCAGGACGCCGTGCTCCGTCAGCGGCTGCGCGCCGGCGCCGAGGCGCTGCAGGTAGAGCGAGCCGCCAACGCCGGCATGCACGACGGCGACCGTCTCGCCGTTGCTCGTCGCCACCGCCGCCTCGGATGCGCCGGGGCCGCTGAAGCGCGGCTGGCCGACGATGCGCTCCGGGCCGAGGACGATCTGCGCATGGGCCGTGACCGCGACGAAGACGAGTGCAAGCGAGAGTCTCACCGCGTCACCTCGTTGCGCGCCGCCGCGCAGGGATGATCCGGCGGACGAAGACGCGATCGACGTCGCCGTCTTCGACGCGCTCGTAAGCGACTGCGTCGGGCGTGAACGTCGACGGGGTCAGTGCGATCTGCAGCGGATCGAGCGGCTTTACCACGCTGCCGTGAACGTCCAGGACCGCACCCTGTCCGACGAAGAAGGGGAAGAAGAGAAACTCGGTGCGGTTCCAAACGACCCATCCGGAGCTGCGTGAGGGCGAGCTGCCGTCGCCGGTGACGTTGCCGCGCTCGTCGAGCGGCACGACGTCGAGCCGGGCCTCGCTTCCGTTCGCGGGAACGACGGAGATCGCGGCGAGTAGATGGCCGTGGCCGTCGCTGGCGGCATTGTTCAGGTACTCGGCGTCGATTGACGCTCGCACCGGCACCCTCGTACCCAGCCGCGTGCCGTCGTCGCGAAATGCAGCGGCGAAGACGTCGGCGCGCGGGTGCGCCGTAGCGATCACCTCGGTGTACAGCAGCAGGAACCCAAAGCTCGTGGGGAGCAACTGCACGCTTGACCGCGACACCGCGAGACCGCCGCTCGGCGTCACCGCCAGGTCGAGCGGCGCCGGCGCGACGACGTTGCCGGCGGCGTCGATGCGCGAGCACCACAGGCCGTCGTTCCCGTCCCACGCCACGATGAAGTTGCGCCCGTTCCACACCGCACTCCGAAAGGAGAGGTTCGCGGCGGCGGCGAGGGGGAACGGCGGCGAGAGCGTCCCGTCCGCGGCGAGAAAGCGGCCGAACCATTGAGACCGCTCCGTCCAGATGAGCAGCGCCCGTCCTTCGCCGCCCACACTCGCGACCGATGTGCCTACCGGCGAAACAACCAAGGCCGGCACGTCGATCGGAACACCGTTGCGCAGCCGCGTGGCGCGCGCGCCCAACTCCTCGGTCCAGGTCAGCACGTCGACGTCGCCGGCGTTGACGAGCCGCGGCGCCCATTGCGTCGTTCCGACCCTGATGAGCGGAGTCCACGGCAGCGGACCGGGCCGGACCACGGCGAAGTCGAGAGGGTTGGCGCGAAAGACCACCGGCTCGCCTCGACTGGTCATGCCGAGGAAGGTTTCGAAGCCGGCGGTTCCCAACGGCCGGCTCTCGACCGGCGACGTGCCGGCCAGACGCACCGCCTGGAACGCCCCGGCTTTGTCGCGCAAGAGCACGACGTTGCCGGCTACCGAGACGACGTCGCCGTTGCCGATGACCGTGCGCCCACCGAGCGCTCCCGACGCATCGGCCAGCGCGGCGTACGCCTCCGGGTCGTTCGGCTCGTTGAAGGCCACGAGATAGCTCGCGGCCGAGCCGAGCTGCAGCAGCCGGTGCATGCTGCTTCTCCGGTCACGGGTGAAGCTTCCGACGACCGGCACGAAGGAGACTTCGTTGCCTTTGTTGGGATCCGGAGGCCAGGGTTGCAAGGTGGTATACGAGGCGAGGTAATCGCTGCCGTTGCTCGCCACCGAGTGGCCGGCGAGCGAGGTCGTCAGGCCAAGCGAGATCGGGATGTTGATGCCGACGGGAACGCCGTCGCCATCGAGATAATGGCCGCAGACCACCGGTAAGCCGTCGTTCGACCTGGCCACGAACGTGACGAGGTAGCCGTGGCCGTTGGAGGCCACGCGCGCCCGATCCACGCCGAGGAAGAACGTGGCTACGACCCGCGGCGCGGAGACCTCGCCGGTCAGGCTGACCGTGATGACCTGCACTGTCTTGGTGTTGTTGTCCGTGAAGGCGACGACGTAGTTGCTGCCGTTCGAGGCCACGCCACCGGCCGTCGCGCTGGAGCTCGTGATCGGGAATCCGCGCTGCGTCAGCGGCCGGCCGTCGGCGTCGAGGAGCTGCCCATGGAGCACATTCGTCTGAAAGACGATGAGAGATCCGTTCGCGCTCGAAGCCATGGCCGCAAACGAGGCGACCGGCGTCTCGGGCTCGAACGGGGTGGGGAGCTGCTCCGGACCGAACGTGAGCTGCGCGTGGGCGGTGACTGCGACGAAGACGAATGCAAGCGAAAGTCTCATCCGCTACTCCCGTACACCCCGAGCATCGCTTCGATCTGCGCGCGCGACTGCTCGGCCAACTGTTCCTTCTCTCTTACGGAACGTCCGGCCGTTGTGATGGGTTCGCCGACCTTTATGGTAACCCTGCCGGGCGTGATCCGCTTCGCGCCGACGCGGTAGACGTCGTACGTGCCGTCGATGGCCAGCGGCAGGATCGGCAGCTCCGACTTCAGCGCGAGAAGGAACCCGCCGCGCTGGAACGGCCGCATCTGCCGGTTCCGCGACCGCCCCTCCTCGGGGAAAACGACGATCGTGTTCCCCTTGCGGATCCGCTCCGCGGCGAGATCGAACGACTTCACCGCCGTGCGGCGGTTCTTCCGGTCGATGGGGATGAAGCCGGCGCGCCCCAGCGCCCAGCCGAAGATCGGGATCTTGAAGAGGCTGATCTTGGCCATGAAGCGGATCGGCTGCGGCACGGCGGCGATGATCGCCGGGATGTCGAAGTACGAGTAGTGATTGGCGACGAGAATGTAGCGCTGCTTCCGGTCGACCGTCTCCATCCGCTCCGTGCGGAGGTCGATGCCGGCGGCGCGCAGGAGCAGGCGCGCCCAGAAGCGGATGATCGTGTCGATGACCGGCGCGTTCGAGCGGACGAAGGCGACGAGCATCACGGCGGTCGCCAGCGGCGTGGTGGTCACGAGGGCTACAAAGACGACCCAGATCGTGCGGAGCATCGGCGCATTATGGCCACAACTTGCTACAATCGCCCCCTCGCACAGGCATGTCCCACCCTCACCCAAACCCGCGAAGGAGAACGTAGTGTCTGACACGCTGACCGCAACGGCCGTGCTCGATGAGCCTGCCGCCGCCGCTGCGCCGATCGTCAACGACCTCACCATCCACGTCGCCACTGTCAACGGCTCCGGCTCGCAGTCGTCGAACAACGTCCTGATGCGCTCCATCTTCCAGATGGGCGTCCCGGTGAGCGGCAAGAACATGTTCCCGTCGAACATCGCCGGTCTCCCAACCTGGTTCACCATCCGCGCGAACAAGGACGGCTGGATCGGGCGCAAGAAGGAAGTCGACCTCATGGTCTGCATGAACTCGCAGACCGCGCGCGAGGACGTCGAGGCGCTGCAGCCCGGCTCCCTCTGCATCTACGACGCGCCGCTCAACTGCAAGTCGATGCGCGGCGACGTCACCTTCTTCGAGGTGCCGTTCGCCAAGCTCGCGGCCGAGCTGTCGCAGGACTCGCGCCTCCGCAAGCTCCTGACGAACATGGTCTACGTCGGCGTGATCGCGGAGCTCATCGGCATCGAGCGCGAGGAGATCCTCGCCGCCATCAGCAAGCAGTTCAAAGGGAAGCAGAAGGCCATCGACCCGAACGTCGCCGCCATCGACAAGGGCATCGAGTTCGCGCGGGCCAACCTGCCGCAGCAGTCGAAGTGGCGCATCGAGCGGATGAACGCCACGAAGGGAAAGATCATCATCGACGGCAACGCCGCCGCCGCCATCGGGGCGATGTTCGGCGGCGTCACGGTGGTGACGTGGTACCCGATCACGCCGTCGTCGTCGCTCTGCGAGTCGCTCATCGACTACATGAAGCAGTACCGCATCAACGACGAAGGAAAGGCGACGTTCGCCATCGTGCAAGCCGAGGATGAGATCGCGGCGGTGGGCATGGTGCTCGGCGCCGGCTGGGCCGGTGCCCGCTCCATGACCTCCACCGCCGGCCCCGGCGTCTCGCTCATGTCCGAGTTCGTCGGCCTCGGCTACTACGCCGAAATTCCGGGAGTGATCTGGGACATTCAGCGCGTCGGTCCGTCGACCGGATTGCCGACACGCACCGCGCAAGGCGACGTGCTGTCGACGTTCCTGCTGTCGCACGGCGACACTCAGCACATCTGTTTGTTCCCGTCGAGCGTCGGCGAATGTTTCGAGTTCGGCAGCGAAGCGCTCGATCTCGCCGAGATGTTTCAGACCCCGATCTTCGTCCTCTCCGACCTCGACCTCGGCATGAACAACTGGATGTCCGATCCATTCAAGTATCCCGAGAAGCCGATTCAGCGCGGCAAAGTGCTCAGCGCGGAGCAACTGAAACAGTTGAACGGAAAGTGGGGACGCTACGCCGACGTCGATGGCGACGGAATTCCGTTCCGCACGCTGCCGGGCACCGATCATCCGTTC
>DATELQ010000080.1:0-17531 GCA_035276475.1 Thermoanaerobaculia bacterium | reverse complement strand
GCCACGCTCGACGCGCTGCGCGCCCGCCGCTGCGACACCGTGATCTTCCTCGCCGGCACCGCGCTGCTCGAGCGCTTCCTCGACTGGGCGCGCAACCACGAGTGGCTCCCCGACGTTCTCCTCCCCGCCTCCACCGCCCCGCCCGAGGCCCTCGCCAGCATGGTCCTCGCGGCGTGGATCGCCCTCCCCACCGCCCCGTTCGACCGCACGCTCCGCGGCCTCACGCACTATCGCGCGCTGCAATCGTTCGGCGCGTTGCTGCCCGACTTTCCGACGCTGCAGTTCTCCGCGCTTGCGGCCGCCGAGGTCCTGGTCGAGGCGCTGCGCCGCGCCGGCCGCGAGCTCACCCGCGACCGCCTCCTCGAGTGCATCGACGGCATCAGCGACTTCGAGACCGGCCTCGTCCCGCGCCTCACCTTCTCCCCCACCCGCCGCATCGGCTCGACCGGCTCGTGGATCGTGGCGGTGAAGGGCGGAGGGGAGATGGTGTGGGTGGAACCTTAATCGATCTCGGTGATCGGCAACTCGATCTCGAGCTCGCGCTTGATCTGCTCGCGCAGCAGCGCCCGCGCCTGTTGCACGCGTTTCCGCGCGTTCTCCGGCGTGATGCGCAGCCGCGAGGCGATGAGCTGGTACGACGTCTCCTGGATGAAGCGCAGGTTGGCGGCGTCGCGGAGCGCCACCGGCAGGCCGGCGATCGCCTTCGCGATCACGACGCGCACTTCGCACGAGTAGTACGCCGACTCGGGCGTCGCCTTCACCATCAGCGCCGGCTCGGCGACGGCGTCGGTATCGATGTTGATCGCGCCGCGTCCGAGGCGGCGGCGCTCGCGGTGGATGTCGAGGCAGACGTTGCAGGTCAGCCGCGTCAGCCACGCCTCGAGGTTCTCGATCCGCTGGGCATGCTCCGGCAGGCGGTCGCGCGCGACCATCATCGAGCGGCTCACAGCGTCGTCCGCCTCGGTCTCGTCGCCGCTCATCTGCCGCAGGCAGACGGCGTAGAGATGCCGCTGGTACTGCTGCCATAGCGTCCAGAACGCTGACTCATCGCCGCTGCTGAGGTTCTTCAGCAGCGGATAGTCATTCCGTCCCGGTACGCGCGCCCCAGGAACACGGTTCCCCATCCAATCGGACCTTTCTTTGGAGGAGTGCCTTTTAAGCTACTTTTCCCTACCCTGAATTTTGAGTCCGGAAAGATTTACTTGCAACTTTTTTCGTAGCCGAGCTTGCAGGCGCGCTGCATGAGCGCATCGGCGTGCGCAGTATCGCGCTCAACTCCTTTGCCGTCGCCGTAGAGCAGGGCGAGCTCGTAGCAGCTCTCGCCGTCGTCCGCTTCGCACGCCGTGTCGTAGAACCGCGCCGCCTCGGTCGGATCGGCCTCGACGCCGAGGCCGGTCTGCCAGATTCGGGCGGCGTTGAAGCAGCCGAAGGGATCGTTCCCCTCGCAGGCGCGCTCGGAGAGCTCGCGGCCGGCGGCGAGATCCTTCTTCACCCCCTCGCCGGTGATGTAGAGCGCGCCGAGGAGCGCGCAGGCGCGGGCCTGATTCTCCTCGGCGTCGACATCGTCATCATCCGTGGCGCGGTGACAGGCATCCTCGAAAATCTTCGCCGCCTGTGCAGGATCTTTCACAACACCGATGCCGTCGCGATAGGCGCGTCCGAGGTTCACGCAGGCGCGGCGGTTGGCGGGCTGGCAACTCGTGCCGTCGCAACCGCGCTGGTAGAGCTCGAACGCGCGCTTCTCGTCCTTCGCCACCCCTTCGCCATGCTCGTAGACGTAGCCGAGGTTCGTGCACGCGGTGGAGCTGCCGCCGCGGCAGCCTTCGTCGTACGCGGCGATCGCGCGCGCCACATCGGCAGGAACGCCCCGCCCCTCGGCGGCCATCAACCCGACGTTGTAGCAGCCGCGCGCGTCGCCGAGATCGCAGGCGCGGACGTAGAGCGGCGTGGCCTTGGCGTCGTCGCGCGACACGATGGTACCGGTCGCGTAGAGGAACGCGAGGTGCGCGCAGCCGGCGCCGCTGCCGAGGTCGCAGGCGCGCTGCAGCGTGGCCACGACGTCGTCGGCCTTGGCGTCGTTGTCGTCGATGAGATGCAGTCCGCGGAACGCACACGCCTCGGCGGAGCCGCGCGTGCAGGCGTCGGCGTAGATCTCCATGGCGTGCTCTTCGTCGTGCTCTACCCCGTCGCCGCTCCAGGTCAGCCATCCGAGGCGGAAGCAGCCGTTGGCGTTGCCGTCGGCGCAGCTCTTCTTGAAAAACGTCGCCTGATCGACCGGCTTGACGACGACCTCCATCGTCTGGCCCTCGCGCACGAGGCCGACGCTGACGGCGTCGCACGTGCGGCGGTCGAACGCCGCGTCGACGAGGTCGCACGAGTTCGCGATCTGCTTGAGGCCGACGCGGGCGACGACGTCGCCCTTCTTCACGCCCGCCGCTTCCGCAGGACTCCCCGGCAGGACCTCGGCGACCATCGCGCCGCCGGCGTGCGGCACGTCGCCCGGCTCGATGCCGAGCGTGCCGCGGCCGCAGTACTGGATCGGATGCGGTCCGGCAAACGGACCGTAGGTCACGGTCGACGTACAGCCGAACAGCAGGAGAAGAAGGACGATCGAGCGGAACCGCACGCGCGAATTGTGGCATGCTCTCGCGTCCCATGATCGATCTGATTCCGGAGGCGAAGAAATTCGCGATTCCGCCGATCTCGAACTTCTACGTCGGCGCTGTGGCGCGGGGCACGAGCGGCAAAACGTACTTCGGTGCGAACTTCGAGTTCACCGGAGAGGCGCTGAGCTTCACGGTTCACGCGGAGCAGGCCGCGGTGGTGCAGGCCATGGCCGGCGGCGAGACGGGGCTGGAGATGATCGCCGTCTCCGCCGCGCCGTGCGGCTACTGCCGGCAGTTCCTCAACGAGCTGACGACGGCGGCGACGCTGAAGGTTCAGATCGTCGGCCATCCGCTGATGGATTTGCCGCAACTCCTACCCGCGGCGTTCGGCCCGCGCGACCTCGGCGTCGACGCGGCGCTGATGTCGCCGCAGTCGCACGGTCTCACGCTCGACGCCCCCGACCCCCTCGCCGCCGCGGCGCTCGCCGCCGCGAACGCGTCGTACGCGCCCTACTCGCACGGGTACGCGGGCGTGGCGCTGCAGACGCGCGACGGCGCGATCTACACCGGCTCGGTCGCGGAGAACGCCGCGTACAACCCCAGCATCTCGCCGCTCGAAGCGGCGATCGTGAATCTCGTGATCGGCGGGCGGAAGGCCTACGCCGACATCGCGGATGCGGTGCTCGTCGAGGTCGCGGACGCACCGGTGAGTCAGTTGAGTGCGACGCGGGCGGTGCTGGGGTCGATCGGCGACGTGCCGCTGCGGGTTTTCCAGGTCCCTCGCCCCGCGTAGCGGGGAGAGGGTGGCCGAAGGTCGGGTGAGGGGCTTGAGACGGGGAGCGCGCGCCCCTCATCCGCCGCTGCGCGGCACCTTCTCCCCGCGAGCGGGGAGAAGGAACTATACTTCCGCCTCTCGTGGCTAAACAGGACCTCCTCCTCCGTGCCCTGGAGAAGACTCGCTTCGGCGAGTTGACGCTTGTCATGCCCGACGGCACCACACGGCGCTTTGCCGGCAGCGACGCCGGCGAGACGGCCACGATGATCGTCAAGGACTGGGGCGCCGTCGACGCCATCCTCGCCCGCGGCGACATCGGCCTCGGCGAGTCGTACATGGAAGCGCAGTGGGAGAGCCCCGACCTCCAGGCCTTCCTCACCTTCTGCCAGCGCAACCGCGACGAGTTCGCGAACATCACCCGCTTCGACCTCGTCAACAAAGTTATCGCCCGCGTGGCGCGGCTCACGTCGAAGAACTCGTTCGACGGCAGCAAGAAAAACATTCACGACGCCTACGACTATCCGCCCGAGCTCTACGCGTCGTACACCGACCGGATGATGACCTACTCGAGCGGCTGGTGGGACGGCAAGGAGATGTCGCTCGAGGACGCGCAGATCAACAAGTACAACCGCATCCTCGATCGCATCGGGCCGCCGCCGCAGCACATCCTGGAGCTCGGCTGCGGCTGGGGCTACTTCCTCCAGCTCGCCGCGGCGCGCGGCTATCGCGTGACCGGCTGCACGCTCTCGAAGCAGCAGTACGAGTACGCGAAGGAGCTGAACAAGGACGCCATTGCGTCGGGGCAGGTGACGCTGCTGCTCGAGGACTACCGCAAGATGCCCGGCCAGTACGACGCCGTGACGTCGACCGGCTTCTTCGAGCACGTCGGCTCGCAGTACTGGGTCGAGCACTTCCGCAAGGTGAAGCAGTACCTCAAGCGCGGCGGCGTCTCGATGTGCCAGACGATGCTCTGCAACAAATTCGATCCCCGCAACGGCAAGGTGCTGAACTTCTTCTCGAAGTACATCTTCCCCGGCGGCGAGTTCCCGTCGATCGGCTCGTTCATCAGCGCGGCCGAGGAGGCGGGGTTGAAGTGCGACGAGCACCTCGCCTTCGGGCAGGACTACGCGCGCACCATGGACGAGGCGTGGAAGCGCTTCCACAAGAATTGGGACGACGTGAAGAAGCTCGGCTACGACGACGTCTTCATGCGCAAGTGGGAGTTTTTCATCGCCGGCTGGTACGCGATGTTCCGGTCGGGACAGTACAACGTCATGCAGGCGAAGCTGGTGCACTACCCGTGCTGAGCGACACTGGATTCAAGAGCGCCGAAGGGTTCGTGCGGTCGCTGCTCGAGCGCGCGGGCATCTCCGTCGGCGGCGGGGCGCCGCACGACATCGTCGTGCACGACCGCCGCTTCTACGCCCGCGTCGTCCGCGACGGCTCCCTCGGCCTCGGTGAGTCGTACATGGACGGCTGGTGGGACTGCGACGCGGTCGACCAGATGATCGCGCGCATCCACCGCGCCAAGCTCGCCGAGGCGGTGCGCGGGAGCTGGAAGTTGACCGCAGCCGCGTTGCGCGCGCGCCTTTTCAACCTGCAGAGCCGCAAACGCGCCTTCGAAGTCGGCGAGCGCCACTACGACATCGGCAACGATCTCTATCGCGCCATGCTCGACAAACGCATGGTGTACACGTGTGCATATTGGAGCGGCGCGACGACGCTCGAGGAGGCGCAGGAGGCCAAGCTCGACCTCGTCTGCCGCAAGCTCGGCCTCCAGCCGGGCATGCGCGTGCTGGAGCTCGGCTGCGGCTGGGGCAGTTTCGCGAAGTTCGCCGCGGAAAAGTACGGCGTGTCGGTCACCGGCTACTCCGTGTCGAAGGAGCAGATCGCCCTCGGGCGCGATCTCTGCGCCGGGCTCCCGGTCGACCTCCGCCTCGACGACTACCGCAACGCGTCAGGCAAGTTCGACCGCGTGCTCTCCATCGGCATCATGGAGCACGTCGGCTACAAGAACTACCGGACGTACATGGAGCTCGCCGACCGCTGCCTCGCGCCCGGCGGCGTCGCGTTCGTACACACGATCGGCGGCGCGACCAGCGCAACGACGTGCGATCCGTGGACGCAGAAGTACATCTTCCCGAACGGCCAGGTTCCCTCGCTCGCGCAGCTCGCCAAGGCGATGGAAGGGCTCTTCGTCATCGACGACGTGCACAACATCGGCCCGCACTACGACCCGACGCTGATGGCCTGGCACGCACGCTTCACCGCGGCGTGGCCACAGCTCCGCGCGAAGTACGACGAGCGCTTTTCAAGGATGTGGACGTATTACCTGCTGATGAGCGCCGCCGCCTTCCGCGCGCGCTACCTGCACCTGTTCCAGATCGTGATGTCGCGCAGCGACGCGCCGCAGCCGGACTGCCGCAAGAGCTGAGCTACCAGCCGTCTCCCATCACGATGAAGCCCGCCCAGTAGAACGGGTGCTTGCGCGCGCTCTCGCCGAGCATCTGCAGCTGCGCGCCGCGCAGCGACTCGGCGACGGCGCGGCCGGAGAGACGTCCGTGCGCGAGGCGGCGGTGGAAGTCGATCATCAACTCGCTCGCGCTGGCCGAGCCGACCTTCCACTGCGTCACGACCGTGCGCGGGCAGCCGGCGGCGAGGAACGCCCACGACATGCCGACGATCCCCTCGCCGTAGAGCATGTGGCCGCGCGCCGTGTCGCAGCCGGCGAGGACGACGAGGTCGGCGTTGAGATCGAGGTCGGCGATCTCCCGCGCCTCGAGCAGGCCGTCGTCCGGCTCGTCGGCGGCGCGCGCCAGGGCAATGTGCGAGTACATCGGCGTGGAGTCGTTGAAGACGCCGTGCGTGGCAAAGTGGAGAACGCGGTAGCGCCCGGCCTCCTGCTTGACGCGCATCTCCGTCGCCCGCGCGCCGGTCAGGACGAGCGCCGTGCGCGGCTGGAACATCGCGGCGATGCGGCGCGCCTCGCGCTCGGCGTCGGGCAGCGGCGCGACGCTCTCGTCGCGCACGACCGCTTTCGCCATCTGCACGGTCTCGCCGGTCAACCGCGGATTGCCGACGGCGAGGACGCTGCGCGGCTGTCCCGTCTCCTTCCGCGGATGCCGGCTGTACCACGACAGGAGTGTGAGCGACGGCGCGTAAAAGAGCGAATGCCGCTCGACGAAGTGTCGTCCCTCGGGATCGACCATGGCCTGGAACGGCACGCCCCACGTGAACATCCCCGGGACGATGCAGACGATCTTCTTGCCCTGCAGGTCCGCAGCCGCCGGCGCGATCAGGAGGTCGTACATGCGGCGCGCCGCGGTGGCGTATCCGAGGTCGCCGGAGGCGACGAGACGCTCGAGCTTTGCGCTCAGAGTCTGGAGCTTCAAGCCCTCGACCGGGATGCGATAGACGTGCGGCTTCCCCTCGCGCGCGATGGCCAGGAGCCAGGTCTCGTTCTCCATGTTCGCGTAGTCGAGCACCACGCCGTCGCGCGGGATGCCGCGCTGGACCTCCGCGAGCGTCACCGGCGTCACGTGGCCGCGCGCGAGCGAGAGCTCGGGATGGCGGAGGTAGAGCTGCGACGTCAGCGCCTCCTGCGCCGCGCGGGCCTCGAGGAGCTGCCGGTCCAGCGAGGCGATGGCGTTGCGGTCGGGCTGCTCCTGCGACCGAGCTTCCCGCAACGACAGGTTGAGTGCGATGACGCGTGCCTCCGCCTTCTGCTCCGCCTCTCGCTCTTCCGGCGTCAGCGAATGGACGGAATGCACCTTCCCCGCCGCGAGCGAGTCCAGGAGCGTCCGGGCCTGCTCGCTCTCCAGCCAGTTCACCGCCTCGGCGACGTCGTGCCGGCGGATGGCCAGCGCGGCCATGTCGAGGTACGGTCCGATCTTGTCGGAGAAGAAATTCACCTCGTCGTTGCCGCTGCCGGTGAGCGACGCGCGGCGTTTCTCGATCGCGGCGATGGCCTCGAGAAAGGCGGTCCGCGCCTCATCCGTCTTTCCGAGCTTCCGCAGCGCGCGGCCGGCGATCGTCTTCGAGTGCCAGTACAGGCCGAAGTCCGGCTGGATCGTTTGGGAGCGCACGGCGATTTTCTCCATGAGCTCCACGGCCTCGGCGTAGCGATGCTGATCGAACAACGCCGTGCCGATGACGAACTGGCTGTGCGAGATCAACTGCTCGTCGTGCGCCTTCTCGGCGTATGCGAGCGCCTTCCGGGCGCGCGCCTCTCCCGCCGCCGGATGATGGCGCGACAAGAGGACCTTCGCTCCCGTAAGGTCGTTGAACGCCGCAGTGCGCGGATTCGGCGTCTTCGCCAGCAGCTCGTCGATCTCATGCACGAGACGCTCGGCGACGTCGAAGTGCTCGTCGGAGTGCTCGACGTCCGCGAGGTTGCGCATGTTGCGAATGACCCCGCGGGTGTTCCCGACCTCGCGATAGAGCTCGATGGCCCGCCGGAGATTCGTCGTCGCCTGGACGTAATTCGACATGCTGTCGAAGGTGGAGCCGATGTTCCCGGTCGCGGCGGCCTCGATCAAACGGTCGCCGGCGCGTTGGGCGCGCTGCTTGGCAAGGTCGAAGTTGCGCAGCGCTCCGACGAAGTCGTCGACGCCGTCCTTCGACCAGTAGCCGAGGCCGAGATAGGCTTCGCTGGCGATCTGATCGTCGTGAAGGGCGTCGGCCAGGGCAATCCCTTTGCGAAACAACCCCGGTGCGGCGGCCAGGGTGCGCTGGCTGGCAGAAGCGACCCAACCGCCGAGCACGAGCGCCCGCGATTCCATGTCGCGGTCGTTCCAGGCGACGGCGAGCCGCAGCGCCTCGGCGGCCGGCCCGGCGGCGCCCTCTTCGTCCCCGGCGGAGTCGTGGGCGCGGCCGATGAGCCATTGCGCGCGCGCCATTTCCGTCGGCGCGCTGTCGGCGGCGATGGCGAGCGCGATCTCGGCGATGTCGGCACCGCGATGGTAGTCGCCGTGCCGGTTCGCGTCGTTGGCGATGTCGAGCATGCGCCGGCAGAACTCCGCATCGACGAGCTCCCCGTGCTCGCTCAACGCGCGCATCCGCTGCAGCGGCGTCTCCAGCTTCACGAACGCCTCGGCGAACGCCGCTTCCGGCACGGTGACGTCCTTCACGCGCCACGTATCGCCGTCGCGGCGGAGATGCAGCGTCCAGTGCGGCGGGAACTCGCGCTGCGCGCGCGAGAGCGGCAGCTCGGCGACGGCGGCGGCGGTCAGCTCCGCCGTCGCTTCGTCGCCCGACGTCGTGACGTTGTCGACGCGCGCGCCGATCAGCGTCACGCACTCGTAGCGGTGCACGACGGCGTTGAACGCAGCGGGCGGATTGGCGTCGGTGAAGTAGGAGAGGAACGTTGCGAGAGCGATGGCTGCGAGCTGTGGGGGCATCACCGGACCGTCCAATGCCGGACGCTGGCTTCCAGAGCGCGCGCCGCGGCGTCGCCGGGATGCGCAGCGGAGTAGCGATCGAGCTCCTCGACGGCTTCCGCTTGAAGACCGGCGTGTGCGGCGAGAATACCAAGAAGAAGGTGGTCGCCGGGAGCCTCGCGCCGCGCGTCGGCGAGCCGGCGATGCGATTCCTCATCGACGATGGCGAACGACGGCGGGCGCGCCGGCGCCGCCGGCACGGTGTACGTCTTCTTCCTCGTTTTCACTTCGAGTTGCCATTGATATACGGCGCCGCGCGGCAGGTCGCGCTCCGGCGTCCACTCGCTGCCGCGCACGGCCGGACTGCGGATGACGAGGTTGCCGTCGGCGAAGACCGAGACCGTCGCCGTGGTGCCGCCTTTGACGTGCCACCGGAAGCGCGGCCGCGCATCGTCGAGCACGACGCCGTTCGGCTGCAGCGCCGTGGCCGGCTCGTCGCTGTCGAGGCCGCGCACCTGCTCGCTCGGAAGGATGCGCACGGAGTCGACGACGGCCGGCGCGGCGATGAATCCGGCTCGCAGCGCCTCGGTTTTCACGGCATCCCATCGCGACGGCGTCGTGCTGCGCGGCGGCGGGCGATGCGCCACGGGCGGGATGCTCTTCGACGGCCGCAGCACCACTGCCAGAGCGATGACGATGAGGATGGCGGCCGCCGCGGCGGCGAAGACGATGCGCGTCATCCGCCGCGAGCGCGCCAGCTCGCGCTCCCCCAGCGCGCGGCCGAGCCGCTCGATGTCGCCCGCGAACATCTCCTGCGCCAGCGCCGCGCACGCCGCGCACGTGGCGAGGTGACGGCTGAGCGGCACGACCTCCTCGGCCGGCAAGCCGCCGTCCCGGAACCGCAGGAGGTCCTCGATGCTCACGTGCATCTCAAGAGTCATGACGTCCGAATCCCAGCGTTATTGTCTACGACCCGCAATCGCATCCGCCGCTCCAGCCGGTCGCGTGCCGAACGGCGGAGGTTGATGACCTGCTGCCGCGTCAGCCCGAGCCGCGCGGCGATGCCCAGGTCGTCGAGCGGGAGGTCGTTCCAGAGCGACGCCAGCTCCTCGATCGGCATGGCCAGCGCCTCGGCGACGTCCTCGATCGAGGCGATGCCGATCAGCACGAAGAGGCCGACCATGTTGCGGCCGTCATCGCCGCGCAGGTTCAGAAGGAGCGCGGCGCGCTGGTGCGGCCGGAGCAGCTGAATCTCGCGCCAGAGTTGGCGGACGTCGGCGCGCTGCTCGAGCCGGACGAGCGGCGTCGGCGCGGTGTCGGGGAGGTCGTTCGCCTCGGCCGTGGCCTCAACGGTGCGCCGGTCCGGGTGACGCTGCCGAAAGAGGTCGTTCACGGCGTTGTACGCGACGCCGGCGACGTAGCCGTCGAACGAGGCGATCCCCTGGGAGGCCGCGCCGCGAACGCGCCGCAGCTTCAGAAAGAGGCGATTGCGCACAGCGGAGAGGATTTCGTCCGCATCGTCGGGCCCGATCAGCGACCGCCGCCGGTAGTACGCCACGACCTGCCCCGCCACCCCCTCGGCGCGGGCGATGAGCGTTTCCATCGCCCGCTCGGCGGCGTTCTCATCCGCCGCTTCGAGCAGCGGATGCAAAGCGCGGTCGTTCGCCTGAAGGATCTCCGTCATCGAACCGCCGGCTTCTTACCATAAGGAGGCAACCGACGACCTTCGACGAAGGAGTAGCCGATTGGTTACTGAATCGCACCCGTTCGGCCGGCTAGCCGCCGCCCGATGCCGAGTTGCCCGGCATGGTACGCCTCATGGCAGACCGCTTTCAGCAGCAGCGTGGCCAGCGACGCCTCGGGCTTGCCGAGCGGATGGAACGGCGCGGGGCCGGCGAGGTCGCCCTCGGTGAGGCGGGCGCAGAGCGCATCGATCTCTTCCTGCGAGCGCTCGTACGCGGCCAGGAGCGACGGCAGCGACTCGGGCAGCGCATCGTCCGGCTTCGAGCCGCGGCCGTACGCCTTCGTGCTCTCGGCGCTGAGCAGGGGCCGGCCGCCGAGCTTCGTGATGAGGGCCTGTCGGACCATGATGATGTGCCCGAGGATCCAGTTGAGGGGGTTGCCGCCGGGCTGCGGAAGGCGGCGGGATTCCTCGTCGGTGATGTCCTGGAGATTCGTGTTGACGGCGAAGTAGTTGAAGCGATACTGCGCGGCGATGGTCTCGGTGAACGTCGGAATGGCCGTGGCGAGGGTGTCGGTCATACGCTCCTCCATTTCGAGATCGAAATATACGATTTCGTAGTATTCTCGTCAAGCGCCATGCCCAAGCCGCTGCGATTCCTCTCCCCGATCCACAAAGCCTCCCGCGAGGTGGGCGTCTACTTCGAGCGCCTCATGGCCAACTCGGGGCTGGCCCCCCAGGAAGGACACATCCTCAGCTATCTGCGCAGCTACGCCCCCTGCCCCATCGCCGAGGTGATCACGGTATTTGGCCTGCGCGGCTCGACGGCAACCTCAGTGCTCGACCGCCTCGAAGAGCGCAAGCTCCTGGCCCGCCGCCCCAACCCCGACGACCGCCGCTCGTTCCTCCTCGACCTGACGCCCGAGGGGCGGCAGGTGGCGGAGCAGGTGCAGACGTTCGTCGACGCGCTGGAGCGCAAGATCGCGAAGCGGATCACGGCGAAGGATGAGCAAGGGTTCCACGCGGTGATGGAGGCGATCCACGAGGTGACGCAGGTGACGTTGGTGGAGAGGGGGAAGGGTTAGGCGAAGTCCTCGATCTGAAGTACGGCGAGGCGGTGGAACGCTGGCAGACGCCGGTCATTCGTAAGAAACACCGTGCAGCCCGTGGCCAACGCCGCCGCGAGCTGAAGTGCGTCCGGCGTGCGCACGGACGTTGCGGCGCGAGTCTCCGCGGCGAGCCTGAGAAGCGGCCGATCGATGGGAACGAGCGTTAGACCGCGGCCTCTCGTGAGAATCGTCTCGTAGCGCAACGCAAGATCGCCATCGCCGGCACGATACGGCACGACGAGCGTCTCCAGCAGCGTCAACTCCGAGGTGAACGCCGGCAGGTCATTACGGTCAATAGCCTCGAAAAGCGGCCGGAGGAGGGAAACGTAGCGAGGATGTTGCTCGATGAAATAGATGACAATCGCGCTGTCGAGAGCGACCGGGCCACGGCCGACCGACGCCATCAATCCCACGAGTCACGCTCTTCCGCGATGTACTCGGCGGCGTCCTTTCCCTGCAAGGATTTCTTCCACACGGCTTTGCCAAGCCCCTCCAATTCGAGCAGTGAGACTCGCGACTCGCGCGCGACCGCGTCGTCAAGGATCTGCACCACTTCTTGTGCGATCGAACGGCGGTTGGAGCCGGCCCTCCGCTTGATGCGCCGGTAGAGAGTATCGGGAAAATTCTTGATGTTCAGCGTGGCCACTGCTGCTCCTCCAGTTTGGAGGAACGATAGCACCAAGGGACGTATTCTGAAGCTGGCCAGTGCGGGCGGACGTCGGAAGCGGCCATGGCGTTGTTTGGTGCGCCCAGCAGGATTCGAACCTGCGACCTTTAGCTCCGGAGGCTAACGCTCTATCCAGCTGAGCTATGGGCGCGTGCGGTAGGTGAACGGCTTAACCGCGGCGAGGCGGCGGCGTATTCTACCGCACCGCATGCGCTACAAGTGGACGCTCCTGGCGATGCTTTGGGGCATCGTCGTCTTCAACTACGCCGACCGCCAGGCCCTCGCCGCGGTCATTCCGCTGCTGCGCGATGCGTGGCACCTCACTCCCGTCCAGGAAGGCATGCTCGCGTCGGCGTTCGCGTGGACGTATGGGTTGTCGTCGCCGTTCGCGGGGCGCCTCGTCGATCGGATTCGACGACGCGTCGCTCTCCTCGGCGGCTTTCAGGTCTGGAGCGCCGTCTGCGTCGCCACGGCCTTCGCGCCGGGCGCGCGGTCGCTCCTCGCGCTGCGCGCGGCAGAGGGGCTCGGCGAGACCGCGTACTTTCCGGCGTCCGTCTCGCTCATCAGCGACCATCACGACGAGCGCACCCGCTCGCGCGCCCTCGGATTGCACCAGACCGGCGTCTACGCCGGCACCATCGGCGGCACCACCGTCGCGGCGCTCCTCGCGCAGCACTACGGCTGGCGCTCGCCGTTTCTCGTCTTCGGCATCGCCGGCATCGTCCTCGGCATCGTCTTGCACTTCTTCATTCGCGAGCCGGAGCGGAAAGCGGCGGCGCGTCCGTCGCGCTTCAAAGAGGCATTGAAAGCGATCCTCACCACGCCGAGCGCGATTGCGCTCCTCCTCGCCTTCGTCTGCGCCAACGCCGTCGCCGCCGTCCTCCTCTTCTGGATGCCGACGTACGTCCACGACCACTTCAAGCAGAACCTCGCCTTGGCCGGCTTCACGGCCAGCTTCTTCGCGCAAAGCGGCAGCTTCGCCGGCGCGATCTTCGGCGGCTGGAGCGCCGACCTGGCCACGCGACGCCATCGCGGCGGGCGGATGATCGTGCAAGGCGGCGCGCTGCTCCTCGGACTGCCGTTCGTCGTCCTCACCGGCGCCACGACCTCGCTTGTTTTCGTCATCGTCGCGTTTATCGGATGGGGCTTCTTCAAAGGGATCTACGACGCCAACATCTTCGCCTCCATGTTCGACGTCACGCCGCCGGAGATCCGCGGCACGGTCGTCGGGGTCATGAACATGGCCGGCTGGCTCTTCGGCGCCGGCACCGGGCCGGTGCTGATCGGCTACATCGCCCAGCGCACGTCGCTCGCCACCGCGATCTCGTCGGCCGCCCTCGTCTACGGCGTCGCCGCCGTGCTGCTCTTCGTCGCCAGCCACCGCGCCAGAGCGGGCTCCTGAGCCTCGCGGAAGGCGATGCAGGTGTCGATCGCTTCGAGCGAGCGGCGCAGCGCGCGCTCCCCTTCTCCCGGCGGATTCTTGGCGAAGAACGACGCGACGTCGTCGCGCGCGCCGCGGTCGCAGAAGCCGCCGAGGGCGCCGAGAATGTTGTGGAGCGACGTCGGCACCTTCTCCGTCAGCATCGGCCAGTGCTGCTTGACCGCGGCCCACGTCGCGTTGCGCGACGCCGGATTCGACAGGAGGCGCGACGTCATCCACGGGATGTCCTGCGAGCGGATGCCGCTGCCGAACACGTAGTCGACCGCGCGCGCTACGAGCTTCGGATCGCGGAAGTGTGCGAGCTGCGTGAGGTAGCGGCTGCGCAGCTCCGGCGACCCGCTCTGCTCCGAGGCCGTCAGCAATTGATCGAAGAGCGCGGCATTGCCGGATGCGCTGGCGATCGTGAGCGCGCGCACGGCCAGCGTTCCGTCGACGCTCTCCGGATGGCGGATGGCGTTCGCGGCGACGGCGCGCGCCTCCTTGATCACCTCGGGATCGCCGCCGGTGACGCCGAGCGTGCCGAGGACGACGGCGCGGCGCGTGCGGGCTTCGTCGGACTCGCCTGACTCCTCGCGCCACGACGGCGAGGCCTGGCCGCGCATCAGCTCGCGCACCGCGGCCTGCCAGCGCGGCCGCTCCGCGTCGGTGACGACGCGCTCGTCGAGGTACTCCAGATTCGACGCGATCGACTCGACGACGACGAGCGGCGTGGGCCGCGGCAGCGCCTCGGCGAGCGTCAGGTAGTCGCCGGCGTCGCGGCGCAGGTAGCGGACGAGCAGCCACTCGTCGCCGTGCAGCGCGATCTCTTCCTCCGGCGTGAGCTTGGCGAGGTTCGCGCGGATCGCCGCGCGCTCCTCGGGCGAGTAATCGACGACGTAGTAGCCGCTGCCCGCAGCGTTGAGCAGCGTCGGCGCGCCGTTGCAGGGGGCGCGCATCAGCGTCGCCTCCTTCGTTGCCACGATGCCACAGTGCTCGTCCGACGCGGCGCCGAGCGTCCGCTCGCACATCGGAATCGACCACGTCTCCGGCGGCGCCTCGCCGCGCCGCATCATCCGCTCCTGCGACAGCGACACGACGCGCTGGCCTTCGGCGCACGTCTCCGACGCGTGCACGAGCGGCGCGCCGGCCTGCACGACGAACGTGCGCATCACCGCGTCGACCGGCTTGCCCGACGTCGCCGCCAGCGTCGACCAGAGGTCCTCGGCCGTGGCATTGCTCCACGAGTACTTGCGCAGATACGCGCGAATGCCGTCGCGGAACGTCGCCTCGCCGAGCCAGTGCTCGATCATGCGCAGCACCGCGGCGGTCTTGCCGTAGGCGATGCCGTCAAAGAGCTCGTTGATCGCCGCCGACGTCTCCGCGTTCGTGCGGATGGCGCGCGTGGAGCGCTGCGCGTCGAGCGACGTCGAGTAGCGCGAGTTCGCCGCCGCGGACTGCTCGAGGCGCCACGACGGCTGCCACGGCTCGATCGGCTTGTCCGACATGAACGTAGCGAAGCCCTCGTTGAGCCAGATGTCGTTCCACCACTGCATCGTCACCAGGTCGCCGAACCACATGTGGGCGATCTCGTGCGCCACCGTCTCGGCGACGTTGCGCTTTGACGCGACGGAGCCGGTGCGCTCGTCGACGAGGAGCGCCGTGTCGCGGAACGTCACCGCGCCGGCGTTCTCCATCGCCCCCGCTTCGAAGTCGGGGACGGCGATGAGGTCGAGCTTTCCGAACGGGTACTTGATGCCGTAGTAGTCGTTGTAATAGTGGACGACCGTCTCCGCCACGCCGAGGGCGTAGCGGCCGAGCTGCTCCTTGCCGGGCGGCGCGCAGACGCGGATGGGGATGCCGCCGACGCCGCCGCTGACGCAGCGAAACTCGCCGACGAGCATGGCTACGAGGTACGTCGACATCCGCGGCGTCGTGGCGAACTTGATGGCGCGGCGGCCGCCGCTCAGCTTCGTCTCCGAAGCGATCGCGCCGTTGGAGATCGCGGTCTCGTTCCCGCGGGCGACGAGCGTGACGTCGAACGTCGCCTTCATCGCCGGCTCGTCGAACGACGGGAACGCGCGCCGAGCGTCCGTCGCTTCGAACTGCGAGAGCGCGTACTTCTTCCCTTTCCAGACGCCGAGGTAGAGGCCGCGGAGCTGGCGGAGCAGCTTGCCGCTGAAGGCGATGCGGAGCGTGGCCGGGCCGGCCGGCAACGGCTTCGGGAGGTTCAGCGCGATCATCTCCTCGCCGGGACTCGTCCCCTCGGTCGCCGTCATGCCCGCGACGGATGCGCTGTCGATCTTCAGCTGCACGGCGTGCAGGACGATCGAGCTCACCGGTTCTTTGACGTCGACGTCGATCGTCTCTTCGCCGCTGAACGTCGCCCGATCGAAATCCGGCTCGATCGAGATCGTGTAGTGGCGCGGAATGACGGACTGCGGGAGCCGCGCCGCCGACAGCGGCAGCGCGGCGAACACGAGAAGGGGAAGGAGTTTTTTCACCGCGCGATCTTATGCAACTTCGCGGCGGTGCGATCTCCCTTCCTGCATCTCCGCCAGCGCCTGGTTCGGCGGCAGCGGAATCTCCGGCAGCAGTTTCTTGGCGATCGACTCGAACTCCGCCGCCTCGGCGTCGAGCGGCAGGGCTTGGTACGTCGGCTCGATCCGCTCGGCGACCGTGATGCGGCGCAGCGTTTCGCGCGCGTCGGCGGTCCGGCCGAGCTTCATCTGCGCGACGGTGAGGTAGACGAGCGTCTCCTCGTAGTCCGCGAGCCCGTCGTAGTGCCCGGTGTTGATGTAGCGCACGGTCTGCTGCGGCGTGAGGTACGCGTCGGCCGCCGCGCGAAGGTCGTTCACGGCCTCGGCGTAACGGCCTCCGCGCAGCTCCTTGCGGCCGTGGAGGTAGAGATCGTCGGCGCTCGTCGGCGCCATGGTCATGAGGAGAAGCATCATCGCGAATGTGGTGCGCACGTCATTGTCCCTTTGCAGTTTTCATCGGTTGGCTCTCGTACACGAACACGTCGGTGCCGACCGGGACGTTCTTCCAGAGCGTCTCCAGCATGGAGTCGGGCACGCGGATGCATCCGTGCGAGGCGTACTTGCCGATCGAGTCGGCGTCGTCGGTGCCGTGGATGAGGATCCCGTCACCGAGGTTGAGCGCGTACTTGCCGAGCTTTCCTTTGACGAGGCGCTTCGGCGAGTCCGCGGGCGGGACTTTGTCTCCCGCCTCGACGAATGCCCAATCCGGCTTGCGCCAAACCGGGTCTTTGATCTTGCCCTTGACTTTCATGTGGCCGCGCGGGGTATAGAACTCCCACACGTCGTCGTCGGTCTCGAGCCGCTTGCCGCTGCCGGTGGCCGCCGCCGATTTGCGGACGAGCTGTCCGTCGCGGAAGAGATAGATGGTGTTGGTCGAGACGTCGACGGTGACGACCGGGCCGCTGCGCGGCGCCTCGTCGGGCAGTCCGTCGACGTGCGGCGCGTCGCAGTTGCGGAAGAGCGTCTGCCACCACCGGCACGGCTGTTGTTGCTGCGGTTGCTGTTGAGCGAAAACTTGCGGTACTGCCAAGCCCGCCACGAGGAGTGCAGTGGCAAGGCGAAGTGATTTGATGTTCAAGGACCCCCCTCCCAACCGGATCTAAAGACGCAAATAACCTCTGCGAAATCAACGCCAAAGAGTGCTACGTTAGAAGGGCGGCTGGAAGGAAAATGGCCCTGTAGCTCAGCAGGATAGAGCAGCGGTTTCCTAAACCGTGGGTCGGAGGTTCGAGTCCTCTCAGGGCCACCAAAATGGTAACGTTCGAGCCATGCGACGCCTCCCCCTCCTCGCCCTCCTCCTCGCCACCTCCCTCTTCGCCGCGGACGACAAGATCGTGCATCGCCTCCACGTCGGTGGG
>DATELQ010000079.1:0-42319 GCA_035276475.1 Thermoanaerobaculia bacterium | reverse complement strand
CACCGGCCACGAGCGCGCAGCCGTCGTCGCCGCTCGGCACGCAGACCCCGCCGTCGATCGACGGCGCCGGCAGCCCGCCCCACGACAGCGCGACGGCGGTGCCGATCGGCACGTGCAGCTCGTTCGCCGTCACGAACGTCGTGCCGCCGCGCGCGTACTCGAGCCGCCACCAGTCGTCCTGCCGCACGATGCGGATGCGGACGTCGGAGCGCTGCGCGCGCGCCGCGCCTTGCATGGCCCGCACGTCGAGCGCGATCGAGACGATGGCCGCGGCGACGACGACAACCGACGCGCCGACCATCGCGCGCCGCCGCGCGCCGACGAGAAGCAGCGACCACAGCACCGCGGCCGCGGCAAAGACGACGAACATCAATTACTACTGTCGAGCAAGCCTCACGCCGCCGTCAGCCGGCGAGCACGACCTTCGGCTTGACCTCCACCGGCCCCCCCTCGCGCAGCACGTTCACCACCTCGCCGATGGCCACGAGCTGATCGTGCGGGTTGCCGAGCGCGAGCAGATCGCCCTCCTTCACCGGCACGGCCGGCACGAGGATCACGCCCTGGCCGCGCATCATCTTCCCCTGCTGCGCCCAATCCATGCGCAGCTTCTCCAGCGGCAGGTCGACCTCGGTCAGCGGCTGGAAGTACGGCGGCGCCAGGATCTCCTCGAGCGGCGCGCTCTCCAGCGCCTCGAATGCAATCGCATCGTTGACGCCGAAGTTGCCGATGGCCGTGCGCCGCAGCTCCTTGAGGTGCGCCGGGATGCCGATGGCCCCGCCGAGGTCGTGCGCGAGGGAGCGGACGTACGTGCCGGCCGAGGAGCGGACGCGGAAGCGCGCCGTCGAGCCGAGCACGCTCACGATCTCGAACTCGTACACTGTCACCTTCTTCGGCGTCAGCGCCGCCACCTCGCCCTTGCGCGCCAGCTCGTACGCGCGCACCCCCTGCACCTTCTTCGCGGAGAACTGCGGCGGCATCTGCTCGAGCTCGCCGATGAACTTGGCAACGTGCGGCAGAAAGTCGATGTGCTCGACGCTCGCCTCCGTCGTCTCGCCCGCCGGCGTGCCGGCGGCGTCGTACGAGTCGGTGGCCCAGCCGAACTGGATCACCCCCTCGTACGTCTTCTCCATCCCCATCAGGTACGCCTGCAGGCGCGTGGCCTTGCCGACGCAGAGGACGAGCAGCCCGGTTGCGAGCGGATCGAGCGTGCCGGTGTGCCCGACCTTCTTGATCTTCGAGCGGCGGCGGAACTTCTCGACGGCGTCGTGGCTCGTGATGCCCGCTTTTTTGTCGACGAGAAGAAGCCCATCGACGCGCGGGGAGTCGGGGCGCGGCATGGGCTAACGATATCTCACCGTGCCTGCGGTCGCTACGAAAGCGAGAGTCGTTACGGCTGGACGACCACCGTCACGTGCGAGCGCGACCCGTAGCCGCGCCGCGCGAACGGCCGCGCGCCGCGCGGGCTCTCGCCGACGAAGATGTCGACGTGGCGGCCGCGGAAGTGGCCGCAGTCGGCGGCGACGAAGATGCCGTCGTGGATCGTGCCGTCGGGGAGCTTGGCCCCCTTCAGCTGCGGGATGTAGATCTTCGAGCCGAGCTTGATGACGCGCGGGTCGACGGCGACGGTGCGGAACGGCACGAGCGCGCCGCCCGTCACCGCGAGGCCGCTCTGCGCCTTCGTCAGGCGGAAGCGGTGCTCGCCGCGGCGCTTGCAGTTGTACGTGACCACCCGCCCGTCCCGCAGCCGCCCCGCCCCTTCGAGGACGAGCGCGCGGCGGAACTTGCGGCTGGTCGTGGCGATGACGTGGCCTCTCGCGTCGCGCAACGCCACCTCGGCGGCGCGGCCGCGGTACGCCGGCGCGCTCTCATCGATCACCCAATAGAAGCTGAGCATCGCCTTCTTGATCGTCGCGGGCGAGGCGGCCGTCGCCGGCGGCGCCGGAAGGAGCGCCATCGTCAGAACGGCCGCGGTTGCCAAACTCGACCTCATGCATTCCTACACTGCGGCGGTCGTGCCTATATGGTCAAATGACGCGATGGCTGAGACCGCCGAGCGGCGCCCGAGCGTCTTCGCGAACGCGCACTTCCGCAACCTCTGGCTGGGCGGCGCCGTGTCGGCGCTGGGCGATCAGTTCTACCTCGTCGCCCTGCCGTGGCTCGTCCTGCAGATGACCGGGTCGAACCTCGCGGTCGGCACCGTGCTGATGTGTGCGGCCATCCCGCGCGCGGTGCTGATGCTCGGCGGCGGCGCCGTGAGCGACCGCATCGCCCCGCGGCGAATCATGCTGACGACGGCGTCGACGCGGACGATCTTCGTCGGCGCAGTCGGCGTGCTTGTCTGGCTGCACGCCATTCAGCTCTGGAACCTCTACGTCCTCGCGTTCGCCTTCGGCGTCGCCGACGCCTTCGGGCTGCCGGCGTTCCAGTCGCTCCTGCCGCAGCTCGTCGAGCGCGAGCAGCTCTCGTCCGCGAATGCGGCGTTCCAGGGCGTGTTCCAGACGGCGACGATGATCGGCCCCGCGCCGGCCGGCCTGGTGATCAAGGCGTTCGGCACGGCGTGGGCGTTCCTCATCGACGCGGTGAGCTTCCTCTTCATCCTCCTCCCGATTTACGGCCTGCCGCGCACCGCGCCGGCGCCGAAGCCGCGTGCGGAAGGAAAGCACTTCGGCCACGACATCCTCGAGGGGCTGCACTACGTCTGGCGCGACCCGGCCATGCGCGGGTCGATGGCGCTGATGACGGGGGTGAACCTCTGCATCACCGGCCCGATCCTCGTGGGGATCGCGGCGCTGGCGAAGTTCCGCTTCGGCTCGCCGACGGCGTTCGGCGTCCTCATCGCCGCGTGGAGCGGCGGCGCGCTCGTCGGCAGCATCGTGGCCGGCACGCGCAAACAGCGCACGCACCGCGGCTGGACGATGCTGATCGCCGACGCGATCGTCTCCCTCGGCATCGCCGCCGTCGGCGTCCTCTCCACGCAGCTCTCCATCGGCATCGCGCTGGCCTGCGCCGGCGTCGTCGGCGGCTACAACGGGGTCGTCTTGATCTCGTGGTTCCAGGAGCGCGTCGAGCATGCGCTGATGGGGCGGGTGATGAGCGTGCTGATGTTCGGCTGGGTCGGGTTGATGCCCATCTCCTACCCGCTCGCCGGCGCGATCGCGCAGTGGAGCATCCCGGGGATGTTCCTGATCTCGGGTCTCAGCGCCGTCGGCATCACCGCGCTCTGCGCGCTGAGCCCGAGCTTGCGGCGGGTGCAGTAGAGGATGCGCGATACTGGCCCGGCGTGATGCCGAAGGCTGCACGGAAATGACGGCTGAACGTCGTTTCCGTGCCGAAGCCGCTGCGAATGGCGATGAGCTGGATGCTGGACGGCGTCGTCAGAAGGAGCTTCTGCGCATGCTCGAGCTGCTTCGAGCGGAGGAATTTGTGGAGGGACATCCCGAGAACTTTTTGGGCGAGCGTGCTGAGATAGGGCCGCGACATCCGCAGCCACGCCGTGTATTCATCGCAGCGCACGGGCGTTCCGGTAACCGAGCATGCATGCAGGTATAGCTCGGCCGTGCTGTGGAAAAGGCGCCGGGCGGCGTCGTTCGAGAGGCGGCGTGGCTTCTTCGTTCTCCGCGGCGTCCGCATCTACGTGAGGTGTGATGCGGCGTGCGCAGAGCCCTACCTTCATTTTGTACGGTAAAGAGCCGGATTGACGCCTAAAAGTGTCGTTTCTACGGTTTGGGCCAACCCAGCTCGCCGTCACCGAGGATGTGGATGATGAACTGCCTGACCCCCTGGAAGACGCTTCGCGGGCCGAACTGGCCGTCGTCGCGTGGGGCGGCGACGGCAGTTTGCGCGGCGAAAAGTGTAAGAAGCGCCAGCACACATCCGGCTCGCGAGAGATGTTTGAAAATGGCTCGCACGACTCCTCCAGTCTACGGCTTTGGCCAACCCAGCTGTCCGTCATCAAGGGCGTGGATGATGAACTGCCTTACTCGTTGGAAGATGCTTCGTGGGCCGAACTGACCATCATCGCGCTGGGCGGCGACGGCAGTTTGTGCGCTCAGAATCGTGAAAACCGCAAGCACGAACACGAGACGCTTGAAGACACTTCGCATGATCCCTCCTTGTCGTTTATCGGGAGGGCGCCCTCTTGGATTTGGGGAGTGTCGTCGGTGGTCGAGCCCTTACACTAACTCGTCTGGAGGAGGCGGCGCGAACAGCAGCGCGGGTTGATGATCGACGCGGCTGAGATACCGCCGGACATGGGTCGTCAGTGGTTTCGAGAATCTGCCGGAGATGGCCGCCTCTTTCAGATACGCGAGGGCCGTCAGCGCGCCGGTGAGCTTACCAGCTTGCGTGAACGTCTGAACAACTCCGGCGAGAAGCTGTGGAATGTCGCGATTTCGCCCCATAGTGTGCAGCATCTCCGCGAGCTGAACGGCCGCGATAGCGGCATCGGTCGGCATCTGAAACCGCGAAAAGTCGGCCACGGATTGTCGTAGGGTCTGAATCGCTTGAACGCGCCTACCCTCAGCAAACATGAGGAGCGCAAGTGCCCATTGCGTTCGCGCGATCTCAGTGTCGAAGCGCAAAGCAGTGAACTGCAGCAGCGCCATCTCAAGGTGGCGTCGCGCCTCTTGTAATTCGCCGAGATCAACATAGCAGCTGCCGAGTGTCAGGCATTCACGAGCGATCCAGACGGGGAGGTTCTCTCGTTCGCCAAAGCGAAGAATCGTTGCAAACAGCGCCGCCGCCTCACTGAATTCACGCTTGTCATAATGGATCGATCCGATCATATGCAGAGCAGCCATGTACCGATCGATCTCGCCTAGGTGCAGCGCCGCAGCCGCCGAGCGGTCCAGAAGGCGCGAGGCCTCGTCGTAATCCTCCTGTTCGTACAGAACCGAAGCCCGGATGTACAGGACCGCGACATGGCCGACACCCGCGTGCGACAACTGGTTGTACTCGGCCTCGGCACGATCGACAGCTTGCAGTGTCTCCGCGAACCGGCCGAGGCAGAACAAGGCCGACGCCTTTTCTTTCCACGCTTCGCCGCGCCATTCGTGAAGCGCCATGGCCGGGTATTCGTCCTCCGACAACCGCTGAGCGATCGAGATCGCCGCATCGGCCAGCTCGAGCGCATATCGCGGATCTCGATCGGCCATCTCGTGCGCGCGCTTAGAAAGCGCGCGAACCACGCCTCCGGTGTAGTAGTCACGGTTGCTCGGCAGATCGGCCCACACGAACGCGGTTGACGGCGCATCGTCGAACTCGGCGAGGAGCTCTTGCGCCTCCGCATCTTCCTCCGCTCTTTCGGCTGAGAAGGTCGCCAGATTGTCGTCCCTTACGCCCCAGGCGTCGCCATCGGCGAGATCGTTGTCGAACTCGCGGATCTCTTCGAGCGAGCGGCGGCAATCGTCACAGTCGCGGAGGTGCGCTTCGACTGCCTCCACGTCGTAGACCAGTCTCGGATCGAGAGCGTAGCGGCCGATCACGTCTTCACTGATGTGAGGAGACATCTCGAGCACCTCCCCGGCTCATGGCCACATAAATCGCCCGCGCGCGGTTGCGGCAGTAGTTGAGGAGCCGGAGGATGTAGTTCGCCGTGGTCTGCCGGCTCTCGGCGATCGCCGGCGCGCTCTCGCCGGTCAGGTAGAAACGGCGCAGGGTCTCCTGGCAGCTCGGGCCGAGCTGCGCCAGAGTCGAGCGGATGGTAATGCTTCGGATCACGCTTTCGACGAGCTCCTCGTCCGGGGTCGCCGCGCAAACCGGCCCTTCGCAGAAAAGCTGTTTCTCGGTCGCGTCGCGTCTCAGATGCTGCCGTGCGGCGTTGCAGATCGCCCCGATAAGGTACGGCCGGACGTTCCGTACGTTGGAGGGGTTGGCGAGGTACGTCGTGAAGACGTCGTGAACCAGCGCCTCGGCGTCGCCCCGAGGAATCCCGAACTTCCGCATGGCGATCTTGCGGAGGAGCGGGGCGTACGCCGCGTAGGTCGTCTCGAAGTCGAGAGCCGCCGAGTCGCGCGCGTCAGCGCGCGCCCGCGCTGCAACGGCCGCGCTGGCGACAGCCATCAGCCGGTCCGGGGCTGCCTGATCGACAAGATCCACCAACTAAGGAGTGCCGGAATCGGGGATTTCCACACCCTCGGCCGACCGGTCGCGGCGCTATCCGTCGACGATCCCGATGAGGGTGTCGAACACGACTTTAAAGTCCGCGGTGACGGTCACCTTGTCGCCGCTCGCAAACGTGATCAACGTTCCGTTCCGACCCTTGGACGGGTTCTGAATGAAAGTTTGAACGTGCAGGCCGTTGATACAGCGCGGAGCGCCGGTGTTCGCGTCTTGAAAGACCACGACCGGCACATCGCGCAAGCGAGGAGTGATCCCACCGCCGTACTTCATGATCCGGTGTCCTCGCGCCGAAAAAAGTATGGGTAGTGCAGTGCGGCGCGAAAGCCGGGAACGAGTTTCTCCATCTCGCCCGCGTCGACGGTGTTTGCGAGAGCGTGCAGCTGTTGCTCGATGATGTCGCTGGCGTTGAATCGCCCGCGAAACTCTTCCTGCTCCGTGCTCGCCAGGACATGCAGCATGCGCACTTGATAGAGCGGCAGCTCGACACGGATCGATGCCAGACGATCTAGGTGGGGCAGTGCCGATTCGTGAGCTTCACCGAGTACCTTGAAAATCATGCGCGGCGTCCAACGGCGCATAGCGAAAGCCGCAACCTCTTCCCAGGCGTAAAGCAGCGCACCGCCCGCTTTCCGATGGGGCTGCAGTTCCTCGTTTTTCACAGCGGCGGCGATTTCCTCGTCAGAACTGCGCGTGAGCCGAAGCACCTCTTCGTGGGTGTAGTTTGGAAGGCGTTTCGCGAATAGCTCGATGATGAGCAACCGGTCCATCCGGGCAGCGTCCTGCGTTCGCTGAGGTCTCCGCATGAGTCATTTCTAATGACCCTCATCGGAGCCGTCTACGCGTATTTTGTACCGTCAATTTGTAACCTTGTAGCGCAGCCAGACGATGCCGCCGGCGCGCGTCTCGACCGACAGCAGCCTCAGGCTCCGCGCCGGCGCGCGGCGGTTGTCGACGTCGAAGAGCGTCGCCGTGCCCGTGCTGCCGTCCGCGACCGGGCCGATGAGGACGCTCAGCTCGTCGATCGCGTTCGCGGCGAGAAACGAGCCGTTGATCTTCCCGCCGCCTTCGAGCAGCAAGCGCTCGATGCCGAACGTCGCGCGCAGCTTCCCGAGCACGCGCGGAATGTCGATGCGCGACTTGCCGCCGAAGAGGTACGACACGCCCTTCGACTGCAGGAAGGCGAGGTAGTCGTCGGAGACCGACTCGGTGAGGATGGCGATGACGTGCTCGCCGTCGATGTCGCTGCGGCTCCAGCGCAGCTTCCCCGAAGGATCGATGGCGATCGCGTACGACGTCGCCGCGTGCGGCGCGACGAAGTCGCGGCGCGCGATCCGCTCGCGCGACGCGCGCCGCGGCACGCGGGCCTTGCCGGCGTACGGCTCCATGGAGATGCGGCCGATGATCCAGGCGTCCGCCTCGAACGTCGCCGCCGTCCGCTCGTACTCGCGAGTGGCGTTCGGCACGTTCCAGCCGCGGATGACGATCCGCCCGTCGACGGACGGGAGCATGTGGCAGATGACGTACGGACGGGCGGGCTTGCGCATGGCGCCATCATGGCCCATCTCACAGATCTTGAAGACGATTGATCTCGTCGAGTTGATGCTGATATTGCCGCGTCATCCGGAAGATCAGTGGCGCGATCACACTCGTCAGCGCGATGGTTGCGATGACAAAATTCCGGGATTGGTGCCCAGCCAACGTCACACCGGCCACGCACAAGAGGAGGGACGGCCAGTATCGCGCTCCGCTGTGAAAGTCGCGCAGACGTTCGAGTTGTCCCTTGAAAAACTCGACGGACCCGACATCGCCCATCTCTTCGGCTCTCTGTACGGCAGTTTTCGTCGCGCGCCTGAATGCCGCCCCTCGGTAAAACCCCAATGCGAAACTGCCGAGCAGGAGCGCCCATCCGACACGTGCAAGCGGATCGCGTCCCTCAATGAGAAGCCAGATACCGAGCAGGATCGTGAGAAACCCCATGATGGGGCCCATCCGGTGGATGATGCGGTTCCGGCCGTAGACGTTCGCGTTGACCTCTTCGATGCGTTGGCGAATCTCATCGGCCGACATGCGAAACGCCTCCCCGTTCTGGTTCTGCCACTGGTCGCGGATGTCATCGCCCATCGTTTCCTCCCTGCCGGAAGCGCTCGGCCAGAATCTTCTTGATCCGGTGGATCCTGATGGCGACGTTGCCCGCGGAAATGCCGGTGACTTCTCCGATCGACGCGGCATCCAATCCCTCGAGGTATAGGAGCATCACCTGCCGCTCCGGAGGATTCAGGCGGTGAATGAGGATGTAGATCCGATCGAGCGCGTTCTGTTGTCCGGCAACGGACTCGTGATCGACAGCGGACGGCATGTCGGCGATCTCGTCCAGACTGACCATCCGTCGCGAAGCCAGCCTTCGATGCCTCATCACGTGGGAAGCGGCGACGTTGTGCGCGACGCGATAGACCCACGTCCGAAGCGAGCATTGAGCCGCGAAGCCGGCGAAGCTGCGCCAGAGCGCGAGATGGATCTCCTGGAGGAGATCCTTTCGCTTGTCCGGATCGAGCTCATAGGAGCGCGCTAGCCGTTCGAGCGCCGGAGCGTGCCTCGCGGCCGTCTCTTCATAGAGCTCGTCCTGTCTCGATGACGGCGTCATCATCGGATGAAGCGGTCCTCCCACAGAGCTAGTCGATCGAAACGGGAGGTTCTTACAAAAGGCTCGCCGCCGACAAGCTCTAACCTCCCCGCCCGGCCCGTCGTATACTGTATACAGTATGCAGCCCGAGCCGGCCGTCAGCCGCCGCACCATCACCGAGTCCGTCGCCGACCACGTCCGGGAGATGATCGTCGACGGGCGGCTCGAGGCCGGCTCCCGCGTCAACGAAGTCCGCCTGGCCGCATCCCTCGGCGTCAGCCGCACGCCCCTGCGCGAGGCCCTCATGAAGCTCACGGCCGAGGGGGCGCTCGTCAGCACGCCGCAAATCGGCTTTCAGGTCGCGCCGCTCTCCGTCGAGGAATTCGAGCAGATCTATCCGATCCGCGGAATCCTCGACCCCGAGGCGCTGCGGCTGGCGGGCATTCCGTCGGCGGAGCGGATGCGGCGGCTCAAGGAGCTCAACGTCAAAATCCGCAAGACCCGCGGCGCCGCGGCCATCATCGCCGTCGACGACGAGTGGCACCGCGAGCTCGTGGCGGCCTGCCCGAACCGCGTCCTCCTCGCCCTCATCGAGCACTTCATGCGCCGGACGCGGCGCTACGAGCTCGCCTACATGCGCGAGCAAAAGAACGTCGCCGCCACCACGCACCAGCACGAGCTCATCCTCACCCACCTCCGCGACGGCGACATGCGCGGCGCCTGTGCCGCGGTCCGTCGAAACATGCAGATCGGCATGGGTCCGATCGTCCGATGGCTTCAGGAGAAGGAGACATGAAGACACTGATTGCGTTCCTCATCACGGCGAGTGCGGTGGCGGCGGCGCCGCCGTCGCTGGAAGGACTGTGGGCGGCGAAGCTGGTCTTCGGGCCGAGCATCCGAGGGCAGCTGACCATCGCGGGCGGCCGCGCGGCGATCGCGGGCCGCTCCGCGCCGGTGTCGATGCGCGACGACAAAGTCTCGTTCACCCTCCC
The DNA here is from genome assembly GCA_035276475.1 of Thermoanaerobaculia bacterium. Lineage (GTDB taxonomy): Bacteria > Acidobacteriota > Thermoanaerobaculia > Gp7-AA8 > Gp7-AA8 > DATDFB01. The sequence goes on along the minus strand of DATELQ010000079.1, from coordinate 32,587 downwards.
CGGCCGCGAAGCCGAGTTCCAGGGGACGCGGCGCGGCGACCGCATCGTCGGCTACTGGTTTCCCGACGGCGGCAACGTCCTGGTGCCGGTGACGCTGGCGAAAAACGCGCGCGGGCAGTGGCAGGGAGAGGTCGCACCGGCCGAAAATCGCTTCACCGTCTTCCTGCCGATCAAGAAGAACGCAGACGGCTCGCTCGCCGCGTACGTGCGCAATCCGGAGCGAAACTTCGGCGTGCAGTTCGGCGTCGAGAAAATCGTCCTCGACGGCCAGCACGTGAAGCTCCTCGACAAGAAGGGCAACGTGCGCACCGAGGGGACGTACTCGGCCGACGACGACACGATGTCGATCGGCCTGCGCGGCGGCACCTACGACTTTCACCGCGCCACCGCCGCCGACGAAGCGATGTTCTATCCGCGCGGCAAGAATCCCGAGCCGTACGTCTATCGCAAGCCGATTCCGCGCGACGACGGCTGGCCGGTCGCGTCGGTGGACGACGTCGGCATCTCCCGCGAGCAGATCACGAAGTTCATGAACCTCATCCTCACGAGGCCCATGGACTCGCTGGAGTCGTCGGACGTCCACGCCGTCCTCATCGCCCGCCACGGAAAGCTCGTCGTCGAGGAGTACTTCCACAACACCGACCCGGACGAGCCGCACGACACGCGCTCGGCAGCGAAGAGCCTGACCTCCCTCCTCATCGGCGCGGCGGCGCTCAAGGGCGAGCCGGTGAGCGCCGCGACGCGCGTCTACGACACCATGGGCCGCCACAACGATCCCGATCCGAACAAGCGCGCCATCACCCTCGAGCACCTGATGACGATGTCGTCGGGCCTCGACTGCGACGACTCCGACGACAACTCGCCCGGCAACGAGAACACGATGCAGGAGCAGACGGCGCAGCCCGACTGGTACACCTACACGCTCGACCTGAAGACGACCCGCAAGCCGGGCGAGAAGGCGGTGTACTGCAGCTGCCAGCCGAACCTCGCCGGCGGCGTGCTCCAGCGCGCGACGCACAAGCGCCTCGAGGATCTGATCCGCGACCTCGTGGCCGTGCCGCTGCAGATGGGGGCGTACAGCCTCTGGACCTCGCCGGCGCACGACGTCTACATGGGCGGCGGGAATCGCTTCCGCCCGCGCGACTTCATGAAGCTCGGGCAAGTGATGCTCGACGGCGGACGCTGGCGCGGCAAGCAGATCGTCAGCGCGGCGTGGGCGAAAGCGTCGATAACGCCGCGGTACCAGATCGGGAAGCGCGTGCCGGGGCTCAACTACGGCTACCTCTGGTGGTCGGTTGAGTATCCGTACAAAGGGGGGAAGGTGCGCGCCTTCTACGCGGCGGGCAACGGCGGACAGATCGTGATGGGCATCCCCGAGCTCGACCTCCTCATCGCCTTCTTCGGCGGCAACTACAACAGCGACGCGCTCTTTATCCCGCAGCAGAAGTACGTGCCGGAGCAGATCCTCCCCGCCGTGGCGAGGTGAACCCTCGTACCATGCAAGGCATGGAGGCTGAGAGAGTCATCACCGCGAGCCGCTTCTTCCGGCCCGGGTTTGTCTTGCTCACATCGGCAAGTCCGGCGCAGGGATCGAGTCTGCTGCAATCTGCGTTCGAGACGCACCAACCGATCGTCAACGGTTGGGATTTTCGAACCAGCGGGGACGAGGTCGTACTCCGTTTCGCCCCCGACCGCTTCTCGAGGTACGTCACGCCGGCGTTCAACGCGTCCCTGAGAGCGAGTGTCGGAGGCTCGAATGTGCGTGTGATCAAGAAGGGGACGCTCGCCGTTCTCGTGTACTACATCGCGTTCTTGTCTCTGGCACTTCTCGCCGGCCGCGGCGTCATCGAGATGCGCGCGCACCCGATTGCCAGTGCAGTGTGGGCCACAGTGTTCTTCCTCGTCGCGCACTTGGTTTTTGTGCAGGTGGAAATCGAACGCGTCAAGGCGCTGCTCTTAACCGTCCTTCCCGGCTGAGAAGCCAACTCCTTCCTCCAACCGCCGTCCAACTGAGCGCGTGCCCTTCAGCAGCGCAGCGGTTGGCCGTCATCGATACCGCGGACCGGTTCTGCCGCGGCATCGCCACCGGGCCGGATACATCGAGCTGGTCTTGGGCGGGCGCTTTCTCGAAGCCGGCGACGAAGGGCGGCACCTCCTCGTCGCCGGCGACGTGCTCGTCCACGCCGACTTCGAGGCCCACCTCGACCACTTCGTCTCCGCCGAGGCCGACATCCTGAATCTCCCGCTGCCGGCGAACCATCGATTCGCGATTGCCGGAACGATGCGCGATCCCGACGCCGTGGCGCGCCTGGCGGAGCGCGATCCGCTGGCAGCGTCGGCGATGATCCTCGGAAGTCTGGAGCCGCATCGCGGCCCCCTTTGCGACTGGCCCGACCTCCTCGCGGCGGCGCTTCGCCGCGATCCAACCCTATCGATTCGCGGTTGGGCGGAGGAGATGTCGCTCGCGGCCAGCACCGTCAGCCGCGGGTTTCGCGCCGCCTACGGATGCACGGCCGCGGCGTACCGGGCCGAGATCCGCGCCCGCAACGCCTGGCGCGGGATCGTCTCGACCTCGGCGTCGCTCGCCCGCGTCGCAGCCGAGCACGGATTCGCCGATCAGGCCCACATGACGCGCACGATCCGGGAGCTCACCGGCGCGCCGCCGAGGTCATGGCGACGGTACGAGCCGGATCTTTCGCGACTCGGCGCAGCTCGTATCGAGCGCGCGCCGCGGATCGGCCAGGTATTGGCGCCCTAGCTCCAGCGCGCACTTCCGCAACACGGCCTCCTCGGGCGAATAGTTATACGTGCGGATGTAGAACTGCGCGTGCCCGGCGTTCCGGAAGACGACGTTCCGGGCGTTGTCATAGAGCATGGCGATCTTGAAGCCGGCGATTCCGGACAACGTCGGATCCAACTCCCCGGTGAAGGCCAGGATCGGACCGTCGTAATCGACGTGCGTGTTCTCGACGTCGTCGGCGCGGCCCGCGGGCCAGAGCGCGCAGTTCTGAAAGTTTCCGCCGAGGGGTCCCTCTCCGAACAAGGCCCGCACGAACTCGGAGCCGGCCGCGGCGCGCTCGTATTCAGCCACCGATTCGAACGGCTTCTCCTCGTGGCAATCGATGGAGAGGTTCTGTCCCGTGCTCCACTTCCCGACGTCCGGCAGCGTCGGAATCGCCGGCGTCTCCTTCTTCATCAGCTCCTCGATCTGAAGCATGAGCGCGCCGTCGCCGCGGGCCGCCGCATCCGCGTAGGCGATGACCCTCTCGACGCGTTGTTCGAACGTCGGGTAGGCGCCGCCGTACAACGTGTTGACCATGAAGCCGGCCACGCGCTCGCCGTTGAACTGCTCTTTGTCGACGACGACCGGCTGCTTGCGGAGGCGGGGAAGCGCCTCGGTGAACCGCTTCCGCAGGTCGGGATACTTGGAGGAGCAGGCCGCATCGGCCGAGCACTTCCAGAAGATCCGGTGCATGACGACGTCGGCGCCGCGAAGGTCCTCGACGACCTCCTGATCTTCCGGCAGATAGGGACCGTCGACGAGGAGCGTGCGGACGCTGGCGGGGTAGTAGCGCGCGATGGTGAAGGCGAGCCGGGCGCCGTACGAGGCGCCCCAGACGTTCCATTGCTTCACGCCGAGGGCCTTGCGCAGCGCTTCCGTGTCGCTGGAGATCCGGGCGCTGTTGTATTGAGAGAGGTCGACGCCCTGCTTGATGAGCGCGTCCCGGCAGTCCTTGAGGCGCTTGAACCAGTCGTCGCCGGGCGGGCAGTAGAGCTGCGGAACCGACCGGCCGCCGCCTCGCTGGTCGAAGAAGACCCAGTCGCGGTCGACGACGACGTCGCGGATGGCCGGCGTGGTCACGAGCGTCTCGACGTGGACGAGACTCGGCGATCCGGGCCCGCCGCTCAGGAAGATGACGGGGTTCTCGTCCCGCTTGTCGGGAGCGTGGACGATCATGAAGGCGACTTCGATGGTCCGCCCGGGGTTGTCGTAATTCTCCGGCACCTTCAGACGGCCGCACTCGACCGGGAGCAAGGCCTTGCCGGCGTCGAAGGGGCACGGCCCCTTCTCGACCGTCCCTTCGATGCGAGGAGGCGCGGCTGCCATCGAAGCCGCCGCGAGACACACAACCGCGAGATGTCGGATCGTTCCGCTGAAGAGTGACATGGCTCCAATCTAGCGCGGGGGAGCCGGCGCGGTCTTGAACGGAATTGACGCCGGGCGCGACACGCGTGCGCACCTGCCGCGTCGCAATGCGCACCCGAGGTGTGCACGTGTGCACCTCGAAGTGCGCATTGCAACACCTCGGGTGTACACGTGCGCACCTGCGGGTGCGCATTGCAACACCTCGGGTGCGCACGTGCACACCGCGAGTGCGCATTGCAACACCTCGGGTGTGCACATGCGCACCTGCGGGCGCGCATTGCAACACCTCGGGTGCGCACGCGCGCACCTCGAGTGCGCACTGTTACATCTTGTCGCTCGACGGAACCTCCCAGCGGGCCCATTCGTACCTTTGTCACGAAGTCGAAAGGCTTCGGCGGCTGTCGGCGGTGCGGACGTGCTGGATAGCACATTAGATCCGTACCGGTGCGGGAGTTGAGCTTGCTCCTCCTGCCGCGGGCACTCGGGGTGTGTGTGCAAACACCTCGGGAAAAACATCAACCGGAGGTGTCGGCGCGTGGCCGAAGCCTCCAGCCGGTGGCCGCCTCGCACTTGTCGACGAGTCGTGACGTCCCCTCCGGCCTTACCCGCCCGTAAAGGAGGGCTATGTCATGAGTAATCCCATTCCGGAGACCACGAAGTTCACCCCCGAGGATGTCATCTCGCAGTTACGCGCTGTCCAGTCGCGCATCGAGGAAGTCACGCCGTTGACGCCGCAACAGCGCAAGCTGGTCAGACAGCGTATTCGTCCGCACCCGACGCCGATCCTCGAGGCCTCGATCAACGTCATCGGCGTGCTCGACATCGTGTCGCAGGCGGTCGGCCAGCCGCTCGACGACGTTCGCCAGTTGCAGGACGAAGTGCTCCGCTGGCAGGCGGCGGCCGACGAGGCTCGGGCGTTCCTGAGCGGCATCGAGGGAGCAAACCTCATCCGCCGCGAACGCCTCGCGCTCATCGCCGGGCAGGCGTACTCGATCGGGAGGCAGCTCGCCAAGGACCCGGCGAAGGCGGTTCTCGTGCCGCATGTCGAGGAAGTCAAACGGCTCAAAGGTGTCTCGCGCCGCAAGAAGAAGGCGCCGGCACCCCCGCACGACACGTCCACCACGCCGAAACCGTAATCACGAAGGGAGGTTGTGAGCCCGGGCGCGCGCATGTCGCGCCCGGGCTCCATGACGGTCATGAAGAACGACAACGCACCCGCCCGTGCCGTGGAACTGCTGAACCAGACCCTCGACGCGATGGAGCGCGACGAGCGTGCGCCTACGTCGCCGGTGTCCTCATTTCAGAACGCGAAGGTACGGCGGGAGCTACGCCGCCGTGCCGCGCGCCTGCGCAAGGGGTTGATCCAGCCGCGCTACACGAATCTCCACACCGCCGAGGAGCTTGCCGATATGTATGAACGGACCGCCCGGCGCGACGAGATTCTCGAGGAGATATCGAAAGACATCCGACGAATCTGGGCCGAGCTCCGCCCCATTCTCGACGAGAACGACCCCGAGGTCGCGAGAGCGATCATCGAGTTCCTCCTGGAGATCGAGCGGACGGCGGAAGCAAACGGTGCCGGCAGCGAGGCCGACGCGAGATACCGGCGTTCGCTGCGCATGTGGTCGTACGGCTATCAGGCTCGCGATCAACGCCGCCGGCAGAGGGTTTCGGCTCCCCGCCCCATTTGCCTGGCGACCGATCCCTACGAACAGGTCCGGATGAAGATGATCGCGTGCGAGCGCCTCCCCTCTCCCCCATCCTCGGGTGAAACCGTCATCTCGATTCCGGCGGAAGGAAAGGACTCCGGCCGCGAACGAATTTTTCTCCGCATCGGGGCCTGCGAATTCTCGTGGATCGGCAGCTTCGAGCGCGGGCATACGTGCTTCTGCAGCACGGTCCAAATGATGCCGGACCGCAAGCACATGTTCGTCATGGCGGGCGGCGCCGGGTACATCGTCGACGCGAAGTCGCGAGCGCTCGTGGAGACGATCGGAACGAAAGTCATCGGTGTGATGAGCAACAGGCCGAGGACGCTGTTCTTCGTCAATCACGGCGACACGATCTTCGAAGCGTTCGGCGAGAGCGGCCGCCTCTGGAAAACGGCGCCCATCGGCTCGGGAGGCTTTCGAGAGCTGGCGCTCACGGACGACGCGCTCGTCGGCGAAGCGCGGCACCCGTCGCGGGCGCAGTGGGTCGAGTTCTCCGTGAGCCTCGATACGGGTGAGGTGTGCCTGGACGCTGAAACGATTCGACGGCCCGTCGCACCATAAGGGTAGGGAGTCGCTGAATTCCGTCACTCCTTAACAGAGAGGTCCATGAAGGGTCGTCCAAGGATTTGGCTCGTCGGACTGGCCGCGTTGCTCTGCGGCATGGCGGTTCCCCCCCGCCCGCCGCCGTCGCTCGGCTTCGCGGCCAGCTTCGCGGTGCTCGGCGGCTCGGCGGTCAACGCCGGCACGTCGACGATCACCGGCAACCTCGGCGTGAGCCCCGGCAACACGATCTCGGGCTCGCCGACGGTGAAGCTCGGCGCTGTTTTTCGCGACGATGCCACGGCGCGCCAGGCCCAAAAGGACAGCGCCGCCGTCTACAAAGACCTGGCCGCGCGCACGTGTACGACGGACGCGAGCACCACGCTGGCGCCGGGCGTTTATTGCCGTTCTTCGCTGGCCGGAACGCTCACCCTCGACGCCGGAGACGATCCCAACGCCGTCTGGATCTTTCAGTCCACAACGACGCTCACCACCGCGGCCGGCACGTCGGTCCGCGTGATCAAGGGCGGCTTCGAGGGCAACGTGTTCTGGCAGGTCGGCGACTCGGCGACGCTCGGCGCGCACACCGCGTTCGTCGGCAACATCCTGGCGCGGAACAACATCACGATGGAGAGCGGGGCAAGTCTCTCCGGCCGGACGCTGGCGCAGACGGGCGTGGTGACGCTCGCGGACAACAACGTGTCGCTCTGCTGCAAGCCGATCGTGCTCGCGCCCGCGACGCTGCCGGATGGGAAGGTGTGCGTGCCGTACGCGGCGCAGATCTCGGCGAGCGGAGGCTCGGGATCGTACGAGTTCACCGTGTCTTCCGGAGCGCTTCCGGAGGGGCTCTCTCCTCTGTCGCCTGGCGGTGTGCTGTCCGGAACGCCGTCGAGAATCGGCGAGACGACCTTCACCGTGACGGCCAGGGACAAGGTGACAGGATGCGTCGGCAGCCAGGTCTACACGATCCGAGTGACTTGCGATGTGCCGTTCACGTTCTCGCCCGCGGCGCTTCCCGATGGAACGGTCGGCGTGAAGTACACGACGCAGATCTCGGCCAGCGACGGACCATGCGTCAAGGGGCCGCTGACGTTCAGCGCCGCCAGCGATCTCGCGGGCGTCGATCCGTTGATGCCCGGCGGTGTGCTGTCGGTGACACCGCAGACGGCCGGAGACTTCACGATCACCGTGACGGCGACCGATCCGGTTTCCGGCTGCGCCGGCACGCATCAGTACCCGGTCAAGATTTTTTGCCCGGTCATCACGATCTCTCCGGAGACGCTCCCCACCGCAACCGTCGGCCAGGACTACCCGATCGCGACCATCATGGCCGACGGAGCTACGTTCAGCACATTTCCCGACACGCCCGCCCCGGGCCTCACGCTCACCCAGATAACCCCAACGACCTTGGTGCTCTCGGGCAAGCCCACCCAGGCGGACAACTTCCCGTTCACCGTCACCGCGACCGATGCCCGAGGGTGTTCCGCCACCCACAAGTACATCCTGACCGTCATCCCCGCCCCTGCCTGCCCGACGATCACGATCCTGCCGGAGACTCTTCCCGACGCCACCGCCGGCGTGAAGTACACGGCGCAGCTCATAGGGAGCGGCGGAGAGCCGGACTATCAGTTCGGACCGCAGAACCTTCCCTGCGGCTTGACGCTCGACCCGACCACCGGGGTGATCTCCGGGACGCCGTCGCTCTCGACGATCGCAACGGCCGCCGGCGGCGATCCGACGCCGTCGATGCCGCCGTCCCCCCGCTGCACGTTCACTGTGACCGCTATCGACAAGAACGGGTGCAAAGGAACGCGGATGTACGCGCTCCGCGTTGGTTGCCCGCAACTCTCGATCTCGCCGTCCGCCCTGCCGAATGGCAGCGTGGGAACGTTCTACAACCAGCCCATCACGGCCATCGGCGGCACCGCGCCGCGCCTGTTCCGCGTGGTCTCGGGATCGCTCCCTCCGGGATTGACGCTCGCCTCCAACGGCACGCTGTCCGGCACCCCGACGACGACGGGCCCTTACTGTTTCTCGATCGCGGTCACCGACGGCTCCGGCTGCAGCGGCGCCTCCAGGGCCTACACGATCGTCATCAGCGCCGCGACGTGTCCCAGCGGCACGGCCGTCATCGTCTCCCCGCCCGCCCTCCCCTTCGCGAGAACCGGCGTGCCCTATGCGCAGATGATGACCGCGAGCGGAGGAACGACGCCCTACACGTTCAGCGTGCTCTCCGGCACCCTCCCACCGGGCCTCACGCTCAACCCGGCGACGGGCCTCATCTCCGGCACGCCGACGTCCAGCGGCACGTTCCCCCTCACCATCGCCGCCACCGACGCAAACGGCTGCCTCGGCACGACCGGCTGCAGCATCACGATGATGGTCGACATCCCCGCGCTCTCGGGGTGGGCGGTGGTGGTGTTGTCGATGCTGCTGGGGATTGTCGCTATGAGGAGATTGTCATGACGGATGTGCCGAGCGGACGGGGACGGAGCATCTTCATCAGCTACGACCACACAGACACGGAATTCGCGGAGAGATTGGCTAAGAGTCTCCGCGATGCCGGCGCGAAGGTCTGGATCGACGAGGCGGGTATTCGTGTTGGCGACGACTATGTCGAGACGATCACGGCGGCGATTGAAGAGCACGAGGAATTCCTCCTCATCATGACGCCGGCGGCAAACAAATCGCGGTTCGTGAAACTCGAGCTTAGACGTGCATTCAGAAAAATGAGAGCCCTTCTGCCGGTGATGAGGATCGAATGCGAGGTGCCATTTCTCGTCGACGATCGTCACTACATCGACTTCACCGCCTTCCCTTACGAGGAAGGAGTCGCCCAAGTCTTGCGCGGCAAAGGCGAGGTACCGCCGTGGTATCGCCGGTTGCTGGCCTATCTGACCCTCAGCCGCGTCGCTGCGATATTTGCGATCGTCGCCGTGAGCCTCTATGCCGGTTACCGGCTGATGCCCTCCCGCACATTCGCAACCGTGCTCGATGACCACAACGACGAAGCCGTCACGTTGCAGTTTCAGAATCGCGGAGGGAGGCCATCGACGATCAAGGGCGGCTTTCGGCTGAAATTCGGCGATCTGCCGATCGTCGATACGACGCTGGACGTCGACCAAACTCCGCCGCCCGTACCGGGCCATGGCATCGTACCGGTCACGTTAAATACAAAGTCGGGATTCGAGCCTAAGAAACTGCCCGGCGACTGCTACCTGAACGAGAAGCAGATCAGAAGGCGCTTACCCGGCCACGAGATCACCCTCGAGGTCGACGTCCAAGAGTCGAGCGGACCCGTTCATACAGTACCAATCATTTTCGCGGCAGACCGAATCGGTCCGTTCCTCATCAAGCACCTACCGACCGACGTCCCAACAGGAGGCAATTGTGCGCCGTAGCCGGGCAATCGTTTTGTGGGCCAGCCTTTCCAGTCTTGCCGCCACCGCGTTCGCGCAGTCGGGAACCACCACGGTACTGGACATCAGTCTCTCGCCGTCTCCGCTCTGCAAGAACGTTAGCGAGGTGTTCGCGGTGATGCTGGACAACGAGGAAAAAACCATGTCCGTGGATAAAACCGACCCCGAGCACTGCCACTGGACACTGGATACCAGAGGACCGCGGTTCAACACCAATCTGGTCCATTTCAGCCTGCGGCTTGGACGAGCGCGAACCCGTTGCGCAGTACCGCATTGGGATTCCGGGAAGGCTCGAATCGAGTTCAGCGTGCTGGGGTCCGCCCAACAAATCACGTTCACGGCCGACCCCTCAATGCAGCTGCGGTACGCGCGTGAGGTGCGCGCTGAGGAAGACTATGTCCCCTGCACCGAGACCGGCAAATTGTCTGAGCCGCTCTGGAACGTGCGGGACGTGGACTTCTCCATGGAGAACCTCCGCCTTCGCGACCTCGAGAGCAAAAAGGACGTCTGCGGGCTCCTCGTCAATTCGCTTCCGGCGATCGAGAAGAAAAAAGCCTCGATCGCTCTCGACCCGAAAACGCTCGGTGACGCATTGTCGCAGCAGAGAGCCGGCAAAGACCATTGCCAGATGCCCAACCTGTCGTCGCCGGCAATCGACATCACCGAAACGAATCTGATCAAGCGCGGGCTCAAGACCCTCTCGGTCACGGTGAAGTGATGCGTCGCCGAGGACTGCTGCTCGCCGCCTTCGCGCTCCTCCTCGCCGCCACCGCGAGCGCGCAGCAGCGCCCCATCTTCGACGTCGACGACTTCGTCGATCCCCGCCAGCACGACGGCCCGGTCTTCATCTCCCGCCTCATCGCCGGCGTCGCGCGCAATTTCGTCGACGACTATCGCCCCCTCGGCAAAGACGCCGGCTTCATTGAGCTCACCAATAGCTTCTACCGTGAGAACTTGCAGTTCGACTACAAGCACAGCGAGGTTCGCGGCGAGAACCGCGCGCCCGATCCCGTCCGCTGCGGCTGCAATCCTCCGCTCTACTTCCCCACCCCACCCCCACCCGGCGCGACGCCGGCGGCTCCGCAGCCGGGATCGCGGGACACGCTCCAAGTCGGGTTCTATCGCATGGAGCTGGTCGGACCGGCGGATCCGCCCATCGCATTGCGCACCCGGTTCACGTTCAGCCGGCAGAAGCTCACCACCCACATCCGTTCGTTCACGACCGGAGAGCTCGTCGAGCAGCGCTCCGGACACGACCAATCGATCGGCGTCGACGCCGACACGCACTTCGTCTTCCGCGGCCACGACATCTGGGGGTCGCTCGTCTATGCGCGCAGCTCCACCAGCGGGACGCTCGCCGAGCGTCGCACGCAGCAGGAATTCGCGTACGTCGCGCGGCCGCCGGGCATCTCGCTGTGGCGCCTGCTCGCGCGCGCGACGCTGACCGTCGGCGGAGTCACGAACCGCGGCGGGACGGCGCTCAACATCGTCAACCCTGCGCTCGAGGCGTTCTGGCACAGTCATGCCACGCGCGCCAACGTCCACCTCGTCTGGAGCCCATTGTCCATGCGCGACGGAGAGGGCTGGCGGACCCACCACCAAATCGCCCTCTTCGTCGACCGCGCGCTTTACATCCGATGACGAGTCACTGGTGCTTCCGCGGCTCCGCGTTCTTCACATACTTGTCGAACCAGCGCAGCTCCTCGTAGGCGAGCTGCTCGTTCGACTCCATCGCCGAGTACCAGTGCGGCTCGTGCGGCAGCATGACCAGACGCGTCACGCCGCCGTTGCCGCGGATGGCCTGGTAAAGCAATTCGGACTGCAGTGGCGTCGTGCCCGGGTTGGCGTCGTCGGAGCCGTGCATGATGAGGAGCGGCGCGCGCATCTTGTTGGCGAAGAAATACGGCGAGACCTTCAGATACGTGTCTTGCGCGTTCCACACCGAGCGGCGCTCGTTCTGGAAGCCGAACGGCGTCAGGGTCTTGTTGTAGGCGCCGCTCGTGGCCACGCCGGCGCGGAAGAGATCCGTGTGGGCGACGAGGTTCGCCGTCATCATCGCGCCGTGGCTGTGCCCCGTCACGCCGATGCGGTCGCGGTCGATGACGCCGAGCTCCACCGCTTTGTCCACCGCGGCCTGCGCGTCGTCGACGAGTTGCTCGATGTAGGTGTCGTACGCCTTCTGTGGGTCTCCGACGATCGGAAAGGCCGCGCTGTCGATGATCGCGTATCCGGAGAGGAGCAGGAGCTGATAGTCGCGCAACTGCGTGAAGTACTGCTCGGAGCCGCTGATCTCGCCCGCCGTCTTGGCGTTGGCGTAGTCGAGCGGGTACGCGGCCAGGATCGCCGGCAGCCGCGTGCCCTCCTTGTAGTCGGGCGGCGTGTAGAGCGTAAACGAGAGGTCCACGCCGTCTTTGCGCTTGTAGGTCACGAGACGCTTCTTGATGGCCCGCACGGCCGGCGTGAGGTCGGGGATCTGCGTGACGGCGCGCACGGTCGAGGCGACGACGGCCTCGCCCTGTGCGGCGTTCGGAATGGCGGCGCCGAGGGTGCGGAGCATGAGGTTCGGCGGCTCGGTGGGAGTTTGGCGCCACGTGAGCAGCGCGTCGTTGGCGTCGCCCGCGAAGCTCACCACGTATTCGTACGCATCCTTGCCGCTGCGGAACAGCCGCCGCGCTTTGCCGGTGCGCAGATCGAAGCTGTCGAGGAACGGACGGTCGCCGGCCGGCGACGCCCCCTGGCCGTTCAGGAAGATGGTGTCGCCCGTCTGCCGCATCGCCCACTTGCCGTTCGGCAGGACGCGGTAGACCGGCTGGCCCGGATCCTCGTACGACTCGTCGCTGGAGAGGTCCCAGATCACGCGCGGCTTGGTCTCGGGGTGCTCGACGTCGATGAGGAACGTTCGCCGCCAGTGCCGGTTCTCGTCGTACTCCTGCAGCAATCCGACGCCGCGCCGCTCGCTCCAATCGATCCCTGAATATCGCTGTTCGGTGCGCGCGATCTCGACGGGATTCGATGAAAACGGCGCGCTCTGCATCATGACTTTGTCGCGCGCCGGAACCTTCGTCTTCCAGTCGCCGCCGTCGAGCGCCTCGGCCCAAACGACGGTCGCGGGCTCGGTGGGGCGCCAGTCGTGCTCTCGCGGACCGGTCGGCACGCCGTGGATCGGTACATTCTCCGCGACCGGCAATTTTGCGATCGGCGTGGCCTTGCCCGCGCGGTCCCAGACCTCGACGTCGTGCGCGAAGCGGCCATACGTCACGGCATAGGAGTACGGCTTGCGGATCGACGTGACGAGGATGTGCTCGCCGTCGGGTGAGAGACGAACGTCGCTCACGACCGCAGGCGCGCCGACGGGAGTGACGGCGCCGCTGGCAACGTCGACGAACGCGAGCTGGCTCGTGCCGTAGTACTCGAAGAGCGCGGCGTCGGCCTGGTTGCGCAGCGTGTCCCGCGCCTCATACGTGCTGAACTCCCCGCCTCCGCTCGACTCCTGAATGCGCGGCCCCTCGGTTCCGGCCTCCGCGGCGGGCGCGGCGCCGATGCCGTCCGGAACGGCTTTGACGAGGAGGGTCTTGCTGTCGGGCGCCCACTGCAGGGAGCTTCCGAGCATCGGATTGAGCCGCACGTTGCCGACGCGGTGGGTCTTGCCGTCGCGGCTTCCGGCCCAGAGCTCCACGGCGTCGCGGGAGGTGTTGCGGAAGGCAAAGGTCGCGCCGTCGGGCGCCCACGAGAAGCCGTCGGCGCAGCCGCCGGCCGGCAGGGCGATGGGCGTCTGGCGGCGCGGGGCCACGTCGACGACCGCGAGGGTCTGCGCGCACGGCGCGACGCCGTAGCCGCCGGCGGTGTCGTGCTTGCGCCGCGTGCGCGGCTCGACGCGCACGCCGGCGAGTTTCAGATAGGGCTCCGCCACCTGCGTCATCGGCGGGTATTGCACCCACGCCACGAGCAGTGCGCTCGCGCGCGTCGGGCTCAGGATCGGCCGCGGCGGCGCCGGCGCGTGCAGCACGTCGAGGACGTTCTGCGGCGGCTGGTCGTAGCCGGACATCGCGATGGTGGCGGTCACGAAGAGAGCCGCAGTGAGAAGGAGACGGAGTTTGGCCATGGCAAGATTATCTACAGAATGGGGGGCCGCGTCGCGCGATCAACCTGCCACTAAAAACGGAATGCTCCGGGCGACTGAATCGTTATTCAGTGTCCTCGCTTGGATAACCATTCGTCCTCTAACGAAGACACTCTCACTCGCCGGCGCCGTGCGAAAAGCCACTGGCTGAGCACGCCGTTTCGGGTTGTGTTGATTGAAGATGACCCTGCGATCGTTCGTCTCTTGAGCAAAGTGGTCGGCGACGCGGGCATGGATGTGATCGCCTGCTCGACGGGTGCCGAAGGTCTTGACGTGCTCGAGCGGAAGCGGTGGGAGATCTGCCTGCTCGACCGCGGGCTGCCGGACTTCGACGGAATCGAAATTTGCCGCCGGATCAAGGCCGATGCGCGCTTCGATACGCGCCGGGTGATCATGGTCAGCGGCTACGATTCGCTCGACGCGCGCCTGGAGGCGCTGAACCTCGGCGCCGACGACTACATCACCAAGCCGTTTCACCCGGCCGAGGTGCTGGCGCGCGTGAATGCGTCGCGCAGGGCGGTGGAGATGCAGCAGCAGCTGCTGGAGATGGCGCAGCAGCTCGAGGAGCTTTCCGAGCACGACCACATGACCGGGATTTTCAACCGGCGGCGCTTCACGACCGCGCTCGACCGCGCGTTCGAGCACTCGAATCGGTATGGCCGTCCGCTGTCGGTGGCCCTCATCGACATCGATGGGTTCAAGCGCATCAACGACTCGTACGGACATCCGGCCGGCGACGCGGTGCTCGTCGAGGTGGCGCGGCGCTTTTCGGGGACGGTCCGCGCGACGGACTTTCTCGCGCGCTACGGCGGCGACGAGTTCGTGGTGCTTCTGCCCGAGACGCAGCTCCACGACGCGCTGTCGTTCGGCGAAAAGCTTCGCTCCGTCGTCGTGGCGACGCCTGTGCCGGTCGCCGACGGCGCTCCTCTGCCGGTGACGATCAGCGTCGGCACCGCGAGCCTGGCGCACACGCAGTTCAACTCCACCGCGGAGATGATCGCCGCCGCCGATCAGGCCCTCTACCGCGCCAAACGCAACGGCCGGAATCGCGTCGAAGGCGAGCGGCGCCGCGCGCCGCGCGCGAGAACGGCGGAAAGGCCGCAAGCGCAGGTGTAACGCCGGCGTCAAGGCTTGGTCACGGATGTCAAACCTCATCCAACCTGCGTGAAGCAACAGTAGAGAATGCTCGCAAACGTCAACGCGGAGCATTCCATGAACGCAAGACTCGCGACGGCTCCTTTCCTGATCCTCGCCGCCGTTCTCGCCATGAACGCGGATGGGCAAACATCAGCGCAGAACGAGAACCCGTATGCCGCCATGGCCCCGGTCGATCAGTACCTGATGAATCGCGACGCGGAGATCGCGCTGGCGAGAAGCGCTGCACCCGAGTCCATCTCGCGCGATGCAAAGGTCCTCGTGCTGGGGCGTCATGGCTATGAAACGGCGTCGGAAGGAAAGAACGGCTTCGTTTGCGCCGTCGAACGGTCGTGGATGGCTCCGTTCGACAACCGAGAGTTCTGGAATCCGAAAATCCGCGGAGCCATCTGCTACAACCCGGCCGCAGCGCGCTCCGTGTTGCCGATCACGCTCGTGAGGACGGAGATGGCATTGGGCGGAGTGTCCATCGCAGACATGCCCGGTCGCCTCAAGGCCGCATACGCGCGCAAGCCGCTTCCGGCGTTAGAGCCCGCCGCAATGAGCTTCATGATGTCGAAGGGGGCATACCTCACGGACGACGGGCACCACAACGTCCCTCACGTGATGTTCTACACGCCCATCATCGACGGCGCGAACTGGGGCGCGGATGTCCCGAACTCCCCGATCTACCTCCTTCCGCACGGCGGCGCGCCGGAGCCGGTCAACATCTTCATCATCACCGCCCGCAGTTGGTCCGACGGCACGCCCGTCGCGGCTCCGCACATCGGGCATTAGGTGGCGGCACGTTCGTCGTAGTAGCGAAGAAGATCGCCGAGGGAGAAACGGACCAGCACCGCCTCTTCACCGTAGGGAAAAATCGGCGGTGAGAGCACGGTCAACGGGATGTTTTGCCGCTCCAGCTGCCGCCGGAAACGCCGCACGACAAAGCCGTACGCGTAGATTCGCCCGGCCGACCGGCTGTACTCGCACGCCGCGCGCATGAGATCGAACAGCACGCGCCGGCCATCGCATCGCCTCTGCAAGACTCCGAGACGGCCAAACTCGACACCCTCGCCTTTGTCGTAGTCGAAGGCGTAGTGGCGGTCGAGGGACCATCGTTCGCCGATGAGGATGCGCGCGACGGCGACAATCTCCCCGTCGTCCCTGCGCGCGATCGCGTGCGTTGCCGCCTCGTCGAGGTCGTCGCGAATCCACTCGTCCTCGTTTTCAGGATTCCGGCGAGACCTCAGGTACACCGCACTCCGGAATGCCACGACGGCGTCGAGAACCTCCCGGCTGCCCGGCAGGACGTCCACCCTCATGGCTGCAGGGCCTCAACAGCATGCCCCATGCGTATGAGAATGCGCCTGGCCGGATCGCTGAAGGCCCTGCGGCCATGCATGCATCGGGTGTTGTCGATGAAGAGGACGTCGCCCTCACGCCACGTCACCTCGTACGTGCATTCCTCGGCGACGCGGGCCAATTCCTCCAGAATCGATTCCGGAAAGGCCGTCCCATCGGACAGGCGGACATCCAGGAGGTGTCGGGCGAAATAATCGCTCGCCTCTCTGAAGCGATGGATGAGAAGCGAGTTACAGAACGATCGTCGAGTGCCCCATTTCACCGGGACGACGCACGGTGTGAAGAAACGGCCTTCGAGATCATCGCCATGAAACTCCGTCTCGAGTCGCTCCCACGGCGGCAGACGTTTTCGCAGGGCATCGAGCCGCAGTAGGGCACTGTCTTTCGAATGCGCCTGAAGAGTGGCCTGCCAGCGCTCGGGCGGCGCCGTCCACCGCCACATGAGAATCGACCGATCGACGAAGTCTCTCACGCCGTCAGGCAAGGCATCCCGGAGCAGGACACCGTCGCACAGCGTTGTCTCGCCGCGCTCCGACGCCGGCCGAACGCAGTACAACGCCAGAATGTCCGGACTTCCCGGAGCGTAGGACCCTTCCCGATGCAAGGGCACTTCGTCCATACCCTTGTTGACCGTGGAGGTCGTGGCATCGGCATTCACTGCGTCGCGCTCGATCGTACTCGTCGCGTGATGGACCATCGGGACGAGCAGCGGTGACGTGAGACTCTCGAAGTCTTCCTCGCCCGCACATGCGGCACGAACGAGCACGCCGCCGGAGGCACACAACGCGCTCCAGATCGCGCGAGGATCGGTCGTGGTCAGCAAAGGGATGCTCGGCTGCATGGTCAGGTCATCCTTCTGTGAGTTGTGGACGGCGCATCGTCCAGGCGCCCGACAGTTCCATCTGCGCGGCCACCTGGATGAGCTCCGCCTCCGCGCCGAGCGCACCGATCAGCTGAACCGCAACCGGAATGCCGTCGTGCATCGATGCAGTCGGAACCGAGATCGCGGGCTGTCCGAGCAGGTTTGCGACAGGCGGAAACGGAGCAAACTCCGCCGAGCGCGCGAACACGGCTCTTACGTCGTGGCCCGTCAACAGAGAGCCGACAGGGATGGGTGCACGAGCAAGCGTCGGGGTGAGCAACAAATCGTAGTCGCGCCAGAATCGCGCCACGCGAGACGCGTAGTTGCGCAGCGCGATCATCGCGCCGACCAGCGCTGCGCTTGATGTGGCCTCGGCCATCGCGGCCAACGCTGCGGTCAGCGGTTCGAGCAATGAGCGATCCGGATTTCCCATTGCCGCGGGGATGGTCTGCCGGACGATGAGCAAGCTGTCCACGACGGACGGATCAAACCAGTCCGGCTCGGCCGGCGCGACGTCGTGTCCCAGCGCGGCCAGCTGTCTCGCCGTCTGCTCTGTGGCCGCGATGCACTCCGGAGCGACGGGCGACCCGATCGGCGATCGCGTCGTGAATCCCACTCGCATGGCGCGGGGCCGCCGATCGACCTCCGCGAGGAATGGATCGATCTCTTGTCCGGCGAGCACATCGAGCAGCGCAGCGGCATCCGCGACGGTGCGCGCGATCGCCCCGTCGACAACCATGTCGCCGATGCCTCGCTGGACCGACGGCACGCGGCCGCGGCTCGGCTTGAGCCCGATGACGCCGCAGCACGCCGCGGGAATTCGAATCGATCCCGCTCCGTCGCTGGCCTGCGCGACCGGACAAAATCCCGCCGTCACGGCCACGGCGGCGCCACCGCTCGAGCCGCCGGGAGTCAGGGCCGTGTTCCAGGGATTCCGGCACGCACCATTCAGCGCGGATTCGGTCACGGGCCAGGCGCCGAGCTCCGGCAAATTCGTCTTGCCGAGGATGATGAACCCCGCGTCCTTGACGCGCTGCACGACCGCGCTGTCCGCGGCCGGTACGGTATCTGCGAACGCGCGGGAAGACACCGTAATGTCCTTGATCGAGATCGGCACGCCGTGGAAGGGCGGCAGTTCGGCCGTGCGGTAGAGACTCGCTTCCGCCGCGTTCGCGTCGCGAAGGGCCTGCTCCGCGGCAACGGTCACGAATGCGTTGAGCGGCGCGTCGTACGTTTCGATCCGAGCGAGATACAGACGAACCAACTCGACGGGCGAGATTGCACGCTCCCGAACCAGGCGAGCAAGCTCCACCGCCGGCATGAACGCAACGTCCTCGGCCGAGGTCCACTCCGGCATTGAGTGATTGTAGGTGCCTGCTCACAGACCGGAGGTTCGAACTCAGCTAGGAACCCGGACCCGTCGACGGCTTCTGAAACTCGCTCGGAGGGATCGGTGTGCCGATGACGATGCTGGTCGCTTGGCGGGTTCCTCCCAGCCACGGATCGACCAACGCGAGCCGCGTGGTAAACGGCACCTTGGCGCCGCCGACGCTGCGGTAGTGATCGAACTCCGTCTGCTCCGGAATCCGGCCGATCGGACTGCTGTAGAAAACCACGCGGCGCAAGAGCAGTCCCGATTCGGCATCGAATGAATACTCGGCATCCGAGGTGGTCACGACCCACACGTTCTGATCGCCGATTTTGCCGGCGGTCACGGCGGCGTCATTGCCGAAGCTCGACACGGTGAAGGGAGCAAAGGCCCGTCGCCCCATGCGAGCGCCCACCACTTCCTCCGGCTGCATGTCGCGGACACCAGACTTGTCACGGATCCAGCCTCCTGTGCCGGTCAGGACTTGCGTCATCGGGGTGCCATCGGGAAGAGTAAGGTCGATCCTCATCTGGTCGCCCGACTCCAGGATCTTCATCGCCACCGGTCCTCCGAGGGGCGTGGCGCGCGTGGCGATGGTCGAGCGCGGCTCCGCCGCGGTCACGATGCGTCCCACCGCGGCGACGTATCGCTGCATGACCTCAGCCGGAGACGGAAGCTTGATCGTTTCGGCGACCGGCGGGTTGGCGGTGACGTCGCGCGGGAGAGGCTGAGGAAGCGGAGGAACGTTCTTCGGATGGGGCGAGCCGTTGTGACAGGTGTAGCAAGTCACCACTTCGCGTCCGCCGAAATTGCGTTGGTTCAGGTCGACGACCATCTGCATCATCTCGCGCGCCCGAGCCTTTTGCGGCGTGCCGTCGACGGCAGGATCCTGGCCGACGACGTGGCAGTAGTGGCAGTGCACGCCGAGGCCGGCGCGCATCTGGTTCATGATCCGCTGGACCTCGGGGCGGGAGAGGCCGGTCAGGATCTTCACGTTCTTCGGCTGCTGGCCGTAGAGGGACGTGGCTGCGAAGAGGACGACGAGGAGCGATGAACGCCAGGCCATGGACACCTCCTAAACTATTAGGAGACACACATGGCTCGGTTGTCAAGCTCAATCACCGACCTTCTCCCACGACCAGAAGCCGCCGGCGAAGACGTACTTGTCCCCGCGGAAGACGATGTAGCCGGTGCCTTCGGCGCGGACGAAGAGTCCCGGCTCCACCTCGGTCCACTTGCCGCCGGCGAAGGTGATCGTGCCGTCCTCGTTGGCCGTGACGCGTATCGTCGACGGAGCCGAGGGCGGCTTGCACGAGTGGCAGGATGTGGTCGGGATGTAGAGGCCCGCGTAGCGGCGCACGTCGCCGCCCTTCGGCGCCGGCACGGGGTGTCGCGTCCGCGCCTCGGCGTAGAGGTGCTCGAGCAGTGCGTACTTCAGATCGTCGCGCAACTTGCTGCTCTCGAAGTGGCCGGCGATGAAGAAGCCATCGCCATGCGACGGAACGAGGACCATCAGAGTGCTGATGCCGGCGACGTTGCCGCCGTGCTCGAGAACGCGGAGGGAGCCGACGAAGTCCTCGTAGAAGCCGAGCGCGTAGCCGGGGATCTTCGGGTGCATGGTGATCTGCTGGCGATGCATCTCGGTTGCTGCGGCGGGGCCGAGGAGAGGAGCGCCGCGGTTGAGGTGTGCGCGGATGAAGGCGGCCATCTCCAGCGCCGTCGCATTCATCGAGGAGGCAGGCGCGGTGTGGTACCACTCCCACGGTTGGCGGACGAGCGCGCCGTTCTTCAGTTCATAGCCCACGGCGAAGTCGCGGTCGTCCGTCGGCACGTGCACGCTGGCCCGGCGCATGCGCAGCGGCGCCCAGATGTGACGCGCGAGGTAGTCGCGGTAGCTCAGGCCGGAGACGTCTTCGATCAACAGGCCGGCGAGCGTCATTCCGTACGTGGAGTAGCTGATGATCTCGCCCGACGGGCGGACGCGCACCAGCCGCGGGCGGAGGAAGTCGGCCAGGGGCAGGAGCTCGCCCGCGGACGGCGCCTGCGTGCCGGGGCGGATCTCGTCGAGCCCCGCGGTGTGGTCGAGGAGGTCGCGCACGGTGATGGGACGCGGATAGGTCGCCGGCACTTTCACCGAGCGAAGGTAGTCGTTGACGTCGCGGTCGAGCTCGACCTTGCCACGATCGACGAGTTGCATCACCGCGGTCGCGGTGACGGCTTTGGTGATCGATCCGATGCGCCAGACGGTCTTGTCGGGGCTGACCGGCACCTTGCGCTCGACGTCAGCGAGGCCGTAGCCCTTGGCGTAGACCACCTTGCCGTCGTGAACGAAGACGAAAACAGCGCCGGGGATGTGGTCCTCCGCCATCTTCTTGGCCATGAAACCGTCGACGAAGGGCCCGACGTTGAGCGCGGCGAGAAGTGCGATAAGCGGCGTCATGATGCCATCCTACAAGGCGCTCGCATCGCTGCAAGCGAAAGGGGCGGCGTTCGCGCAGGAGGCAGGCTCGCGCTTCCGCGCCGTGCCGCCGCGCGAGCTGCTCGATGGCCTGCAGCACGACTTCGCCGACCGCCGCAAGCGCGCCTCCGGCGCCCTCGCATCGCTAGCCCATGAGCAGCAGCCCGAATGCGTACGAGGCAGTGACGATCCCGCGCGTCGAAGTGTCCCTGAGCTTCGGCGCCAAACAAGTGCGCGCGCGGTGGAAGGAGCAGTGGATCAATCTCGTGGCCGACTCCAAGGAGTACGTCGTCGCACTGCTCGACGGCGACGGCGGCGCCGTGCGCCACGCCACCTGGAGCAACAACGCGTTCCTAGCGCACGTCTTTCTCTCCGGCCTCGCCGCCGAGATCTTCGCCTCGGAGCTGCACGACGCCATCGCTCGCAACGCGCCGGCCGCCGAGCTGAAACGCATCGCCGCGCGCCATCGCAGGATCGCGCAAACGGCGGCGTGCCTTTACGCGCGTCAAGGGACATTGTCTAAATTGTTGGTGGGAGTGGTGGAGCTGATCGGGATCGAACCGACGACCTCCTGAGTGCGATTCAGGCGCTCTCCCAAACTGAGCTACAGCCCCACGATGTTGGAAGGTACGGCTTAGAACTCGGCTGCTGCGGGCAACATTCCGCTGCGGCGCGCGCGGCAGTGTAGCGGCCAACGTCGTCTCTCGGCAAGTGCTTGCCTCCGTTCAGGACGGCATGATGGAATGGTCGCATGAGCCTCTTCGACCTTCCGCGCATCAACGTCAAAGGCACGATGTCGGTCAACCCGGCTACGGCGAACAACGACGACATGGCTGCTTCGGTGACGATGCCGTCGAGCTGGGGACCGTTCGCCGGCGCGCCGCTCGCGCTCGTCGACTCCAAGCTCGTCCGCGCCAACACCTACGGCATGTCCGACGCGAACTTCATCGCCTGGGTTCAGCAGGTCCAGCCTTTCGCGGGCACGCAGCCGGCCGAGTGGAACTACTACGGCGATCACACCACCGACGCCACCGGCAAGGTCGTGGGCGTGCAGGGTGCAGCCGACTCCCTCGCCGGCGCGACCCTCGCCTTCTCCGGCGGCCTCTGCGACGTCAACTCCGAAGGCTCGCCGCCGGCGACGCAGTTCTTCATCGACGAGCTCACGCTGAAGGGCAGCGACGGCACGACGCTCATCGCCGGGCGGCCGTCGAAGGGCGCCTGCCAGTGGCTCAACTTCTACCGCAACGTCAACCTCACCCAGGACGGCGGCGCGGGCGGCTACATCTACCACACCCTTCTCAAGTCCGCGCCCGGCACCGTCATCAACATCCCCGAGCTACAGGACTCGAAGATCATCGGCGTCATCCTCCGCTACTGCCTCTTCCGCATCCTGCAGGGAACACCCGACTACGCGAACCAGAAGCCCAACCCGGCGGAGCTCGAGTTCGTGGCGACGATTGCGCCGCTCTACGCCGACGAAGACATCCGCACCGGCCCCGTCGGCCGTCTGCTCATCTCCAACACCACGCAAATCGCCACGCCGCCGAACAGCCAGAACAACGGCAACAACGGCCTCATCGCCCTCGCGCCGACGGTGCTGCAGCAGCGCGGCAACAAAATCTCCGTCGACTTCTCCCCTACTTTTCCCGACAACTACAACGGCACGACGAATCCGAAGTACGACTTCGGGCCGGTGCGCCTCGTGACCGTGAACGGCAACAGCGTCACGCCGATCGCCGACGTCGACTACGCCGACACCGACGCGGGCGACGCGCGCGGCTGGATCTTCGACTTCGACGCCGACAACATCGACCCGAACGCCACCTTCGCGCTCCTCAGCGAGTACTTCGGCTTCGTCCTGCGCGAGACCGACTACTACTTCGTCTCGAACCAGCAGGCCATCTACGCCGAGCAGTTCGGCGCGAGCGACCGCTTCCTCAATCAGGGAACCGAGGAGCCGGCGACGGTGAGCGTCTACCGGCGCGGCGTGCGGCTCGACCGAAGCAACTGTCCGCCCATCACCGTCTGGCAATACCGCTCGATCCCGCTGCAGTCGCCGGGCAATGCCGCGGTCAACGCCGTCAACGTGCTGCCGGGCGACCCGATCTCCGTGGACACCGCGCAGCCGGGCAACTACCTCTTCACCTTCACCATCAACGACGACAACAACCCCGCACCGGGCGGCTATCCGCCAGCGAGCTACCTCACCTTTCAGAATCCGCCGTGGCTCACGAACGCGCCGTCGATCAGCCTGCGCATCCTGCCGAACGACGAAGACTTCTCGCGCTACTACGTCGACCCTGAGGCGAAGGAGCCGGTCGGCAACGAGCTGCTCACGTTCAACGTCCTCTATGAGAAAGTGCTGCGCACGTACTACGTCCTCTATCCGGCGATGAGCAACCAGGCCTTCGCGCTCAACAGCGAGAGCGCGGTGAAGGACCACGCCCAGGCGATCATCGACCGCACCGAGATGAAGCACTGGATGACGACGAAGTACATGCCGCGCACACGCGATCTCTCGGCGAGCCGGAAGACGCTGCTCCAGGCGTGGTGCCGGAAGGTGAAACCTCAGGGAAGCTGAGCGGCGACGCGCATCATCGACTGCTCCTCTTCGGCGCTGATCTCCCCTTCGCGGCGCCAGGCCACGCCGACGACGGCGCGCACGCCGCCGCCGTCGTCGAGCACCGGCAGCGCTACCGCGGCCTGCGCGTCGACGGCCTTCGCGCCCGGCTTGATCGTGCCGGTGGCGTCCGTCTGCAGATTGCATGTCTGCACCGGCGCCTTCTTCACCTGGGCGACGCCGGCCATCCCTTTGCCGTGCGGCACGTGCGCGACGATCTGCACGACGTGCGGCGGGATGTTGTGCGCGGCGGTGAGATAAAGGTCGTCGCCACGCTGGACGTGGACGGTGCCGGCGAAGGCGTCGAGCTCGCGGATGAATCCCTCGAGCCACTGTTGGTGCGCTGCGTTCTGTTCGTACATGCGGCAAATTATGCGCGGAACTCCGCGAAATCCGCGGCGAGCTCGGTCTCCGCGAAGATCGCCCGTGCCTCGGCGAGTAGCGGCGACGCGTCGGTGTAGCGCGGGCTGACGTGCGTGAGGATGAGCCGCTGCACGCCGGCGTCGCACGCGACGCCGGCCGCCTCCGCCGCAGTCGAGTGCCCGCGCTCCCCCGCCTCCGATGCCATGTCGTCGCCGTACGTCGCCTCGTGCACGAGCACGGCGGCGCCGCGCGCGAGCTCGATGGTGCCGCGGCAGGGACGCGTATCGGTGCAGTAGGCGATGCGGCGGCCGGAACGCAGCGGGCCGACGACGTCGGCGCTGCGCACGACGCGACCGTCGTCGAGCGTGACGTCGGCGCCGTGCTGCAGCGTGCGGAAGAGCGGTCCGGGCGGAAACGCCTAAGGAGCGAGCACGGTCGACGTCGAAGGCGCCGGGGCGGTCGTGCTCGACGATGCAGTAGCCGAGGCATGGCGCGGTGTGGTCGAGAAGGCGGACGTGCACGTCGTAACCGTCGCGCGCGATGACGGCGCCGTCATCGACCGCGTGCATCGTCAGGTCGAACGCCGTGCGGGCGTAGCTCGCGTCGTACACGCCGCGCAGGTACGGCGCCACGCGCGCCGGTCCGTAGACGTCGAGCGGCTCGCTGCGGCCGTGGAGGCTCATCGTGGCCAGCAGTCCGGGCAGGCCGTAGAGGTGATCGCCGTGCATGTGCGTGATGAAGATCGCCTCGATGGCGCCGGCACGGACGGAGCTGCGCAGGATCTGTTGCTGCGTCCCTTCGCCGCAGTCGAAGAGCAGCGTGCGGCCGTCCATCACCAGCGCGACTGCGGCGAGGTTGCGCTCGCGCGACGGCGTGCCGGCGCTGGTACCGAGGAAGACGAGGCGGACCTGATTCATAATGACGACATGCTACGTAAAGCAACGACGATCTCCCTCGTTCTCTTCAGCTTTGCGGCGGGAGTCTTCGCCGCCGACCCGAACGGCGCGACGGTCTACAAGCAGCGATGCGCGATGTGCCATGGGCCGAACGGCTCCGGCGAGACCCCGATCGGCAAGAGCATGAAAGTGCGTGACCTACGCTCCGCGGACGTTCAGAAGATGACGGACGTCGAGCTGACCAAGATCATCGCCGGTGGGAAGGGAAAGATGCCGGCGCAGAAGATGACCACGGAGGAAGTGGTGGCGGTCATCGCGTACGTTCGGACGCTGAAGGCGAAGTAGGGGAAGCATCGCCCCTCACCCGGCGCTCCGCGCCACCCTCTCCCCGCGCAGCGGGAAGAGGGGCCATCGTCGCCGCCATGCGCGCCACCTCCGCGTCGCCCGTGCGCAACTGCTCCTGCGGGTGCGCGAGGTAGTAGCCCTGCAAGAGATCGATGCCGAGGTCGCGGCACGTCTCGTACTCCTCGACGGTCTCGATCCCCTCGGCGATCGTCTTGGCGTTGATCTTCCCCGCCAGCTCCACGAGCATCTTCACCAGGTCCTGCTTGATCGGCTCGTTCGCCAGCGTCGAGACGAGGCCCTTCGTCACCTTCAGGTAATCCGGCGCGAGCGCGGCGATGGCCTCGAGCGACGCGTAGCCGGAGCCGGCATCGTCGATCGCCACTTCGATGCCCTTGGCGCGGAACTCGTCGAGGAGACCGCGGAAGACGGCGTAGTCCTCGATGGCGGCGCGCTCGGTGAGCTCGAAGACGAAGTTGCCGCGGTGCGAAGCGAAGAAGGCCACGATCTCGTGGATGTGAAACTCCGACTCGGCGAACATCTCCGCCTCGAGGTTCAAGAGGAACTTGCGGTCGCCGAGCGACGTGGTGCGCAGGCGCCGCATCGCACATTCGAGCGCGATGGCCTCGAGCGACCAGGCCAGCTTCGACTCGCGGGCGAAGGAGAAGAGCATGTCGGAGTTGCGGAACGACGAGTGCGAGGGGCCGCGCGTGAGGATCTCGTAGCCGAAGATGGTGTTGTCGCGCGCGCGGACGATCGGCTGAAACAATGTGGTGATGCGCTTGCGGCGGATGATGTCGCGCAGCTCGCGGGTGAGCTGGCGCTTGCGCTGCTGCTCGGCGTCGCGCACGGCGTCGGCCGCGGTCTGCATCCCCTGATAGATCTGCCGCTCCAGGCGGATCTGCGGCCGGTAGTCGACGCGCGCGGCGCCGACGAAGAAGCCGATCTGCCCCTGCTGCATGTTCGGGAAGCGCTCGCGCATCGTCTCGATGAGCGTCTCGCGGAGGTCGTTTGCGAGAGCGTCGAAGGCCGCCTCCTGCGCGAGGTCTTTGCCGCGCGTCTCGAAGACGACGTAGAAGCTCGAGCCGCCGACGAGGTTGGACGCGACGATGGCGTGTGGGAAGCGCCCCTTCGCCTCGGTGACGACCGTCTCGCCGGCGCGGCGCACGAACTCGTCGAAGAAGGCCCAGCCGTACTCCGCCTCGATCGATTCGAACTGCTCGATGTCGATGTAGATGATGCCGAGCTCCCCTTGCTCGATGAGCATTTCCTTGAGCCGCCCGAGGACGATGGGGACGGTCGGGAGGCCGCTGGCGCGGTCGAAGAGGAGCGACTCCGCGGCGCGGTTCGGCGGCTCCGCGGGCACGGCCTCGGCCTCGCGCGGACGGTCGAGGAGCGCGGTGACGCGCTTGACGACTTCGTCGCGATTGAAGGGCTTGACGAGGTATTCGTCGGCGCCGAGCTGCAGTCCGGTCAAGCGGTCCTTCACCTCGCCGCGGCCGGTGACGAGGACGACGCGGATGTCGGCGGTGCGCTGCACGGCCTTGAGGGCCTGGCAGACGTCCCAGCCGCTGCGCTTCGGCATCATGACGTCGAGGAGGACGACGTCGGGGAGGCGCGCCTGGGCCACGGCGAGGGCTTCCTCGCCGTCAGAGGCGACGAGGAACTCGGCGTCGAGCGGCCTCAGGTAAACCTTGAGAAGCTGCACGACGTCGTCCTGGTCATCCGCGATCAGGATGAGTGGCCGACGCTCCATTGAGGCGGATGATTGCGCAAAGCGAGCCAGCGGAGCAATGGCGTCGCGCGGCACCGGTTGTGCTAAGGTGCGCCTCCCAAGATGATCAAATTCGGCACGTCGGGCTGGCGTGGGATCATCGGCGAAGACTTCACGTTCGAGAACGTCCGGATCGCCAGCCAGGGCATCGCAAACTACCTCAGGAAGTCAGGGCAGAAGGGCTCCGGCGTCGTCGTCGCCTACGACACGCGCTTTCTCTCGGAGAAGTTCGCGTCCGAAGCGGCGAAGATCCTCGCCTTCAACGGCATCCACGCCTACCTCTGCAACCGCGACGTGCCGACGCCGTGCGTCTCCTTCGAGACCGTGCGCCGCAAGGCCATGGGCGCGATCAACTTCACGGCCTCGCACAATCCGCCCGAGTACAACGGATTGAAGTTCTCGACGGCGAACGGCGCGCCGGCGCTGCCCGAGGTGACGCAGGCGATCGAGCGGGAGATCCATGCGCTCGAGGAGAAGAACGAGAAGGTCGACGTCTACGAGAAGTCGGAGCTGATCGAGACGATCGACCCCAAGGACCGCTACCTCGGCGAGCTGCGCAACAAGGTCGACACCGACGCCATCAACAAGAGCGGGCTGCGCATCGCCATGGATCCGCTCTACGGCACGGCGCGCGACTACCTCGACTACTTCCTCCTCGAGGCCGGCGTCGAGGTCAAGATCATCCACAACTATCGCGACCCGTACTTCGGCGGCTTCTCCCCCGAATGCAACGAGAAGAATCTCGGCGAGCTGCGCGGGATCGTCAGCAGCGAGAAGTTCGACCTCGGCCTGGCCACCGACGGCGACGCCGACCGCTTCGGAATCATCGACGACCGCAACCGCTTCGTCTCGCCGAACATTATCCTGGCGCTGCTCGCGCTCTACCTGAAGCGCTACCGCGAGATTCCGGGCGGCCTGGCGCGCTCGGTGGCGACGACGCATCTCATCGACTCGATCGCGCGCAAGCTCGACGTGCCGCTGTACGAGACGCCGGTGGGCTTCAAGTACATCGGGGAGCTGATTCTCGCGGACAAGATCGCCATGGGCGGCGAGGAGAGCGCGGGGATGTCGATGTACCACCACCTGCCGGAGAAGGACGGGATTCTGGCGTGCCTCCTCGTGGCGGAGATGGTGGCCCGCACGGGAAAGAAGCTCAATGAGCTGATCGAGGCGACGTACCAGGAGTTCGGCTACTTTTACTCGAAGCGCATCGACATGAAGCTGACGCCGCAGCTGAAGGAGACGCTGGCGCAGAAGCTGGCGAATCCGCCCGCGGCGCTCGACTCGTTGACGGTGCGCGAGGTGAACAAGACGGACGGCGTGAAGCTGTTCTTCGACAACTCGGCGTGGCTGCTGTTCCGCCTCTCGGGGACGGAGCCGGTGGCGCGCGTGTACGCCGAGGCCTGCAGCCCGAAGGATCTGAAGCACGTGCTCGATGCGGGGAAGAAGTTCGTAGCGCCGGCGTGAGATGGAATACCCCTTCGACAAGCTCTTCCTCGTCTGCAACGGGCCGCGCTGCAACAATCCCGACCGCGGCGACGAGCGCGGCGAGCCGATTCAGAAGACGCTGAAGTCACACAACAAGGCGATGGGGCGCAAGCCGACGGTGCGCGTCTGCGCGACGTCGTGCTTCGACATGTGCGACCACGGCCCGAACATGGTGGTGGAGCCAGGGCATCGGCTCTATTCGCACCTGACGCGCGCGTTGGTGATTGACGCTTACGCGGGCGAGATGGGCGACGGGCCGCTGCGGGCCGACCTCGAGCTCAAGGAAGAGGAGTTCAACGCGGGGGCGTCGGCGTCAGCCCGGAAGAAACCGCCCATTACCTGAACGTATCGCAGTCCTCCACCCGCCCGCTCTTCAATCCCCGCTGGAACCACTCCACGCGCTGCTGCGAGGAGCCGTGCGTGAAGCGCTCCGGGTTCACCGTGCGGCCGGCCATCCGCTGCAGGCGGTCGTCGCCGATCGCGGCGGCGGCGTTGAGGCCCTGCTCGATGTCGGCGTTGTCGATGATGCCGCGCTGCTGCGTCGAGTGTCCCCACACGCCGGCGTAGCAGTCGGCCTGCAGCTCCAGGCGTACCGACAGCGCGCTCTGCTCGGAGCGGCTGCCGTTCTCCATGGCCTGGTGCACCTGCTGCTCGATCCCTTGCAGCTTCTGCACGTGATGGCCGATCTCGTGCGCGATCACGTAGGCCTGCGCGAAGTCGCCGGGCGCGCCGAATTTCTGGCGCAGCTCGTCGTAAAACCCGAGGTCGATGTAGACGCGCTCGTCGTTGGGACAGTAGAACGGGCCGCTCGCCGACTGCGCGAAGCCGCACGCCGACTGAATGGCGTCGCGGAAGAGATCGAGCTTCGCGTGCCGGTAGCCCGGCAGCGTCTGCTCCCACGTCTTTTGCGCGTCGTCCAGCACGAACGATACGAACTGAACGTTGCGATGCTCCTCCGGCGTCTCCTGTACCGGCCCGCTCTGCTGCTGCGTCGTGGCGGTGTCGCCGCCGCCGAGGAGCGCGAAAAAGTTCTTGTGGAAAACGAGACTGAGGACGAGAAGGATCACGGCGCCGCCGATGCCGATGTGCATCCCGCCGAAGCCGAAACCGCCGCCGCCGCTCGAGCCGCGGCGGTCTTCTACGTCTGAGGAAACTCCCCCTGGTGTCCAGCGCATGACGCCGGACTATTCAAATAGCGTGTCAACATACGCGGCGGGGTCGAACGGGATCAGATCGTCCACCCCCTCGCCCACCCCGATGAACTTCACCGGGATGTCGAACTGGCGCATGATCGAGAGGATCACGCCCCCCTTGGCCGTGCCGTCGAGCTTCGTGACCACCATGCCGGTGAGCTTGGCCGCCTCGAGGAACGCCGCGGCCTGATTGACGCCGTTCTGGCCCGTGGTCCCGTCGAGAACGAGGAGCGTCTCGTGCGGCGCGCCGGAGAGCTCCTTCTCGATCACGCGGCGAACCTTGCCGAGCTCCTGCATGAGGTGCGACTTGTTGTGCAGGCGGCCCGCGGTGTCGATGACGACGACGTCGGCACCGCGCGCAACCGCGGCGGCCACGGCGTCGTGTGCGACGGCGCCCGGGTCGCTGCCGGCCTTGTGCTTGATCATCGGCACGCCGATGCGGTCGGCCCACATCTGCAACTGCTCGATGGCGGCAGCGCGGAAGGTGTCGGCGGCGCCGAGGATGACGCTCTTCCCCTCGGACTTCCAGCGCGCGGCGAGCTTGGCGATCGTCGTCGTCTTCCCCGTCCCGTTCACGCCGACGACGAGAACGACGAACGGCTTGGCGCTGGCGAGGTCGATCGCCTGCGCGGTCCGCTTCGGGATGAGCGCGCGCGTCTCCTCGCGCAAGACCTCGGTCAGCCGATCCATTTTCGTGATGCGCTCGTTGCGCACGCGCTCTTCGATGCGGTCGACGAGCGCGGTGGTCAGCTCCGCGCCGACGTCCGCGCCGAGGAGGCCCTCTTCGAGGCCGTCGATGGCAGTGCGATCAATCGGGAGGTCGGGAGTCAGCGACTCCTTCATCTTCTCGATGATCTCGGTGTGGGTCATGAACAACCCACGCTTGAGCTTGTCGAAGAACGCCATGGCGGGCGCGTATTGTAGCGATTACCGCTTCACGGGCGCGCCCGACTCGCGGCCGGCGATGGCGCGCTTGACCCTCTGCTCGTCGATGGTGATGACGTGCGCGCCGCTGTCGGCGGGGTCGAACTCGATGTCGCCGATGACGCGGCGGAAGGTCTCTCGGAGCGCCCGCGCGCCGAGGCGTTTCTGCCGGGCGGCGTCCCAGGCGATGGCGATGAGCGCGCCGCGGGTGATCTGGAGGTCGACGCCGAAGCGCTGGAAGTAGGCGCGCGAGGTGCGGAAGACGGACGCCTCGGGCTCGACGAAGATGCGCGCCAAATCGGCCTCGGCGAGGTCATTGAGGACGATGATCGACTCGAAGCGCGAGACGAACTGCGGGGTCATACCGTAGCGAAAAAGGTCGTCGTACTTGAGGTAGTCGCGGAGGTGGAAGGGGAGCTCCTCGCGCACGTCACCCGAGGCAGAGACGACGACGACCGGCTTCATCGGCGCGACGTCCTGCCCGACGATGGCGCGGCGGAGAACGGACTCGTAGAGCTCCTCGAACGCGCCGCCGGCGACGAAGAGAACCCCCGAGGAGTTGACGGCGTGCGTACGGCCGTCGACGTCGAACTCGACGTTCTCGTTCTCCATCAATGTGAGCAGCGCTTCCTGCGCCACGATGCCGCGGACGTTGGGGTTGCCGCTGACCTGGGCGCGGATTTTGTCGACTTCGTCGATGAAGACGATGCCGTGCTCGACGGAGCCGAGGAGGATCTCGACGGGAGCGTCGGGGCCGAAGATGCGCTTGGCGTTCGCGAAGAGTCGCCCGAGGACGGCGCGCCCATACCCCTGATGCTCCTCGGCGAGGATGTTGGCGTTGATGCGGATGACGTTGGCGTACTCGTCGAGGCCGGGACGGCTGGCGAGGAAGCGCTCGACGGCGCGCATGAGCGTGGTCTTCCCCGAGCCGGAGTTGCCGACCATGAGGATGTTCGGCGCCGGGTGCCCGACGAGGTGCTTGACCAGAGCGACGGAGAGCTCGCGCACGGCCTCGTCCTGCCCGACGACGACCTTGCGCAGCTCGTCGAAGATCTCGCGCGGGCGGAGGGGGAAGGGCTCGGTCACCACGGGGAAGGATTGTAGATCAGCGTTTACTGGAGGATTGAATGAACGCGCTTCCCCATTCGCTTGACCCATGGCGTCGTCGGGCGTTCGGCCGTCAGCAGCGGCACGTCGAGGTGAAGGGCCAGAGCAATGTAAACAGCGTCGTAAGCAGTGGCTTCATACTCGAGAGCGAGCCTGAAAACGGATTCGGTCGGCGGCTCAATGACTTGCAGGGGCGCGTCGAGATGAAGCGACCAGACGTCTGCCGCAAATCTCGGATCGACAATGCGTCCGCGTATATTTGTGCGCAAAACGTTCGCGAATTCCCAGTAATGCAACATCGGAACGACGAAGTGCTCACGTTCCTCCAGCATTCGGACCTGCCAGCCGAGCGCCGGCTCCGCGAAAGCCTCGGGGATGTACCAGGCAATCGCAATACTCGTGTCGAGAACATACGTGCTCATCGTCGGTTGCGGTCATCTCGAAGAATATCGACGACACTTTTATTGAGACGAATCGAGGCGCTCCGCGCGCGGAGCGCCTCGAGCCGTTCGGCATACGACAACCGTCTCTGCTCACGAGACTTGAGGTCGACGAACGTGCGCAACGCTTCTTCGACGAGCGCCCGCTTGGTGCGCGCTTTCGAATACTGCATGGCCTGTTCGAGCAACTCGTCGTCGAGATCGATGTTGGTTCTCATACACCTAGTGTAGCGCGTGCTACACATCTCGATACACCTACGCCCTCACGGCCGGCACGGCCCTCCCCCCACCCGCGCCCCCGCCCCCGCCGCCGT
>DATELQ010000078.1:0-23342 GCA_035276475.1 Thermoanaerobaculia bacterium | reverse complement strand
AGTATACGCAGCAGCTCAAACAGCAGCAGTCGAAGAACGCGCCGGTGCCAGTGCCGCAGCCGCCGCACCCGCAGCCGGCCGACGACCGCTCCGCCCCCTCGGCGGCCGCACTCGACGAGCGACGCCTCGAACAGAAGCAGGCGCAGACGCCGCAGCCGGTCACGCCACAGCCGGCGGCGCCGCAGCAGGTGGCGCAGTTGCAACCGCAACCGCAGCCGGCCGCGGCGGAGCCGGTGCACACGGTGCGCGACGGCGACGTCGTGGAGTTTGACGTGCTCGACTCGCCGCTGCAGACGCTGACGCAGCCGCGCCCGGTCTATCCGACGATGGCGCTGCGCGCCAAGGCGACGGCGAACATCCTGCTGTCGACGCTGATCGACGAGAGCGGCCGCGTGGTCGACGTGAAAGTCCTGCGCGGCGACCCGCGCTTCGGCTTCAACGAGGAAGCGATCCGGGCCATGCGCAACGCGCGCTTCACGCCGCCGGTCAAGGACGGCAAGCACGTGAAGACGTGGCGCCCGCAGACGATCTCATTTGCCCCGTAACGACCACTCCAGGTCGTTGAGGCGCAGCCCGAGGACGCGCGCGTCGTTCGGCGGCTGCACGGTGCGGTCGGTCTCGATGACGAGCTCCGTGCCGCCGGCAACATCTTTCTCGATCTCGATGTTGGGCGTGGTCGCGCGGATTTGCGCGATGATCGCGCCATCGAGGCGCACGACGACGTTGGGCGGCGCGCCGAGGGCATCGAGCGGAGCGTAGAGCGACAGCCGCAGGTGGGATCCGGCAGGCAAGTCGATCACGCCGCGCCCGCCCATCCAGCGCCAGCGCGTGCGCGCGTCGCCCTCCTCGTCGTACCAGCCGCTGCGGAAGATCGCGCGCGCGGTCACCGGCGTGACGGAGACGACGAAGTAGCGCTGCCGCGTCAGCCACCAGAGGTGCCCGCGCTCGCGCACGAAGTTTCGCGCGCCGGGGTCTTCGCGAAGAAAAAACGGTGTGGGCCCGCTCGTCCACGGCGCCGGCGGCGCCATCACGAAGCGCGACTCCCGCTCCGGCAGCAGCGCCTCGGCGTACGGCGCCATGCCGCGGTGAACGTAGAGCGGCGTGCGGCGGTCGACGTTCGCGCGGATCCACTCGGCCGCCTGCACCGGCGGCGAGATCGTCGTGTGCACGACGCGCAGCGCCGGCCATGTCCAGACGATCATGCCGGCGACGAGGACCGGCGCAACGATCGGCAGCAGTCTGCGCGGAATCCCGTACGCGACAAGGAGCGCGATGAGCGGCGCGTAGCCGATGGAGAAGCGGCTGGCGCTGAAGTAGTCGAGCATCAGCCAAGCGAAGAGGCAGAACGGGCCGAACGCCGCGAGGGGCAGGAGCACGGCGTAGCGGCGCTTCACGACGCCGGCGACGAGACCGATCGTGGCCAAAAGCGTGACGGCGATGTTGATCGCCGGCATCCGGTACGGCCGAACGAAGAAGTCGACGAAGACGCGCCACAGCGGCGGGCGAAGCGGACTGCGGAAGGAGTCGGTCCTGGCGATGTACTCGCCGTGCAGCGCGACGGTCTCGCGGTACGCGCTCCATCCCGTTTTGGCGACGGCGATGCCGTAGCTCGCGGCGACGATGGCGACGCCGATGAGCGCGGCGACGACGACGTCGCGCCGCCGCTGCCTGCGGCTGACGACGAGGAGCGGCACGGCGCCGATGAGGAGGTTCTGCGGGCGGATGCCGGCGGCGACGGCGAGGACGACGACGCCGGCGACGTACGTCTTCTCGCCGAGGAGCAGCGCCAGGGCGACGACGACGAGCGTCATCGACGGCACGTCGCTGAGCGCCGTCCCGCCGAAGAACCAGACGTTCGGGAAGAAGGCCAGGATCGCCGCCGCTGCGAGCGAGAAGCCGAACGGCGCGCGCAGCGCACGGCAGAAGGCGAACATGGCCGGGACGACGGCGATCGAGGCGAGGAACGAGAGGAGCTGCAGCGAATGAAATTCGTTGACGTGCAGCGCGTGCACGAGGTCGGCGAAGAAGATCCAGAGCGGGAATCCGGGCGGATGCGGGTGGTGCGCGGCGACGTCGTAGTTGCGCATCGCCAGCATGAAGAGCATCTCGTCCCAGTCCCACGGCGTCTTCGCCAAGGCGAGCCAGCGCGTGATCGCCGTCGCCAGCGTCACGGCGGCGAGCGTCAGCCGCTGCGAGCGCGTCATGGCGTCCATGTGATGGAAGTGAGCTGCAACCCGAGGTCGCGCGTGTCGCCGCCGAGATGCTGGCGCGCGGGGTTCACGGCGTTGCTGACGTCGAAAATCACTTCGTGCGGCGCGCTCGACGGCGGCAATGCGTAGCGGCGGGTGAAGCTGCGCGTGGTGGCGACGAAGGAGTCGACGACCTTCCCATCGATCGTCACTGTCACCGTCGGCGGCGCCTCGGCGTCGATCGGCACACCCGCCGTGAAACGCAGTTCGCCGCCGCCGGCGATGGCCTGCAACTGCGCGCGCGCGCGGCGCCCCATCCAGTGCCACCGATTGCCGGCGTCGTCGCCCTCCTCGTCGTACCAGCCGTCGAGGTAGCGGATCGCGCCGGCCATCGGCTGCACGCTCGACTCGAAGTAGCGCCGCGTGAAGAGCGCGAAGAGGCGCTTGCGCGGGCGGCGGAAGTTCACCGCGGCCGGATTGGCGCTGCTGCGATCGGCGAGGTACCAGGCGTTGCGCAGCGGCGGCAGCTTGGCAAGCTCCGCCTCGCCGTCGACGAAGTGCGCGTCGTAACTCCCGAGGTAGACGGCAGCGAGCGGCAGGTAGGCGCTGTCGATGAAGAGCGTGCTGCCGGTGGGGACGTTCTGGCGCACCCACTTCATCGCCTGCACCGGCGGCGAGTCGGTGCGCCGCACTTCGCGCAGCGGCACGAGACACCACGCCGCGAGGCTGCCGGCAAGGGCGGCCACGGCGACGATCTGCACGGCGAGCACGGCGCGCGGGCGTTTCACGAGGCCGGCCAGGCGCGCGACGCCGTCAGCCGCCAACAGCGCGTGCAGCGGCATGTACGAGAGCGAGAGACGGCTCGCGCCGGTCGGGTTTCCCATGAACGTAACCAAGATCATCACCGGACCGAAGATCGCCAGCGCCTGGAGATCGCGCTTCTTCGGGACAATCAACGCGAGGATTGCAAGGATCGAAACAACGACCATGACTGAGCCGGCCTCGAACGGATCGGCTGCGAAGAGGGGCAGAAGTCGCAGTGAAGGCGGGCGATCCGAGTTGAGATAGCCGTCGACCGTGGCGAGGTAGTGCTGGTGCGCGAAAACGGCGCGGATGTAGTCGCGCCAGCCGGTGGCGTACGCGGCGATCCCGTAGCCGACAGCGACGATGACGACGGCGATCCCGGCGGCGATGGCAATGCCGCGCCATTGCCGCTTGCGCCACGCGGCGGCAAACCACGGATACGCGCACAAGACGTTCTGCGGCCGGACGAGGAGCGAGAGCGCGAAGACGGCGGTGCCGAGGCGAAAGCGATCGCCGAAGAGCAGCGCCAGGCCGGCGATGAGCAACACGAGGTTGAAGACGTCGCTGAACGCAGTGCCGCCGTAGTACCAGACGTTCGGCAGGAAGGCGAGGAGGACGCCGGCGGAGCAGGCGATGGCGAACGGAAACTTCATCGCCCTCGCCAATGCGAACATCGCCGGGAAGAGGAAGAGCGAGGCGAGGAGGTTGACGGCGCGCAGGGCGCGGAAGTCGTCGTGGATCAACAGGCGGAAGACGCGCCCGACGGCGACATAGAGCGGGAAGCCGGGCGGGTGGGGGTGGTGCGCGGCGACGTTGTAGTCGTGCAAGGCGGTGGAGAAGAGGCCCTCGTCCCAGTCCCACATGGAGTGCGAGAGGGCGAGAAAGCGCGTGAGGGCGACGGCGATGGAGAGCGCGAGGACGATCTGCCTCTCGCGGCGCGTCACTCGCTCCTCCAGTCGTAGCCGAGGAGCTGCAGACCGAGCGCGCGCGGGTCGTTCGGGACGTGCGCGACGGGAGCGATGGTGAGCACGAGCTCATTGCGCGCGTCCGCCGGCGTCGTGACCGCGATCGTGTTTTCCGGTTTGCACGTCCATTGGCCGACGACGCGGCCGTTCATCTGCATCGTCAGCGCCGGCGTGAGGCCGGTCGGAACTTTGAAGCGCATGGTCAGGTGCACGCGCGGCGGCAGGAGCATCGTGGCGCGGCCGGGCATCCAGCGCCAGGCCAGCGTGCCGTCGGACTCCTCGCCGTACCAGCCGTCGCCGAAGACCGCGGCGTCTCTCGCGCGCATCACGGACACTTCGAAGAAGTGGCGGCGCACGAAGGTCGAGAGATGGCCACGGCTGTCGCGGTGAAAGATCTGCGCGTTCGGCGTGATCGTCGCGCCTTCACGCACGAACGGCGCGTCGGTGAGCGGCAGCTCCGCTTCGCTCTCGGCCGGGATGACGTGGCGGAGGAAGACGTTCGCGAACGGGGCGACGCCGGCGTGGGCGTAGACGACCGGCGCGGATTGCAGCGACTTCATCGCCGCGGCGACGGGCGAGTCGGTGCGGCGGATTTCGTTCAGCGCCGGCAGCGTCCAGACGATCAGGTACGCGGCGACCGCGGCACACGGAATCGCCGCCCACGGCCGAAAGGCATTCGCGATGAGGAAGGCGTACAGAGGGAGAAAGGCGATCGAGTAACGCGAGGCGTTGCTCGGGTCGAGCATCAGCCAGGTGAAGAGCTGGATCGGGACGAACATGGCCACGGCGATGCGCACTCCGGCGTCACGCATGCCGAGGATGGCGCCGGCGGCGGCGAGCGCGGAGAGGATGCCGTCGATCCTGCCGGCGTGCATCGGGTGGATGAAGATCGCCGAGGCGACGGACGCGAGGGAGGGCCGCGCCGGGTTCAGATACGAGTCGGTGACGCGGATGTAGCGGCTCTGCGCCGCGCAGGCTGCCAGGTAGCCGCGCCAGGAGGACGACGCCAGGGCGGCGCCGGCGTAGGACGCGAGGACGGTGACGGCGACGATGGCGACCGGCGCGACGACTTCGCGGCGCCGCCACATCGCCATCGCCGCCGGCACTGCGCCGATGAGGAGGTTCTGCGGCCGCACGCCGATCGAGATGCCGAGGACGAGCGCGCCAGCGACGACGTGCCCGCGGAGCAGCAGCGCCGAGGCGATGACGACGAGCACCAGCGACGGGATGTCGCTCAGCGCCGTGCCGCCGTAGTACCAGACGTTCGGAAAGAACGCGCAGACTGCCGCGCCGCCGGCGGCGACGGGAAAGGGAAAGCGAAGCTCACGGGCGAGGAAGAACAACGCCGGAAAGAGCGCGAGCGACGCCAGCACCGCCACGGCCTGCACGGCCCGGAAGTCGTCGCGCACGGCCACGTGCGCGATCTTCGCCGCGAGCATGAATAACGGGTACCCGGGCGGGTGGGGGTGATGGCTGGCCACGTCGTACGCGCGCACGCCCATGGTGAAGAGCGCTTCGTCCCCATCCCACATCGAGCGCGAGACTGCGAGCAACCGGGTGAGCGCGACCGCCGCGCCGAGAGCGATTGCCATGTGGCGCTGCCTGCGCGTGAGCGGCTCGAGCGGCTGCGCGAACATCATCGGAGTCATCGAGAGGATATCGCACCGCTCGAACGACTTACACAGCGAGCGCGACCGACATGGTGACGGCTCCGTCGCGCGGCACCGTTCTCGCAAAATTGCCGCGTCATGGCCCGGAAAGGCGGCGTCCGGCGCCGTTGGTACCTCGACTCCCAGGGGTTCCGGCGGGAGGGGACGAAAGAGAGCGGCTTCACCTATCGCGATCCGGACGGCACCCTCGTCACGGACGATAAGACTCTGCAGCGCATCGCCAAGCTGCGCATCCCGCCGGCGTGGCGCGACGTGCGCATCGCCCGCGGCGACTCTTCGCCGCTCCAGGCGCTCGGCGTCGACAAGAAAGGGCGCACGCAGTACCGCTACCACGACCGCTTCCGCGCCAAGCGCGAAGAGGAGAAGTTCCAGCGCGTCGTCGAGTTCGGCGAGGCGCTGCCGAATCTCCGCCGCCGCGTGCGCGCGGATCTGAAGCGCCGCGAGCTCGACCGCGAGCGCGTCCTGGCCGCGATCGTTCGCCTCATCGACCAGGGCTTCTTCCGCGTCGGCAACGACAAGAGCGCGCAGTCGGAGTCGACGTACGGTCTGACGACGATCAAGCCGAAGCACGTGAAGGTCGAGAAGAGCACGCTGCTCTTCGACTACATCGGGAAGTGGAAGAAGGCGCAGAAGCGCACGATCGACGACCCCGAGGTCGCGCGGATCGTGACGGCGCTCCAGGCGCTGAAGCCGGCGGAGCTCTTCGCCTTCCTCGACGGCGGCAAGGTGCGCGACGTCAAGGACCGCCACGTCAACGACTACATCCAGTCGATCATCGGCGACGACTTCACGGCCAAGGACTTCCGCACCTGGGCGGGGACGCTCCTCTGCTCGATCGCTCTGGCGATGCAGGGACAGGGGACGAGCAAAGCGGAGCGGAAGCGCAAGATCAAGCGCGCCATCGACGCGACGGCGCAGCAGCTCGGCAACACCGCCGCGGTCTGCCGCTCGTCGTACATCTGCCCCCGCCTCCTCGACGAGTACATGCACGGCAAGCCGTTCGAGATGCTGCGCAAGCACGCCAAGGGGAAGCCGGTGGTACGGGTGGGGCTGTCAATGGAGGAGAAGGCGCTGCTGAAGTTTCTGCGGGAGACGATTGCGGACCGGCGGCGGCAGCCGCGGGCGGCGTAACCCTACCCTACTATCTCATCCACCGCCGCGATGAACGTCCCTACGAGCGATGGATCGAACTGCGCGCCGGCGTCCTTGCGCAGGCGGTGCATGGCTTCGTCGCGGCTGACGTTGGCGACGTACGACTCCGGCGAGGTCATGGCCGCCCAGCAGTCGGCGATCTGCACGACGCGCGCGGCGAGAGGGATGCGCTCGCCGGCGAGGCGGCCGGGATAGCCGTAGCCGTCGTAGCGCTCGTGGTGGCGGAGCACGATCTCGGCGACGTCGCGCCCCAAGTAGGGCTCGACCAGGGCGGCGCCGACGAGGGGATGCTCCATCACGATCTGGGTCTGCTCGTCCGTGAGGCGCCCCTGCACGCCGAGCCTCTCGTAGTCGAGGAGGCGAAGTCCCACGTCGTGCACGAGCGCGCCGACGCGCACGTTGTCGACGAACTCCTCCGACATCTTCATCGCCTCCGCGAGGCGCTGGGCGATGCCGGCGACGAGGCGGGAATGCCCGGCCAGCATCGGCATCGGCCGGAAATCCGGCTCGATCAGCGCCTCGGCGATGGTGATCCGGCGCTGCTGCCACTGGCTGCGGCCGACGATCGCGTCGACGCAGACGCCGAGCTGCTCGGCGAGCGCTTCGATCTGCGCGCGGGCCTCGTCAGTCGGCTTCTTCGACAGCGCGACGGTGAGCACGAGGCCGTCGACGCTCTTCGGCGCGACGGCGGCGCTGGCGACGATCTGGATGTCGTTCGACGTCACGGCGTTGCGGTCGAGGTTCGCCGACCAGTTCGCGCGCGACGCCGCCGTGGCCACTTCGCGGCGCTTCAGTGACACCGCGAGGCGGTCGTTGATCATGCGCAGCGCGTCGTCGGCGAGCGGCGCGTTGGAGACGACGATCTGCCGCTCGCGCGCGGTGAGGTTCGTGAGCACGCCGGCGACGACGCCGGGAATGGCCAGCACGGCGGGGAGCACGATGCGCAGGCGCTCGATCTCCTCGCGCGTGAGGATGCGCCGCGCCACCTCGCGGTCGAGCGCGCGTTTGGCCATCCGACCGCGCGCGGCGCGGATGACTTCGATCGCGCCCGGCGACGCGGTCGTATCCGGCCGCACGAGCGTCTCCGGCAGGAGCGCCGCCTCGGCGCGCATGACGGCGCTGTACTTCGCCGACGAGCCGCGGCGCCGCTTCGGCGTCTCGACCACGGAGCCGTCGCCGACGCCGTAGAGGTTCTTCGCCGCCAGCTCCTTCTCGATGGCCTGGCGGATCGTGTCGGCCGCGGCGGCGTCGGCAGCGTCGAACGGCTTCTGTCCCGCTTTGTCGCGGAGGTCGACGATGCCGACGAGGCGCCGCCCGCGGCCGAAGATCGGCAATACCAGCGCGCGCTCCGACTTCTGCTCGAACAGCAACTCGCCGACGAGCCGGTCGGCGCCGACGCTGTTGACCATCAGCGGCAGCCGGCTCGCGGCGAGGCGGGCCACGATCGGATAACGCTCATCCAGGCGCTGCGGCGGCGCGCTCCAGCCGTACGACGTCACGAGCTCGTACGCCTCGCTCATGCCGTGGCTCGTGGCCAGGTAGAGCGCGGCCTTCGTGGCCCGGATGCGCTCCAGGCACTCGTACAGAGTGCGCTTGAGCGCCGGCTCGATGAGCCGCGCTTCCTCGATGGGGGTGCGCCCGCCGCTGACCTGGATGCTCGTCTCCATAGTCTACGGCGATTTCGGCAGCAGCTTCGGCAGTTCTCGAATGGCCAGGGCGATTCCCTTGAGCGTGTTGTCGTGCTCACTGCGGACCATGCCGTCGGCGGTCGTCTTCACGTCCTGCGCGAACTCCGCCACCGTCGAGTACTTCGCCGACTTGCCGCAGATGACGTCGATGACGTGCCGTCCGAGGGCGCGGTAGCTCTCGAACTGCGACTCGGAGAAGAACTGGTCCGAGGTCGACTCGTGCGGGAACTCCGGCGACGACTGCATGTAGTTGTAGACGTCGCGCGGCAGGAAGTCCTCGTTGTAGACGCTCGGCTTGATGTAGACGAGCACGCCGTCGGGCGCGGGCTTGCCGGGGGCGATGTCCTTGTCGATGGCGCTGTAGCGGATCGAGGCGATGGCCATGTAGCTGCCGGACTGCAGCGGCTCGCCGGGCGCAGGGCGCGGCAACATGTCGCGGCTCTTGATCTCGATCGGCACGCCGAGGTCCGTGCGGATCTTCCGGATGGCGTTGCCGAAGTCCTCGAAGTTCATCGACGGATCGCAGCCGCCGTCGGAAAGAACGATGTAGCGGCAGCGCCGCAGCACCATCTCGTAGAGCGCCAGATTCTCGAAGTGGCCACCGTCGGAGAGGTAGATCCAGGGGCAGCGGTCGTTCGTGTTGCCGGTCATCTCCCACAAGAGCGTGTTGAGATTTCCGTACGGGCTCGACTTCGTATACGAGTGGCTGCCGTGCAGGCCGGGGTTCCCGAGCCATCCACCGAGGCGGACGTTGAGCAGCGTCATGATGAACGCCAGCGGCAGCGACGAGTGGTAGCCCTGATTCGGGCTGGCCGCGGCGCCGGAGATGGCGACGGCGGTGCCGAGGGAGATGCCGTCGTCGCCGCCGTACTCGCGCGAGTCGCGATAGCCGAGGTAGAGACTGCCGCAGTGCAGCGGCGAGGCCGTGAACGACTCCGCCATGCGCTGCTGCCAGGCCAGGTTGTCGCCGGAGACGACGTTGAGCGCGGTGTTGACGACGTGGAACGGCGTGCGCCGGTTGCCGAGCTTCTTGAGCATCGGGAAGCGGTCCTCGAGCGTGAGGCGGTTCTGCTTGAGCATGAGCACGGGCGACCCATCGGCCTTGCCGGTGACGAGGTCGACGGTCTGCATCTGCACGTTCACGCTCTGCACGACGCCGGCGATGAGCGATGACTTGAACGCTTCCTTCTTCCGCAGCGTCTCTTCGATCTTCTTGCGGACGGAGCCGTCGAGGTTGTCCCAGATCGTCTTCTCGACGCCGGGTTTGCTGCTGTTCCTGGCGATCTGCTCGATGAACGCGCAGGGGTCGTCGAAGCTCGTGGTCCAGAGGAGCTGCTGGCGCAGCTCGTACATCTGCAGGTTGTCGTTCTCGTCGAAGCCGGTGAAGCGGTCCGGGTCGCGGCTGTAGCGCGACGCGCCGAGGTACGCGCGGATGATGCGGTTGCGATACAAGCCCTGCATCGAGAAGCGGTTCACGCCGACGAACGTGGAGAGGATGGCCGCGCCGATGGCCACGAGGATGATGGCCAGCACTTCGTCGCCGCGCGTGCCCTGCACGAATTTGAGGTGGCGGATGGAGCGCGCCACTTCGACCGAGGCGGCCGGCATCTTGGCCTCGTTCTTCTGCTCGTAATCGATGCCGGCGTTGACGGAGGTCACGGTCGCGGTGAACTGCGACTCGATCTTTTCCCTCGTAAATTTCTCGACGTCCTTCGGCCGCTCCTTGATGGCCAGAATCAGCTCGGTCGTGCCGAGGGAGATGGCGGCGAGGAGAACGACGGCGAAGAGCGGCACGGCCAGCGCGCCCACGATGCTGCTCCCGCCGGAGCTCTTCTTCTTGTCGTCCGCAGGCGTCTTGGAGCTGCGGCCGACGAGCGCCGCGGCGATGCCGGACGCGCCGCCGATCGAGCCGAGGATGAGCGGCGCGCGGTAGAGGAGCACCGGGCCGAAGACAGCGATGAACGAGAGGCCGCCGATCAGCACCGCGGCGATCAGGAGATAAGCGCCGGCGCGGCCCCACCACTCGCGGTCGTTGTCTTCGTTCCAGCGGCTGGAGATGCCGACGAAGATGCTGGCCTGGACGAAGAAGACGAGGAGGACGAGCGGCAGCGCAAAGCAGATGTAGAGCTCCTGCGCCGGCAGCGGCACGAGGCTGCGTCGCCAGACGTCGACGGCGTTCGGATCCGGAACTTTCATGATCGGCGTGGGGAAGAGTTTCTTCCCCAGCAGCCAGAAGAGGCCGACCGCCGTGCCGAGACCGACGAGCGCGCCGAGGCCCTCGTAGGCGACTTTGAGGAACGTCTGCTTGCCGGAGGCGCGCGTGGCGGACTGGCGCCGCTCGGCGAACGAGGCGCCGGCGAAGCGGACGTAGTAGACGACGCACGGCACGAGGACCATGACGAGCGCGCAAATCAGCGCCCAGAGCTCCGCGCTGGCAGTGAGCGGGTACGTGCCGCCCAAGATGGCACCGGCGTTTTGCGCCCAGAAGACGCTGATGCAAAAGCCCGCCACGGTCAGCGGGGCGATGCAGCCCCAGACGAACCACGGATTCGTGTTGATCTTCCACGCCTTCGACTCGCGGCCGTGCCGCACGGGACGCGCGGCGCCGAGGTAGCCGAAGCCGACGGCGAGCATCGCCGCCGTGATGATGCCGAGGGCGTTGAGGTCGAGAACGAGACCCGACCGCAGCAGCCATTCATAGAAGCGCGGCAGCGCCAGGACGCCGGCCAGGACCGGCACCAGGACGAGGAGATTGAGCAGCAGGTTGCGGATGTAGAGCGCGGCGAGGGTCCAACTGTCGGCGGAGAGGAAGCCGAGCTTCGGACTCAGATAGTTGCTGTAGGCGCGCAGATGCCGGAGCGGCTCCGGCTGCGGATCGATCTTCTCGTCGGGGCGCTTCGCGGCGCCGCCGGCGGCGAGGCGGCCGGTGTCGGCGCGCACGAGATCGTCCTGCACGCCCTTGATGCCATCCTTGTGGCGGCGCGACCACGACGAGAGCCAGCTCCCGATGTAGCCGCCGCCCGAGACGGTGGAGAGGTAGTCGAATTTCTCGAGGATGCCGGTGCCGGCCAGGCCCTGGATGACACCCAGAGCAAACGTGGCGCTGCGGATTCCGCCGCCGGAGATGCAGAGGGCGGTGCGGGCGTCGTTCGGCTCCTTTTTGTGCAGCGTCTCGTAGAAGGCCTCGAGGCGGACGTCGCGGATGCGCCGCACGGCGCCGTTCAATGCCTCGTCGACGATGCGCCGGCGATTGTCGGGCGTCTGCTCGATCTCGCCCTTCGTGTACATCTTCAGCATCTTCCGGCCGCTCTCGGTGATGGCCGGGGAGCGCTCGAGGTTGGCGAAGTCATTGCCCTTCTCGACGAGAGCGTTTAGCGCCGCGAGGGTGTCGCCGCCGAAGCCGCAGGCGAGGAGGCAGCCCTTTGCCCACTCCGGATCGGTGATGTCTTCGGATCGATAGGTCGCCGGCGGCTTGTTCGTCAGCGGCCCGTGAATGGCCTCGTACTCCTGTTCGAGCACTTCGTGCACGTCGAGCGGCAGGGACGTCATAGGTCCTCCTCGGAGCCAGTTGTGTGGTGAAGGGATTATTTTCCACCCTTCTGATCCGAAATGGAAGCAAAACATGCGAAGCTATGCTTG
Organism: Thermoanaerobaculia bacterium; assembly: GCA_035276475.1. GTDB lineage: Bacteria > Acidobacteriota > Thermoanaerobaculia > Gp7-AA8 > Gp7-AA8 > DATDFB01. The sequence goes on along the minus strand of DATELQ010000078.1, from coordinate 11,235 downwards.
GGTCCGTTCTTATGGACGATCGACGTACCAGCGGCCGCTTCGAGCCGGTGATTCAGATTCCGGCGCGGGTCGGAAAGCGCGACGGCGTGGTGCTGAACGTCAGCCACCACGGCGCGCGCGTGCGTCACCCCGGCGCCCTGCGCCCGAGCGAAGTGATCGTGCTGACGTTTCCCTGCGCCGGCGCGCAGTTCTCCAGCCGCGCGCGCGTGCTCTCCTGCCGCGCCGTGCCGCTCAAGGATCCGAACGGCCAGATCGTGTTCGAGTCGCGCTTCGCGTTCGCGAATCCGTCGGCTGAGGCGATGGCGCTGCTCGACGAGTACCTGAAGCGGTGAAGCGCGCGATCGAGCAGCTGGAGCTGGCGGCGCGCCTCCTCGAGGAGGAGAGCAACGTCGGGCTCTGGGTCAGCTCCGACGACTGCAGCGACAACCGCCGGCGGCGGCAGTTGCTGCGCGAGGCGGATTGGGCGATCTCGGACGCCCATCGCTGCCTCCCCGACGACGCCGCCATCGCCGCGCTGATGGCGAAGGTCGAGCCGCTCGCCGACCTCGTCACCGAATGGATGGGCGCGAACCCCTGGCTGGATTTGCAGGTCATGGGAGCGCGGGAAGAGGCGGAGAAGCTGGCTGAGCGGCTTCGCCGCCAGTGCTGAGTGCTGTGTGCTGAGTGCTGAGTTGTCGTGCCGAGGCTCACTCAGCACTCAGGACTCAGCACTCAGCACTCTCAGAACGTCTGCCCGATCCAGAACTCCGTCCGTTTCCCGCGCGACGTCACCGTATCGGCCGGATCGACGCGCAGGCGGTGGGCGATGTCCCAGTGCAGCTCGGCGCCCATGAAATCGAACGAGAAGCCGTAGCCGACCGAGGCGGCGCCGTCAACGAAGTGGCCCTTCTCGTAGAACGTGTACCGCTGGCCGGGGAACTTCGCGCCGCCGATGTCGAAAAAGAGATTCCCGCGCACGTTGCGCAGCGTCATGAACGGCATGGCCAGCACGTCGATGAACGGGAAGCGGAACTCGAGATTGGCGAATGCCGCGCGGCTGCCGATGAGTGACCGGAAGTCGACGCCGCGGACGGTGTTCAGGCCGCCGAAGTAATAGAAGTTCGAGAACGTGCCGCGCGAGTAGCCGGCGAAGACGCGCGCCGCCAGGAGCGTCCGCGACGAGAGCTGCAGGTACTGCCGGGCGTCGACCGTGTAGTCGTTCGACAGCGCGCCGTGCCCCTTTGTGTCGTACGCGTACGACGTGCCGACCTCGTAGCGGTGCCCGGAGATCGGCCCGAACTCCTTGAAGATGGCCGTGTCGCCGGTGAACGTGCTGCTGATGACCGGGTAGTTGTCCCGGCGGTTGATGACGTCGAGGTTTCCGAACTGATCGTAGAACGGATAGCTGAGACTGCGGCTCTGGAACCCCGCGCTGGCGTCGACGCGGTGGTAGCGGTCGAACGGATAGCTGATGATGCCGGAGAAGCCGGTCTCGCGGTAGAGCTGGTGCCGGTCAAAGAGCGAGAGGCTCCCCGTATCGGGCGTCAGATAGAAGGCCCGGTCGTCGAAGACGCGCACGCCCCAGTTCGTGCGGTGCTGCAGGTCGAAGTAGAGGAAGTCGAACGCGGAGTACGACGACACCGACTCGAGCGAGGCGATGAAGCGCCGGTTGCCGAGCATGTCGCTCATGAAGATCTGGGACTCCGACACGAGCATCTGGTCGGAGGTGTAGCCGGCGTTGACGGAGACGTCGTCGACGAAGAGCTTGAATCCGCCCGGACGGTCGATCTTCTCCGGGTCGACGGCCACCTCGACCGGCGGCTGGAACTGCGTCCGCGCCTCGGCGAGCAGCGGCGCCGAGGGGAGCGTCGTCTTTTCGGCAGGATGCAGCGGCTTGTCGGTCGTCGTCGAGTAGAGCCGCCAGCGCAGCTTGTAGTACGACGCGAAGACGAGGCGCTCCTTGCCGCCCTGGCCGGTGAACACGACCGGCGTGAAGCAGCCGCCGACGACGTCGGTGTACTGCAACAGGTCGCCGGTCTCGAGATTCAATGAATAGATGTTGTACGAGGCGAAGTTTGTCGGGTCGGGCGCCGGCGTCACCGCCGCGGCGGGCTTCGCCTTCTCCTCGGCAGCCTGCAGGATGTCGGCGGCCTTGTCGACCGCGCGGCCGGTCTGCTTGTCGGACGCGAAGAAGATGCGCTTGCCGTCCGGCGAGAACCAGGCGTCGATGTCGTTCCAGTCGCCGGTGGTGATCTGGTAGCGCTCCTTCGGATTGGAGAGGTTCAGCTTGATCAGCTTCGCGTAGCCGTTGATCACCGACGAGTAGACCAGCCACTTGCCGTCGGGTGAGAAGACGGGCGCGCCGTCGAAGAAGTGGTCGTTGGTGATGTTGTTGATCGTGCCGCTGTCGAGGTCGTAGATGAAGATGTCGGGCTGCGAGCCCTTGAACGCGGCGAAGGCGATGCGGCGGCCGTCCGGCGAGTAGACCGGCGCGAGCTGCTGCTCGACGTCCATCCTCACGTTGCGCTCGATGCGGCCGTTGAGCGCGTTGATGATCATGAGGTTCCGGCCGCGCTCTTTCTTGACGAACATGGCCACCTGGTCGCCCGTCGGCGAGAAGCCGAGGTCGCGCCCCATGACCGGGCCGGTGGTGAGCATCTGCACGATGACGTATTCGTATTTGCTGGTGTAGCCGGAGGTGAGGTTGCGGAAAATCCGCCGGTCCGGGACGTTGAAGAGGACGACGTCGGCGTCTTCCTTGTAGTCGGTGATGGCAGCGAGGAGATCGCCCGACGGCGCCGGCACCGGGGAGATGTCTTCGCTGAAGACTTCCTGCCCGATCTTGAACGGGTCGCCGTACTCCTGCGGCTCGCCCTTGGCCACGAGGGCCGGAAGGTACTGCTTGCGCAGGTAGGTCCGGAACCGCGTGTCGAACTCCTCGGGGGTGACATCGAAGGCGCGCTTCAGGGCCTTGTCGACGGAGCTGCCGAGGGTGTTGCGGTACTCGTAGAGGAAATCGCGGATCCCTTCCCAGCCCCACTTCTGCTGGATGAAGGCGAAGACGGCGTGGCCGAAGCGGTAGGCGAAGTAGCCGCCGCCCTGCGCGCGCGTGATCGGCGGGATCTGGTCGTTGACGACGGCGTCGCGCAGGACCATGCGGTCCTTCGAGTCTTCATCCTGCCCCATGAACGACGCCAACCCTTCCATGAGCCAGAGCGGCGGGTTGGCGGTGACGGTCTTGCCGAGCTTCCCTTGGAAGAGGAGCTCGTACTCGAAGATGTGGGTGAGCTCGTGGTGGACGAGCTGGAGGAGCTTCTCGTCGGTGGTGTCGATGGGCAGGACCATCCGGTTGCGCGCCGGCTCGGCAAACGCGCCGACGCCCTCGGGGATGAAATTGAGGTCGACGTTGGTCTGCTCGAAGGCCGAGTGGGTCTGGTAGTAGAGCAGCGGGATCTTCTTGGAGATCTGGAAGTTCAGCTTGCGCGAGTTGTCGTCGTACGCGCTCTCCGCCATGTTCACCACGCGCTGCAGCGAGTCCTTCTCTTCGTCGTAGAAGTACACGTCGAAGTGCGTGGAGTGGTAGATGTTCCAGTGGAACTTGTCGTAGACGATCTTGTTTTGGCCGAACGGATACGCTGACGTGGCGAACACAACAGCGAGAATGGACGCGACGATGATCCTTCGCACATAGCCTCCGATCAGTGCTGTGTGCTGAGTGCTGTGTGCTGTGTTGAGCGACGCACTTTACTCAGCACACAGCACTCAGCACTCAGCACTCTCATTCCGTGAACACGTACCGTGTCGCCGACGTCTCCTGCGGCACGAAAATCCCGACGAGCTGCGTCTCCAGTGAGCGCAGGTTCTCAAAGAGTCCGAGGATCTCGTCGTAGTTGCGCTGGTCGAATTCCTTGAAGTCGCGGAAGTTGTCTTCCAGCACCTTCTCTCCCGTGTCGGCGTTGAAGACGGCGATGTCGATGTCGAAGACGAAGCCGGTGGTCTCGATGAGCGCCTGCCGGTAGTAGGTGCGCCCATCCGCGGGCGAGACGAATTCCTCGGTTTTGTAGCCCGACTTGTCGGCGATGTCGAAGTCGAGAATGCCGGTGACGATGTAGTCGGCGCCCGTGGCCTGCCCGAGAGACTTCCAGAAGTCGCGGTTCGCTTCGAGCGACTTCATGTCCTGCCCCGGCAGGCGCGTTCCCGCCGGCACGTCGGTGAGGCGCAGCTTCGTCGTCTTCGTGAGCTGCTTTTTGAGGTAGCGCTGGAATTCGCCCTGGACGTCGACCTTTGCGGCGCGGTCGTTTCTCTTCTCGCCATTGTTGGCGATGACGAACGGCGCGATGGCGAGCTTCTCATCGCCGGTGATGGCCAGCTTCGGCTTGAGGGGGAGCTTCAACTTCACTTCCTGCACGCCCGCGACGGCGGCGAGCGGCAGCAGCACGGCGACTGCGGTGACGACTGCGCGTTTCATCGGGCACCTCCTGGGGGCGGCACGGGCGGCTTCGGCGGCGGCAGATCGCTCGGCGGCACGGGCGCGGGGACGGGCTTCGACACCGGCGGCCCGGTCGTGGGCGGCGCAACGGGCGGAATGCCCTCATCGACGACCGTCGAGCCGCCTGCGGCCGGCATGTTCGGCCTTCCCGGCGGGCCGGCCGCGGTCTTCGTATCTTTGGGCTGGCGCTTGCGGTTCCGCGAGAGGAACTCGACGTAGCGCGAGTAGTTTTTCTGGATGTAGGAGTTGGTGCGGTCGAGCTTGAGGGCCTCGAGGTACTCCTTGCGGGCGTTCTCGAAGTCGCCGACAGCCTCGTAGGCGACAGCGAGGTTGTTGTGGGCGCGGGCGTCGCTGGGGTCGATCTGCACGGCGCGCTTGAAGCGGAACATCGCTTCGCGCCAGAGGTTCATCTTGGCCATCTGCACGCCGAAGTCGTCCTGGCCCGCCGGCTTTTGCAGGTTCTCGTGCGCGCACGCTGTCGCGAGCAACCCCACTGCGATGACCGCCACCACCACCCGTTTCATCCGACCTCCTCGGGGCGTATACTGCGCCACGCCCACCTCCCATCGGCCCACCCTTCGGCACCGAATCTCAGAATGTCCGATGTTGCGATTCGCGACCGTCTGCTCGCGTACGCATTGCTTGGGTACATCACTCCCGCACGCGCACGCTTGCTTCTGGAAACCGGCATTTCATGCAACGCCTCAGCCAGTCTCATTCGGCAAGGTTTGAGGATAGTCGATCCTGACAAGGAGCGGGAGGTCAGGGAACCGTTAACTGTGGAGCGCGTGCGCCGCGGCCTCGACCTCTACCGCGACTCCGCTCTCACGCTCGCCGACGACGAATATCCCGATCTGCTCCGCCATCTCCCCGATCCGCCGCTGGCGCTCTTTTGCCGCGGCGACCGCGCGCTGCTCCGCAAAACAGCCGTAGCGATGGTCGGCTCGCGCCGCGCCTCGGCGTACGGTCTCAACGCAGCGCGCCATCTCTCCGGACAGCTGGCGATCGCCGGCGTGGCGGTGGTCTCCGGCTTGGCGCGCGGGATCGACGCCGCCGCGCACGAAGCGACGCTCGACGCCGGCGGCGACACGATCGCAGTGCTCGGCACGGGGATCGACGTGGTCTACCCGCGCTCGCACAAGAAGCTCTTTCGCGCGATCGAGGAGCGCGGCCTCGTCGTGACGGAGTTCGCGCCGGGGACGCCGCCGGTACCGGCAAACTTCCCCATCCGCAACCGGATCATCAGCGGCCTCGCGCTGGCAACGGTGATCGTCGAAGCGACGGGCCGCAGCGGATCGCTCATCACCGCGCGCACGGCCGCGGAGCAGGGCCGCAACGTCTGCGCCGTGCCGGGAACGATCTTCGCGCCCGGGGCGGAGGGGACGAATCGGTTGATTCAGTACGGCGCAAAGCTGGTGCACGACGTCAACGACATTCTCGAGGAGCTCCCCGGCTCGCCCCGCCTCGGCCGCACGCCCGAGATCGCCCCCGACTCGCCGCTCCGCGAAGTGCTCGACGTCTTCCCCCGCGACGAAGCGACGCACATCGACGCGGCGGCGGAGCGGCTGAAGACGTCGGTGGCCGCGGTGTCGGCCGCGGTGCTGCAGCTCGAGCTGGGCGGGTGGCTGCAGGCGCTGCCGGGATCGCGCTGGACGAGGATCAGATGACGGTCTGGTGCCCGTTCCCGCTGGCCTTATCCCGGTTCTGCTTCACCTTGTAGGCGATCAGCGCGACCGGCACGCCGAACTGGATGAGGCGCCGCAGCGGCTTCGGGAAGCCGAAGCCGACGAGAAAGCCGACGACTGCGCCGCCGGCGATGAGCTGCGGCGCGTGCTCGGTGGCGAAGGTCTTGAAGTCGAGCTGCTTGCGCAGGCGATGGTCGAGCTCGTCGATGCGCTCGCTCACGCCGTCGCGCGCGCGCTCGATGGCGCGGTTGACTTCTTTTTTCTCGGTGTCGACGTCTGGCATTACTGGCTCCTCACCCGGGCGATGTCGGCCTTGATAGTCTCGATGTCGGTCTTGATCTGCTCGATCGACTCCGTCGGCACGAACTGCACGGCCGCGAACTTCTTCTTCCCCATCATGGCCAGGACGCCGGCGACGACGAAGAGGACGACGGTGACGATGAGGGTCGACAGCCACGCCGGCACGCCCAGCCGCACCAGTCCCAAGACGATGGTGACGAAGAGAAAGCCGAGGCCGAAGATGGCCAGGAACGCGGCACCGAGAAACATGGCCGTGCCGCCGCTCAGCTTGGCGACCGTGTCCTTGACCTCGAGCTTGAGCAGCGCGATCTCGCTGCGGAACAGTGTGGAGAGATCGGCGGTGAGCTCTTTAACGATCGTGCCGAGCGAACGGTCGTCGCCGAGTGTTTCTGCAGCTGCGTTGCGAGCCATGACAAGCCTCGACCGAGCAAGATGTTGGCCAGTTACAATCCGCATCATGCCCCATCGCGTCGAGCTGGTGAAAGACTTTCGCTTCGAGGCCGCCCACTGGCTTCCGAATGTGCCCCAAGGGCACAAGTGCCGCCGCATGCACGGGCACTCGTTCCGAGGGGAGGTGGCGGTGCGCGGCGAGGTCGATCCCGCGACCGGCTGGCTCATCGACTTCGCCGACCTGAAGCGCGCCGTCGACCCGGTCGTCGCCCAGCTCGATCACTATTGTTTGAACGAGATCGAGGGTCTCTCCAACCCGACCTCCGAGATGCTCGCGGTGTGGCTGTGGGACCGCCTCGCGCCGCACGTGCCGCTGCTCCACCGGATCACGGTGGAGGAGACGTGCACGACGCGGTGCCATTACTTCGGGCCGGGGCGGTAGTCCGTGATCACCACTAACTTTTCGCCGGCTGTAATCGCTTCGAGCGCACCGGGCAGCGTTTGCCGGAGCAACTCCTTCACGTGGGCGTTCGAGGTGTTTCCGCACCGGAGCCAGACGATCGACGGCGGCGGTCCGAACTTCTCGACTAACAGCGGGAAATCGCCGTCCTTCGTCAGCACGATGACGTTCGCCTCGCGCGCCGCCGCAAAGATGTCGCGATCCTTGGCCCGTAACAGGTGGAGATAGCGAACGCTGAATGCCTTGATTCCGAGCTCATGATCGAGCCAGGGTGCCAACGCCGGCGAGAGCTGTGCGTCGACCCAGATGATCAAGCGACAAAGACAGCGTGATCAAGCCATCGAGAGGCGAATTTCAGACATGCTTCGAGATCCGCGGCTTCTAAATCAGGCATCTCTTCGAGAATTTGTTCCGGCGTCAGTCCGGCAGCGAAGAGATCGAGCACATCGCTGACGCGGATGCGCATTCCGCGCACACACGGGCGTCCACCACACATTTCCGGATCGACGGTGATTCGCTCGGCGAGTGCATTCACAGCAGCAAAAATTATAGCGTCTTGCAACCGGAGCCCGCCGAGCTGAAACGATCCCCCCGATTGGCGCACTAGCCAACGAGAGGTCGCTTCAAATGAAAAAGCTCGTACTGCTGCTCGTTTTCTCTGCCATCGCTTTGCGCGCCGCGGCGACGACCGTCGCGCCGCCGTCGAAAGTTTGGGACTTCAGCGCTCCTTCCACGACGGGCGCAGGAGGCGCCGACTGGCTGTTTACAATCACGCAGACGTCCGACGGCGGCTACCTCGCGGGCGGGTTCGCCGCAATCATGGGGACGAGCTCCCTCAAGACGAAAGCCTCGGTGCTGAAGCTCGATCCGCACCGCACGGTTCAGTGGGAACGGCTGATCGGCATTTCCGGCGATCCCGATTCCGAGGGCGATATCCGCGCTGTGCTGGAGGCCGCACCAAACCTCTACATCGCCGCCGGCGATCAACACGCCACCGGCGCGAACAGCGACGGCATGATCGTCACGCTCGACGCAGCGGGCACCGTGCTCAACAAGTTCGTCTTCACCGCCAGCCAGCTCGAGCTGCCGCCGAACGTCAACCCCGTCTTCTACGCCATCCGCAGCGTCCCCGGCGGCGGCTACATCGTCGCCGGCGCGGCGCAGGAAGCGACGCCGCAGCATCCGTGGGTCTCGGGATTCCTGCTGCGCCTCGACGCCGGCTTCGTGCCGGTCGCGGCGTTCGGCAGCAACGGCGTCGTCTACGTCGAGCCGGCGTCGAGCCCGCACAAAGCATCGGGGAGCGACGTGCGGCGCGTGCGGCTAACCCACGACAGCAACGGCAACGTCGGCTTCCTGGCCGTCGGATCCGTTCCCAAGAACCTCGCGAATCCCGACCTCACCGACATGCTCATCGAGACGTTCGACGGCGGCGGCGTGCCGCAGTCGCGCAAGACCTACAGCGTGGCGGACCTCGTCGCGACCGGTCCGTTCAACGACAGCGATCCGCAGGCGGCGCTGTGCGGCAACGCGCCGAAAACCGGCAGCGCCATGGCGTTCGACGCCGCGGAAATGCCGAACGGAGACCTCGTGGTCCTGGCGCATACGAACATCCGCGCGGTGTGGGCTCCGCAGGGTTGTCCGGTCAATTCACCGGTGACGCAAAGCTATCTCGATGTCATCCCCGTGCTCGTGCGGATGACGCCGTCGCTCACGCTGCTGTGGGCGAAGTCCGTCGGCCGCTTCAGCGGCATCGACTTCGACACGCCGATGGCGATGGTCGGCGACGGCTTCGTCATCGCCGGCAACGACGCCACCAACGCGAACAACAACGTCCCCGCCCGCGTGATCAAGACGAATTTCTCCGGCGACGTCACCTGGCAGGGCGACTACATCATTCCCGGCAACAAGAACAACTGCGTCTTCGGCCTCGCCTCGACATTCGATGACGGCGTCGTCTTCGCCGGAAACAACGACGCCGGCGGCCAGGACTACTTCGCCACGAAGATCGGCTCGTTGCGCGATTTGTGGAGCAGCGACAACACGACGACGGATCCCGGTCCGGAGCCCGACAACGCCACGCCCGCGATGTGGGCGAGCGACGACATCTGGGTGCACACGAGCCAGGACCAGTGGCCGTACACACCACAGCACGAGAACCCCGAGTACCGCGACCCGTCGCTGCAGCTCCCGAACTTCGTCTACGTGCGGGTCCGCAACCGAGGGACGTTGCCGGCCAGCGGCCTCGTCACCGTTCATTGGGCGAAGGCCTCGACCGGGCTGGCGTGGCCCATCAACTGGCAGCAGCCTACGGCACGATGCTGCAGCACGAGCGTCATCTGCGGCGACGCCCTGCAGCCGGTCGCCGTCGTGGGCATTCCTCCCGGCGGCGAACAGATCGTCGAGCTCCCATGGTTCCCGCCCAACCCCGCCGACTTCAGCGCCGTTTCGTGCGGTCTGGAGGCGAGCCATTTCTGTCTCCTCGCGCGGATCGAGACGTCGCCGGGCGTTTCGCCGTTCGGGATGACGTATCCGGAAGGAACCGACGTCTACACGAACGCCGCGTTGAACAACAACATCGTCTGGAAGAACGTCACCGTCGTCGACAATCTCCCCGGCGGCCAGCTCGCCGGAGGGTTCGTCCGCAACATCTCCGACCGCGACGAAGTCATCGAGTTGTCATTCACCGCGCCGCGCACGCCCGCGGGCTCGCTGTTCGACGTGGCCACGGTCGACGTCAAGCTCGGAGCCGAGCTGCTGGCGCTGTGGCGGAGGGGCGGCGCGAAGGGCTCCGGCATCCGGCAGATCGACGACGTCACGATCCGCATCACCGCGGCGGGGGCGACACTGCAGAACATCGCCATGCGGCCGCAACAGGCGGTCCCGTATGCGGTGCGAATCACGCCGAAGCCGAAGACGCTGCAGCGGGCGGTAATGAGCCTCGACGTGACGCAGTCGACGACGCGCCCGGCCACGAATCCGCCGCGGCGTCAGCCGTCGAAGCCGGCCGGCGGGATGCGCTTCACGCTCAAGCCGCCGGCGAAACGGGCGCAGTGAGCTCCGGGCTCACTGCGCATCATCCTCGAAGTGGAACCGATGCATGATCCGGTGCACGAACGGCGCGAGCAGCATGCCCAGGACCCCGATGAACACGAGTCCCGAGAAGAGCGCGTACACCGACGCGAACACCTTCGCGGCGTCGCCCTCGAGGTTGCCCATCGGGCCCATCCCGCCGAGGATCATCGAGGCGTTGAGGAGAGAGTCGATCCAGGAAAAGTGCGCGATCCAGTGGTAGCCGGCGATGCCGATCGCCAGCGAGAGCGCGATCACGCCCGTGGAAAACAGCACGTGCCACAGCACGCGCCGCGCGAACTGCGCGCGCGTCAGGAGTCGTTGCTTTCGATGCTCGTACGTGCCCGTCTACCTCGGCGCCACGACCTTCAGCTTCAGCACCCGCTCGGCGTTGCGCCCGAGCGATGGTAACGCCACCAGGCAGGCATGCTCGTCGGGAATCGCCGTCAGCGTCGCGCCGCGGCGCATCAAGAGGTCGCCCGCGAGCTCCACCTCGCGGACGCTCGGGGGCAGCCAGATCTTCACCGTCGGATTCTCCAGCGGCGCCGCCCCGCGGTTGACCATGCGCACACCGAACTGCCGGTGATCGCGCAACTGGTCGACTGAGAACGCAAAGTGCGCGGCGCGCGCCGCCCGCCGCGTCTGCGGCCCGAACGTCTTCGTCTCCGCCGCCGCGCCGACCGCGCCGTCCGACACCGCCTCGCCGCCCGCCCAGCGGAACGCGTTGCGCACGAGCAGCGTGAGGTCGTTGTTGCCGGCGGGCGGCAGGGCGTCGGCGTCGACGCCGATCCAGACGTAGCGCGCGCGCCCGTTCTCCACGTGCATCACCGCGGCGCGCGCGTTCGTCCGCCAGCGCGCATCGA
>DATELQ010000077.1:0-4667 GCA_035276475.1 Thermoanaerobaculia bacterium | reverse complement strand
GGCGAAGCCGGTCGCGAACATGGCGCCGCCGCGCGCAAAGTCGCGCAACCGCTCGACGGCGAAGCGCGCCGCGACGTCGGAGAGCGGCGTCTCCCGCAGCTCCGCGACCGCGGCCGCGCGCACGTCGCGCAACGCCTCGGCGAGCGCGGCGACATCGGGGAAGCGCTGTGCAGGATCCTTCGCCAGCGCCCGCGCGAGAATCGCCTCGACTTCCGGCCACGGCGGCAGATCGCGCTTCGTGAACGGCAGCGGCGGCTCGGTCTCGGCCTGCCGCACCATCTCCTCGCGCTCGCTGCGGAACTCGACGTAGTGCCGCCCGGCGATGAGGAAGTAGAGCAGCGCGCCGAGCGCGTACTGCTCGCCCGCGAACGTGGCCGGCAGGGCGATGCCTTGCCGCTGGGCGGCGAGGTATTCGGGCTCGAAGAAGTAGTACATCCCGCCGCGGCCGATGCGCGGCGGCTCGCCGGCGGCGGCGCCGTAGCCGAAGTCGATGAGGTGCACCGCGCCGTCGTCATTGACGAGGATGTTCCGCGGATGCACGTCGCCGTGCAGGAAGCCGCGCGCGTGCAGCGCCGCGTAGGCGTCGGCAATCCCGCAGGCGAGATCGAGGAGCGACAGGCGGACGTGGCGGCGATGCGCCGCGGCGGCCGAGGCGTCCATCCCGCGGCACCATTCGATGACGAGGTACGGCTTCCCGTCGTGCGTGCCGCGGTCAAACAGGCGCGCCGCGGGCGGGCCATCGAGCCGTTCGAGGACGTCCGCCTCGTTGCCGAACAGCGACTGCTCGAACGGCATGGCCTGGCGCGAGATCTTCAGCGCGCCGTCGCGCGCGCCGTCGCGGACGCGGTAGATCTCGCTGTCCTCGATGAGGCTCACGCAGTGGCCGATCTCCCACGCGCCGACGCGCTCGCCGCCGGAGAATGACGGCGCGATCTCGTTCTGCTCCTCCGAGCCGGCCGGCACGAGGATGCTGCGGTTGAGGAACGCGCCGATGTGCGGCAGCAACTCGTCGAACCACGCCTGCGGATCTTTCTTCAGCGCGCGGCTGTTGATGGCCACCGCCTCGACGATCGTGCGCGGCGTGCGGAAGAGCGAGAGGAGCGCGGCGGTCTCGCCGTCGATGATCTGCGACGGCAGGCGGCCGTGGCGTCGGGTCAGGGCGTAGTCGCCCTCCTCGAAGGTAAACGTCGCGCGCACCTCGGGGGCGAGGTCGTTGATCGGCACGAGCAGGACGTCGCTGCGGAGGACTAGTGCGTCGTCGACGAGGTTCATGCGGGCCTCCCGACGGGCGGCGGGACGCCGCCTGGCCGGCCGGCGAGGACGCCGGCGCGACGCGCGTTCACGCGGCCCTCCAGAGCGTCTCCGCCGGAGTCCAGCGCTCGACGTCGACGCCGAGGCGGCGCACGCGCTCGACGGCGAAGCGCCACGGCTCGATCGTGCCGCGCGACGACGACTTGGCGAAGGCGATGGCGGCGCCGAGCTTCGTGGCCAGCCAGAGGCGCCAGCTCTCGCGCCCCAGCCAGCTCAGGGCGCGCTCGCTCTCCGGCGGGTCGAGCCCCCACGAGAGGAGGCCGTCGCCGCCGATTTCTGCGGTGAACGGCACGCCGTGCGCCGGGCAGCCGGCCAGGCGCGCGCGCAATGCGGCGGCAACGTCGTCGAGCTCCTCCCGCGTGCCGAAGTACGCGACCATCTTGTCGGGACGCAGAAGACCGCCGGCGTCCGAGCCGAGCTTGAAGTCGACGTCGCGCCCTGCGAGCACGCGCACGACGGCCTCGAACGCGTCGCGGATGTTCTCCGGCCGCGGGCTGACGTAGAGCTTGTACGTGGCGGCGCCGCGGCGATAGACGCGGCGGTCGAGCGCGTGAAAGTTGATCCAATCGTTCGCCTGCGCGGGCGGCAGAATGCGCCACGCGGCGGTTGTGGCCGCGTCGCCGAGGTGAGCGAGGACGGCCTGGCGATCGGGAAAGCGCGCCGTCCAGAAGCGCGACATGGGGATGCGGTTGTAGAGATAGAGCGCCCGCGTCAGCGTGTCGGTGTCGTCGGTGGCGAGATCCTCGGCGTAGCGCAACGCGTCGAACGAGAGGCCTTCGCCGGATGCCGCCTCGTGTCCGAGGATCGGCAGTGCGTCGGCGCCGCAGACGAAGTCGCCGTCGTGCTCGATCTCGAGAACGCCGTCGAGCACGAGGTCGACGACGTCATCGGCCAGCGCATCGACCGGCGATGGAGTCACCAGCGCGGTCAACATCGCGGCGGTCTCGCGATCGACGGCCTTGATCGTCCCCGTTGCCGGCGGGCGGGGAATCAAGAGGCCGTAATAGTCGTCGTCGCGCGTCAGCTCCTCGAACGGCGCCCGCTGCTCGGGCGAGAGCTCGTCGAGGCGCTTCAGCTCGAAGCGCGGACTGGTTCGGAGTCGTCTCATCGATCGAGGGCGATGCCCCTCGCGCGCGGGCGAGGGGCACCAACCGAGTTTACTTGAGTGTCTTCTTGCGGGCTTGGAGTTGGGCGAGCTCGTCGTTGAGCTGCTTCACGCGTGCGTCGATCTCCTCGGCGGTCTGCGGCCCGAGGTTCTTCTCGGCCTCTTCGAGCGCGGCGATCTGCTGCTTGAGCGCGTCCTTCATCTTGGCGATCTGCTCGACCGTGACCTCGGGCTGCTGCTGGACGATGGTCGGGTCGATGCTGATGCCGCAACGCGGACTGATCGGGCCGCAGAGGCTGAACGGCGCCGTGCAGCCGACGGTGATGCCGCACTTCGTCGGAAGGCACTGCTGGAAGGTCGGCAGGCAGTTGTGCGGCGTCGTGCCGCAGATCGAGAACGGCTGGACGGTGCAGTCGCTGCAGGTGAACCCGCAGTGGCCCGGCGTGGTGCCGCAGATCGAGTATGGCTGCTGCGTGCAGTCGCTACAGGTGAACCCGCAATGGCCCGGCGTGGTGCCGCAGATCGAGAACTGCTGCACCGTGCAGTCGCTGCAGCCGGCCGTCGGCAGGCAGGCTCGTGCGGCGATGTTGGTGATGGGGCCGCACGGCGTGGTCCCGCAGATCGAGAATGCCTGGTTGGTGCAATCCGTACAGCCGAAGGTCGGATTGCACGGACGCGCCGCGGCGGCAGGGCTGACCGTACAGGCGACGATGCCGCATCCGCCGCCGAAGCCGACCTCCGGCGGCTGGATGGTCTCGGGGATGACCTTGATGCCGAGGTCTTTGATTTTCGGCATATCTCCTCCTTCCGGAGCTGGCGCTCCTTAAGGAAGAGTGTCAGTGGACGGGCGTTTCCCTACCCTCGAACGGCAACTTCGACTTGGCGATGTCGACGAGCGGCCCGAGCTCGTAGACGTTGCGGTACCCGTAGTTGTAGAGGGCGATGAAGGTCGACAGATTGAGCGACGCCGTCGCGGCCTTGCCGGGAAAGGCGCGCTCGGCGCCGGTGAAGTTGTTGTTGCAGTAGATCAGCACCGGCGCGTTCGGATCGGGGATGACCTCGTGCAGGCTGGCGGCGGTGATGTCGGGGAAGCTCAGGTTCACCGCGCCCTGGACGTGCAGCTCGCGGTACTTCTCGCTGCTGCGCGCGTCGAGGATGACGGCGCCGGGCTCGCAGCTCAGGCGGAGGAACTCCTCCTCGCTGACGCGCCGCAACGTCGTCCGGTGCTCCGCGGCCTCGTGCGCGACGCGCAGGTAGCCGGGCATGTCGATGTTCGGGTTCGGGATCTCGGGCCTATTCGCCGCCAGCAGAAGGAACAGCAGCCACATGATCGCCTCCTGCATCTCCGACGTTCGGCGGCGCGGGAGGTTGCGACCGGATCATTTCGACAACTCGCTTGGCGAGCGCGTTCGGGATGGGGATGGTCAGGTTGTAGTGGGCGATCTTCCACTCGCCATTGATCTTGCGCAGGACGCCGCTGCCGCGGCAGTCGCCGTACGAGGCGCTGTCGAGCTTTTCGTCGAACCAGGCCACATCGCCGGCCGGGCTGACGATCACGTGGCGGTCGTGCGGGACGAAGGTCCACGCCTTGCCCTTGGCAAAGTACGGATGCGCGAACTCGCGGAACGAGGCGAGGTCCCAGCGCTCCGAGGCGTCGGTGCCTAAGAAAACGAACTCGGGCGCGGCGTGGGCGAAGTAACGCGCTTCGTCGGCGACGGCGGCGGCGTGGTGCCAGTCGTCGAGCACCTTGTCGGCCGCGGCGGCCGGCACTTTCACGCCCATCTCCGCCAACACGCCGTTCGCGTGCTGCACGACGTCGAGCATCCAGAGCAGATACCGCACGTCGACGCTCACGTTGCGCGCGACGTCGGGGTTGTAGCCGAAGTCGTTGGCGACGTTCTCCCAGACGCGGTCGAAGTTCACGCCGACGAGCTCCCCGCGGCCGTTCACGACCGGGCTGCCGGAGTTGCCGCCGGTCGTGTCTGCGTCCGCTAAGAAATCGACCGGGACGTCGCCGAGGCGCGGGTCGCGCCAGCGGCCGTAGCGGTGCGCGATCGCGGCGTCGAGCTCCATCTGCGGCGCGTTGAACGGCTCGACGCCGGTGTTCTTCTCCACGATGCCGGCGAGCGTCGTCTGCGCCGTCGCCTTCAGACCGTCGCGCGGCGAGTAGCCCTGCACGTGCGCGAACGACACGCGCAGCGTGCTGTTAGCGTCGGGCGCGACCGGCTTGCCGGCGTGGGCGAGGACGGCG
>DATELQ010000076.1:0-26582 GCA_035276475.1 Thermoanaerobaculia bacterium | reverse complement strand
CGGGCGGCGCGACGTCGGGGTGGTTGGCGGGCAGCTTCGCCGCCGTGGCCTTCTGGTCCTGGCGCATGCGCGTGAGGAGCATGGTCAGGCGCTCTTTCTGATCGGGATGGCGCTTCGCTCCGGCGTCGATTGCCGCCTGCGCCTCGTCGTCCCGGTTCTGGATCGTGTCGGCCCAGGCCAGGGCGACCCAGGCGTCGAGGAGGTCGGGATCGCTCTTCGTGGCGGTGTCGAGCATCTGCCGCGCGGAGTCGACGTGGCCCATGGCGATGCGGACGATCGACTGGTACGTCAGCGCCTTCGGGTCCTTCGGCGAGCGGTCGAGGACGTACTGCGTCTGCTCGTACGTGCCCATCATGTTCTCGCGGTCGAGATAGGCCTTCGCGAGCTGCGTGCGCAGCGCGAGATCGTTCGGTGTTTTCGCGACGGCCTGCTCGAGCGACTGCAGCGCGGGATCGGATTGCTGCTGCGGCTGCTGCGACGGAGTCATCGCCGAGGCCTGCTGCGGCATCCCCTCCTCTTTCGGCTTCGCCGACTGCGAGACGAAGTAGAGGATGGCCACGATCACGACGACGGAGCCCGCGCCCCAGGCGAAGCCTTTGATCGCGGAGCTGCTCGATGGGGCGGGGGTCGGGTGGGTGGTGGGGGTGCGGCGCGGCTTGGAAGTGCGATCCAACGCGCGCAACACGTCCGCCGCCTCGCGCTCCAGCTTCGCCCGCTCCTCCGGCGCATCGACGCCTTCGCGCAGCCGGGCCAGCAGCGCGTCGCGCTTGGCCTCGAGGTCGCGCTGTTCGAGGTCGCTCTTCTCCTCGCGGCGGCGCATCGAGTAGACGAACATGAAGCCGACGATCAGGCCGGCCAGGAGCATCCCGACTGCGCTGACCCAGTCGATGTTCATGGTTTCTCCACCAGCTCGCGGACGCGGGCGAGGTACGGGTCCTCCTCGGCGGTCTCCGCTTTCGGCGACGGGCCCTCTTCGAGCTGCTTCGCCTTCGACAGCACCACGACCGCGCCGAAGATCAGCGCCGCGATCGGCAGCAGCCACACCAGCGTCGACACGCCGGAGAACTTCGGCTTGAGCAGCACGAACTGCCCGTACGACTTCTCGAAGTAGGCGAGGATCTGCTCCTGCGTGTAGCCGCGCGCGAGGAACTCGCGGACCTGATGCTTCATGTCCTGCGCCATCGTCGACGGCGAGTCGGCCACCGACAGCCCCTGGCACACCGGGCAGCGCAGCAGCGACGCCACTTCGTTCGTGCGCCGATCCAGCATCGCCCCCGCCACCGGCACGCCCTTCGGCGCCTCGGCGATGTCCGGGACCTTGATCTGCAGCAGAGTGAGGACGAAAAGAAAGATCATTTCATCGCCTTGGCGAGATTTGCCTGGAGCTCTTCGGTCGAGAGCGGGCCGGTGTACTTCGCCACGATCGTGCCGCTGCGGTCGAGGAAGAACGTCTCCGGCACGCCGCCGACGCCGTACGCCACCGCGGTCTTCCCCTGCTCATCGAGGAGCGTCGGGTACGCCGAGCCGCGCTGGTTGAGGAAGGCCTGGATCTTCTGCTCGGTGTCGTTGAAGACGACGCCGACGAACTGCACGTCGTTGCCGAGAACGCGCGCGTTCTGCACGAGGACGGGGTGCTCCTCGTAACAGGGGCCGCACCACGTCGCCCAGAAGTTGATGATGGCGGGCTTGCCGCGCAGGCTGGCGATGTCGAGCATCTGGCCGCTGCCGACGGCTTTCAGCGCGAAGTTCGGCGCCGGCTTGCCGATGAGCGGCGAGTCGATGGCCGAGGGATCGTGCCCGAGGTTCAGGAACAGGACGCCGACGAGCGCCGCGAAAATCACCAGGCCGGAGATCAGGACGGCTTTGTTCATGTCGTTGCGTGTGCGGCGGCGGAGGCGGGTTCTTTCACTTCAACGCTAACCACCGCGCGCGACGGGATCAGCGCCACCAGTCCGCCGATGCCCATCAGGATCACGGCGAACCAGATCCAGCCGACCATCGGCATCCACGCCACCATGATGCCGGCGTTGTCGCCGTCGAGGTTCATGATCGAGAGATAGAGGTCGCCCTTGATGGTCGAGTGCACCGCGGGCGTGCCGATCGGCTCGCGCATCGTCGGGTATTGATTCATGCGCGGCTCGAGCGTCGTCACGGCCTTGCCGTTCTTCGCCACGGCGAAGCGCGCGATCGTCGCCTCGCGGTTCGGCTCCTGCCGGACTTCCGTACCGAGGAACGTCAGCGTCCACGCGCCGAGCGTCGTGCTCTGCCCCTTCACCAGCTTCAATTCCTGGGAAGTCCGCTGCGTGCTGCTCACCGCGATCGCCACCAGCACGATCACCGCGCCGGCGTGCACGATGTACGAGCCGAAGCGGCGGCGTCCGCGGCGGAGCTGCCCGTTGACGAGCGCATTGCCGAAGTTGTCGCCGCGGCGGAGGCGCTGCACGAGCGGCTGCCACATCTGCGCGAGCGTCACGTGCGCGGCGTAGCCGCCGACAAAGAGCGTCGCCAGCGTCCAGCCGTTGCGAATGCCGAACGCCGCGCCGAGGGCCACGAGCACGCCGCCGGTGACGATCGGCGGCGTCAGCGCTTTGAAGATCTGCTGGCGCGACGAGCGGCCCCACGGCAGCGCCGGGCCGATGCCGATGAGGAACAAGAGCGCCGTCCCGGCCGGGACCACCATCGAGTCGAAGTACGGCCGGCCGACGCTCATCTGCTTCCCCTTCACCGCTTCGACGATGAGCGGGAAGACCGTGCCGATGAGCACCGTGAACGTCAAGAGGATGAAGATCAGATTATTGAAGAGGAACGCCCCCTCTTTGCTTGCGGCGCTCTCGATGCGGCCTTCGGCTTCCAGCGAATCGATGCGAATCGCCAGGATCGCGATCGAGAAGATCAGCACCGCCGCGAGGAACGCCAGGATCGTCGGGCCGATGGCGCTCTGCGTGAACGAGTGCACGGAGTTGAAGACGCCCGAGCGCGTCATGAACGTGCCAAGGATCGTGAGAAGAAAGCTGGCCTGGATCAGCGTGACCGTCCAGCCCTTCAGCACCCCGCGGCGCTCCATCACGATCGCCGAGTGCAGCGCCGCCGTCGCCGTGAGCCACGGCAGGAGCGATGCGTTCTCGACCGGGTCCCACGCCCAGTAGCCGCCCCAGCCGAGCACTTCGTACGCCCACCACCCGCCGAGCATGATCGCGCAGGTGAGGAAGATCCACGGCACCATGAGCGACGCGCGGATCGGCTTCAGGAAGCTGAGGCCGAGGCGGCCGCGCAGCAGCGCCGCACAGGCGTAGCCGAACGGAATCGTCATCCCGACGTAGCCGAGGTAGAGAAACGGCGGGTGCACGACCATCAGCACGTGGTTCTGCAGCAGCGGATTCGGGCCCGGGCCGTCGGCCGCCGCGGGAACACTGAGGAACGGGTTCGCCGCAGTCGCCAACAGGAAGCTGAAGAACGCGCCGCAGGCGAGCCACGTGCCGATCGCGTACGGCATGTACTCGACATGCTGCGCGCGGTTCAAATACGTGGCGAAGGCGATGTAGATGCCGAGGACCGCGCCCCAGAAGAGGATCGATCCTTCGAGCGACGACCAGAGGCTCACGACGGTGACCCAGGTCGGGACGCTGCGCGAGCCGACGTGCGCGACGTAGCTGACGCCGAAGTCGTGCGCGAGCAGCGCGTACTCCATCACCAACGTCGCGCCGACCATCAGCGCCGCATAGAAATACGCGAACCGCTGCGCCCACCGCACTCCCTCGGGCGCATGTTTCCGCCCAGCGGCGTACGAGATCATCGCCCCCAGCGTCGAGACGAGAAGCGAAGCGAGAATGAGGAAACGTCCCAGCGTGGCGGTCACTTGGCGTTCAGCCCTTCCGTGCTCTTCATCAGCTTTTCGAGCTCTTTTCTGTCGATCGGATGGCCGGTCTTCGGCGCGCGGTACTCGTTGCTGTGCGAGACCATGAGGCGGTTGCATTGGAAGTAGCCGCCCTTGACCATCGTCCCTTCGACGACGACGCCGATGTTTTCACGGAACATCTGCGGCGGCACTCCGTTCGACTTCACGTGCACGCTCTTGCCGGCGTCGTGGACGTCGAACTCGACGCCGGAGACGCCCGCATGATTCTTGATCGTGCCGGGCGTGACCATGCCGCCGAGGCGGATCGTGGCGCCGTAGGCCTTGTCGCCGTTGGCCATGAGGTCGGTCGGCGTCCAGTAGTAGACGAGGTTCTTGTTCATGCTGCTTGCGGCGATGATGGCGAAGGCCGCGCCGGCGACGACGAACGCGCCGAGCATGAACCAGCGGGAGCTGCGCTTCATTTTTTCTGTCGTGGTCATTGTCGGTTCCGAGCTTCACGCAGGCGCGCGATCAGAGTCACTCCATAGATGACGAGCACCGCCGCGGTCAGGCCGTACGCGGCGATGACGAAGTTCCAGCCGCCCGATACGACGCCCTGGCTCATACGGCCTCCCCGAGCTGCGCCTCAGCCAGCGGCGGCGGAGCGAGCTCCGTCTTCAGCCGCAGCGCGGAGATGCGCGCGCGCAGCATGATGAACGCAGTCATGAGGAAGAGGATACCGAAGGCGTTGGCCCGCAGCGGGAGCCAGAACTGCTTCGAAACGGTGCCGGGGCTCGACTGCTGCTGGTGCAGCGAGTTCCACCAACGCACTGAGAAGTAGACGATCGGGACGTCGATGTAGGCGATGATCGTGGCCACGGCCGACCAGATGCCGCGCTTGACGGGGTCGTCGACGAAGCGCCGCAGCGCCAGGATGCCGAGGAAGGCGAAGAGGAGGACGGCGGTCGTGGTCAGGCGCGGGTCCCAGTCCCACCACACGCCCCAGGTCGGCTTCGCCCAGATCGCCCCCTGGCAGCAGAGGAGGAAGGCCAGGACAACGCCGACCTCGATCGACCCTTCCATGCGCGCGTCCCACTTCCAGTCGTTGCGGAAGAGGAAGAGGATGGCGCAGGCGAAGGCGATGGTCATCGCTAGAAGAGCGCACCAGGCACTCGGAACGTGAACGTACATGATGCGCTGGACCTCGCCCATGTACTCCTCGGGCGGGGCCACGAAGAGGCCGATGTAGCTGCCGATGGAGAAGCAGACGATGCCCGCGCCGGCAAGCCACGCGGCGGGTTTGGTGGAGTCGCCGACGTCGTCGATGGTCAGAAACCAGATCGCGCCGAAGACCGCGCAGAGCGCGGCGATCGCGGCCTGGATGCCGGTCGGGATGCCGAACCCGAGGCCGTTGACACCGCTGAAGGCCGCCAGGGTGACGACGAAGCCGAAGTACGCGCCGACGGCGAGGAGCACGATGCCCGGAACCACGCGTTTGTTCATTTTCGCGACCTTTATTCTTCGACGACTCGACCGAAAAGAAGTCCGCACACCGACCAATAAATTGCATCGAACGCAGCAAGCAGGGTGATCCATGGTCGAAGCTGCTGCATCGGGTCTCCGAGGACGATCAACGAGGTTGCCTTCACCGACGCCAGGAGCGCCGGAACGATCAGAGGAAAAAGGAGAAGCGGCAGCAGGGTCTGCTTCGATTTGACTTGCGCCGTCATGGCCGCGTAGAGGGTGCCGGGCGCCGAAAGCGCCGCGGTGCCGAGGAGGATGACGGCGAAGAGGCGCAGGAGGTCCGTGGTGCCGGCGTCGTAGAGGACGACCATGACCGGGAAGAGCACGCAGCCGAGGAGGACGAGCTGGAGCCAGTTCGCCAGCGCCTTGCCGTAGTAGATGACGCGCGGGCTGACGGGGAGGAGCATCAGCCCCTCGAGGGCGCGGTTCTCCATCTCCGCGTGGAAGCTCTCCGAGAGGGTGAGGGTGGAGCTGAGCAAGAGACCGAGCCAGAGGAAGCCGGCCGAGAACTGCCGCAGCATTTCCGCGTTCGGCCCGACGGCGAAGCTGAAGAGGAGAAGCGCCGACGCGCCGAAGACGAAGACGGCCATGAATTGGGCGCGGGTGCGCCACTGGAGGAGGAGCTCCTTGCGGAGGGCGTCAATCACGCGCGACCACCCTCCCCCCCTCCAGCGTGATCGAGCCATCGGCATAGCCCCGCACCCGCTCGACCTGGTGCGTGGCGATCAGCACCGTGGCGCCGCGCGACTTGAGCTCCTGGACGACGGCGTCGACGAGCCGGAAGCCGTCGGGGTCGAGCTGACCGTACGGCTCGTCAAGGAAGACGATCTCAGGCTTTTGCAGCAGGACCCGCGCGAACGACAGCCGCTTGCGCATGCCGGCGGAGAAGGTGCTGACGGGATCGTCGGCACGCTGCAAGAGGCCGACGCGGTCGAGGACTTCGCGCTCGTCGTCGCTGCCGAGAAAGCGCGCCACGACGTTCAGGTTCTCCTTCGCCGTCAGCGACTCGTACAGATACGACTGATGCGCAAGGAGGGCCGAGATGCGGCGGACGTCTTCGCGCTCGTGCGCGACGTCGTAGCCGCCGACCTTCCCCACGCCGTGGTCCGGCCGGATCGCCGTCGAGAGGACGCGGAAGAGCGTCGACTTGCCCGACCCGTTGCGCCCGGCGACCATGAGCACGCGCCCGGCGGCGAGCTGGAACGTGACGTCGGCCAGCGCCCACCGCCGGCCATAGCGGCGGGCGAGCTTCTCCACGTCAATTGCGGGTGTTTGCGCCACCGCGTCGGATTCTACTTGTCCGCGCGAGCGCCCGCCGCCGATTCCAGCGCCACGATGCCGCCGCCGCGGCGGACGACGCGCAGCAGCACGGTCTGTCCGGTGTTCGGATTGAACGACGCCAGATCGCCGCCGGCAGTCATGACGAACCGCCGCGGCCCCATCGCCGAGTAGACCGACAAGCCCGCCTCCTGCGTTTCCCACCCGGCCAGTTTTCCTTCCCGGAAATAGAGCTCCCAGATTTTGTTCGGACCGTTGAGGCGGACGTGGGTCTCGACGCCGCCGCGCGTGACGACGCTGCCGAGGACGTCGACGGAGGGGACGGGCGGGAGGAGGTCGAGGAAGTGCCGCAAGCGCTCGACGGTCTTGGGCACGCGCAGGTACGCGGACGCGCCGGCATCGTCGTGGGCGATGAGCTTCTGCATGACGGCGCGTGCGGCGTCGTTGATGGCGGCGACGTCTGCCGGATCCTGCCCGGTCACCGCGCTCAGCGCCGCCTGACCGTTCGGCGTGACGATGAACGCGCCGCCGGCGAGCTTCACATCGAGAGCGCCACCCGTGGGAAACCGGTACGACCCGGCGACGCCAGCGTCCACGGTTCCGGTCGCGGGAGGGAGCGGCGGCATTTCGCTTCCGAACAAAAAGTGCTCGATGACCTTGTCGACGTGCCTGGCCCAGTCGCCGTCGACGTTCAGTCCCATGGCGTACGTCGTGTCGTCGTCGAGGTAGCGGACGAGCTGGATCTGGTATCCGGGGTAGTCGCCGTCGGCGATGTTCTTCCGGCGGCCGCCGGCGTCGCGCGTCGTCCAGGAGCCGTAGATGTAGTCGTCGAGGAACGGCGTGTACAGCTTCTCGCGCTCCTTCGGCGGCAGGACTTCGTTCGCCGCGAGCGCTTCGGCCCAGCGCGTCAGGTCCTCGGGCGAGCCGACGAGCGCGCCGTGCGGCGGAAGGTTCGGCAGCTCGTCCGGCGGCGCGAAGACGCTGTATCCGCGCGCGACCGCAGCGTCGTCGAAGTCGGTTCGCCAGCCGGTGGTGCGCATGTGCGCCGGCGCCAGGAGCCGGTGGCGGACGAAGGACTCGTAGGTCATGCCGGAGACTTTTTCCACGACCGCGGCGAGGATCGTGTAGCCGACGTTCGAGTACGAGTACGTGCTGCCCGGCGCGGACTGCAACGGCAGCGCGAGGAGCTGCCGGATCGCGCCGATGCGGGTCGGCGGCACCTCGATCGCGCCGGGCTCGCGCACGACGCCGCTGGTGTGCAGGAGCAACTGCTGCAGCGTGACGTTCGGCGCGCCCGGAAAGAAGCGCGAGAGGGGATCGTCGGTGCTGAGCTTCCCATCCGCCTCCAGGGCCAGAATCGCCGCCGCGGTGAATTGCTTCAGGACCGACGCGAAGTAGTACACGGTCGTGGGGCTATTGGCGACGCGCCGTTCGCGATTCGCGTAGCCGTAGCCTTTGCGCAGGAGCGTCGCGCCGTGGCGCTTCACCACGACGGTTCCGGACAGGCCGTACTGCTCGTATCGGCGCAACGCTTGATCGAGACCGTTCGGCGGCGCCGAGGCACAAGCGGCGAACAGCAGGCAGACGAGCAGTCGCATGTCCGTAGGACGCTCGGGGCGGGCGGAAATTAGAGCGGGACCATTCCATGCACAAGAGACGACGCTCCCTCGCCCTCGACCTTCTCCTCGGCGCGGCTGCCGGCGCCGCCGGAACGTTCCTGATGGATCGACTCACGACGCTCGCCTACGAACGCGAATCGAAAGCGGTGCAGGATCGCGAAGACAACGCGCGCGGCGACAAGACTGCGTACGTGAAGGCCGCGCAGAAGCTCGGCGCGCCCGAGGAAGCGCAGGAGGCGCTTGGCCAGGCCCTCCACTGGTCGCTCGGCGTCGGCGCCGGCGCGCTCTACGGCGTGCTGCGCAATCGCACGCGACTCGGCCTCGGCTCCGGCCTCGCTTACGGCGCGGCGTTCTGGCTGGTGATGGACGAGGGGGCGAATGCGCTGCTGAAGCTGACTCCGCCGCCGCAGCGCTTCCCCTGGCAGACGCACGCCCGCGGCCTGGCCGGCCACCTCGTCCTCGGCGGCGCGATCGAGGCGGTGTTCGACGCGGCGGATTTATGATCTCGGTATGCGCAAACTTGCCGCTGCGCTCCTCCTTCTCGCCATACCCCTCTTCGCCGCCGAGCCCTCGCGCCGCCAGAAAATCGAACGGCTTCTGAGCCTCTCGCACGCCCTCGAACTGGAGCAGGCGGCGCTCGACGCAGCCATCCTGGCGCTCGAAAGTAGTGCGACGACGCCCGAGCAGAAAGAGGAGCTGCAGCAACTCCGCTGGCGCGCGAAGACGCGCAACACGCGCGAGGTCTGGATCGCCGCGCTCCAGCGCGAGCTCGACGACAAAGCGCTCGCCGAGGTCCTGGCGATGTACGAGAGTCCCGCCAGGGAGCACGCCGCGCGGGCCGTTCAGGCCGGACTCCTCGACGCGATGCACGAGCGGCTCGAGAACAGGCCGCTCACCGCCTCCGAGCGCGATCTGCAGGCAACGCGGCGGACAGTCGCCGACATGCGCATGCTCGCCACCGCCCTCGAAGCGCGCGCGACGGACACGAACGCCTACCCGGAATCGTGCGACCTCGAGACGCTGCGCCGCCTCCTCGAGTCGACCTACATCCAGCACATGCCGATGCGCGACGGATGGGGCCACGCCTACCTCTACGTCGGCTCCCCCCACCGGTCGGAGTACCGCATCGTCAGCGCCGGCGCGGACGGCATCTTCGAAGCGAATAGCCGCATCCTCGCCGACACGCCGCTCAAGGAAACCGCGGGATACGCGGGCGACCTGATCTATCAAAACGGAGCGTTCATTCAGGTGCCGCGCGCCATTCTCGGCAAGAAGCAATGAGCGCGATGGCGAATATCATCAGCCATGCGCAAATTCGCCTTCGCGCTCCTCGCCCTCGCCACCGCCCTCCCCGCCTTCGCCGCCGGGCCGCCGGCGCCCTCGCGGCGTGAGACTCTCGACAAGCTCGTGACCCTCTCGCACGCCGAGGATCTCGAGAAAACGGCGCTCGCCGCCGCCCTCATCACGCTCGAAAATCTGGCCACGACGCCCGAACAGAAGGAAGCGCTGCAGCAGCTCCGCGAGCGCGCGGCGGCGCGCAGCACCCACGACCTCTGGGTCACGGCGTTCGAGCGCAACCTCGACGACAAAACGCTCGCCGGGATGCTGGCGATGTATGAGAGCGCGGCCGCGGAGCAGGCGTCGCAGGTCGTCCGGATCACTCTGCCTTCCGCGATGCAAGAGCGCCTGAAACCAGTCGAGACGGACAAGACCTTGCTGGCCGCGCGCCGGACGATGGCCGACATCCGCATGCTCGCCACCGCCCTCGAGGCGCGCGCCACCGACACGAACGAGTACCCCGAGTCGTGCGACATGGAAACGCTGCGCAAGCTCGTCGAGCCGACGTATATCCGGCACATGCCGTCGCGCGACGCCTGGGGCCACGCGTACCTCTACATCGGCTCGCCCAGCCGGACGGAGTACCGCATCGTCAGCGCCGGTTCGGACGGCATCTTCGAAGCGAACAGCCGCATCCTCAGCGACACGTCACGGGGGCCGACGGAGCGCTACGAGGACGATCTCATCTATCAAAATGGCGAGTTCATTCAGGCTCCGCGCGTGCTTGTCGAAAAGAACCCATGACCGCGATGCGCCGCCTCCTCGCCCTTCTCCTCCTCGCCGGCTGCACCGCCGCGCCGGCGCCGAAGATCACCGCCCCGCCGCCCGAGCCGGCGCGAACGGGTCCGCCGTACGGCATGTCGGTCGACGAAGAAGCGCGCGTGCTGATGCTCGAGGACCGGCGTGAGTACGATGCCGCGCTCGTCGATACGTGGCTGCATCACGAGAACCCGCTGCACCGCCAGCGCGCGGCAATGATGCTCGCGCGCATCGGGCCGGCGAACGCGCATGCTCCGATCGTCGCAGCGCTCGCCCCGCTCACCGCCGACGCCGACCCCAACGTCCGCGCCACCGCCGCCTTCGCCCTCGGACAGATCGCCGATCTCGCCTCCGCGCCGGCGTTGCTGACGTTCGTCGCCGACAAAGACGGCGACGTCGCCGGCGAAGCGGTCGAGGCGCTGTCGAAGCTCGCACCGAAGCTGCCGTTCGCGACGTACGCCGAGGCGCTCAAGGACGCGCGGCCGGGCGTGCACGCGCGCGCCGTCCGCTTCCTCTTCCGCTTCCGCAGCGATGAGGCGTCCGAGGCGGCGGCGCGCGAGCTTGAATCGCCGTCGACCGAGATCCGCCGCGAGGCCGCGTACGCCCTCGGCCGCCGCGCCTATGCGCCGGCGCGCGCCAAGCTCGAGCTCCTCCTCACCGACCCCGACACGCTCACGCGCTCGTACGTCGTCCGCGCCCTCGGCGGGATCGCCTCGCCGGAGTCGCTCCCGGGCCTGATGAACGCGCTCGTCGACTCGCAGCCGTGGGTGCGCACGAACGCTGCCGTCGCCATCGGCCGCATCGCCGCGAAGGACGCGAAGTCGGTCGAGTCGACCGACGCGGCCGCCATCGTCAACCTCACCGACGATCCCGATCCGGGCGTGCGCGCCATGGCCACAGAGACGCTCGGCTGGTACGCGGTGAAGAACGAGGAGGCGCGCAAGCGGTTGCTGGAGATCGCGGCGAGCGGCTCGCGATGGGACCGCGAGATCGCCGCCGGCGCGATCGCCAAGCATCTGAACGACGAGTCGCTGCTGCCCGCGGACCTGAGCGACTGGGCGAAAGTGCGCGTGCTCGAGTCGGGTGGCGCGGTCGCGGAGAGCGCGCGCATCAAGTGGGCAAACGATCCGTCGACGCTCGCCCGCATCTACACGATCAGCACGATTCCGGACGACAAGGCCGACGCGCAGATCGACCGCATCCGCGCCGCGCTCGACGATCCCGATCCGGTCGTGCGCGGCTACGCCCTCGATCGCTTCTCGAAGACGAAGGCGCCCGACCGCCTCGCCGTGTTCGTCGCAGCCGAGGAGCGGGCGCGGAAGGACAAGCAGAACGACGCGCGCGTCACGGCGGTGCGCAACCTCGACGAGGAACATCTCCGACCGCTTCTCGGCGACAGCGATCCGGTCATCCGCCGCGTCGCCGCCGACGCGATCGTGGAGCTCGGGAAGCCGCGGCCGCACTACACGCCGCTGCCGGTCGAGCGCCCAGTCGCAGAGTATGCGGAGATCGTGCAGTGGTCGAAGGACCCGCACACGGCGACGATCCACATGACGCGCGGCAACATCATCCTGGCGCTCTTGACGCAGGAGGCGCCGCTGACGGCGTGGAACTTCACCAAGCTCGCCCGCGCCGGTTACTTCAACGACACGACGTTCATGCGCGTTGTGCCGAACTTCGTGCTCCAGGGCGGCGACCCGCGCAACGACATGGAGGGGAGCCCCGGCTACGCGATCCGCGACGAGATCAACCTGCAAAAGTACACGCGCGGCGCGGTCGGCATGGCCCTCTCCGGCCCCGACACGGGCGGCTCGCAGTTCTTCATCACGCACTCGCCGCAGCCGCACCTCGACGGCGGCTACACGATTTTCGGGCGCGTGACGGCGGGGATGAGCGGCGTGGCCGACCAGACGGAGCGCGGCGACCGCGTGATCACGATCGCGATCGACGAGGCGCAATGATCCCGACGATCGGACGTCTGCTCCAGATCGCCGGCCTGATCATCCTGCCGATCGGCTTCTCGTACGGGATGTTTCACGACAACGTGCAGATGGAGGTGCGGCTACTGTTCATCGGGGGGACGGTGTTCGTGGTCGGGTGGCTGCTCTCGCGCAAACGATGAGATACACCGTCGTCCTCACCGCGGAGTACCCGTCGATCGCGCGCGAGATCCTCGCGCCGCTCGCCGACCTCGTCGAGCATCCGACCGAGCAGGCCCGCAGCGAAGACGACATCATCACCATCCTTTCCGAGGCCGACGCGGCGATCACGCTGCTGTCGGACCCGCTGACGCGGCGCGTCCTGGCGGCGAACCCGAACCTGCGCATGGTCGCGAACTACGCCGTCGGCTACAACAACGTCGACGTCGACGCGGCGCGCGAGCTCGGCATCATCATCACGAATACGCCCGGTGTGCTCACCGAGGCGACGGCGGATCTGACGATGGCGCTCATCCTGGCGGTGCTGCGGCGCGTGATCGAAGGGGCCGACGAGGTGCGCAACACGGGTGAGTGCATTTGGGAGCCGCTCCACCTCCTCGGCATGTCGCTCCAGGGGAAGCGCCTCGGCATCGTCGGCATGGGACGCATCGGGACTGCGGTTGCAGAACGCGCGCGGGCGTTCGGGATGGAAGTGATGGGCGTGCGCCGCGGCGAACCGCTCGACGAGCTGCTGGCGACCTCGGACATCGTATCGCTGCACGCGCCGCTGACGCGCGAGACGACGCACCTGATCGACGCCGACGCGCTGGCGGCAATGAAACGCGGCGCGTTCCTCATCAACACCGCGCGCGGCAAGCTCGTCGACGAGAGCGCGCTCTGCGACGCGCTCGAGGGCGGCCAGCTCCGCGGCGCCGGGCTCGACGTCTACGAAGACGAGCCGCGCGTGAATCCGCGCCTCTTGAAGTTGCCGAACGTCGTGGCACTGCCACACATCGGCTCGGCAACGGAGGAGACGCGCAGCGCCATGGCCCGCATCGCCGCGACGGACGTGGCGCGATTCCTGCGCGGCGAACGCCCGCAGCACGTCGTCACGTAAGATCACGCCATGACTCGCCTCTCCCGCCACGAAGCGCTCCTTCTCGTCATCGACGTGCAGGAGAAGTTGATGCCGGCGATCGACCGCGCCGGCGAAGTGGAGGCCAACGTCGAGCGCCTCGTGCGCGGCTGCCACGTCCTTGACGTCCCACCGCTCCTCACGGAACAGTACGTCAAAGGCCTCGGCGGAACCGTACCGCGCGTCCGCCGCGCCTTCGAGGAGACGTTCGGCTACACGCCGATCGAGAAGAACTGCTTCTCCGCCAACGCCGCGGGCGAGCTCCAGGCCGCGCTGCGGCAACTACGCAGGAAGCAGATCGTCGTCGCCGGCGTGGAGGCGCACGTCTGCGTCTATCAAACGGTCACGGATCTGCTCGCGGCCGGCTACCAGGTCACCATCATCGCCGACGCGGTCTCCTCGCGTACGGCAGAGAACAAATCGATCGCGCTGCAGCGGATGGCCGGCGAAGGCGCGAAGCTGAGCTCGACCGAGATGGCCCTCTTCGAGCTCCTCGGCGCCGCCGATACGGACGAGTTCCGGCAGATTCTTGCGCTGGTGAAGTAGCGCGCAACTTGCACCTCCATCCGCGGAGGCAACTCATGGCAAACGAGCTCAAAGGGAAACGTGTGGCCATCCTCGTCACCGATGGCTTCGAGCAGATCGAGATGACGAGCCCGCGCGAGGCGCTGGAGCAAGCGGGCGCGACGTGCGTGCTGATCGCGCCGAAGGATGAGGTGCAGGGCTTTAAGCACCACGACAAGGCCGACAAGTTCAAGTGCGACCTGCCGCTGTCGAAGGCCGACGCGGCCGACTTCGACGCCGTGATGCTGCCGGGCGGCGTCATCAACGCGGACGCGCTCCGCATCGAAAAGAAGGCGCAGCAGTTCGTGCAGGAGATGGACCGCGCCGGCAAGCCGGTCGCCGTCATCTGCCACGGGCCGTGGCTGCTCGTCTCCGCCGGCCTCGTGCGCGGGCATACGATGACGAGCTGGCCGACGCTGCAGGACGATCTGCGCAACGCCGGCGCCACGTGGCAGGACAAGGAGTGCATCCGCGACGGCACGTGGGTCAGCAGCCGCAAGCCCGACGACCTGCCGGCGTTCAACCGCGAGATGGTGACGCTTTTCACCGAGACGCAACCGTCCGCCGCAACGCGCGCGGAGAGCCGCGAATCGCTCGGCGTACGCCAATAACACGGCTCGGGAATTGCTCAATCTACTGTGCAATGGAGCGTGAGAGACGGGTTTTAGTGATCGACGACGACGAAGCGATCCGCACGCTGCTCTTCACCGTGCTGCGGCGGCGCGGCTTCGCCGTCGACCGGGCCCGCCACGGTGAGGAGGCCATCGAGGCGATGCAGCGTTGCCGCTACGCGGTCGCGCTCGTCGATCTGATGATGCCGGTCAAGAACGGCTGGGAAGTGCTCGACTGGATGGCCACCCAGCCGAAGAGCGACCGGCCGCTGGCGATCGTCCTCACGGCCGGCATGGCCCCGGGGGCGATGAACCCGGACGTCGTCGCCGGCACGATCCGCAAGCCGTTCGACGTCGAGCTCCTCCTCGACATCGTGGTGGCCTGCGCGGACGGCCGCGAGGTCGAGCAGTCGACCGGATGCCCGCCGCCGCAAAGCAACCCAATCCGCCCCGGTCAGGGAGGCGGCGACGTCAACTGAAATGGCATACCTTTTGGAATTTCCTCCCGCATGGCAAATGAATCACGAGTTCTGATCGTCGAAGACAACGACGTGCTGCGGGTGATGTTGTTCACGATCCTGCGGCACCAGCCGCTCGCCGTCGACACGGCCACGAACGCCGTGGAGGCGATCGAGAGAACGATGACCTGCGACTACGCGCTGATCCTGCTCGACGCCGATTTGCCCGACGACGAGGCCGCGGAGTTCCTGCGCCTCTTCGAGACGGAGCACCCCGATGCGCCGACGTTCATCGTCGCCGTGCGCAGCACGGAGTCGAAGCCGCTCATCCATTCACGCGTCGGCGCAGTGCTGAGCAAGCCGCTGGAGATCGACACGCTGGCCGAGCTGGTGCGCGAATGCGCCGCCGTCGTACCGCCGCCCGAGGAGCCGCAGATGCAGTGTCCTCCGGCGGAGAGCGAGATCCGCGCGCGCATGGACCGGAGCGGGAGCTTCTACTCGAACTGAACGTAGAATCCGCGGCGCATGACGGAGCAGCGCCGCGGAATTCTCTACATCGTCGTCGCGGCGCTCCTCTGGTCCACCGGCGGCATCGGCATCAAAGCGATTCCCGACGCGCCGCTGAAGGTGACGTTCTACCGGTCGCTCTTCGCCGCCGTGGCGCTGATGCTGTTCCTCCGGCGCCGCGTCTGGGGCCGCCGCTGGCAATCGACACCGGCGTTCCTCGCCTCGATCGTCAGCTACGGCGCGTGCCTGACGTCCTTCGTGGTGGCCACGAAGTGGACGACCGCAGCGAATGCGATCTTTCTGCAGTACGCCGGCGTGGTCTGGGTGCTGCTCTTCTCGCCGATCGTGCTGCGCGAGCCGATGCGCGGGCGCGACGTCGGCGCGATCGCGGCGGCGATCGGCGGCATGGCCCTCTTCTTCGTCGGCCGCTTCGAGACGCGCGGGATGTCGGGGAACGCCATGGCCCTGATCTCGAGCGTCTTCTTCGCCGCGTTGATCCTGTCGCTCCGCCGCGAGCAACCCGCCGCGCAGGCGGCGGTGACGTGGGGCAATCTCGCCTGCGCCGCCGCCATGCTGCCCTTCATTTTTGACGACCTTGCTCTAACCCCGCGCTCGTTCTTTGTCCTAGCCTTCCTCGGTATCTTCCAAATCGCGCTTGCGTACTTTTTCTTCGTAAAGGGCCTGGAGCACGTGACGGCCACGCAGGCGTCGCTGACCGGGATGCTCGAGCCGGTCTCGAATCCGATCTGGGTGTTCCTCTTCCTCGGCGAGCGCCCGTCGTTCTACGCCATCGCCGGCGCGGTCGTGGTGCTGGCGGCGATTGCGTGGCACACGGTGACGTCGGAGCCGGTGGCGGAGATGCCGGCGGTGGATTGACGCCTCGAGGTCCCTCTCCCCGCTGCGCGGGGAGAGGGTGGCGCGCAGCGCCGGGTGAGGGGCGCACGCTTCACTTCCGTTTATCGATCGCCCACTGAATCGTGTCGCTCACGATGTCAGGCTCGCAGCGCATCTGATTGTTCTCGATGCGAACGACCATGATTCCCTGCTTTTCCAGATACCTGGTGCGCCGTTTGTCGCGTTCGGCGATACAGTCGACCTCGTGACCCGCGCCATCCAGTTCGATCGCGATCTTCAACTCGGCGCAGTAGAAGTCGAGGATGTAATCACCGACGGGGTGCTGCCTTCGAAACTTGTAGTTGCCGAAGCGGCGATTCCGCAGCCATGACCACATCCGGTCCTCGGAGCGCGTCGGCTCCTTCCGCATCTCGCGAGCGTGCGAGCGAATCTGAGGCGGCGCGTGCACCATCGCGCCCCGAGGATACCTCGGGAGGTGGCGCCCCTCACCCGGCGCTGCGCGCCACCTTCTCCCCGCGCAGCGGGGAGAGGGACCTACACGGACCTAAATTTGCAAAATGGCGGGCGTGTCCTCTTTCGAACTGATCGAGCCGGCGACGGGGACGACCCTCGCCACGATCCCGCGCGCGACGGCGGACGACGTCGACCGCGTCGTGCGCGCGGCGCACGCGGCGTTTGCGAAGTGGCAGGCGATCAATACGCGGGAGCGGGGACGCATCCTCCTCAAACTCGCGAATCTGATTCGGGAGAATGCCGATGAGCTGGCGAAGACGGAGTCGCGCAACGTGGGGAAGCCGGTCCGCGACTCGCGCGACGAGGTGGCGCTCGCGGCGGACTGCTTCGAGTTCTACGCCGGCACGACGAACAAAATCGGCGGGCAGACCATCCCCGGGGCGGCGCCGGGAGTCCTGCTGTCGTTCCGCGAGGCGGTCGGCGTCTGCGGCGTGATCGTGCCGTGGAACTTTCCGATCGCCATCACCTCGTGGAAGAGCGCGCCGGCGCTGGCGATGGGGAACTGCGTCGTCCTCAAGCCCGCCGAGCAGACGCCGCTCACGGCGCTGCGCCTCGGCGAGCTCGCGCTCGACGCCGGCTTCCCCGAGGGCGTGTTCAGCGTCGTCACCGGGAGCGGGAGCGAAGTTGGCGAGGCGATTCTGCGCCATCCGCTCGTCAGAAAAGTCGCGTTCACCGGCTCGACGGAGGTCGGCGTGCGCGTGATGGAGCTCGCCGCGCACGACATCAAGCGCGTCAGTCTCGAGCTCGGCGGGAAGTCGGCGAACATCGTCTTCGACGACTGCGATTTCTCACGCGCCGTCGCATCCGCCGTCAGCAGCTCCCTCGGCAACGCAGGGCAGGATTGCTGCGCGCGCAGCCGCATCCTCATCCATCAACCGATCTACGACCGCTTCTCGCGCGCGCTCGTCGACGCGTTTGAAAAAGTCGCTGTCGGGGATCCGCTCGCCGACGCTACGGAGATGGGCCCGCTCGTCACGACCGCGCACTGCCGCCGCGTCCGCGACTATATCGACGCCGGCAAATCCGAGGGGGCCACGCTCGCCACCGGCGGCAGCGGCAACGGATGCTTCGTCAATCCGACCGTCTTCGTCGACGCCACGCCGGAGATGCGCATCGTGCGCGAGGAGATTTTCGGTCCGGTCGTCACCGTGATGCCATTCCAAGATGAAGCAGAAGGCGTCAAGCTCGCCAACGACAGCGACTACGGTCTCTCCGGCTCGATCTGGACGCGCGACGTCGGCCGCGCCATGCGCGTGGCGCGCGCGGTGCAGACCGGCAACCTCTCCATCAACTCCGGCAGCAGCGTGCACCTCGAGGCCCCGTTCGGCGGCGTGAAGAAGAGCGGCGTCGGGCGCGAGCTCGGCTTGCAGGCGCTCGATGCGTACACGGAGTGGAAAACGGTGTATATCGACGTGACGTAATGCAAGGCCGAATCGACATCGACACGCTCAAGCGCATGGTCGCGGACGATGAGATCGACACCGTCATCGCCGCGTTCCCTGACATGTACGGCCGCCTCGTCGGCAAACGCATCGTGGGGCGCTTCTTCGTCGACGAAGTCATCGCCCACGGGCTGCACGCGTGCGACTACCTCCTCGCCTGCGACATGGAGATGGACCCGGTGCCGGGCTACGCCTTCACGTCGTGGGCGAAGGGCTACGGCGACTTCCGCCCCATCCCTGACTTCGAGACGCTGCGCATCGCCTCGTGGCTCGAGCGCACGGCGCTCGTCCTCTGCGACGTCTACCGCGAAGACAAGCGCGAGCTCGTGCCGTTCGCGCCGCGCAGCATCCTCCGCCGCCAGCTCGCGCACGCCGCGGAGCGCGGCTTCAGCGTGATGGCCGCGTCGGAGCTCGAGCTCTACGTCTTCAAGGACTCGTACGAGCAGGTCGCCGAGAAGGGCTTCATCAATGCCACGCCGATCGGCCGCGTGATCGAGGACTACCACATCCTCCAGGGCACGAAGGAAGAGCACCTCATCGGCGCGATCCGCAACCACTTGGAGCGCAGCGGCGTCCCGGTCGAGTCGTCGAAGGGGGAGTGGGGGCCGGGGCAGCAGGAGATCGGACTGCGGTACGCCGAGGCGCTGGAGATGGCGGACCGGCACTCGATCTACAAGCATGCGGCGAAGGAGATCGCCTGGCAGAAGGGCCACGCCGTCACGTTCATGGCCAAGTGGGACGAGCGCCACGCCGGCTCGAGCTGCCACATCCATATGAGCCTGTGGGACGAGCGCGGCAAAAAACCGCAGTTCAACAGCGTCGACTCCGACACGTTCCGCTGGTTCCTCGGCGGATGGATGAAGCACATCCGCGAGACCTTCGCCTTCTTCGCGCCGTATCCGGCGTCGTACAAGCGCTACGTGGCCGGCTCGTTCGCGCCGACCGGCATCGCCTGGTCGCACGACAACCGCACGGCAGGCTTCCGCATCGTCGGACACGGGCCGGCGCTGCGGATCGAGTGCCGCGCGCCGGGCGCCGACGCGAATCCCTACCTCGCCTTCGCCGCCGCGCTGGCCGCGGGACTCGACGGCATCGAGCACCACATCGAGCCGCCACCGGCGTTCGAGGGCGACGTCTACGCCGCCGCGGAGCTGCCGCACGTGCCGCAGTCATTGAACGAGTCGATCGACGCGCTCGCCGAGTCGGAGTGGGCGCGGGCCACGTTCGGCGAGGACGTCGTCGAGCACTACCTCCACTTCTTCCGCACCGAGCAGCGCAAATTCGATGCGGTGGTGACCGATTGGGAGCGCCGCCGCTACTTCGAGATGGCATGAGACTAAAAGACAAAGTCGCACTGATCACGGGAGCCGGCAGCGGCATCGGCCAAGCCTCGGCGCGTTTGTTCGCGCGCGAGGGGGCGAGGGTCGTCTGCGTCGATTTGAAAAGCGAGACCGCCGAGGCGACGGCGCGCGAGGTCGGCGGCGCCGCATTTGCCGCGGACGTGTCGAAGGCGAAGGACGCCGAGGCGATGGTCGCGTTTGCGGAGACGACCTACGGAAGGCTCGACGTCGCCTTCAACAACGCCGGTGTTTTCCATCCCGACGACGACTCGGTCACGAACACGTCCGAAGACATCTGGGACCTCGTCATCAACATCAATCTCAAGGGCGTGTTCCTCGGGTGCAAGTACGAGATCCCGGCGCTGCTGCGTGCAGGCGGCGGCGCGATCATCAACACCGCGTCGTTCGTCGCGATCCTCGGCGCGGCCACGCCGCAGATCGCCTACACCGCGTCGAAGGGCGGCGTGCTGTCGATGACGCGCGAGATCGCCGTCGAGTTCGCGCGCAAGAACATCCGCTGCAACGCCCTCTGCCCCGGCCCGGTCGAGACGCCGCTGCTCGCGGAGCTCCTGTCCGACCCCGCACGGCGGCAGCGGCGCCTCGTGCACATCCCGCCCGGCCGCTTTGCGCGCGCCGAGGAGATGGCGAACGCCGCGCTGTTCCTGGCGAGCGACGAGGCGTCGTATGTGAACGGATCGACGTTCCTCGTCGACGGCGGGATCACCGCCGCGTACGTGACGGCGGAATGAGCGACGCTCACGATCGTGTAATGTTGTGTTGATGCCCAACGACTCGAGGTCGCAGACGCGCGCGGCGGTTCTGGCCGCCTCGCTCGCCATCACGCCGCCCGACACCGAGCTCATTCGCCGCGTCGAGATCACGCCGATCAAGCGCGTCGTGCCGCGCGCGCGGCCGCCGCTCGACCTCGATGCGCCGATTTACCGCTACCGCGTCGCGTGCGATGGCGCCGTCAGCGTCGTTCACGAACCGATCGGCGCGCGCTCCTGCCGCCGCACGCATCGCCACCGATGAAAACTCTTCAGGATCTGCTGCGCCGCAACCGCGAGTGGTCGGAAGGGCTGCGCGCGCGCACGCCCGACTTTTTCGAGCGCCTGTGCGGTATCCAGCGGCCGGAGTTCTTGTGGATCGGCTGCTCGGACAGCCGCGTGCCGGCCAACGAGATCATCGGCATGGCGCCGGGCGAGCTCTTCGTGCACCGCAACGTGGCCAACCTCGTCGTCGGCGGCGACGCGAACTGCATGTCGGTCGTGCAGTACGCGGTCGAGGTGCTGCAGGTGCGGCGGCTCATCGTCTGCGGGCACTACGGCTGCGGCGGCGTGCGCGCCGTCGTCGAGCCGCTGCCGTCGGTCGGCGGGATGATGCACGTCGACCGGTGGCTCATGCCGCTGCGGCACGTCGCGGCGGCGCACGCCGCGGAGCTGCAGGCGATCGGCGACATCGACAAACGCGCCGACCGTCTCTGCGAGCTCAACGTGCTCGAGCAGGCCTCGAAGCTGCGGCAGTCGGACGTCGTGCGGGGCCGCGGCGACATCACGGTGTACGCGCTGATTTACGACTTGCACGACGGACTGCTACGCGTGCTCTCCGATCATCATCCGTGACGCCGCGATGGCGGAGTCGAGAAACGCCTGCGCGTCGCCGCCGCGCGACACCGGCAGCATCGCGCCCACCCACCCGTCCGTTGTCCACGTGCCGCCGCCGGCGAGCGGCGGGAAGTCGCGGCGCGACGTCGCGGGCGTGTGGTTGACGTACCAGTACGGCTCGTCGCACGACGCGTCGCCGGGCGAGAGGCCGGCGCCGATGGAGCGCCCGCCGTCGAATTCGAGGAGCGTGGCGATGTCGAAGTGGTGCGGCCACGCGCGCACGTCGTCGTGGATCGGCCGCAGCAGCCGCGCCGCCTCGGCGTAGCAGCGCGACAACTCTTCAAACGCGGCGCGATCGTTGAGCGAGAACGGCGCGCCGTCGGCGACGGCGTGGTGCGGCATCGGCTCGTTGAACTCCCTGCGCAGGCCGGGCAGCTGCGACTGGAGCCAGGCGAAGCCGTCGTCGATCGTGCGGCCGTCGAGCGCGAATTCGCGATCGCCGAGGAGGAGCGTGAGGTCGTGGAGGCGAAGGCCGGAGCGGAATTCATCCTCCTGCACGAGCGCGCCGTTCACCCAGCGGAAGCTCGTGTGGCTGTCGTCGGCGCGCGGCGGTGCGAGCGTGCGGCCCACCGTCGCGGCGAGCTGCGCCGCCCAATGCAGTTGCAGGCGCGCGTCGGTAAGCGTCATGCGAGCGGCTGCGAGGCGATGGCGTCGAGCACCTCGATGTTGTGCACGATGTCGCGGCTCTCGCGCGAGGCGATGACGCCGACGATCGTGGCCAGGAGCGGCGGCGGATAGAAGATGAGCGTCCCGAACTTCGCCACTTCGAGGTCGCGCAGCATGATGGTCGGCGGATGGAGCGGCGGCAGCTCCGCCGCCAGCACCTCGGCGAAGTGCCACGCCGCGTCGCGGAAGATCTTCAGGCCATCGTCGATGAGGTCGATCTCGTCCCGCATCAGCACGTCGTAGATGTCGGAGAGGACCGGCGAGAGGTCGTCGATCTCGTCGACGACGGTGGAGACCTGCTCGGCCAGCACCGCGTTGACGGTGTTGAAGTCGGCGTGCAGCGACGGCAGCTCAAACGCCGGCGCGACCTCCTCGGCGGCAATGCCGAGGTCGAGATCGATGTGCGCGTTCACGCCGGCGAGCATGTGCTGGACGATGATCGGCTCCGGGTGCAGCGCCCCGTCGAACGCGACGCGCCACGCGTGCGACGGCTGCGGGTAGTCGCCGGGATGGAAGTAGCCGTTCAGCGCGGCGAAGTAGCGGCTGGCGAAGGTGACGTCGAGCCGCACCATGCGCGGTCCGTTCTGGAACTTGCCGGCGTTGATCGCCGCACGAATCGCGATGGTGATCCGCTTGTAGAGCGCGCCGAAATATCCGAGGCGGCTCTGGTTCTGCTTCGACCAAGCGACGATCGTCTGGATGGCGGCGATGACTTCGTCGATCGTCGTGACGACGGGAATCGGCGGCAGTGGGGGCATGAGGGCAGTATAGGACCGTGCGATCATCGCGGCATGCTGATGCCGATCCTTCTGGCCACGCTGCTCGCCGCGCAAACGCCGTGCAGCGTCGCCGCCGACGCCGTGCTGATCACGCAGGAGCCGCTCGACGGCCCCGGCGGGCGCGAGGCGGCCCTGATCATGGATCCCGCCGGCGTCGCGGAGCTCGTGCGCCTCATCGGCTGCAACGAACACGCGCAACACCACGCCTGCGGACGACTGGCTCATCACGTTCCGGCAGAGCGACGGCTCGATGCGGTCGTTCGCGATGCCATGACTGCATTTCTTCTCCGCGGCGCCGATCAGCGCCTGCCGCGGATCACCATTAGGCGACGGCAACCGCAGACATTCCCGAAGACCGCGCGCAATGGGATGCAGCGACGGAGCGCGTGCGTGCGGAGGCCCTGGC
The DNA here is from genome assembly GCA_035276475.1 of Thermoanaerobaculia bacterium. Lineage (GTDB taxonomy): Bacteria > Acidobacteriota > Thermoanaerobaculia > Gp7-AA8 > Gp7-AA8 > DATDFB01. Next base: position 3,370 of record DATELQ010000076.1, on the reverse strand, counting down.
ACGGCTGCAGCGCGCCTTCGACGACCTGGCGAAGCAGGTTCCCGGCGCGCGGCACGAAGCGTTCGAACACGGCTTCAGCTCATTCGGCGGCGGGACGATCGAGGAGCGTGCGCGGACAACGGTGCTATTCCCGTTCGGAACGTCGCTTCGCGGCATCCGCGTCGCGAATACCGAGATCATCGAGCGAAGCGAGCCGGCGCGCTTCGTCGTGCAGGTCGTGTCCAAAACGAATTCGGCGAAGGCGGTTCAGGCCTTCGCCGAGAAGCGGTTGGGCGTGCGCGTTCGGGTGGAACCGTACCCTAGCGGGCTTTGATATCGATCGACCCGTTCGTCGTGTGCAGGCTCAGCTCCGCGTTGCCGCCGCCGTTGATCGTGCCGCGCAGCTCGTTGCGGCTCGACGTGTGCGCCTGCACGGGTAGCTCGGAGTTGATCGAGCCGTTCGACGTCGAGGCGTCGACGCGCGCGGCGATCGTGCGCGGCACGGCTACCATGATGCGGCCGTTCGTCGTGCTCAGCTTCACCGGGCGGCCGGGCGTCAGCGCCAGCATCTCCGCGGCGATCCCGCCGTTCGTCGTCGAGGCGTCGAGCTCGCCGGCGCAGCGCTCGATGGTGATGCGGCCGTTCACCGTGGCGAAGCGGAGCGCGCCGCTGACGTTGTTCGCCGTCAGCGTGCCGTTCACCGTCTCGACGTCGAGGTTCATGTTCTGCGGCACCGTGATCTCGTAGTGGACGCGCGTCTCCACCGTCTCGCCCGCCAGCCAGGCGAAGAAGCCGTTGGAGCCTTGCGGATGGTTCGTATGGATGCGCACGCCGCTGCTGTCGGCGGCGATGTTGACGAGGCCCGCCATCGTCTGCTGGACGAGCTTGGCGTCGCGCCCTTCGACGTGGCGCAGCGCGTGGATGCGCACGCGCGGCTGGTTCCACGCCGTCACCGTCACGCGGCCGTTCACGTTGTCGAGCGTCAGGCGCGCACCGGGGCGGACGTCGACGGTGCGGTCGAGCGCCTCCTCCAGCGTCGATGCGCCGGCGGTGGCGGCGGCGAGGAACAGCGCGAGGGCGAAGAATCGTCGGGTCATGGCAGGCCTCCGTTTCCGAACCAGTACGGAGGCCTGCCGGGAAGGTTTACTTGAAGGCCCACTGGCGGGTGAACTTGCCGTGGTCGATGACCGCGTCGGCGTCGAACGCCAGGTTCTTCCCCGGCGTCCCCCACGACGCCTCGTCGAACTTCCCGTCCGCGCCGGCGCTGATGATCCGGTACGACTTCTCCGTCGACTCGATCCGATACGGATGGCCCCAGGCGTCGTGCGTCGGCAGAGTCATGATGTAGATCGGCTGCACGAGCGGGAGAAGGGCGCTCATGTCCTTCACATCGGGATAGCGGTTGTGGTCGGTGGCGTACGCCTCGATGGCGGTCTGGATCGAGCGCATGTCGTGGTAGGTCCAACGGGCGCGCTCGGCGTCGGTCGGCTTGTACGTAGCGGCGGCGAGAAGAAGGGCGGCAACGATGAGTTTCATATCAGCTCCTTTCGGTGTATTAAGACACTAATACAGTAAAGACCCGCCGGTCAAGCTAAAATTCGGCGCACATGCGGAAACGAGCGCCGGCGATCGTCCTTCTTGTCTTCGCCGCCATCCTCGCCGCCGCGCTGGCGCGCTTCCGCGGTCCGGTGCCGGTACCGGCGTCCGCTCCCGCCGGCGACTTCTCCGCCGAGCGCGCGCTCGCACTCCACCGCGAGGTCATCGGCGACCAGCCGCACCCGACCGGAAGCCGCGAGCACGACGCCGTGCGCGACCGCCTCGTCGCCCGCTTCCGCGCCCTCGGCTACGCCACCGCCATCGAGCAGCGCTTCGCCTGCAACCCCTACGCGTCGTGTGCGCCGGTGGCGAACGTCATCGCCCGCCGTCCCGGCGATGCGCCGGGCGACGTCGTCCTCCTCGTCGCCCACTACGACTCCGTCGGCGCCGGCCCGAGCGCGAGCGACGACGGCAACGGCGTCGCGGCGATGCTGGAGATCGCCCGCGCCGTGCGCAACGAGCGGACGCGCAACCCCATCGTCTTCCTCATTACCGACGCCGAGGAGCAGGGGCTGATCGGGGCGGAAGGATTCGTGGCCGATGCGGATGCGGCGCGCGGCGTCGCCGTGGTCGTCAACGTCGAGGCGCGCGGCACGAGCGGCCCGAGCTTCCTCTTCGAGACCAGCCGGCACAACCAGTGGCTCCTGCCGATCGTCGCGCGGGCGCTGCCGCGGCCGGCCACGAGCTCGCTCTTTTTCAACATCTACGAGCTCCTGCCGAACGACACCGACCTCACCGTCTTCAAGCGCGCCGGCTACCAGGGTCTCAACTTCGCGAACATCGGCAACGTCGCGCACTACCACACGCCGCTCGACACGCCCGCGAACATCACGCCGCGCACGCTGCAGCACCACGGCGAGCACCTCCTGGCCATGGCGCGCGCGCTCGCGGCGACGGAGCTGCGGCGCACCTCCGACGACAACGCGGTGTGGTTCGACGTCCTCTCCTTCTTCATCGTCTGGTGGCCGCAGCGCTGGTCGATGATGCTGTCGATCCTGATGCTCATCCTCGTCATCGCCGCGGCGCTGGTGCGGCTGCGCGACGGCGTGACGACGGCGCGCGCGGTGACGATGGGCGTGGCCGCGTTCTTCATCGCGCTCTTCCTGGCCTTTCTCCTCGGTTTTCTGGCGACGTGGATCAGCGGCTTCCGCGCGCTCGGCGCGACGTGGGTGGCGCAGCCGGGGCCGGCGATCGCGGCGATGTGGCTGATCGGTATCGGCTCGGCGATCGCCGCGGGTCGGTGGCTCTACGGCTACGCCGGCTTCGACGGTCTCTTTCTCGGCATCGCGGTCTGCTGGTGCGTCCTCTCGATCTCGCTGGCGATGGTGCTGCCGGGCGCCGTCTACCTGACGCTCGTCCCGGCGACGGCGCTGGCGGTCTGCGCGATCGTGCGCGCGGCGCGCGAGGCGGACGAAGGCGGCCTGGCCGTCGTCTGCGGCGCGATCGCCGCGATCATCCACTTCCCGCTCGCCTTCGCGCTCTACGACGCCCTCGGCCAGCCGTCGCTGCCGGTGACGGCGGCGGACCTTGCGCTGGTGACAACGACATTCGCGCCGCTCCTCGCTGCGGCGGAGCTGCGCCGCGCACTCACGTCGGCGATTTGGGTGGCGGCCGTCGTCTGCATTGCCATGGCGCTCGTGCTGCCTCCGTACACGTCCGACGCGCCAAGACACATTTCGCTGCGCTACGTCGATGACGGCGGCGCGCCGCGATGGGAATCCGATGCGCTGACGCCGCCGCTGCACCGCGCCGCGGCATTCGACATCAAGCCGCGCGTCGCCGGCGCCGAGTGGCT
>DATELQ010000075.1:0-67575 GCA_035276475.1 Thermoanaerobaculia bacterium | reverse complement strand
AGGCGCTGGCGGACTTTGTCGGCCTGAGCTCGCGGCACCTGCGGCGGGCGTTCACCTCGGCGGTCGGCATGTCGCCGAAGGCGGCGGCGCGGATGATCCGCTTTCACCGCGTCCTCGCCGCGACGGACGGCGTGCGCAGCGTCGACTGGGCCGGCACGGCGCTCCGCTTCGGCTACTCCGATCAGGCCCACATGATCCACGAGTTTTCCGCGTTCACCGGCTTCACGCCCGCGGCGCTGCACCGCGAGCGCTTCGCCGAGTCCGATTCTTCCAATCTTTCCTGACGCGCGCGGCGCATCTTGCGCGCATGAGATTCTTCGCCGCGCTCACGCTCGCCCTCGTCGCTACGTACGCATTCGCCGACTCCGTGCCCTTCGACTCCCCTCGCTGGAAGATCGAGGGGAAGGAAAGCCGCGTCGAGGAGTACCGCGGCAAGCAGGCGCTCTACCTCAAGGATGGCGTGGCCCGGATCGCCGACGCGAAGCTAGAGGACGGCGTGGTCGACTTCGACGTCGCCTTCCACCTCGGGCAGGGCTTCAGCGGCGTGCAGTTCCGCATCGAGGACGCCGACAACTACGAGCTCGTCTACCTCCGCCAGCACCTCAGCGGCAAGCCCGACGCCAGCCAGTACACGCCGGTCATTCACAAGCTGTGGGGCTGGCAGATCTACACCGGGCCACGCTACGACGCGAAGGTGACGTATCCGGACGGCGAGTGGTTCCACGTGAAGTTGTCGATCGCCGGCTCGCGCGGCGAGGTGGAGATCAATCACGAGGTGCTGCCGATCCCTGACCTCAAGCGCGCCGCGATGGAGGGCGGCCTCGGCGTGTTCGCCGCGACGGAAGGGGCGCACTTCGCGAACTTCGAGTTTCATCCCGGCCCGGTGACGCTGCGCGGCAAGGCGCCGGCCCCGGAGACGATACCTGCGGGCGTGGTGACGAGCTGGGAAGTCTCGACGCCGTTCGCGGAGAAGTCGCTGCAAGGGCAGACGCAGTTGCCGTCCATGCCGCTGCGGTGGACGAAGCTGGCGGTGGAGAGCAACGGCATCGCCAACCTGGCGCGCCTCGCCGGCGTCGCCCCCGGAGCCGAGACGGTGATCGCGCGCACGACGCTTCATTCCGACGAAGCGGCGACGCGCGAGATCGCCTTCGGCTACAGCGACCGCGTTCGCGTGTATTTGAACGGACGTCTCCTCTACGCCGGCAACGACGGCTTCGCCGCGCGCGACTACGCGTCCCTCGGGCTCGTCGGTCTGTGGGAGTCGCTCGCCCTGCCGCTGCAGAAGGGCGATAACGAGCTGGCCTTCGCGGTGTCGGAGACGTTCGGCGGGTGGGCGGTGATGGCGGCGGTCGCCGCCGCTCGCCCGACCGCCGCCGACTCCGTCGCCTTCGACTCGCCGCGCTGGAAGATCGAGGCGAAGGAGAGCCGCACCGAGGAGTACCGCGGCAAGCAGGCGCTCTTCCTCAAGGATGGGCGCGCGGTCCTCGACGGCGCCGCGCTGCAGGACGGCGTCATCGAGTTCGACGTCGCCTTCCGCCTGGCCCGCGGCTTCAGCGGGGTGATGTTCCGCATGGAGAGTGCGGACGATTACGAGGAGTTTTATCTTCGCCAGCACATGGGCGGCATGCCCGACGCGAATCAATACTCGCCCGTGTTCCACAAACTCTCGGGCTGGCAGATCTACACCGGCCCGCGGTACTGCACGCCGGTCTCGTACCCCGACGGCGAGTGGTTCCATGTCAGGCTGTCGCTCGCCGGCACGCGCGGCGAGATCGAGATCGGCGGCAGCGTCGTCGCCATCCCCGAGCTCAAACGCAACGCCGTCGCCGGCGGTCTCGGCGTCTACGCCAACATCGAAGGCGCACGCTTCGCGAACTTCGAGTTTCATCGCGGCCCGGCGGCGTTCCGCGGCAAGGAAGCCGTGGCGGAGACGATGCCCCCCGGCGTCATCACGGCGTGGGAGGTCTCGACGCCCTTTGCCGAGAAGTCGCTGGAAGGACAAACGCGCTTACCGGCCATGCCGCTGCGCTGGACGACGCTGCCGGTCGAACGGAACGGCATCGCCAACCTGGCCCGGCTCGCCGGCGTCGCGCCCGGCCGCGAGACCGTGATCGCGCGCACGAAGCTTCACGCGGAGGCGGCGACGGGGCGCGAGGTGACGTTCGGCTTCAGCGACCGTGTCCGCGTCTACCTCAACGGACGCCTGCTCTACGCCGGCAACGACGGCTACACGACGCGCGACTATCGCTTCCTCGGCAGCGTCGGCCTCTTCGACACGGTCGCGCTGCCGCTGCGCAAGGGCGACAACGAGCTGGCCTTCGCGGTGTCGGAGAACTTCGGCGGGTGGGCGGTGATCGCGAAGTAGGGAAGTACGGCGTGTATGATTTCGGCGGATGATCTCCCGGAATTTTACCGACGTTCACGCACGCGCCGGCTCCGACATCCGGGACGGCCTGCGCTTCGCGCCGGGAGCGATGATCGCCCGCCGCTACCGCATCGTGGCCTTGGCCGGTGAGGGAGGAATGGGAGAGGTCTACCGCGCCGACGACATGAAGCTCGGCCAGCGCGTGGCCCTCAAGTTCATTCCGCAGTCCATCGCCAGCGATGCCTCCGCGGTCGAGCGGCTCTACGCGGAGGTGCGCATCGGCCGCCGGGTTGCGCATCCGAACGTCTGCCGTATCTACGACGTCGTCGAGACCGACGGGCATCGCTTCATTTCCATGGAGTACGTCGACGGCGAAGACCTGGCCTCGCTCCTCCTCCGCGTCGGCCGCGTCGCGCCGGATAAAGCGATGGCGCTGACGCGCGACATCTGCGCCGGTCTCGCCGCCGCCCACGCATGCGGAGTCATTCACCGCGATCTGAAACCTGCGAACGTCATGATCGATGGCCGCGGCAACGCCCGCATCACTGATTTCGGCCTGGCGGTGATGGCCGGCGACTCCTACCGCGAGATCGCCGGAACGCCGGCCTACATGGCTCCCGAGCAGTTGACCGACGGCACCGCCACCGTGCGAAGCGACATCTACGCTCTGGGGCTTCTGATGTTCGAGCTGTTCACGGGAGCGGCTGTGTTCGACGGCGGCACGCTGGAGGAGGTGCGCGAGCAGCATGGGCGGCCGAAGGTGCCGCCGTCGTCGCTGGTGCGCGGCCTCGACCCGGCCGTCGACCGGCTGATTCTCCGCTGCGCTGAGGAAGATCCGCGCGCCAGGCCGTCGTCGATGCAGGAGATCCTGGCATCGCTGCCCGGCGGCGATCGCCTGGAAGCGGCGTTGGCCGCGGGCGAGACGCCGTCGCCGGAGATGATCGAAGCGGCGCAGCGCACCGGCGCTCTCACCGTCAAGCAGGCAGGGGCGCTTCTCGCGGCGCTCGTGGCGCTGCTGCTGGCCGCAACATTCGTGGACCAGCGGGCGGTGTTGACCTGGTTCGCTCCGGAGGTCAAGACGCGCGATGCGCTGCTCGACCGAGCACGAAGCGTGATGCGCACACTCGGCTACCGGGCCCCTCCTGCCGATTGGGCGGCGTTCTCCTCGCGAGACTTCGCGCTGTTGCATACCGCGTACGCCGGCGGCGGTTCGTCAGCGCTGCCCGGCGCGGCCGATTGGGCGCGGCAGTTTCATTATCGCGAGAGCCCTGCGCTCCTCGCCGCGCAGAACGAGTTCGGCCGGATCCGCGAGGACGATCCGCCGTTCGTTCTGCAGGGCATGACCGAAGTCGTCCTCGATGGCCAGGGACGGCTGCGGCGGTTCCGCAGCGTCCCGCCGGCGCGCGTCGATGCCGCCCCTCTCCCGTTCGACTGGTCGGACGCGTTTCGCGATGCGGGCATCAATCCACTTCGTGTCTCCGCAGTCCGCCCGCTGGAAATGCCTCCCGTCGGCGCCGATCGCCGTTACGCCTGGACCGCTGCGGTCGACGGCGCTTCGGTGCGCATCGAAGCTGCCACCGCCGGAGGCAGGCCGGTATGGTTCTCCGTCGCGCCGCCGTGGCCGAGCAAAGGCGGCCGATGGTTACGGCCGGGCGGCACGGGCGCCGGTGTGGCCATCATCTTTGTCGCGGCCATCGCCGTCGGTGCGTTCCTGGCGCGCCGGAACGTCCTTCGCGACCGCGCCGATCTCCGTGCCGCGCGCCGTCTCGGCATGGTCACAGCCGGCCTGTACTTCGCCGGGTGTCTCTTTGTGGCCGATCACGTCCCCGCGCTTGCCGAGGAGTGGCGGATCCTCTCGATCCTCCTCGGCATTTCTCTCTATTACGGCTTGCTGATCTGGCTTGCGCATCTGGCCATCGAGCCGTATGTCCGCCGCCGCTGGCCGCATATGCTCGTCTCTTCGAAGCGGCTGCTGGCGGGCCGCTTTCGCGATGCTCTTGTCTGGGCGGACATGCTGCACGGTCTGGTGGCTGGCACGCTGGGCACGGTCTGCTGCGTCGGCCTGGAGGCCTTGCTCGTTCGCGCCGGCCTGATGATGCCGCGCGATCCGACGGGCAACACCGTCGCGCCGATGCTGGGGCTGCCGCTGTTCGTTTTCGATCATACGGCCCTGTCGATCGCCTACGGTTTTGCCCTGGTCACGCTTCTCGTCCTGGCCAGGATGATCGTGCGGCGTGACGCCCTTGCCTTCGGACTCCTCTGGATCCTCATGGCGCTCGTGGGATGGGATTTCGGCGGTGATTTTCTGATCGATTGCACCGTCCGGCTCGTGCTGTTCGCGCCGCTGGCGATCGCCTTGCGGCGCCACGGCGTGCTGAGCTTGATCGTGGCCTTATGGACCACCATCGTTTTGCTCTTGTCGCCGCTGACCTTCGACTGGAGCCGCTCGTACGCGCCTCGAGGCGCCATGGCGCTGGTGCTGATCGCGAGCATCGCTGTCTACGCGTTCCGAGCCACGCTCGGTGGAAAGCAGCTCTTCGCGCACATCCTCGTCGAAGAGGAAGCGACCGGCTAGTGCACGCACTCGATCGAGCGTCCATGGATGCCGAATGCAGACGCGAACCGAGAATTCAAATGTCCATGGACATCGCGTTTGCGTGGCCGGCTCGGATTCAAACGTCCATGGACATCGTGGATGGCATCTCGTGTACGCGATCAAACGTCCATGGATGCTGAATGCGGACGCAAATCGAAGATTCAAACGTCCATGGACGTCGTTCACGCAGCCCGCGCGTGCGATCGAGTGTCCATGGATGCCGAATACGCACGCGAATCGAGGATTCAAACGTCCATGGACAGCGTCAACGCAGCCGGCGCACGCGATCGCGCATCCATGGATGCCGAATGCGAGCGCGAATCGAGGATTCAAACGTCCATGGACAGCGTGCTTACACGAAGATCCTCATCTCCTTGAGCTCCCGCAGCCGATCGCGCAGCTCCGCGGCCTTCTCGAAGTCGAGGTTCTTCGCCGCCTCCTTCATCTCCTTCGTCAGCCGGGCGATGGTCTTGTCGAGGTCTTCCTCCCCGGCCAGATCGAGCTTCGTCTTCTTCGGCAGGGTCACGCCGAAGTCGACGTAGTCGAGGTTGGCCATCTTCACGAGGTCGCTGTCGATGGCCTTGATGATCGACGCCGGCTCGATGCCGTGCTCCTCGTTGTACTTTTGCTGGATGGCGCGGCGGCGGTTGGTCTCGTCGATGGCGTTGCGTAGCGAGTCGGTGATCTTGTCGGCGTAGAGCACCGCCAGGCCGTTCAGATTGCGCGCGGCGCGGCCGATGGTCTGGATCAGCGACGTCGTCGACCGCAGGAACCCTTCCTTGTCCGCATCGAGAATGGCCACGCACGACACCTCGGGGACGTCCAGTCCTTCGCGCAGGAGGTTGATGCCGACCAGCACGTCGAACACGCCGAGGCGGAAGTCGCGGAGGATGGCGATGCGCTCGAGCGTCTCCACGTCGCTATGCAGGTAGTTGACCTTGATGCCGAGCTCCATGAGGTACCGCGTCAGGTCCTCGGCCATCCGCTTCGTCAGCGTCGTCACCATCACCCGCTCGTTCTTGGCCATCCGCTCCTTGATCACGCCGATCAGATCGTCGACCTGCCCCTTCACCGGCCGGATGACGATCTGCGGATCGAGCAGCCCCGTCGGACGGATGACCTGCTCGGCGTACAGCCCGCCGCTCATCTCCAGCTCGTACGGCGCCGGCGTCGCGGAGACGTAGATGACCTGGTCGCGCTTCGTCTGGAACTCGTCGAATGAGAGCGGCCGGTTGTCGATCGCGCTCGGCAGGCGGAAGCCGTACTCGACGAGCGTGAGCTTCCGCGAGCGGTCGCCGCCCCACATCCCCCGCACCTGCGGCACGGTCTGGTGCGACTCGTCGATGACCATGAGCAGGTCTTTAGGGAAGTAGTCGAGGAGCGTCGGCGGCGGCTCCCCCGGGTTGCGTCCCGACAGATGCCGCGAGTAGTTCTCGATGCCGTTGCAGTAGCCGAGCTCCGCGATCATCTCCAGGTCGAAGAGCGTCCGCTGCGAGAGCCGCTGCGCTTCGAGTAGCCGATCCTGCGAGCGCAGCTCCGCCACGCGCTCGTCGAGCTCCTTGCGGATGTTCTCCATGGCATGGAGGAGGCGCTCCCGCGGCGTGACGTAGTGCGTGCGTGGATAAATCGCCAGGCGATCGAACTCCCCCGAGGTGCGGCCGGTGATGGGGTCGATGCGCGAGATCTTGTCGATCTCGTCGCCGAAGAACTCGACGCGGATGGCGTCGTCCTCGTACGCGGGCCAGAGCTCCAGGATGTCGCCGCGCACGCGGAACGTGCCGCGCCCGAGGTCGTAGGGCGTCCGCTCGTACTGCATCTCGGTGAGGCGGCGGAGGTACTGCGTGAGCGGCTTCTCCGCACCGCGCTCGAAGAAGAGGAGCATGCCGTAGTAGAGCTCGGGGTCGCCGATGCCGTAGATGCACGAAACCGAGGCCACGATGATGACGTCGCGCCGCTCGAACAAAGCCTTCGTGGCGGCGAGGCGCAGCTTGTCGATCTCGTCGTTCTTGGTCATCTCCTTTTCGATGTAGAGATCGCTCTGCGGGATGTAGGCCTCGGGCTGGTAATAGTCGTAGTAAGAGACGAAGTACTCGACGCGGTTCTCGGGGAAGAAGTTCTTGAACTCCTGGTAGAGCTGCGCGGCGAGGGTCTTGTTGTGGCTCAGGACGAGCGTGGGCCGGTTGATGGCCTCGATGACTTTGGCGACGGTGAAGGTTTTCCCCGAGCCGGTCACGCCGAGGAGGACCTGGTCGCGCACGCCGGCGCGCGTCCCCTCGACGAGCTGCCGGATGGCCTCGGGCTGGTCGCCCTGGGGCTCGAAGGAGGAGATGAGCTTGAAGGTGTTCATGGGCGGATCTCGACTGGAGTCCCGGCGGGCACCGCGCGCCACACTTCGTCGACGTCGCGATCGGTGAGCGCGATGCAGCCGGCGGTCCAGTCGCGAAACCGCTGCGCGCGGCCGAGAAATCCGAGGCCGTTCGGAAGGCCGTGAATCATGACGTCGCCGCCGGGCGAAACGCCGGCGGCTGCGGCGCGGGCGCGGTCGGCAGGGCTCGGATAGGAGACGTGCAGCGCCTTGTGAAAGCCGCTGCCGGCGTTCTTGAAATCGATTCTGTAAATCCCTTCCGGAGTCTTGTTGTCGCCCTCACGCTGCTTTGCGCCCTGTGGTTGTGCACCGAGGGAAACGCGGTACGACTTCAACGGCGCGCCGTGCGAATAGAGCGTGAGCCGGCGCGCCGACTTCTCGACGACGATGCGGTCCGCCGTCGCGCCGGTCGCCAAGGCAGCCTCCGGGGCGTTGGCCCACGCGAAGAGCGCCACGACGGCGGCCACGGCAGCGAGAGCGCTCCACTTCAGCGGTTCACCCCGCGCAGCGCCTCGATCAACCGCTTTGTCTCCTCCGGCGTGATCTTCTCGTCCATGCTGGCGTCGCGCATCTTCTCCAGCAACGGCTGGAGGGTACTCAACTTCGCCCGGCCGGTCTCGACGCGGTGGCGCAGCTCGTGGAACTGCGCGTCGAATTCGGCCTTGTCGGCGGCCGGAACGTCCTTCGTGAACTGGCCCTCCATCTCGCTCTGCATCATGGCGAAGAGGCTCCCCATCAGGCGGCCGCCGCGGTCGCCGGAGACGAGCGCGCCGGCGGCGAAGAGCACGACGAGGAACAGCGCCGCGGCGCTGCCGCAGCCGATCGGCACGGCGCGCGGGAAGATGCGCGTGCGCTCCGGCGAGGTGTAATAGTCGGCCGGAAGGCGGAACGGCAGCGACGGCGGCGGCGGCTCGGGCGCGGGCACCGGTTCAGGAATGGTTTCGTCCACGAACAATATGTATCATGTCGCCCCGATGGCAGTTGCACTCTCGAAAGTCACGGTCCTCATTCTCGACGACAATCCGCTGGTTCTGAAGCTCGGCAGGGCGCTGCTCGAGCGCGAGGGTTGTTCCGTCCTCACCGCCTCGAGCTGGATCGAGTTCAACCACGTCCTGGCCAGCAATACGCCGGACATCATCTTCCTCGACGTCAACCTCCCCAGCATCAAGGGCAACCGCCTCAGTGAAGTGCTGAAGTCACAGTCGAACAAGAAGGACATCCCCATCGTCCTCATCTCCGACCTCCCCGAAAAATCGCTCGAGGAGATGTTCCCGAGCTCCGGCGCGAACGCGTGGATGCGCAAGCCGCTGACGCGCGACAAGATGGTCGACATGATCAACCGCTACGTGCAGTAGCGATGGGCGACTCCGGCATCCTCAAGTTCGCGCTCTTCGCCCTCTGCATCACCCTGGTCATCCTCTTGTTCATGCCGAAGGACTGCGCGAAGCAGGCCGCGCGGCCGCTGGCGGCGCTCAAGCAGGCGACGACGCCGAAACCGAAGGGGCTGCAGATCGAGAGCTCCACGCCGCCGCCGGCCTCCGAGAAGGTCAGCTACCCGGCCGGGCTCGACGCCGAGCACCTGCAGTACATGATCGAAGTCGATACGCACTTCTCCGCGCCGAAGACGATGCCTTGTCCGCACAAGGACCCGATCGAGATTCAGGCCGCCTATCGCATCGTCTACGCGCTGCAGTCGCGCGGCTACGTGGAGAAGCAGCCCGACGGCTCGCTCGCGTTCAGCCAGGACGGGCTCCTTCACGTGACCTCGACGGACGACGGGACGGCGTGGAACATCCAGGTGGCCAAGCGCCAGTTCCTCCGGGCGAAGAAAATCGCCTGCGCGACCGGCGATCAGTGCGAGGTCACGTTCCTCTGGCAGTGGCAGCCGAACGACGTCGGCACGGCGATGCACCCGGATCTCACGCCGCATGACGGCTTGGCGACGATCACGAACGGACCGACGGGTTGGGTGTTGAGCGACGTGCGGCAGCTCGACGTCGACTTTTAATTCTTCGGACAGCGTGGCGGGAAATAGCCCTTCTCGAACGGCAGGTCGTCGACGTCATCCGGATCGACCGCGGCGTGGCGAAGGATCACCTTGACCGCGGCGGGCGTGGCGGGCGACGGATTGGCGGTGGAGGGCTCGACGGAGGCGAAGAGGTTGTAGCGCGTGCGCGAGTCGGCGCTGCGCCAGAAGAAGTCGGCGTGCTGCGCGTCCCCCTCCGCCCGTCCGCCCGGCTTCAGCGCGCCGATCACATCCGCCCGCAGCCCCTCGGCGCGCGACATCGGCAGATCGGCGAGGAATGAGACGGCGTCGAGCGAGACGACGCAGCGTCCGCCGCGCTCGCGTTTCACGAACGCGGCCGTGAGGAGACACGACGCGGCGTCGCCGCTCGTCATCTCCACCGTACCGCTGCACGGCGGGTCCGACAGGTCCGCGCGCTTCAGCGGGACCGCCACGATGCGCTGCACGTCGTCGGGTGTGGTGGTTGTCCACTTCCGCGCGTGCAGCGCCTTCGCGAGCGCCGGGAACCTCGCCGCGAGCGAGCAGGTGTCGCCCGCGGCGAGCGCCGGCGCTAAGAGCGCGGCGAAGAGGAGCGCGATGGAGCGGCTAATCATTCTTCTTCGTGTCGTCGAGCGCTTTCTTATACATGTTGTTGATCGTCTTCTGCATGCTCTTGACCTGGGTGCAGGTCTTGTTGCAGTCGGCCTGCGTCGGCTGGTCTTTGACCCAGGAGTTGAAGTAGTTCTCGATGTCCTGCGCGGCCGGCTTGAGATGCTTGTCGACCTCGTGGGCCACGGCGGTGGCGAAGTCGTGGATCGTCGGGTCCTTGGCCATCCCCTTGGTGATGTTGCCGGCGTAGACGTACATGTCGACGTCGAGGAAGAGAATGATCTGCGGCGCCCACTGCGTCGGCGAGATGCAGAGACAGGTGCAGTCGACCTTCGCTTTGTTGAAGTTCGTGCACGAGACTTTCGTCGGCGCGTACTTGCACATCGCCGCCAGGTTCAGCGTCTTCTTCGCCCCGCCCGGCCCCCACACCCAGGTGAAGGTCATGAGCCCATCCGGATCGGAGGCGTTGACCGGCCCGCCGTCTGCGTAGGCGTACTCGTTGTTGCCGTCCGGCGTGAGCGGGTCGACCTGCGAGTACCTCCCCCACCCGCTCCGGTACCAGCGGTGGATATTGTAGGAGCGCTCCGTGACGCCGTTGGCGCCGAGGTTGAGCTGCTCGGCTTCCTGACCGGGAAGGCGGAGCGGCTGGTGGACGTCGGCCGAACGCAGCGCATAGACCGCGCCGAACGGCTCGTACTCGGCGCGCCAGTAGGTGGAGCCGTCGGTGTTGGTGAGAAGGAGCGGAGTGCCGAGGTGGTCGGTGAAGGTCCAGTGCGTGGCGCCGCCGGCGTCGACTTGGGCGACCGGGTGGCCGTTGAACCAGAGGTACTCGTAGGCGATGGCCGGCGCGCCGCTGGGGGAGAGCGCCGTCTCGGCGACGAGGTCGAGCTCCGGCGAGTAGAACGAGTAGCGGCGGCTGCCTTGGGCGACGGTCATGGGCGCCGGGACGAGCACCGACGTGCGCGCGAGCTCGCTGGAGATGGCGTAGCCGGCGACGTCGGGATGGAGGAGCGAGGCGATCTGCGCGGGGCGCGGCCGGGTGAGATGGCGGAAGAAGAACGGCATCGCATCGGCGGCCTTGCGCTGCGTGGCGGTGGAGAAGAGGTGCGCGCCGTCGTCGATTACGGCGACGATCGTGCCGTAGCCCTGTTTGCCCGGGTCGTTGCCGTACTGCGGCACCGGGTCGACGCGGACGACGACCGTGGCGGCGATGTTGCCGGCGATGTCGCCCTTGGTCTGTCCGATCGAAGTCGAGACGATGACGCTGATGTAGCGCTCGATCGCGGCGGGCGGGAACGACTGGCCGGGCTTCGAGCTCCAGCAGGCGCCCGTCGCCTTCACCGTCGCTTCACAGAGCGTGATCGGAGAGCCGGCGGGGACGCTCCAGCCCTTGAAGTCAGCCTTGTTGTCGTAGTCGCCGCCGGTGACCTGCTTGTCCCACTGGCTGCCCCAGAACTGCACGCGATCGCCCGTGTGCGGCGCAACGGCGTTGCCGCCCCAGATCACGAACGACTGCGGCTGGTAGAGGATCACCGGGACGCTCGTCGAGGCCGGGACGTTGTAGGTGTCGCCGGCGAAGGAGGCGGTGAGGCGGATCGGGCCGGTGCCGAGCGAGGGCGGCACGGTGACGGTCGCCGAGGCGATGCCGCTGCTGTTGGTCGTGGCCGTGGCGGTGAGCGCGCCGATGGTGAAGGTGACGAGGCGGCCGGTGAGCGGCTCGCCGCCGTCGGGGTCCGTGAGGAGTGCGGTCAGCGTCTGGGCCGTGCCGTTGGCGACGACGGTCTTGCCGGTATAGCGGATGGCCGACTCGTCGCGCACGACGTTGACGAAGAGCGAGAGCGACGAGCCGGTGTACGAGCCCGAGGCCGTGAAGGCGATCGAGAGCGGCACGGCGCCCGGGATCATGTGCGGCGTGACCGTCACGCGCGCGGTGCCGTTGCTGTCGGTCGTGGCGCTGTAGGCGGTGCCGCCGAAGGTGAACGCCAGGGTCTGCCCGGCGATCGGCGCGCTCGTCGTCGCCTCCGTGAGGCGCGCGGAGAGCGTCATCGCGTCGTTGGTCTCGCCGGCGATGTCGCCGGTGTACGTGAGGATCGTCGGCACCGCGACCCACTTGGCCACGACCTGGTTCGAGGTGAGGCTGCCGGTTTTCGCTTCGAGGACGTCGGAGCCGATTGTGTTGGAGGTGTAGGTGAAGGTGGCGTGGCCGGTGCCGTCGGTCGTCGCTGACTGCGTTCTTCCGGCGTTCGGGCCGGCGACGATGGTGAACACGACCGGAGCGCCGGACGACGGCGAGCCGCCGGTCGAGACGTACGCCGTGGCGGTGTAGCTCGCGCCGATCGGCGTCGTGGCCGTGGAGGGCTCGAGGGTGATGGCCATCGGCGCCACCCAGATCGAGCTCACGTTGTTCGAGAGGATCGAGTTGCCGCCCGAGCCGACGACCGACGCGACGATCGTGTCGGTGCCCTGAACCAGGGAGAAGTAGGTGAAGAGAGCGTGGCCGGCCGCGTCGGTGATGGCCTGGCCGGTCTTGCCGGAGTTCGGGCCGGCGGTGATGCGGAAGGTGACGAAGACGTTGGCGAGCGGGGTGTTGCTGCCGTCGGTCACGAGGACCGTGGCGTTGTACGGCGTGCCCACCGTGGAGGTGGCCGTGGCGGGCGTCAGCGTCAGGCGCACCGTCGAGACCCACGTGGAGCTGACGTCATTCGAGGTCAGCACGCCGCCGGCGGCGTTCGTGATCGAGGCGCGCACGACGTCCGTGCCGGTCAAGGTCGAAGAGTAGGTGAACGTAGCGATACCGCTGCTGTTCGTCGTGGCCGAGCCGGTCTTCCCGGAGTTCGGCCCCGTCACGACGCGGAAGTCGATGCGCAGCCCCGCCACCGGCTCGTTGCCGGCGTCCGTAGCGATGGCCGTGGCCGTGTAGTTGCCGCCGACCGGCGTGACCGTCGCCAGCGGCTGGAGCGCGAGATGCCCGGCGTCCGCGGTCGAGCTCGAGCCGACCGGGCGCCACTGCAGCGACTCGTTGCGCAGGCAGACGAGGTCGTAGCCGAAGGTGTCGAGGATGTGCGCCGTGTCGAGGTAGCTGGCCGACTGGCCGGCGGTTGTGATCGTGATCTTGGGGATGCGCGGATCGTTCGGCGCGATCGTCCCGCCGCAGCCCGTGATCGGGAAGTCGGAGGTGTCGAAGTTCTCCCCAGGGCCGGTCTGCGCGAGGATCGCCGACCAATGCGCCGGAATGGTGAAGCTTCCCCAGAGGCTGAACGTGGGGCCGGGGCGCTGGAGGTCGACGGTGACGCGGTCGATGGTGATGGCGGAGTCGCCGGTGTTGTCGATGCGCACGGCTCCCGAGTCCCAGTCGCCCCCTCGGTTGCCGATGAAGACGACGTTGGGCGAGCCTTGCCACGGGTTCGGGAACGCAGCGCCGGCGCGGAGGTCATCGGCGTAGCCGACGAAGACCTCGACGTTGGAGAACGCCGGCCAGTTCACGGTGACGGGGTTCGACGTCGACGTACCGCCCGAGGCGTTGGTGATCGTCGCCTGGATCGTGTCGGTGCCGGCGATGGTGGAGGTGTAGGTGAACGAGGCGTGGCCGCTCGGGTCGGTCGTGGCCGTGCCGGTGCGGGTGCGGTTCGGCCCTTCGGTGACAGTGAAGCGGACGCTCACGTTGGCCAGCGGCTGGCCGGTGCCGTCGGTGACCGACGCGGTCACGGTGTAGGGCGCTCCGAGCTGGCTCGTGCCGGTGGGAGGGCTCAGGAGAAAGTCGCCGTTGGCGTTGATGCCGGTGGTGCCGATGAGGCGCCACTGCAGCGACTCGTTGCCGCGGCAGGCCAGATCGAACCCGCCGGTGTCGAGGATGTGCCCGGTGTCGAAGTAGGTCGTGCCGACGCCCGCGATCGTGACGGTGACGCGCGGCACGCGCGGGTCGCCCGGCGTGAGCGTGCCGCCGCAGCCGACGATCGGATCGTCGCTCGTATCGAAGTTGAACTGCTGCGTTTGGGTGAGGATCACGGAGCCGTGGGCGGGGACGATGAAGCTTCCCCAGAGGCTGTAGACCGGGCCGGGGCGCCCCAAGTCGACCGTGACGTTGTCGACGGGCATCGGCGCATCGGTGTTGTTGTCGAGACGGATCGCTCCGGCGTCGAGGGGCGACGGCGTGCCGATGTAGACGACGTTCGGCGCGCCGGCCCAGGGGACCGGGAAGTTGGCGCTGGGGCGGAGGTCGTCGGCGTAGCCGACGAAGACCGCGAGCGCGATCGGCGGGAGCTGGATCGTGCCGGCGTCGTGGGTGGCTCCCGGCGCGAGAGTGAAGAACGGCGTGGAGGTGTCGGCGAAGCCGGCGGCGGAGATGTGGATCGAGTAGCTGCCGGGGGGCTGCTGCAAGGAGAAGCGGCCGTTCGAATCGGTCGACGTGGAGTTGACGCTGCCGCTGACCGTGACGGTGGCGTTGACGACGGGCGAGCCGGTCGTTTGGCTGACGACGGTGCCGGTGATCGTGCCGAGGGGATCGATCACAATCGTGCCGGTGGAGAAGGTCGTGCCGGCGCCCAACGTCACGTCGGCGGTTGTCGTCGTGCCGAAGCCCGTCTTCGCGATCGTGAAGCTGTACGTGCCGGCGGCGAGCGAGAGCGTGAAGTTGCCGCTGGCGTCCGTGGTCGTGCTGTTCGTGGAGCTCGCGGCGAAGCGGCCGGGGGCGCGTGCGCCGGAGGGACCGCCGATGGCCGTCACCGTCGCGCCGGCGACGGGGCCGCCCGTGGAGCTGGTGACGGTGCCGCTCACGGTCGCGGGAATGGCAGTGAGGGTGATCGTGCCGAGGGGATAGGTCTGGCCGGAGAGCGTCGTGAACGACGCCGTCGTCGCCGACACGTAGCCGCCGGCGGTGATCGTCGCGGTATACGTTCCGGCGGGCTGAATGATGATGAAGCGGCCGAGCGCGTCGGTCGACGCCGTAGCCGTCGTGCCGCTGAGCGCCACCGTCGCGCCGGCGACGTTGCCGCCCAAGGAACTGACGACCGTGCCGGTGATCGTCGACGGAGCGACCGACAGCCTGACCGTGCCGACGGCGACGTTCGCGCCCAATCCGAGCGTGAACGCCGTCGTCGTCTCCGGCAGGAAGCCGAGCTTCACCACCGTCATCGTGTAGTTGCCGCCCGGCTGGTTGAGCGTGAAGTTGCCGCTCGCATCCGTCGTCGTGGAGTTGAGCGTGCCGTCGACCGTGACGGTGGCGCCGGCCACCGGCGCGCCGGTCGCTGCGGTCACGACGGTGCCGCTGAACGTGCCGAGGGCGGCGGCGACCGTCGTGATCGTCCGCACGCCGCGGGCGTCGTAGGTGTAGGAGAGGCCGTCGCCGCTGGCCAGGAGGTTCCGCGGAGAGTAGGCGTAGGCGTTCGCGCCGACGGTCAGCTCGTTGCCGGCCGCGTCGTACGCAACAGCGCGCGCGGAGCCGTTCTCCGTGACGCTCAAGAGCTTCGGCAGCGTGCCGTTGTAGGCGAACGACGACGTGCGCGCCGCGCCCAACGCGAGCGCGGTCATGTTGCCCATGGCGTCGTACGCGTAGGTCGCGTTGCCCCACAGCGCGCCGCCGGTCGTCGCCGACGTCAGCCGATGCAGCTCGTCGTAGCCGAAGGTGCGGTTGTAGGTGGAGTCAGTCAGATCGCGGATGGCGGTGATGTTGCCGATCGGGTCTTCGCTGTAGCTGTAGTCGGCGATCACCCCTACCCCGCCGGTGAGCTTGTTCTCGACCGGTCGGTAGCGGAGGTCGAACGTCGCGGTCTTCGTCGTGCCGTTGCCGAAGGAGAGCTGCGTCTCCGGACCGAACGGCGCGTAGGCCGCGCTCGATACGAAGGTCGTGCCGTTCGACGCTGCTGACAGCGGCCGGTCGGCGAAGTCGAAGGTGTAGTTGACGACGCGCCCCGAGGGGTAGGTCATGGCGCTGCGGTTGCCGTTGGCGTCGTAGCCGTAGCCGAGCGTGTAGCCGTTGCCCTGGATCGTGTGCTGCTCGCTCCGCACCATGCCGCGGCGCTCGTACGCGTAGGTCATCGACCCCGTCGGATCCGTCACCGAGCGCACGCGCCCCTTGCCGTAGTTGCCCGCGGTCGGGTCGTCGTAGGTGTAGGTCACGCTCTCCGTCACGCCGCTCTGCGTCGAGACGGCCGTCAGCAGTCGCCCCGCGGCGTCGAACGTGCGCGCCGTCGCGGCGCCGTTCGCGTCGGTCATGCTCGTCGGCAGACCGGCCGGGTTGTAGTCGAACGACTTCACGCCGCTCGACGGATCGTTCGTGGCACGGTTGCGGTGGAAGTCGTCGTACGCGAACGTGGTGGTGTTGCCGTTCGGATCGGTGACGGCGGTGAGGTTGTCCTGCGCGTCGAAGGCGTAGCGCGTCGTCACGGTGCCGGCGGCGGTGACGCGCTCGATGCGCACGAGCCGATCGAGCTCGTCGTGGAAGAAGCGGATGTTCGGCGAGGTGTGGTTCTCGTCCTGGACCGTCACGAGCAGCCCGTCGGGATCGTAGGTGTAGCGCGCCGACGTTCCGGCCGGCACGGCGTTCACGGTCTGCACGAGGCGGTCATGATCGTCGTAGACGAAGTCCTCCTGCCGCTTCGTCACCCAGCTCGCGCACGGCGCGGCGGGCGACGCGCACTGCTGGTCCTCTTCGCGGAGCTTGTCGCCGATGGCGTTGAGGGTGAGATGGCGGCGCTCCACTTCGTTGCCGCCGGCGTCGATGCGGATGGTGTCGGTGAGGCGGTTCGATCCATCCTCGTAGCCGAAGGCGACAGCGTTGCCGCGCGGCATGGTCTGGCGCACGAGGCGGTCGCGCCCGTCGTACGTGGCGATGACGGTGTAGTCGGCGCTCTCCCGAGCGTCGCCGGCGACGGCTTTGTTTATCGTGGAGATGATGCGGCCGCGGGCATCGGTCTGCCGCAACGTCTGCACGCCGTTCGGATCGGTGGTGAGGCGCGCCGTGCCGTAGACGTCGTACTGGCCGAGCGTGCGCGTGAGTCCGGCCGGATCGGTGACGGACTGCAGGCGCCCGCGACGATTGAGGTCGGCGTCGCCGTCGGCGTAGTACGCATTCGTGGTGACGTCGGCGACGTCGGTGCGCGGGCCGTCGGCAGCGAGCAGGCGGTGGTGTGCGTCGAAGGTGTCGACGCGCGTGTACGTGGCCGGCGCGCTGTCGCCGGCGTGCAGCCAGCCGCTCTCCGACCTCGTCAGCGTGGTCTCGTTGTTCGTCAGCGCCGCGGTCGTGACCTTCGTCGCGCCCGGCTTCGCCGCCGAGGTCTCGGTCATCTGGGTGATGAACTTCGGCCAGGCCGGATAGCCGTAGGTGTAGGTGAAGGTGCGCGCGTTCGGCGTGCCGAAGGCCTGGGTCTTCGTCAGCACGTTGCCGTTGGCGTCGTAGGTGAAGCGCGTGGTGTGGCCGCTGCCGTCGGTGCGGGAGAGGACGTGGTTCGCGCCGTCGAAGCTGAGCGACTCGTTGTCGGCGCCGCCGTTGGTGCAGGTGAAGCAGTTGCCCGTGACGTGCAGCGGGAGGTAGCGCCCGCGCTGGTAGATCATGGAGAAGGTGGCGGTGCGGGTCTGACCGTTCGCCAGAGTCTGGGTGACGACGGCCTGCGTCGGCAAACTCCCGTTGTACTGCATGGTCACGAGGTCCCGTCCCCCCTCGGTGAACGAGCTGACGCCGCGCTCCGCGCCGTCGTAGGCGTGCCCCTCGAGGAGCTTGCCGGCGTCGTCACGCATCGCCGTCAGGAGACGCACCGTGCCGCGCGTGTCGGCCGTGTACTCGAACGTGCGCCACGGCGTTGTTGACGTGTGCAGCGGATCGAAGATCCGGGCGAGCTCGCCGTTGGCGTCGTAGCCGAAGCGCCAGGCCGTGCCGTCCGGCAGCGTGATCTGCGACAGCACGCCGCCGGTGTAGACGAACTGCACTTGGCGTCCGACGCTGTCCGTCACCGTGGTGAGGAGGCCGCCGGTGTAGCTGCCGCTGATGGTGTTGCCCCAACGGTCAGACGTCGACAGCCACGCGCCGGTAGCAGCGTCGAAGCGGGTGATCGTGCCGTTGAGGTCCTTCACCTCATAGCGGCCGCTCACGAGCGTGACGGTGTCGGTGAGCTCGCCGGGCGACGAGGCCGTCCACGTCGTCGGCGAGGTGCGCTGGAAGTAGTGCTCGTCGCCGTCGGCGGTGTAGCGATAGAGGTACAACCCGGCCGGGTCGATCGGCGCGAGGCGCTGGTTGTACGGATGCGTCCAGCCGTGGCCGAGCGGCTCGGCGATGAGCTGCGCGTTGCCCGGCAGCTCGCTGTGGTAGGTCAGGGCCATCGACAGCGGCAGCGGCGGCTGAGCGATGCTGAAGAGCGCCACCGCCGCGGCGACGTCGCCCGAGCCGATGTTCATCGGCAGGGCCGGCCCACCCGGAGGCGCGGGCGAGCCGCTCATGCCGCAGGTCGGGCATTCCTTGGCCAGCACGCACTCCTTCGGCGTCATGGCCCCGGCGGAGACGGTGAAGTCGACGACCTGATTGAGGCCGCATTGATTCAGCGCTTCGACCTGGAACGTCGCCGGCAGCCCGCAGACGGGGACGGTCGGCTCCCACGTGCCGTGCTCGAAGACGGCCATGGTCGTGGCGATGACGGCGCCGCTGCTGTTGCGCAGATAGAGGCGGGTCTGGTGGAAGTCGTTGAAGACGATCGGCCACTCGGCGACGTTGCCGTCGGGCGAGAGCTGGCAGTAGTTGTTCGGGAACTTGTACTCGATGCGGAACTTCACCATCGACTGATGGTTGATGAACTGCGCGTTGCCGGTGGCGCTGACGACTTCGGGCTGGCGGCACCAGCCGCCGATCGACGTGCAGCCCGGGCCGTCGCAGAAGCCGCCGAACTGTCCCGACACGGGCGTGCAGCTATGCGTGTCGTCGCTGACTTTGCGCTGGTAGTGGCGGAGCGGATCGCCGCCCTGGCTGGAGCAGTTCTCCGGCGGCGAGACCGTGCCGTTGCAGGGGTACTCCGTGTACGTCGGGATCGGCCACACTGCAAAGAGAGGCGTGGCCAGACAGATCGCGAGCAGGGCCGCGAACGCGGTGCGAGCAAGACGCATGTTGTCCTCTTAAACTGAGCGGGAATTATGGGGATGATGTAAAGCGGCGCGGACGATAGCAGTCACAGCGGCACTGTGTAAAGCGGAAATATTGGAATCTATCCGACTGACCGTTCGGTCGGTATTGTCATCGCGGCGGCTTCGCGGGCGATGCCGGAGCGGGCGGCGCGGTGCTCGTCGTCGTCGTAGTCGTGGTTGTCGTCGTCGCGCGCGGCCCCTCATCGACATTCGGCGCCGGCGACTCCGCGCTCTCCCCCGACTGCGCCGAGGCGTCGGCGATCGGCTGCGTCGGCTCCGCCTCCTTCGCCTGGTAGAACGGGCGCTGCAGGTAGTACGGCAGCTTGCTCACCGCCACCGTCGCGCCGCTGCAGTCCTTGTCGGGCTCCTGCCCCGCCACGAACGCTTCCTCGACCACGCGGCTGCACGGGCCGACGCCACGGCGGCCGCTGGTGAGGTCCATCGGCACGACGACGATGCCGGGCGGCGCGTCGAACTCGGGCTTCGGCGTGCGCAGCTTCATGGCGTCGAGGCGCTTCACGATGTCGATCCAGATCGGCAGCGCCACCTCGGCGCCCGTCGCGCCGCCGCCTAAGGATCGGCTCGGATCGTCGTAACCGGTCCAGACCCCGATCGTGTACTCCGGCGAGAAGCCCATGAACCACGCATCGGTGTACGCGTTCGTCGTCCCGGTCTTGCCGGCCAGCGGCGGCGGCAGCGTGTGCGCCT
The DNA here is from genome assembly GCA_035276475.1 of Thermoanaerobaculia bacterium. Lineage (GTDB taxonomy): Bacteria > Acidobacteriota > Thermoanaerobaculia > Gp7-AA8 > Gp7-AA8 > DATDFB01. The sequence continues at coordinate 47,825 of DATELQ010000075.1, read as the reverse complement.
CGTAGCCGGTGCCGCGCAGGATCGTGCCGCGCATCATGTACAGGATCTCGTAGGCGATCTGCGGCGACGTCGCCTCGCTCAGGAGCGGCAGCTGCTCCTCGAGCAGACGGTCCTGCTGGTCGACGATGCGCCGGATCTGCCGCGGCTTCACGTAGACGCCGTTGTTCGCGAAGACGTTGTACGCCGCCGTCATCTCCAGCGGCGACACGCCCGGGGTGCCGAGCGCCGTCGACGGATACTTCGGAATGTCCGCGGTGATGCCGCAGCGGCGGACAAAGTCCGTCACCCGGTCGGCGCCGACCATCATCCACGTCTTCACCGCCGGGATGTTGATCGACAGCTCCAGCGCGCGCTGGATCGTCACGACCCCCGCGTATTTCCCGTGATAGTTCTTCGGCGCGTAAATCTGATTGCCGACGGGAATCGCGATCGGCTCGTCGAAGAGCGTGTCGGCCGGCGTCAGCCCCTTCTCGAACGCGGCGCCGTAGACGAACGGCTTGAACGACGAGCCGACCTGCCGCCGCGACTGGATGGCCCGGTTGAACTTCGACATCTGGAAGTCGTAGCCGCCGACGAGCGCGCGCACTTCGCCGCTCTTGACGTCCATGATCACGACCGCGCCCTGCACCTGCGGGAGCTGGTCGAGCTTCCACATCCGCGCGTGCGTCTTCGGGTCTTCGTCGATGCGGACGTAGATGACGTCGCCGCGGCGCAGCACGCCCTCCATCGAGGTCTTCCCCGTCCACTTGAACGCCGGCAGCGGCAGGGCGATCTCGTCGCGGTTGAGGCGCGCGGTGACGCCGCTCTTGTCGACGTTCATGACGACGGCGGTGTAGAGCTTGTCGGGGACGAGGGCCTCGTTGCTCCAGCTCGGGTCTTTGTACGCGGCCGGATCGATCCCCTCGGCCACGAGGTTCCGCGACGGCTTGCGGAAGCCGCGCCGCCGGTCCCACGCGCGCAAGCCGCGCTGCAGCGAGACCTCGGCGGCCTGCTGGATGCGGAAGTCGAGCGTGGAGTAGACCTTCAGGCCGCGCTGGTAGAGGTTCTCCAGCCCGAACTTCTCGTTGTGCTCGATGTACTGCCGGATCTCCTCGGCGAAGTACGCGCCGACGCGCGGCGCCTCCTCTTTGTACGTGCCGAGGACGAGCGGCGCGTTGAGGGCCTGCTGGTACTGGCGGCGATCGATGAAGTGCTCTTCGAGCATGCGGTAGAGCACGTGATTGCGCCGCGCGACGGCCTTGTCGGGATGCGTGATCGGCGAGTACGGCATCGGCGAGCGGATGAGGCCCGCGATGACCGCCGCCTCGGGGATCGTCAGGTCCTTGGCGTGCTTGCCGAAGTAGAGCCGCGAGGCCTGCTCGACGCCGTAGGCGCCGTGCCCGAGGTAGACCTGGTTCGCGTAGAGCTCGAAGATCTGGTCCTTGGTGAAGTTCTTCTCGATCTCGACAGCGAGAAAGGCCTCGTTGATCTTGCGGCGGAAGCTCTTCTCCGGCGTGAGAAAGACCTGCTTGGCCAGCTGCTGCGTCAGCGTCGACGCGCCTTCGACTTTGCGCCGGGCGATGATGTCTTTGATGGCGGCGCGCACGAGCGCCTTCGGATTGATGCCGCCGTGCTGCTTGAAGTCCGCATCCTCGGTGGCCAGGATGCCTAGATACAGCCACGGCGAGATGTCGCGCATGCCGACGACGATGCGCTTCTGGATGGCGTACTCGGCGAAGGGAACGCCGTTGCGGTCGTAGACGCGCGTGATGATGGCGGGCTGGTAATCCTCGAGCGAGCGCACCTGCGGCACGCGGATGATGTGCGCGGAGATGAAGCCCGCGGGGATGCCGAGGACGAGAGCCACGGCGAGGATGAGGAGGCGCGTGCGAGCCACGGAGCTATTCTACAATCCGACCCGCATGACCTCGCTCCCCGTTGCTCCCCCCCGTCCGGAGTGGAGCCGCCTCGTGGCCGACTCGCTCAGGCAGCACGGCTCCTGGCACACGTACCTGAAGCTCGTCGAGGCGCGGAACGCCTACGCCGAGGACCTGGCGCTGCGCGGCTACGTCGAGATCGTGCGCAACGCCATCGTGCGGGAGCTCATCAGCAATCCGAAGGGGATGCAGGCCGTGCCGCGGCTCAGCGCCGAGTTCCTGACGAACTTCGACCGCTTCAACCTGAGCGCGCAGGAGGGCTATCTCGTGTCGCTCATCGACGGCCGGCTCGACCTGCAGAAGCTCCTCATCCTCTCCCCCTTCGATCCGTTCAACACACTTTTTCATCTCGCCAAGCTGCAGCAGGAGCGGGCGATCACGGTGCCGCAATGAGCAAGCAATACACGATCGCCCAGCGGATCAAGATGCCGGTTGCCATCATCACCGAGCGCGGCGGCATCGAGTGGCGCAACGACGCGTTCGAGGAGACATTCGGCTCCGACGCGAACGAGTGGCTGAAGGAGGCGGCGCGCGCCGTCGCCGGCGAGCGCGGATGGCTGCAGGGGTTCTTCCTCGCCGCCGACGACCAGCGCACCATCGACGTCGACATCGAGGGGCGCACCTACCGCGTCGACAAGATCATGCCGATCGACGACTACGGCGAGCCTTGCGTGGCGCTGATGTTCGAGGACGTCACACGCCAACGCGAGATGGAGCAGGCCAAGTCCGACTTCACCGCGCAGATCGTGCACGACCTCCGCGGGCCGCTGTCCGGGATCCAGGGAACGCTCGAGTTCGTGCTCTCGCAGGAGGGGGCGAAGCTCGACTCCGTCTACTCCGATCTGCTCACCGAGGCGCAGCGCGAGTCGGAGCGGATGATGGGGCTGATCAACGAGATCCTCGACTTCTCGAAGATCCAGTCGGGCAGCTTCTCCGTCGAGACCGAGCCGGTGCGCGTGGCCGGCCTCCTCAAGCGCGCCGTGCGCAGCCTGCAGAGCGTGGCTGCGCGCGACGAGGTGTTTCTCCTTTCCGCGCACGGCCGCGACGTGCCGCAGATCATCGGCTCGGTGGAGAAGCTGACGCAGGCGGTCATCAACCTGATCTCGAACTCGCTGAAGTTCACGCCGAAGCGCGGGCTCATCTCCGTCGGCGCGCAGATCGTGCGGAACGGCGAGTCGCCGGAGTCGATCGTCATCACCGTGACGGACAGCGGCGTCGGCATCAAGTCGAACGAGCTCCTGCAGATCTGGGAGAAGTACAAGCAGAGCGGCAGCAAGTCGCTCCGCGGCGGCGGCGGCACGGGCCTGGGGCTGTACATCGTGAAACAGATCGTCGAGGCCCACGGCGGCGAGATCTCAGTGGCCTCGATCGAAGGCGTGGGAACGTCGATGGTGCTGAAGCTGCCGGTGAAGCGGGCGGCGTGAGGAGGATGCGATGAATTGTCCGCGCGACGGCAACGCGCTCGAGACGAAGTCGTTCGACAACACCTCGGTGGAGACCTGTCCGGTCTGCCGCGGGATGTACGTCGAGCATGGGGAGCTGAATCGCCTGGCCGGGCCGACGCCCGGCGACCTGGAGTTCTCCACAGTCGATCTGGACGACTTCCAGCACTCCGACGCATACGGCCCGATCAACTGCCCGCGCGACGGCACGACGATGAAGAAGGTCGACTTCAACATCGAGACGTCGATCGTGCTCGACTACTGCCCGAAGTGCCGCGGCTTCTGGCTCGATGAGAAAGAGCTCGCCGCGATTCACGCCGAGGTGAAGCGCCTCAACGAGGCGGACGCCGAGGTGCCGGACTCGCTGCTCGTGCGGATCTCGCAGTTCTTCTGGAACTTTCCGCTACCGCACTAGCGCGCGTTCACCTCGACTTGTTCGAACCCGGCCAGATGGGAGTAACGGTCGTAGACGCCGACCGCGATTCTCACCGTGCCGGGCGCCACGATCAGCGTGGAGGAGAAGGTGTAGAACTGCGCGCGCGCGGCGTCGATCTCGCGCGCCGGAATCTCGAGGGCCTGCTCGCGGTACGTGCCGGTGGTGTAGCCGGCGCCGTCGGCGATGGCGTAGTGCACGGTGAAGAGGCCGCGGTATTTCTCGCCGTCCGGGATGAACGTCAGCTTCGACATCGGGATCTTCACCACGACGGGGACGCGCCAGGCGTCGGGGAGCTGGCGCTCCAGCTTGCCGGCGCTGGCGACGATGCCGAGCTCGTTGACGTGGCGCGGGACGATGAGGTTCGCGGCCACGATCTCGTCCATCTCGCGCTCGGGCGTGCGCCGCAGCAGCTCGCGGCGCGAGCGGACGACGTAGTCGGGATGGTTCTTCACCCGCACGTCGATCTTCTTGATGTTGCCGCCGCTGTCCGCCGATCGATAGCCGAGGGAGTAGTACGACGTCAGGTCCTCGGCGATCTGGCGGAAGCCGCCGGGGAGCTCGCGCGCGCCGATGAACATCTTCCCGCCGGTATCGTCCGCGAGCGTGCCGAGGGTATCGCGCGTCCCTTCGACGACCGTGCGATGGAACTGCGTGACCGCGAACGTGCCGCCGCGCGCGTCCTGCCCGCCCCGCCGCGTCGGCGCGCCGATCGGCGCGCGCAAGTCGGCGCTTCCGCCCGGCACCGCCACCGCGCCGGCGAAGTCGGGCTGCAGCGTGTAGATCGTCACGCCGTTCGCGCTGGCGCGCGCGGCCAGCTCCTTGATCATCGGCCGCACGTCGTACCACGACGCGTGCGCCGCCGTCTCCGCCGGCCGAAAGATGTCCGACTCCATCCCTCCGCTGGCCATGCCGCTGAACGCCTGCGGCGTCGGCTCGAGGCTCTCGAGGATGGCCATCAGGCCGAAGGCCTCGCGGCCCGGCTCGGACGAGAGCGACTCGCTCATGACCACGAGCACTTTCCTGCCGCTCGTCTGGTTGAGCGAGCCGACCAGCCCGAGGAGCGTGCGCAGCGTGCTCGTGACGCGCCGGTTCACGCGCGTGGCGTAGATGCGCGCCACGTGCTTGAACTCGTCGCCGCTGCTCGCCCGGAGCGAGCGTAAGAAAAGCTCCTCTTGCCGGTACGCCGTGTCGGCGCGGAAGCGCGACTCGCGCGCCAGCGTGTCGGCCAAGCGCTTTACGATGAGGTCGCGGTCGGACGTGAACGGCTCGACCTCGTTCGTGCGCGTCACCACCATGGCCTCGTCGCCGGCGCGCATCTCCGTACGCACGAGCTCCGTGGCGCTCTTTACGAGCTGCTTGCTGTTGGAGTCGGTGAGCGACATGGTATCGATGAAGAAGATGAACTTGCGCGGCGGCGGCGCCTCCGCGGTCACCGGCGCCGGCGCCGCAGACGTCTCCGTCGACGCCACGGCCTCGGCCACGCCGCGCGTGCCGCGGAACTCCGCGAAGTTGGTGATCGTCTGCGGCGCGCCGTTCTCCAGCACCGTGAAGTCGTCGCTGCGCAGCCCAGTCACCGGCTTGCCGGCACGGTCGGTGACGACGACGTCGAGGTTCGTGACTCTGACTTCGATCGATTCTAAAAATGTGGGAGCGGTTTGCTGGAAAAGAAGCGCGACGGCGATCGCGGCGACTCGCATCGGAAGGACCCTCGTCGTAGCAGTCTACAAGCCAAGGGCCGCAATGCCGAAGCGGACGTCGTCCTCGCTCACTTCCACGACGGCGCAGCGCCCAATTTGCTGCGGCAGGATCATGATGCGGGCGCTTCCGGTGTTCTTCTTGTCGTGCTCCGTGGCGGACACGATGTCCTCGACGGAGAGCGGCGGGAGCGGCGCCGGCTGCCACGCGCGGATGACGTCGTCGATGCGCTTTTGCGTTGCGCCGTCGAGCAGACCGCGCCGCTCCGCCACCGCGTTCGCCGCGATCATCCCCCACGCCACCGCCTCGCCGTGCGTGAGCTGCTCGTAGTGCAGCGCGGCCTCGATGCCGTGGCCGATGGTGTGGCCGTAGTTGAGGAGGCGGCGGAGGTCGGCTTCCTTTTCGTCGGCGGAGACGATGCCGGCCTTCACGCGGATGGCACGGAGGACGACCTGCTCGACGTCGAAGTCGGGCGGCGACTCCAGGAGCGCGAAGAGCTCGGGATCGCCGATGACGCCGCCCTTCAGCGCCTCGAAGACGCCGCTCAGCATCTCGCGCCGCGGCAGCGAGTCGAGCGCGGCGATGTCGGTGATGACGGCGCGCGGCGGATGGAAGGCGCCGATGAGGTTCTTGCCGCGGGCGTGATTGACCGCGGTCTTCCCGCCGAGGGAGCTGTCGACTTGGGCGAGGAGGGTGGTGGGGACGTGCACGAGGTCGATGCCGCGCAGAAAGATCGCCGCGGCGAAGCCGGCCGTGTCGCCGACGACGCCGCCGCCGACGACGACCGCCATCGAGTCGCGCTTCGCCCCACAGTCGAGGAGCTGCGTGACGAGGTCGTTGACGGTGTCGAGGTTCTTGTGCGCCTCCCCCTCCTCCATCGTCAGGACCACCGCGTCGCGGAACGACGCCGCCACGCGCTCGCCGAAGCGGTCGCGCAAGGCCGTGGAGGTGATGACGAAGACGCGGCCTTTCGCTTTGACGAGAGAGCCGACGCGGTCGATGAGATCGCGGCCGATGTGGACGGGGTAGGGGTCGATGTGGATGGTGTTCATTGATCAGGTGACAGGTCACAGGTGACGGGTCACAGGTGGTTGCCGTCGCGACCTGTCACCGGTCACCTGTCATCCGTCACCTTATAGACGATCCCCAACTCGTCCAACTGCTTCTTGTCCACCCCCGACGGCGCCTCGCTCATCAAATCCTGCGCGCGCGCCGTCTTGGGGAAGGCGATGACGTCGCGCAGCGAGTCGGCGCGGGCCATGAGCATGATGATGCGGTCGAGTCCGAGGGCGATGCCGCCGTGCGGCGGCGCGCCGTAGCGGAAGGCGTCGAGGAGGAAGCCGAAGCGCGACTGCGCCTCCGCTTCGGCAATGCCGAGGGCGGTGAACATGCGCTGCTGCAGGTCGGGGCGGTTGATGCGGATCGAGCCACCGCCGAGCTCGAGGCCGTTGAGCACGCAGTCGTACGCGCGCGCCAGCACGGCGCCGGGATCCGATTCGAGCTTGTCGACCTGGTCGAGGCGCGGCGACGTGAACGGATGGTGCCGCGCGAAGTACCGCTGCGACTCCTCATCCCATTCGAGGAGCGGAAAGTCGACGACCCAGAGGAAGTTCCACGTCTCCGCGGGGATGAGCTTCTGCTCGTTTGCGATCTTGAGGCGAAGGTCTCCCAGCGTCTCGACGGTCTGCAGCCACTTCCCGCCGCCGAGGATGGCGAGGTCGCCGTCGTTCGCCTGCAACGCGCTTTGGATCGATGCGATGCTCTCCGGCGTCAGGAACTTCTTGATCGACGAGCCCTTCTCGGCATCGAGCTTCAGCCACACGAGCGTCACGCCTTTCGCCTTCGCCGCGGCCACGAGCTCGTCGAGGCGCTTGCGCGAGAACGACGCCCCGCCCGGCACGGCAAAGCCGCGCAGCGCCTCCGCCTCGACGAACGGCGGGAAGTCGATTTTCGGCACCTCGCGCAGCTCCATGCCGAAGCGCGTGTCGGGGCGGTCGATGCCGTAGCGCTCCATCGCCTCCTGCCAGGTCATGCGCGGGAACGGCGTCGTCACCGCCACGCCGGCGAGCGGGAAGATCTCCGCGAACAGCCCCTCGATCAACCCGTAGACGAACTCCTCGTCGATGAACGAGGCTTCGATGTCGATCTGCGTGAACTCCGGCTGGCGGTCGCTGCGGTTGTCCTCGTCGCGGAAGCAGCGGGCGATCTGGTAGTAGCGCTCCATCCCCGCCACCTGCAGCAGTTGCTTGAAGATCTGCGGCGACTGCGGCAGCGCGTACCACTCTCCTTTGTGCACGCGGCTCGGCACGAGGTAGTCGCGCGCTCCCTCGGGCGTCGACTTGGTGAGGATCGGCGTCTCGATGTCGAGGAAGCCCTGCCGGTGCATGTAGTCGCGAATCGCGAACGTGACTTTGTCGCGCAGCAGGAAGTTCTTGGCCAGCGCCGGCCGCCGCAGATCGAGGTAGCGATGCTTGAGGCGCAGCTCCTCGGCGGCGTTGACCTCGTCGTCGATCGGGAACGGCGGGGTGTCGGCGCGGTTGTAGAGCTCGATGGCGCTGGCGATGACCTCGACGTCGCCGGTCGGAATCTTCGCGTTGCGCACCTGGGGCGCGCGCTCGGCGACGACGCCTTCGACGCGCACGACGAACTCGCCGCGCAGCTCCTTCGCCGCGGCGAGGAGCGCGTCGCCCGCGCCGCGCTCGCGGTCGACGACGATCTGCACGATGCCGCTGCGGTCGCGCAGGTCGACGAAGATCAGTTCTCCGAAGTCGCGATGTTTCTGCACCCATCCGGCGAGCGTGACGCTCTGCCCGGCGTGCTCACGACGAAAACTTCCGGCGGACGTGCGGTTCATTGGGCGAGGTACCGATCCTTCAATTCGACGTAGTGCTTCCACGACATGTCGAGGCGCTCGATCTCCGCGTCGGTGAGCGGGCGCTTCACTTTGGCCGGCACGCCGGCGACGAGGGTCCGCGGCGGCACGACCATCCCCTCGGAGACAACCGCTCCGGCGGCGACGAGCGCGCACTCCCCCACCACCGCCCCGTCGAGGACGCGCGAGCCCATGCCGATGAGCGCGCCGCGCTTGACGGTGCAGCCGTGGACGATGGCGGCGTGCCCGATCGTCACCTCCTCGGCGACGATGGTCGGGAACTTCCCCATGGTGACGTGGAGGACGCAGTTGTCCTGGATGTTCGTGCGCGAGCCGATGCGGATGAAGTGGACGTCGCCGCGCAGCACGGTGCCGAACCAGAGGGAAACGTCGTTGCCGACTTCGACGTCGCCGATGATCGAGACGTCGTCGGCCGCGAAGACGTTCTGCCCGAGGCGCGGCTGTTTTCCGTGGAATTCGCGGAGCAACATGTGGGCGCGGACTTTACAATTCTCCCATGCCTAAAACAATCGAGTTTCGCCACCGCGCGCGCGAGGTGTCGCGCGTGGAGGCGTTCAGCGACGTCGTCTTCGGCTTCGCCATCTCGCTGCTCGTGGTCTCGCTGGAAGCGCCGAAGACCTACGACGAGATGCTGCACGTGCTGCACGGCTTCGTGCCGTTCGCCATCTGCTTTTTCCTCTTCATCAGCATCTGGTTCGAGCACCACCGCTTCTACAAGCGCTACGCGATGCACGACTTCCCGACGACGATCCTCAACACCGTGCTGCTCTTCGTGGTGCTCTTCTACGTCTATCCGCTGAAGTACATGTCGCTCTTGATGGTTCACGCCACGCGCGAGCAGCTCCCGCCCAACGCTGCGCAGGTGCTCTTCACCGTTTACGGCATCGGCTTCACAGCGGTGTTCTGGCTTTTCGCGGCGATGTTCGGACGGGCCTACAGCAAGCGCGAGGAGCTGGAGCTCAACGCGCTCGAGGTGCTCGACACGCGCGAGAGCATCTACGACAACCTTTTCATCGGCATGTTCGGCATTCTGTCGATGGTGCTCTCCTACGTCGCGCCGCAATTCGCCGGCCTGGTCTACTTCCTCATCGCCATTCCGAAGACGATCGTGCCGTGGACCTTCGGCGTGAAGCGGCGGCGGATCGAGGAGCAGCTCCTCGCCGGCGCTACGGCGTAGCGCGCCAGAGCTTCCACGTCCACGACCACCACCATACCGCCCAGGCGACGCTGACCGAGGCCACGCCGATCGTCGCCGCGGTCGCGCCGAAGCGGTCGGCGGCGATGCCGGCCAGGAGCGACGAGATCGCCGTCGTCAGCGTGGCGAAGCCCCAGTCGGCGGCGAAGACGCGGCCGCGCACCCAGTCCGGCGTCTCGCGCTGCAGGCCGTACGTCGAGGTCTGCCACTGCGCGCCGCCGCCAAGATGCGCGAGCAAAATCGCGATCGCGCCGAGCCAGAGCGTGCGCGAGAAGCCGAAGACCATGTAGCAGACGCCGAAGAGGAAGATCGACGGGCCGATGGTGCGGTACTGGACGTCGAGCCGGTTGCGGGCGATGCCGCGCACGGCGAACGGCCCCAGGAGCGCGCCGATGCCGCGCGCGGCGAAGAGGACGCCGATGCCGAAGGCCCCCTCCTTGAAGACTTCCTTGCCGTAGACGCTGAGCAACGCGATCACGCCGGCGCCGAGGCCCTGGCCGCCTTTGACCGTGAGGAGCGCGAGGACGCGCGGGTTGGCGCGCGCGTAGCCGACGGTCTGGCGGACGGACTCGACGAGCGGCGGCGCGTCGTGGTGCTCGCGCGCCTGGTTGAAGCGCGCGCGCATCATCCAGAGGATGCCGGCCGAAAACAAAAAGGAGATGGCGTCGACGACGAAGGAGACGTCGCGGCCGAAGCGCATCGTCACCGCGCCGCCGACGGCCGCGCCGACCGCGAGCATCGTCCCCCACGTCGATCCCATGAGGACGTTGGCGGGCCCGAGCTCCTCCTCGGCGACGATGTTCGGCAGCGCCGCCTGCGAGGCCGGCTCGAAGTAGGCCGAGCCGATGGAGATGCAGATGACGCCGAGGTACGCGAACGGGAGCAGCGCCGGCGTGCGGGCCAGGAGCGGAAGAAGGCACGCGCCGGTGCGCATGACGTCGACGAGGACCATGAGCTTGCGCCGGTCGACGCGGTCGACGACGTGCCCGGCGATGGGGGTGAAGATGAAGATCGGCAGCGACTGGCAGAGGAGCATCAGCGACGCCAGCGTGGCCAAGCCGGTGAGCTGCAGGACGAGGTCGAGCAGGGCGACGGTGAGGAACCAGTCCCCGCCGAGCGAGATCAGCGTGCCGGTGTAGAGGAGCCGGAAGTCGCGGTTGCGGCGGAGGAGGCGGAGGTACATGGGTGTCAGGCCGCCGCGTAAACTTGCGCAATCTCCGTGAAACGAATCGCCGAGTTGTCGGACCGCGTCGAATTCTGGTTGATCTGCACGCTGGCCTTCGGGCTCCTCATCGTCGGATCGACGCGCGCGTTCCTCACGCACAAGGACCGCGTGCTCGATGACCATTGGGCCGCCGGCCTGCTTTCATACGAGCTCGCCGTCATCGTCATCGTCGTTCTCATCGGCCGTGCCCGCGGCTGGTCACTCGCAGATCTCGGGCTGCATCCTTCATTGGGATTCACCGGCTGGGGCGTTCTGCTGTACATCGCCGGAATGGTGACCCTTTGGATCAGTTACGCAATCGCCGTGGAACTCTATCGCGGCGACATTCCCCACAGCAGCACGACTGCTCATGGACTGTCGCTCGTCGCCGTGGTGGCGGTGGCGGTGGTCAATTCGGTCTTCGAGGAGACGCTCGTGACCGGATACATCGTGCGGGCTACCTTGCGGCACGGAGCGGTCTTCGCGGTCACGGCCAGTACGCTCGTGCGGTTCCTGTATCACACCTATCAAGGGCCGGTCGACGCGGTCTGCATTCTGCCGCTGGGCCTTCTCTACGCCACTGTCTATTTGCGCTCGGGCGAGCTGTGGCCGCTCGTCACCGCGCACGCGTTGATGGATCTCGTGGCCCTCGGCCGCAGGATTTGAATCATCCCGACTCGACCTCGCCCCGATCCCGCGCCTCCCCCACCCGCTCGTACGTCAGGAACGAGTACGGCCAGGCGTTCTTCTCGTCGGGCTCGTGGTGCTCGGAGTCGGCGAGCTGCCACTCCGTCACGTCGTCGAAGTCGGGGAAGAGCGTGTCGCCGTCGAAGTCGGCGTGGATGCGCGTGAGGTACATCCGGTCGGCGCGGTGGATGGTCTGCTCGTAGATCTGCGCGCCGCCGGCGATGAAGATCTCGGCGTCGCCCTTGGCCACGTCGAGCGCGGCGTCGATCGACGGCACGACGATGATGCCGGGCGCGCCGCAGAAGTCGGCGCTCCGCGTCACCACCACGTTCGTCCGCCCCGGCAGCGGCTTGCCAAGCGACTCGAACGTCTTCCGCCCCATGATCATGTGATGGCCCGTCGTCAGCGCCTTGAAGCGCTTCAGGTCCGCGGGGAGATACCACGGCAGCTGGTTGTCGCGGCCGATGACGTTGTTCGCCGCCAGGATGGCGATGATGGAGATCCTCATACGGCAATCGGCGCTTTGATGGCGGGGTGGGGATCGTAGTTCTCGAGCGTGAAGTCGCTGAACTTGAAGTCGAAGATGCTCTTGATCTCCGGGTTGAGCGTCATCGAAGGCAGCGGCCGCGGGTCGCGCGTGAGCTGTTCCTTCGCCTGCTCGATGTGATTGAGATAGAGGTGCACGTCGCCGAAGGTGTGGACGAAGTCGCCGGGCTCGAGGCCGCAGACCTGCGCGACCATGAGCGTCAGCAGCGCGTACGAGGCGATGTTGAACGGCACGCCGAGAAAGACGTCGGCGCTGCGCTGGTAGAGCTGGCAGGAGAGGCGGCCGCCGGCGACGTAGAACTGAAACAGAGCGTGGCACGGCGCTAGGGCCATCTTGTCGATGTCGGCGACGTTCCAGGCGCTGACGATGTGGCGCCGCGAATCGGGATTCGTCTTGATCTGGTCAATGACCGCGGAGATCTGATCGATGTGCCGCCCGTCCGCTGCGGGCCAGGAGCGCCACTGGTAGCCGTAGATCGGACCGAGCTCGCCGTCGGCGTCGGCCCACTCGTCCCAGATCGTCACCTTGTTCTCGTTGAGGTAGCGGACGTTCGTCTCGCCGCGCAGGAACCACAGCAGCTCGTAAACGATGGAGCGGAGGTGCAGCTTCTTCGTCGTCAGGAGCGGAAAGCCGGCGCCGAGGTCGAAGCGGAGCTGGGCGCCGAAAACGCTGAGCGTGCCGGTGCCGGTGCGGTCCGACTTCTGCGCCCCGTGGTCGAGGATGTGCCGGACGAGGTCGAGGTACGGCTGCATTGGGGGGATTGTACCGGCACCCTGGTCCGACCGTTGCAGCGAGCCCGGCAAACGAAAGGGAGGAGAACCGATGAAGAAACTTGCATTTTGTGTGGCTGTGGCGTCGCTACTGGTCTTGGGGGGTTGTAAGCAGTCGGAGAACACGAACAACACCACGGTGACGGATACCGGGATGACCGACACGAGCAGCACCAGCAGCACGATGTCGACGACCGACACGTCGAGCACCACCTACAGCTCGACCAGCGGTACCGGCATGACCGGCACGGGGACCGGGACGACGGACACGAGCCTGACGGGAACCACCGGAACCGGCACGGGCACGACCGGCACCTCGACGACCGGCACGACCAGCACCACCACCACCAGCACCACGCGGACCGGCACCTAGTTTTTTCGAGGGGGCGCACGTCGTGCGCCCCTACCCGGTGTCGTATTTCGGGAGTGGCGTGTCAAAATCCATCGGAGGAGTTGCCGTATGGGTTTCACACGCCTCGTCACCGGGTTGTTGTTCGCGGTCCTGACTCTCCCCCTCCCCCTTCACGCGGCCGGCGTTCCCAGCGACGGCACAGTCACGGGCGTGCTTACCATCAACGGGAAGAAGTACCCCCTCACCCACATCTACGCGCGGAAGCGCGAGGCCTGGCCCGCCGACGCCAAAGTTCTGGGCGTCGACGACCCCGGCGAGCTCTCCTGCGGCATCGTCGAGCTGATCGCCACCAATACGGCGTTGCCCGAGGCCACGCTCGCCGCCATCCTCCGCGACGACTATCACGGCTCCGAGAAGATCCGCGGCATCCGCCTCCTCATCGACGGCGCGGGCAACAAATGGGAGCCGCTCTTCCTCCTCGAATCGGGCGCCCTGCACGCCGTCGGCACGACGGATTCGCGCACGGAGGTCCAGGGCGACCGCCGGCTCAAGGGAAAGATCGCGGTCAAGAACGAGGACGTGACGGACGTCCGGACGTTCGAAATCTCGTTCGACGTGCCGCTCCGCGTCCAGTACGCGCGCACCGAGGCCGAAGGCGCCGAGCGGATTTCGGACGATCGCTTCGCCGAGGAGTTTCTGAAGGCGATGTCGGGCGAGTGGAAAATCGAGCGCTGGCTCGGGCTCGGCTGCACCACCGCCAGCGGCACCCTCTCCATCGACGAGCGCATCAGCCCGCGCGCCTTTCGCGGCACGTTCCACATCACCACGTCGAAGGGCGACAAGGTGGAAGAGGAAGTCACGATCACCACGGCGGGGACGAAGGTGCACATCCAGGGCGAAAAGGTGAACGTCCCGGAGAGCATCTGGATCCTCGACAAGTACGACCTCGACTTCTGGAAGAACCTGATGATCGGCAACAACGCCACGGATTTCGTGGTCTTGCGGCGCGCGCCTCTATAATCCGCCCCTTCATGCACTACGCCGACGGCGTCCTGCACATCGCCAACATCTCCGCGCTTGATCTCGCCCGCCGCTTCGGCACGCCGCTCTACGTCTACGACGCCGCGGTGCTCCGGCGGCAGGCCGAGCGCGTGAAGCGCGCCTTCGCGCGGCTCCCCTTCCAGCCGTTCTACGCGATGAAGGCGAACTCGAACCTCTCGATCCTGCGCCTCGTCCACCAGCACGGCTTCGGCGCCGACGCGGTCTCGCCCGGCGAGATCTTTCTGGCCAAGCACGCCGGCTTCGCATCCGAGGAGATCTGGTTCACCTGCTCGAACGTGAGCGATGAAGACCTTCGCGCCATCGACGACGCGCGCATCGTCATCAACCTCAATTCCATGTCCGAGGTCGACCGCATCCTCGCCCTCGGATTGCCGAATCCGATCGCCTTGCGCGTCAATCCGGACGTCGGCGCCGGTCACCACGTCGACGTCGTCACCGCCGGCGGCGGCGTGAAGTTCGGCATCGACCTCGCCGAGATCTTGGAGGCGCGCAAGGTCCTCGAGGACAGCGGCCGCAAAGTCGTCGGGCTGCACGCGCACATCGGCTCCGGCGTCGACACCCTCGCGCCGCTCCTCGAGTCGGCGCGCCGGCTCCTCGAGCTCTCGACCACGTTCGGCAACCTCCGCTGGCTGAACTTCGGCGGCGGGATCTCCGTCCCATACCGCCCGGAGGAAAAAGAGTTCCCGATCGACGAGTACGGCCACGAGCTCACGGAGATGGCCGAGCGCCTGCTGCGCGCCCGGGACCTCACGGCGATTCTCGAGCCCGGCCGCTACGTCGTCGCCGCCTCGGGGACGCTGCTCGCGCGCGTGACGGCGAAGCGCCTCAGCGCCGGGACGTTCTGGATCGGCTGCGACACCGGCTTCAACCACCTCGTCCGCCCGTCGAAGTACGGCGCGTACCACCACATCGTGAACGCGACGAAGCGCGACGCGCCGCCCGAGGAGCTCGTCGTGGCCGGCAACCTCTGCGAGTCGGGTGACGTCTTCACGCGCGACGCCAGCGGCACGCTCGTCCCGCGGCGGATGGACGCGACGCAGGTCGGCGACGTGATCGCCTTCTGCGACGCCGGCGCATACGGGTTCTCGATGGGATCGCACTACAACGCGCGGCTGTTGCTGCCGGAGATCATGGTGGACGACGGCGAAGCGCGCGTGATTCGCGAGCGGCAGGAGATGGCAGACTTGATCAGAGGCATGCGATGAAACGACTCGCAATCGCAGCGGCGCTCCTCGGCGCCGCCTGCGCGACGACCCCGAAACCGATGACGCTCGATTTGAAGATCACCAACGCGCGCATCGTCGACGGCACCGGCGCGCCGTGGTACCGCGGCGACGTCGGCATCCGCGGCGACACGATCGTCTCCCTCGGCGATCTCTCCGCGACTGCGGCGACGACGACGCTCGACGCGCACGACAACATCGTCGCCCCCGGCTTCATCGACCTCCTCGGGCAGTCGCAGTACTCCGTGCTGCGCGACCCCCACGTCGAGGCAAAGGTGCGCCAGGGCGTCACCACCGAGGTCACCGGCGAAGGGCACTCGCCCGGCCCGGTGTCGCCGCGCGTCAAGGACAACGACGCGCCGGCGAACGAGCCGCCGCCGCCGTGGCGCACCCTCGGCGAGTACTTCAGCGTCGTCGAGAAAAACGGCACCGCTATCAACTTTGCGTTCTTCGTCGGCGCATCGAACCCGCGGGAGATGGTCATCGGCGACGTCAACCGCGCGCCGACCGCGGACGAGATGCGCGAGATGGAGCGCATCGTCGACCAGGCCATGCGCGAAGGGGCCATCGGCCTCTCCACGTCGCTCATCTACCTGCCGGCGATGTACTCGACAACCGAGGAGATCGTCGACCTCGCCAAAGTCGCGGCGAAGTACGGCGGCGTCTACTTCAGCCACATCCGCGACGAGGGCGACCACATCGATACTGCGCTCGACGAGGCCTTCCGCATCGGGCGCGAGGCGAAGATCCCGGTCAACGTCTGGCACCTCAAAGTCGGCGGCGCGGCGAACTGGGGCAAGATGCCGCACGTCGTCGAGCGCATTGCTGCGGCGCGCGCCGAGGGGCTCGACGTCGCCGCCAACGTCTACCCCTACATCGCCTCGTCGACCTCGCTCTCCACGCTCATCCCCGACTGGGCCATGGAAGGCGGCTACAAGGAGATGCAGAAGCGGTTGCAGGATCCTGCACAACGTCCGAGGATCGTCGAGGCGCTGAAGAAACAGGTGGAGAAGCGGCGCGAGCGCGGCATCTACGTCGCGCGCGTCGGCAAGCCCGAGCTCGCGCAGTACGACAAGCACTTCATCGAAGAGATCGCGGCCATGATGAACACGACGCCTGAGGAGGCGCTGATCCGGCTCTTCAGCGAGACGACGGGATCGCCGAGCGTCATCTTCTTCTCCATGAACGAGGCCGACGTGCAGACCGCGCTGCGGCAGCCGTGGGTCTCGGTCGGCGCCGACTCGGGGGCGCCGACCCCGCAGTCGCGCGCCGCCGGCGTGGCCGTGCACCCCCGCGCGTACGGCACGTTCCCGCGCGTCCTCGGGCACTACGTGCGCGACGAGCACCTCTTCTCGCTCGAGGAGGCGGTGCGGAAGGTGACGTCGCAGGCGGCCGACCGCGCGAACCTGCGCGACCGCGGGATCCTGCGGCCGGGGATGAAGGCCGACGTGGTCGTGTTCGATCCGGCGGCGATCCGCGACGTGGCCACGTACGATGATCCGCATCATTTTTCCGAGGGCGTTCTGGATGTGATCGTGAACGGCGTGCCCGTATTGCGCGATGGGGCGATGACGAACGCGCTGCCGGGGCATGTGTTGAGGGGCAATGGCTACAGAAAGCAGTGAGCGGCTCGTCCGCGCGGTCGGGTTTTGGGGCCTCGTGGCGATGTGCATCAACGCGGTCGTCGGCAGCGGCGTGTTTCTGTTGCCGACGGAGTCGTACAAGCTCCTCGGGCCCTTCTCGTTGTGGGCGCCGCTGCTCTTCGCGGTCCCGGTATTCATCCTCGTCCTCTGCTTCGCCGAGGCGGCCAGCCACTTCAGCGAACCGGGGGGCGCGTACCTCTACGCGCGGACGGCGTTCGGCGACTTCGTCGGCTTCGAGACGGGGTGGATGAACTGGATCGCGCGCCTGACGTCGCTGGCGTCGCTGTCGAACGGCTTCGTGCTCTCGCTCGCGCTCTTCTATCCCGGCCTCGGCACCGGCGTCGCGCGCGCCGCGATTCTCGTCGGCTCGATCGCGCTTCTCGCGGTGATCCACATCGTCGGCGTCCGCTACGGCGCGGCGTCGATCTACGTCTTCACCCTCGGCAAGGTCATTCCGCTCGTCTTTTTCATCGTGATTGCGCTCGTCGCGTTCAAACACAACCCGATCCCGTCGTCTCTGCACCTCCCCGGCCCCGGCACCGACTGGAACGCCGCCGCGCTCTTCATGCTCTTCGCCTACGCCGGATTCGAGAACCTCGGCGTCCCCGCGGGCGAGTACAAGAACCCGCGGCGCGATCTGCCGCGCGCGCTGCTGGTGGGGACGCTGGCGATCGCGGCGATCTACGTGCTGGCGCAGCTCGGGGCGATGGCGTCGATCCCCGATCTCTCCACGACGAAGACGCCGATCGCCTCGGCGGCCGCAGAGATCGTCGGCCCGATCGGCGCGATCATCGTGACTCTGGGGGCACTGCTGTCGATGGCGGGGACGAATTCGGGGACGGTGCTGGAAGGCTCGCGCATGCTTTACGCGCTGTCGCTCGACCGGCGCATGGGTCCGGTGAGCTACGTGCACCCGCGCTTCCGCACGCCGATCGTGGCGATTTTGATTCACGTGACAGTCGCAGCGGCCGCGGCGGTGGCGGGCTCGTTCGCGCAGCTGGCGCTGCTCTCGACCGTGGCGCGCCTCACCACCTATCTCGCCGGCTGCGCGTCGCTGCCGTTCCTCGGCGGCCGGACGGCGAAGGCGATCGCGCTGGCGATTCTCGGCTGCGCGGTGTCGCTGACGTTCGTGCTCACGCTGAATCGACTGAACGCGATGGCCGCCGCGATCGCGCTGTTCGTCGGCGCGATCATCTGGTTCGCATCGCTCACTAACCGCCGTACACGTATCCCGTCTAACCGGGCATGAGAAAACTCCTGCTCGCCCTTTCTGTCCTGACGGCAGTCTCCTCGTACGCGCTGACGGTCGACGAAATGCTAGCGCGGTTCAACAAGGTGAAGGAGAAGTCGAAGACCCATCGCGGCGTGACGATGCAGGTCTACGTCAACGTGCACAGCGAGCTCGCGCCGAGCCGCTCCGGCAGCTACGAGGCCAACGGCGTCGGACGGACGCTGACGCTCGACGTGCACGCGAACGGAGCGGTGACCGGCCGCGGCGCCGAGGACGGCCGCACGTTCGAGCTGCGCGACGGCCGCGTCGACGGCTCGCACCTGACCGCGACGAAGCGCTTCGCCGACGGCACGACGGAACCGCTGGAAGGGATCTTCATCAACCAGCGGAGGATGGAGGGAAAAACGCCGCGGGAGATCACGTCCGACCGCACGACGTTCGGCCTCGGCGTGACGAGCGTGTACTTCACGTTTGGGGGCCAGACGTTCGACCGGCTGTTTTACGAACGGAAGTGATCACGGCGTGAACATCCACGTGCAGACGCTCGCCGCCACGATCGCGGCGACGATGTCCCCTACGAGCGCCGAGGGGATCACGTGGCGCGTGCGCTTCACTCCGACGGCGCCGAAGTAGACGGCGAGGACGTAGAAGAGCGTCTCGGAGCTGCCGTAGAGCGTCGCCGCGGTTCGGGCCATCACGGAGTCGGGGCCGAACTTCTTGATGATGTCGGTCGCCAGCGCCAGGGAGCCGCTGCCGGAGAGGGTGCGCAGGACGACGAGCGGGATGAGGTCGGCGGGGAAGCGCGTGCGCGCGGCGATCGGCGCGAGCGCGTTCGTGAGCATGTCCATGGCCCCCGAGGCGCGGAACATGCCGATGGCGACGAGGATCCCGACGAGGAAGGGGATGATCCGCACGGCCACGTTGAAGCCTTCCTTCGCGCCGTCGATGAACGTGTCGTACACCTTCACCCCGCGCAGCATCCCCGCCAGCGGGATGGCCACGAGCAGCACGGGGATGGCCCACAGCGAGATCGCCTCGAGCGTCGCGCGGAACATCAGAAGAACCTCTGGAGGATCTTCGCCGTCGTCACCGCGGCGATGGCGCCGCAGAACGTGGCCACGATGGTCGTGGAGATGATCGCCGTCGGCTGCTTCGATCCCGCGGCGGCGAGGACGCCGATGATCGTCGCGGGGATGAACTGGATCCCGGCGGTGTTGAGGACGAGGAAC
The DNA here is from genome assembly GCA_035276475.1 of Thermoanaerobaculia bacterium. Classification (GTDB taxonomy): domain Bacteria; phylum Acidobacteriota; class Thermoanaerobaculia; order Gp7-AA8; family Gp7-AA8; genus DATDFB01. The sequence continues at coordinate 28,300 of DATELQ010000075.1, read as the reverse complement.
GTCACCATGGCGTTCGAGGCCGTCTCCTTCTCCGGATTCAGCTCCTGCAGCTCTTCCATGGCCTTGATGCCGAGCGGCGTGGCCGCGTTGGAGAGGCCGAGCATGTTCGCGGCGAGGTTCATGATCATCGCGCCGATGGCCGGGTGGTCGGGCGGGATCTCCGGGAAGAGCAGCCTGCGGAACGGCGTGAGGACGCGCGCGAGGAGCGTGACCAGGCCCGCCTTCTCGGCCACGCGCATGATGCCGAGCCAGAGGGTCATGATGCCGATGAGGCCGAGCGAGATCTCGACGGCGGTCTTCGCGGAGTCGACCGAAGCCTTCGTCACCTGCGCGGCGGTGCCGTTGAACATCGCCACGACGAGGGCAATGGCCAGGAGGGCGAACCAGATGTAGTTCAGCATGGGGCGATGCTACTGTAGCCGCGGTGCCGAAACGACTCCTCGCTGCGCTTCTGCTCCTCGCCGCCTGCCGCAAGCCCGAGCCGCCCGCTCCCCCACCCGTCTCGGTTCTCCTCGTCACGCTCGATACGACGCGGGCCGACGCGGTGACGCCGGAGGTCGCGCCGCAGTTCAACGCCATCGCCAAGACTGCGCGGCGGTTCGACTACGCGTACTGCGCGGTGCCGCAGACGCTGCCGTCGCACACGTCGATGCTCACCGGGCTCTATCCTGCGGGACACGGGCTGCACGAGAACGGGCGGTACCTCTCGCCGAAGCAGCCGCTCCTCGCGGAGAAGCTGCACGCGGCCGGCTACCGCACCGGGGCGTTCGTCTCGGCGTTCGCGCTGGCGCGGCGCTTCGGCCTGGCGCGCGGCTTCGACGTCTACGACGACGCCGTGCCGGAGCCGCGCCAGGAGCGCTCCGCGCGCGACACGACGGACCGCGCGCTGGCGTTCCTCGGCAACGCGCCGCAGCCGACGTTCCTCTGGGTGCACTACTACGAGCCGCATTTCCCCTACGAGCCGCCGGAGCCGTACCGCACGCGCTTCGCCGCGAACCCGTACCTCGGCGAGGTCGCCGCGATGGACGAGCAGCTCGGGCGCCTCGTGGCGGCGTGGAAGCAGCGCTTCGGCGCGAACGCGGCGCTGATCGTCGTGGGCGATCACGGCGAAGGCCTCGGCGATCACGGCGAGCAGCAGCATGGGAACCTGATGTACCAGTCGACGATGCGCGTGCCGATGCTCGTGGCGGGGCCGGACACGAAGCCGGGTGTTGAGAGCGCGCCGATCAGCACGCGACGGATTTTCGATATCGCATTGGGATGGGCGCGCATTGGAGCGCCACCCGCAACGACCGAAGTCGTCGCCGCCGAGGCGATGAAGCCGTTCCTCGACTACGGATGGCAGCCGCAGGTCATGGCTGTCGACGGGCGGATGAAGGCGATCCTCTCGGGCCGCGTCGAGGTCTTTGACGTCGTCGCCGATCCGAAGGAGACGCACGACCTCGGCCCGAACGCCAACCTCTCCCGCGGCGCGCGCGCGACCTTGCGCGAGTATCCGGTGCCATCGCTCGACGCCGCCGCGAGCTCGGAGCCGCCGAACGTCAGCGACGAGGACCGCCGCAAGCTCGCCGCCCTCGGCTACGTCGCCTCGACAGCGAAGCCGGTCGTGCGCCCGAACGCGCCGCGCGCGGCCGACATGACCCACCTCTTCGCCGTCGAGGACGAAGCCGCGGCGCTCTTCGTGCGCGAGCAGTACGCGCGGGCCGTGCCCCTGCTCGTGCGCATCCTCAAGGAAGACCCGTACAACCTCGACGCCGCGCTGCGCCTCGGCACGTGCTACTCGATGCTCGGCCGCGACGCTGATGCGATCGCGGCGTACGAGAAGGCGCAGTCGATCGCGCCGCAGTCGCAGGACGTGCGGCAGTACCTCGGCCTGCACTACGCGCGCGGCCCGCAGTGGCAGAAGGCCGTGCCGCTGCTCGAAGGCGTCGTGGCCGAGGCGCCGGACCGCGTGGCCGCGCTCGAAGGGCTCGCCGCCGTGCGTGAGAGGGAGGGCCGCTTCGCCGACGCCGTGGCGCTGCGGCTGCGCATCAACTCCTTGCGCACGCCGTCGCCCTCAGAGCTCGTCCACCTCGGCGAGCTGGCCATGCGCGTCGGCAACACCGCCGTCGCCATCGACGCGTTCGAGAAAGCGCATTCCGATCACGAGTTGGAGCTCGGCGTTTTGTACCTGGAGGCGCGCCGATTCGAAGAGGCGAGAGACGCGCTCGACAAGGTGCCGCCGTCGCATCCCGACTACGCGATGGCGCTCTTCAAGCGCGCGCAGGTGGCCGTGCTTCTGCACGAGCCGGATGCGCCCGCGCGCATCGAAGCGGCGCGGGCGCATGCGAATCCGCTCACGCGCGAGTTGATCGCGCGTGAGCGGTTGTTCCGGTGAGCTAGAACTGAACGCGCACGGCGAGCTGGAAGCTGCGCGGCGCGAAGAACGTGCTGGCGTACGGCGCGTTGATCGCCCAGTCGGCACGGTTGTAGACGAAGTTCGGGTCTTTGTTGTTCGGGTTGAAGATCTTGATCAGCTCCGAGTCGGGGATCGAGACCGGAATCGGAACGACGTTCGCGCTCGGATTCTGCTTGACGTTGACGAAGTTGAGCGCGGTGGCGCTGGGCCCCGCGACCGCAAAGCCGACGCGGTCTTCGAAGTTGTAGCCGGTCTGCCGGTCGAAGACGTTGAAGACGTTGGCGACGAGCTGCAGGTTGACGCCGCGCGTCAGCGGGATGCTCTGCGTGTAATTCAGATCGAGCTGATGATGCGCCGGAGTGTGCCGGCTTCCCGGCGACTCGGCGTTGCGCAGGAAGTCGCTCGTCGACGTGGTGATGTTGCGGAACGCCAACGCGCTCTCCAGGTTGTACGGCTGGCCCGACTGGTAGAACCAGAACGCGCCGGCCGTGGCCCGCCACGGAAGGGCGTACGTGCCGTTCAGCTTGAGCATGTTCCGCCGGTCGCCGCGGAGATCGCCGTACTTGTTGTCCCACAGCTGGCGGCCCGGGCCGTCGCCGAGGTTCGACGAGCCGATGAAGACCGCGGCGTCGTTGCACGTCGGGCAGGTGGCGGTGAAGTCCTGGTCGAAGGTGCCGTAGTAGTGGCTCCAGGTATACGAGCCGCCGAGCGTCATCGGGCCGTGGCGCCACTCGGACTCCGCGGTGGCTTCATAGAACTTCGTGAAGGCTCCGTCGAGGTTGGCGATGACGTAGGTCGAGCCGCTGCCGATCGCGCCGCGGATCGTGTTCGGTCCGCACGTCGCCAGCGCGGTGAGGCAGAGATCGGGGATGTACGGATCGTGGTTGGCGTTCGGCGAGTTGAAGTCGGCGCGGGCGGTGTTGTTCGTGTCCTCGAGGAAGTGACCGCCCTTGCGGTAGCGGCCGTAGACGCGGCCCGACCAGTTGCTGGTGAGCTGATGCGACGTTCCCAAGATGTATTCGTTGATCTCGGGGTGCTTGATGCCGGACTGCCACCACTTGCCGGACGAGGCGGCGTTCGGCGCGGTGGCGAAGAGGACGCCGTTCTGGTCGAAGTAGGCGTTGATCTGCGCCACGAGGTTGCGGTCCCACGACGCGGCGCGCGCGTCGGAGTTCGCGGCCGGCATGTAGCGCGCGAAGCTGGCGTAGACCGTGTCCTGCCCGTTGTACGTCCACGTCGCGCCGAGGCGCGGCTGGAGCATCTCCTTGAACCCGAAGGTGTGCATCCGGTACTTCGTGCCGGGCGAGGTGGTGAAGCCGGCGTAGTTGTCGGCCTGCGCCAATCCCTGGCCGTAGAGGATGTCCTGGCTGTCGAGCAGGCCGACGTTGAAGGCCCAGTCGTTCCAGTGGATGGTGTCGTTGAGCTCGAAGTTCGCGGAGTGGAACTCCGAGTGGATCGTGGGGACGCCGCGAATGCCCTGCTGGCTGACCGCGGCGGTGAAGAACACCGTGCCGGGCTTCGCCGTGCCGCAGGCATTGGCCGGGCACGTTCCGGGCGTGCCGACGGCCGCCGGGACGGTGATCAGGCCCCAGCCGTTCGACATCTGGAAACGATCCTCGGCGTCTTTGTAGTACTGCACGCCGGCGTGGAGGTCGTGCGTGACGGACGTGCCGAGCGTGTAGTTGTAGCCGGCCTGTCCGGCCTTGCGGTAGAAGCTGTCGTCGTCGTGCGCGAACTGCGCGCCGCCGACCGTGCCGCCGCCGGTCAGCAGCCCCGGAGTGCAAGAGGGGGTAAGCTGCGCGCCGTTCGGCGGGCAAATATAGCCGTACTGGGTGATGAACGGCTGGATGAAGGCGACGGTGCCCGACGGCACCGAGAGGCGTCCCTGCTGGGCGAGGTTGGCGATGTCGAGATGCGTGCCGATCGTGAAGTCCGGCACCGCGGACGAGGTGACGTCAGCCGTGCCGAAGCCGGGGTTCCGGTAATCGGTGTACTTGAACGTGGCGAAGCTCTTCGGATTGATGATCCACGAGCTCTCGAACGTGCCGATCTTGAGGAACGTCTCGCTGCCGGCGCCGGTGGTCGGCGCGGTGAACGTCGAGAAGCCGCTCTTCGACGTCTCGTTGACGTGGGCGTGGCGGTAGGAGGCGTTGATCAGCCACGCCTGCGTCGGCGTGTACGTCAACTTTCCGAACTCCTCGTTGCGCTTCAACTCGTACGGCGGCTGGTCGCCGTAGACGTTCGCCTGATTGTCGCGCTTGCGGACCGGGCGATAGTACGAGCCGTAGAAGAAGAGGCGATCCTGGATCACTGGGCCGCCGATGTTGATCGTCGACCAAGTGCGGTTCTCCTGGAACGAGAGATTCCCGCCGCGCTGGTCGGCGACGAAGGTGTGGTTGCGGTCCTCGAATCCGAGCTCGCCGGAGTACTTGTTCGTCCCCGACTTGCTGACCGTGTCGATCAGCAGGCCGCCGGCGCGGTCGAAATCGATGGCCTTCGCGCCGCCGCGGAGATAGGTGACCTGGGCGATGTCGTGCGTGTTCGGATCGATGTTCAGCACGCCGAAGAGCGGCATGGTGATGTTCACGCCGTCGAACATGTAGACGTTGTCCTGGCCGCTGGCGCCGGCGCTCGGGCCGCGCACCTCGTCCTGGGAGACCTGGATGCCGGGCGCGAGCTTCTGCAGATCGCGGTAGTCCTGGTTGAGCGGGAGCTCGCGGATCTGCGAGTCGTTGAGGCCGTTCGTCAGCGCCGTCGACTCCTTGTTCACGAGCGTCGGCTCGGCCGTGACGGTGATGCTCTCGGAGACGCCGGCCACGCCGAGCGTGACGTCGACCGTCGTGTTCTCCCGGAGCTGGACCTGCGTCGGCCGCGTGACCGTCTGCATCCCGGAGAGGGTGAACGTGAGCGTGTAGTTGCCGGGGATGAGAGCGGGTAGCGAGTAGTCGCCGTTCACCTCGGTGGTGGTGACGCGCGGTTGCGGGAGCACGTTGGAACGGGCTTCGACCGTGACTCCCGGGAGCGCTGATTTGTCGGACGCCGTGACCTTGCCGCTGATCGACCCGGTCTGCTGGGCGAAGAGCGCCGTGGAGATGAGCGTCACGACGAGGCAACAGAACAGCCTTCGTAGATGCTGCATGGATCTCCCTCCCTATTGTTGAAAGTTGACGCGAGGCTGCCGCGGATTTTACATCCACCGCGTCAAGAGAGGGGCCATTCCAATTCGCCGAGGAAGCGCTCGTCCTCGCGCCAGCGCTCGTGCACGGCCACGTGGAGGTCGAGAAAGACCTTGACTCCGAGCGTGGCTTCGAGCTCCTGACGCGCTTCCGTTCCGATCTGCTTGGCCATCGATCCCTGCTTGCCGATCACGATCGGCTTCTGCGACTCGCGCTCGACGACGATGGTCGCGTAGATCTTGATCAGCTCCTCGCTCTCTTCCCAGCGGTCGACGGCGACGGCGGTGGTGTACGGCAGCTCCTCCTCGGTGTGCTCGAGGAGCTTCTCGCGGATGATCTCGGCGGCGAAGAAGCGCTCCGGCTGCGTGGTGTAGTCCTCGATCGGATAGGCAGGCTCGCCCGGCTGCATGTTGGCGAAGAAGAGGTCGGTGAGCTCGGGAACGCCGTCGCCGGTGGCGGCGGAGACGGGGACGATCTCGTCGAAGAGCTCCGTCGAGGCGTAGTGCTGCATGATCGGCAGGAGCTTCTGCTTTTTGATCAGGTCGATCTTGTTGAGGATGGCGAAGCGTTTCGCCTTTGCGTCGCGCAGCATGTCGACGACGTACTGTTCGCCTTTGCCGAAGGCTTCACTGGCGTCGGTGATCATGGCCACGACGTCGGCCTCGGCTAGCGCAGAGCGGACGTGATCCATCATCCGGACGTTCAGCTTGTGCAGCGGTTTGTGGATGCCGGGGGTGTCGAGGAAGGCGATCTGGCCGCGCTCGGGATCGTTGAGGATGCCGACGATGCGGTTGCGCGTCGTCTGCGGCTTCGACGAGACGATCGACACCTTCTGGCCGAGAATGCGGTTCAGGAGCGTCGACTTGCCGGCGTTGGGGCGGCCGACGATCGCAACGACGCCAAAGTGTCTATCCTTCTGCTTCTTCTCGCTCACGCTCCCACTCCGGATCCTTCGACACGCGCACGCGGTAGATGCGGCGGCGGTCGGCGCGGTCGACGACGAACCGGTAGCCGTTCTTGCTCACGGTGTCGCCGACCTTCGGGATGCGGCCGAGCGTCGTGAAGATCAGCCCGGCCACGGTCTCGTAGTCGTCGTTCGACAGCTCGGCCTCCAGCATCTCCTCCAGGTCGTCGATGCGAAGCAAGCCGCTGACCAGATACTCGCCGCCGCCGATGTCGACGACGGCGACCTCCTCCTCCTCGTGCTCGTCGGCAATGTCGCCGACGATCTCCTCGACGATGTCCTCGATGGTGACGATGCCGGCCGTGCCGCCGTACTCGTCGACGACGACGGCCACCTGCAGGTGCTCGCTCTGCAGCTCGCGCAGCAGCTCGGAGATCTTCTTCGTCTCCGGCACGAAGTATGGCGGCCGGGCCAGCTCGCTGACGCTCTTCTCCTCGTGCTTGAGCACGACGTCGAAGAGGTCCTTGACGTGGACCATGCCGGTGATGCGGTCGATGCCCTCGGTGTAGGTCGGGATGCGCGAGTACTTCGACTCGCTGAACATCCGCGCCAGCTCCTCGACGCCGTTGCGGGCGTCGAAGGCGACCATGTCGATGCGCGGGGTCATGATCTCGTGCACGAGGCGGTCGCCGAATTCGACGACGGACTGCACCATCCTCCCCTCGGTGCCTTCGAGGATGCCCTCTTCCTCGCCGACGTCAATGAAGGCCTGCACCTCTTCGTCGGTGACTTCCTCTTCGTCGTCGGCTTCGTTTTCGTCGCGCTCGAGGCGCGCGAAAAGCCGCCGCAGCGGAAAGAGGATCGGCCAGAAGAGGAGGTAGAAAAAGTGCGAGAACGGCAGGAGGGCCCGGAGGATTTTCTCGCCGAGGTCCGCGGGGATGAAGGCGAGGACGAACTTCCAGAGCGCGGCGACGACGATCCAGATGGCGACGGCGTAGAAGCAGGCCTCGCCGATCGGATGGTCGTCGAGCGCCATGACGGTGGAGGCCATGGCTACGACGAGGGTGATCTGCAGCATCGCTCCGCTCAGGAGCTGCAGGTTGCGCGGGTCGTACTGGAACCACCGCCGCGCCGACTCCATCTCCGGATCGCCGCTCCACCGCCGCAGCGTGACGGGGCCGATGTGCAAGGCGAAGGAGCGTGCCGCGTCGAAGAGCAAATACAGGAGGCCGCAGACGATCGCGATCGCGGTCCAGTGGGCGTGCGAGAGGCTACTTCCCATGTGGCGTAGGGCGGAATTCTATCAACTGAGGAAAAGAGCGACGATTGCGACGACCAGCGACGCCTTCATCAGCCCCTCCGAGCGCTTGTGCAGGCGACCAAATGCCGGATCGCCGCGGAGACGCTCCATGGCCGGATGGAGAATGCCGATTTCATACACAACGGTGACGGCGAGGACGGCGATGAGGAGCCAGCGCAGGGCGATCCACGGCGATTTGGCGAACGACTCGAAGATGAGGTGCTTCGCGCCGGCACCCACGATCATGAGCACGACGGCGGCGAGGCGCAGCTTGGCGAAGCGGCGCAGCGTCGGCCCGAAAATGGCACCGGCCTGCTGCCGCGGCAACGCGCCAAAGAGCACCGGCGCGGCGAGCGCGCCCAAGGCGACGGCGCCGCCGATCCAGAGGGCCAGGCCGAGGTGGTAGAGGCCGTTGACGAAGAGATGTAGCCAGTTCGGCATGGCCGCGGACCTTAGCAGGTGTTACCCTCGGCGGAAAGGAGCTCGCGATGATGGCCCTCTTGCACCTCCTTCTTCTCACCGCGATCACGATCCAGACGCCGGCGCTGATCCTGCGCGACGGCGTGCGCATCGACGTCGACGGCAACGTCCGCGTCGAGCAGGGGAAAGTCGTCTTCCGCAGCGCCGGCTCGCTGTATTCGATCCCGGAATCTGACGTCGATCTCGTGGCCACGCGCGCGGCCGCGGCGGCGCCGGTTATCAAGGCCGACGCGACGATGCGCCTCAAAGTCACCGAGGCGGAGCGCGACCGGCTCCTCCGCGAGCTCGAACAGAACCACTCCGGCACGCCCACGACCGCCACGCTCCCTCCCCTCCCGCCCCCCCAGCCCGAGTCGGCGCGAACGTCGGAAGACGAGTGGCGCTGGCGCCGCGACGCGCAGATGTACGAGGAAGCGATCCGCCGCGCGCGCGAGGATCTCGATCTGCTGAAGACGAAGGCGGAGCAGCTCCGCGCGCACATATCCGGGCTGCTGTCGCTCGGGTACAAGCCGAACCAGTTCACGTACGACTCGACGCAGCTGCAGTACGCGCTCGAGCAGATCCCGCGCGCGGAGCTCGAAGTGGCGCGCGCCGAGCGGGCCTATGCGCAGTTCAAGGAGAATGCGCGGAAGTTAGACGTGCCGCCGGGATGGCTACGGTAACGGCCCGAACGTCTCCGTAATCAACTCTCCTCCCACCTCGCACTCCTGCAGCGCCTGGCGCACGCGGTCGAGGAACGGGTCGAAGCCGGCGGCCATCGTCACGCTCTCCTGGAGCGCGCGGCGGTTGCGGGCGATGAGGGTCTCGATCTTGCCGCTCTCGTGGACGATGCGGCCGTCGCGCGCGAGCGGATCGAAGTCGCCGGCGTAGAGGATGTGGCGGTGGTCGGGCTCGTAGAGCACGGTGATGGGCCGCGGGTCTCCGGTGGCGAGCATGTGCAGGACGATGCTGCGGATCGGGGCGATGCCGGTGTCGCCCGCGAGAAACACGACCGGGCGGTTGTCCCCCTCGGGGAGCAGAAAGTCGCCGAACGGTCCGTCGACCGTCACGTTCGCTCCCGCCTCGAGCTTCTTCAGCGCCACGCCGCCTTTGCCGGGCCCGAGGCGGACGCAGAGCTGCACGGCCTGCGGACGCTCCGGCGCCGAGGCGATCGTGTAGGCGCGCGAGACCCCCTCGGGGAAGCGGAAGTTCACCCACTGCCCCGGCTGGAAACGGAAGTCTGCGTTCGCAAAGGCGATGGTGATCTGCAGGACGCTCGGCGCGAGCTGCTCGATCTCGGTGACGACGGCGGCGTGTGACGGCATCTCAGCTCCACATGCCGGCCTTGGCCAGCTTTTGAATCTTCTTCAGGATGCGTTCCTTCTTGAAGCCGCGCAGGTGATCGACGAAGAGGTTTCCGTTGAGGTGGTCGGTCTCGTGGCAGAGAGCGCGCGCCATCAGCCCCTCGCCCCACATCTCCCGCGGCTCGCCGTTGCGGTCGAGAAAGCGGACCTTGACGCGCTGCGGCCGCACGACGGTCTCGGTGAAGTCGGGGATCGAGAGGCACCCCTCATCCTCGGTCTGCTGCCCGATGCGCTCGACGATCTCGGGGTTGATGAGGACGTGGAGCTCGCCCGGCTTCTTGCCGACGGAGAGGTCGATGACGGCGACGCGCTTCCCGACGCCGACCTGGTTCGCGGCGAGGCCGACGCCGGGCGCCGCGTACATCGTGGCCACCATGTCGTCGATGAGCGCCTGCAGGGCGTCGTCGATGTCGGTCACGAGTGCGGTCGGGCGGCGCAGGACGTCGTCTCCGTATTTGCAGATGCGAAGGACCGCCACCGTCGTTACCCCTGTCTCTTCTTCATGCTCTCGATCATCGCTTCGACAGTGTGCTTGGCGCGCTTGCGGTAAAACTCGTCGAGCACCTTGCGGATACCGGGGTGCTTGCTCAAGGCGTTGTCGAGCTTCTCCTTGTCGAGGCGCAGGAGCTCCGTCGGCTGCGAGGCGGTGATCGTGGCGGTGCGCGGCTTGCCGGTGAGGACGCTCACTTCGCCGAAGAAGTCGCCCTCGCCGAGCTTGGCGAGGTAGACGGGCTTGTTGTCCTTCCCCGTGGTGAAGACTTTGACCTCGCCGCTGGCGATGACGTACATCGACGAGCCGGGCTGCCCTTCGCTGATGATGACGTGCCCTTCGTCGTGCTGCTCGAGCTCCATCTCGCTCACGAGGGCCTCGCGCTCTTCGTCGCTCAGGTTCTCGAAGAAGGGGCTCTTCGGCACCTTGCGCGTGAACATCGGCTCGGCCGCCGCGGGATTCGGCGACGACGCGGCGATCTGCGCGCGCACCTTCTCGGCTTTCTTGCGGACGGCGATGGCCTGCACGGTGAGGCCGTTGTCCTCGTAGTACTTCGCCGTCTCCTCGTACTGCGCGACCGCTTCCTCGTGCGAGCCCGAGCCCGCGAGAGCGTCGGCGTACTGCAGGCGGATGCGCGGGTTGGTCGGGTACTTGGCGAGGTCGCGCGCCAGGAGCGGCACCGCTTTGTCGTACTCCCGCCGCGCCAGCAGTGTCGCCGCGTTTTCCGTTTCAGGAGCCATGGCGGGCGCCATTCTAGTATTTGATGCGTTTGAGCTCGAACTTCGCCGACGCCGCGGGCGTGGAGTACGGATATTTGGCGATGCACTCCTCGAACGTGCGGCGGGCCATGGCCAGGTCGCCGGTCTTCACGTACGTGAGCCCCATCTTGAACATGGCGTCGGGGGCCTTGTTCTGGTCGGCGTACTCCTTCGTGACGCGAGCGTAGTAGCGCATGGCGTTGGAGTATTCGCCGGCGGCGAAGTAGGTCTCGCCGATCCAGTAGAGGGCGTTGTCGGCGAGCTCGCCGTTCGGATCTTCTTCGTAGACGTGCTCGAACGCCGCGCGCGATTCGGCGTGCTTGCCGCGGCCGAAGAGCATGAGGGCGTTGCGGTAGGAGTCGGCGATGTCGGCCTGCTTGGTCGAGGAGGTGACGGCTGCCGGCGACGCGGGCATGGGCACCGGTGCCGGCGCCGGCGCGGTCGTGTGGACGACGGGCGCTGGCGTGTGGGTAACGGGCACAGGCACGGGCGCGGGCGTTGGCATCGGAGCCGTCTCCAGCCGCGCGATCCGCGCATTCAGCACATCGAGCCGCTCCAGGAGCTCCGTCAACTGCGTCTGCAGCTCGTTGAAGCGTGCCTCGCTCGCCGTCGGCGTCGGGTTGATCGCTTCCTTCTCCGCCTGCGGGATCGGCACGGGCGGCAGATCGTCGGCGCCCTTCCGGCTCGCGCAACCGGCGAGGACGACGACGGCGGCGAGCGCGGCGGCGAGTCTCATGCGGGCTTCAGCGAGTCGAGCTTCCGCTTGGCGCGCTCGGCGTACTCGCTCTTCGGGAACTCCGATAGCACGCGCTCGAAGTAGAGCCGCGCCTCGGGCTTTCGCCCCATCGCGGCGAGCGACGTGCCGAGGTCGAAGAAGACGGCGTCCTTGTCCTTGTAGTTCGGGTACTTCTCCACGATCCCGTTCAGGCGCAGCACCGCGGCGTTGTAGAGCTTCCGCTTCATGTAGAAGCGCGCCACGATGTGCTCGTGCTTGGCCAGGCGGTCGAGCACGTCCTGCCGCCGCGCCTCGGCCTCCGGCCGCAGCGGGCTTCTCGGATACGCGCGGAGCATCTCGTCGAACTTGTCCAACGCCTCGATGGTTTTCTGCTGATCGCGGTCCGGCTTCTCCATCTGCTGGTACGAGACCATGGCGATCTGCAGCATGGCGTAGTCGGCGCGGTCGCTGCCGGGATAGCGGTTGATGAAGTCGCGGTACTTGTACTGCGCCTCGACGAGGTTCACGGCGTCGCGCTGGGCGAAGTACGAGTCGGCCACGCGCAGGAGAGCGCGGCGCCCGAGGGGATCGTTCGGGAAGTTCTCGAAGACGTAGGAAAAGTAGGTGCGGGCCTTCGGATACTTCTTCTTTGCGTATTGGTCCTCGCCCTTTTGGAAGGCCTGCTCCTTGGTGAGCTTGGCCAGCTCGGGGTCGACGACGGGGCGCCGCTGCTGCGAGTGATGGCAGGCGCTCAGCGCGAAGAGAACCAGCGCTGCCGCTGCGATGCTTCGGGTCAGTTTCAAGCTTCCTCCAGTAATACCGCGTTGCGGATCGACCGCATCGCCGCGGCCCGGTCACGCTGTCCGAAGACCGCCGAGCCGGCCACGAGGATGCGCGCGCCGGCGTCGACGACCATCCGCGCCGTCGTCGCGTCGATCCCGCCGTCGACTTCGATCTCGACGGGCAGACCTCTCTCGTTGATCATCTGAGAGATACGACGGATCTTCGGCACAACAGGTTCGATGAACTTCTGGCCGCCGAATCCCGGGTTCACCGTCATCACCAGGACGAAGTCGCAGAACTCGATTGCCGTGGTCAGCGATTCCGCCGAGGTCGCCGGGTTGAGGGCGATGCCGGCCTTGGCCCCGCCCGACCGGATGAGCTGCAGGGCCCGCTCCAGGTGCGGCTCGGTCTCGATGTGGATCGAGATCATCTCCGCGCCGGCCTCCAGGAACCGCTCGATGTAGAGCTGCGGCTGCTCGATCATGAGGTGACAATCGAAGATTTTCGCGCTGTGCGCCCGGCACGCTTTGACGATCGCGGGCCCGATGGTGAGGTTCGGGACGAAATGTCCGTCCATGACGTCGAGGTGGATGATGTCGGCGCCGTCATCGACGGACCGCAGCTCTTCCGCGAGACGGGAAAAGTCCGCGGAGAGCAGCGATGGGGCGATCTTGATCATCAACGCGGATTCTATGGTGTCGTCGGCTTCGTCTGCTCGATAATCCCGCCCTCTTCCTGCCGCGTTACCACAACCGTAATCGCGTCCCGCGCCGACACCGGCGCGCCGCGCAGCGGGTACTGGCGAATGATCACGCCGTCCGGCAGGCCGGGATACGACTCGAACTTCACCGTCGAGATGTTCAACCCGTTGCCGCTGAAGTACGAGCGCACCTCTTCGAGATTGTGGTCGATGAGGTCGGGCATGACGTACGGTCGCGGCGCGGGCGGCACGCCGATGAGGAGCGACACCGGCGTCTGCGCCGCCACGACGGTGTCTTTCGCCGGATCCTCGGCCACGATCTGCTGCTCGCTCGTGTTCATCTCCGCGTACGTCGTCTGCCCGAGCTTGAGGTTCACCTGCCCGAGGCGCAGCACCGCGGTGCCGGGGCGCTGGCCGTTGAAGTCGGGGACGCGCAGCACCAGCGGTCCGGCGCTCAAATCGACCTTGATCCGCGTCCCGCGCTTGATGAAGTTCGTCGTGCCGGGCGAGCGGTTCTGCCAGACGACGTAGCCGGCCGGCACTTTGTCGGAGTTGCGCGTCTCTTTGCTGACGTCGAGCGTCAGCCCGAGGTCCGAGCACATGGCTTTCGCGTCGGCGACCGACTTGCCGATCAGATTCGGCGTCGGCAGCGAGCGCCCGTGCACGAAGAATGTGAAGCAGAGGTAGGAGCTGAAGCCGAAGACGAGGAAGACGAGGAGGCCGAAGAGAGCGTTGTTCAGGCAGCCGCGCTTCATCGCTGCTCGGCCCGATCTTCCTTCTTCTGTTGCATCCGCTCGGCGCGGTATTCGGCTTCGTCGTATTTGCGGGCCTTGTCGCGCGAGACGAGGACCGGGATCAGCGCTTCTTTCCAGACGTCTTCGACGCGCTCGGCGAAGATGAAGTGCAGCTCTTTCTTGATCTCCTCCGGCACTTCGGAGAGGTCCTTCCGATTCCCCTCGGGCAGCACGACGGTCTTGATGTTCGCGCGGTGCGCGGCCATGACCTTCTCTTTGATGCCGCCGACGGAGAGGACTTTGCCGCGCAGCGTGATCTCGCCCGTCATGGCCACTTCATGGCGCACCGGACGCTCGCCCATGACCGAGGCGATGCACGTTGCGATGGCGACGCCGGCGGAGGGGCCGTCCTTCGGGATCGCCCCCGCGGGGAAGTGGATGTGGATGTCGTGGTCGGTGAACTGCTTGTCGTCGATCTCGAGGTCGCCCGACTTCGAGCGGACGTACGAGTACGCCGCCGACACCGACTCGCGCATGACGTCGCCGAGCTGGCCCGTGACGGTGGTCCGTCCGCTGCCGGGCATGCGCGTCGCCTCGATGAACATGATCTCGCCGCCGAACTGCGTCCAGGCGAGACCCGTGGTGACGCCGATCTCCGGATGCCGCTCCGCGAATTCGTGCTCGTACGACGGCAGGCCGAGGTACGGCTCGAGCTCGTCCGCCTTCACTTCGTAGTGCCCGGCTTCGTCGCCGCTCGCGACTTTGCGCGCGATCTTGCGCATGATCGTGGCGAGCTTCCGCTCCAGATTGCGCACGCCCGCTTCGGCGGTGTGATCGCGGATGATCGTCAGGATTGCGTCGTCGCCGATCGTCACCTGCTCGGCCTTCAGGCCGTGATCGCCGAGGAGCTCGGGGATGAGATGGCGCTTGGCGATCTGGAGCTTCTCCGTCTCGGTGTAGCCGGAGAGGCGGATGACCTCCATGCGGTCGCGCAGCGCGCTGGGGATGTTGTCGAGGATGTTCGCAGTGCAGACGAAGAGCGTGTGCGAGAGGTCGTACGGGATCTCCAGATACCGGTCGACGAAGGCGTGGTTCTGTTTCGGGTCGAGCGCTTCGAGGAGCGCCGAGGCGGGATCGCCGCGGTAGTCCTTCCCGATCTTGTCGATCTCGTCGATCATGATGAGCGGGTTGTTGACGCCGACCTGGATGTAGCTCTGGATCATGCGGCCCGGCATCGCGCCGATGTACGTTTTGCGGTGGCCGCGGATCTCCGACTCGTCGGTGACGCCGCCGACGGCCATGCGCACGAACTTGCGTCCGAGGGCGTCGGCGATCGCGGCGCCGAGGGAGGTCTTGCCGACGCCGGGCGGGCCGGCGAAGCAGAGGATCGGGCCTTTGAGGTCGCCCTTCAGCTTCAGCACGGCCAGAAATTCGAGGATGCGCTCCTTCACCTTCTCGAGGCCGTAGTGGCGCTGGTCGAGCACCTCCTCGGCCTTCGCAAGGTCGAGCTGGTCCTCGGTTTTCTCGCCCCACGGCACCTGCAGCACGGTGTCGAGGTGGCCTTTGATGACGGCGTAGTCGGACGACGACGGCGAGAGCTGCGTCATCCGGTTGACTTCGCGGCGGAGCTGGAGCTTGTGCTCCTCGGCGATCGGCAGCGCTTCGATGCGGTCGCGGTAGGTGTCGGCTTCACGCTCGGCGGCGTTGGTGTCGCCCAGCTCGTCCTGGATGACGCGGAGCTGCTCGCGGAGGTAGTTCTCGCGCTCGCGGCGGTCGATGGAGTCCTTGATCTGCCGCTGGAGCTCGCGGTCCATCGTGGCCTTGCCGAGGTCGCGTTGGATCCAGTCGATGAGGAGCTCGAGGCGCTCGATCGGGTTCACCGTCTCGAGGAGGAGCTGCTTTTCTTCGAGCGGGAAGTTGACGAAGGAGGAGAGGAGGTCGGCGAACGTGTCCGGCCCCTCATCGCGGTTCATCCGCAGGATGTTCAGCAGCTCGTTGGAGTACTTCGAATCGCTCTCCACCAACTTCTCGAAGAGCGACGTGGCCTTGTTCATGAGGGTATCGGTCTTGATCGTCTTCGGCGTCGGCCGCGGGATGACTTCGCGCAGCCGCCCTTCGAAGTACGGCTCGTTCTGCAGCATCTGCACGAGCTCGACGCGCTGCCGTCCCTGGAGGAAGAGCTGGAAGCGGTCGCTCGACAGCGGGAGTCGCTGCACGATGGCGGCGAGGACGCCGATCTGCGACAGGTCCTCGGGGCGCGGATTCTCTTTGTCGCCGCTCTTCTGGCAGAAGGCGGCGATGAGGTTCTGCTCGTCGGGGAGGCTCTTCAGGAGGCGGACGTTGCGGTCGATGCCGACCTGCAGCGAGAGCACGCCGCCCGGGAAAAGGACGGAGGAGACGAGCGGGATGATCGGAAGCCGCGTCGGGACTTCCTGATCCACCCACTCGGATGGAGAATTCGACTGCTTGGATTTCTGCTGCGCCATCGATAGAGCCGCGCGTTGCCCAAAGGCACGCGAATTGTAGAGAATGCAACGGTTGCAATCTACATGAACGATCTGGCGCCGGCGGTGGTTTTGTCCGATCCGCACCTGAAGCGAGCGGATCTGCACTGCCACTCCCGCTTCTCGGTATTCAAGTATTTCCGGCGCGCCAATACCCGAGACTGCTACAACGCACCCGAGGACGTCTACCGCATCGCCAAGGCCCGAGGCATGTCGTACGTCTGCCTCACCGACCACGACTCCATCGACGGAGCGCTGTATCTGCTGAACAAGAACCCGGACATGACCGATTTCTTCATCGGTGAGGAAGTCGAAACGTATTTTCCGGAGACGGGGCAGCGCATCCACGTCGGCGTGTGGGGACTCGACGAAGCGCAGCACCGCGAGATCCAGCGCCTCCGCCCGAACATCCGCGAGCTCATCCCCTACATGAAGTCGCAGCGGCTGATCTTCGGGATCAACCACCTCTTTCAGAACTACCGGATGAAGAACGTGGCCGGCCGCTACATCGCCGAGCTCCTGGAGATGTTCGACATCTTCGAGGTGCTGAACGGGGCGATGGCGTCGTTCCACAACCGCATGGTCCAGCAGCTCGTGGCCACGGTGCAGGAGGAGCACGGCCGACGCGTGTCGATGGTGGGCGGCTCCGACGCGCACACGCTAAAGCACGTGGCCAAGGTGCACACGGTCTCGCGCGGCGAGACGCCGCAGGAGTTCCTCGAGAACATCCGCAACGGCGAGTGCTTCGCCTGGGGCACGGAGATGCGCTTCCGCGACCTCGTGGCCGACATCTATCTGTTGACCCTCGCCTACCAGTCCGAGGCGCGCGCGGATCTGCTCTCGACGAGCTACACCGCCGCGGACAAGACCATCCAGCTCGCCGCCCGCCTGGCCTCGATCCCGACGGCGATCTCCGGTTTACCCGCGGCCATCACGTCGCTCAATTACCTGAAGCAGATTGTGGTGACGAAGGGAATCTCGATGCGGTTCGAGAAGCTGGTGGAGGAGATCCGGCCGGGGCTGGGTGGGGAGCGGTAGAATTGTCGGGGTATGGCCACGATCGAAACTTCCGAGCCGACGACGTTGGCCGAGCGTGCTCGGATCAACAATCGGTCGATCCTCGAGCAGGCCTTCGCGGAGTTAGATCCTGCTGATGAAGCACGCCGTCAGTATCTGCTGAATTGGCAGCGCATTCTCGACATGCCACCGATCGAGAGTGATCTCGACCCGGTGCAGCTCATTCGCGAAGACAGGGATCGATGAAAGTGGTTCTCGACGCGTCCGCGGCCGTAGCCGCGGTTGCCGGCGAGAAGAAACTCCTCGTTGCGGAAAAAACCCTCGGTGCTTCCGCAACTCTTGCTCCCGACCTCTTCATCGTGGAGGTGACAAACGGCCTATGGAAGTACGTCGTTTGGGAGGGTCTGCCGGTCGAAGACGCGGTCAAGCATCTCCGGTCAGCGCTGGACATGGTCAACGGCTTTCGTTCCGTCGCGGAACTTGCGGAAGAGGCTCTTCGGGCGGCCGCGGTTCATCGCCATCCCGTCTATGACCTCTACTACGCCATCCTCGCTCGTCGCGAAGGCGCAGCAATCCTCACCTTCGACAAACGCCTGAAGCAGCTCTGCGCCGAAATGCGCATCCCTCTCGCCGACGCCTAGAAATTGATCCCCAGCCCGCCGATGTACTTCCGGGTCACGCCGTTGGGATCGATCGTATCGAGGAGATACGGCGAGTTCTCCGCCCGCGCCACCTCCACGCCGACGAGGAGCTTCAGGTCGAGCAGGAAATGCAGTGCCTGGGCGACGCGCACGTTCACGCGCTCGCTGCGGTAGTCGCCGCCGGCGCGGTTCTGCTGCGGCTGGCGCATCTCGCGGTACGAGACCGCGATCGTCGTACCGGTCGGCTCGTACGTCGACTGCACGTCGCCGGTGACGAAGTTCTTGTTCGCGTCCGTCACCATCGGCAGCGCCGTGCGGACGTAGCCGGCGCTCGAGGAGAGGTCGACCAGGAACCGCTTCGCCAGCTCCTTGCGGCAGTTCACGCGCAGGTCGCGGCGGACGTCGCCGGCGTCGACGTAGAGGCCGTCCCAGAACTGCTCGAAGCCGTCGGTGAAGATCACACGCAGCGGCGCGTCGGCGCGCATCACCGTGCCGACGATCGAGACTCCGCTGTGCGTCTCGTCGCCGGAGACGATGCCGAACGAGTACATGTACTTTGGCAGCACGCGCGACTCGTCGGACCAGACCACGATCGCCGGCATGGCGTTCTGCTGATCCTGCTGGTACACCTTGAACAACCCGCTGGCGACGAGCGACGTATCTTTCCCGATCTTCCACTCCGCGCCGGTGCGCGGCGCCCACTCCGTGCCGTACAAGCCGAGGCGGCTGGAGAGGCCGTACTGCAGCATCAGCCGTGACGACACGTCGAGATTCGCGCTCGCCGTGAGGTCGGCGGTGCGGAACGTCGCATTCGGCATGTTGTGCAGGCTCTCCTGCGCCACCCGCAGCGAGACACCCACGTCCGTGCGGCCGGCCTGGAGGATCGTCGTGTTGCCCGCGACCTCGATGAGGTCCGAGCCGGGATTCGCGTTGAAGAGATTCTGCTGCGCGAGATAGCGCACCTGCAGCTTGGCGTCGCCGTGCTCCCACTCGAAATTGTGCGAGCGGATGTCGGCGTGCTGCGGCGCCACGTCGTCGTCGCGATAGCGCCACCAGCTCTTCGTCGACGCCAGCTTGTAGGCCTCGGTCGGCGACGAGCGGAGCTCCATCTGCATCGCGCTCGACTCCGCCAGCGGCGTGCCGAAGCGGCCATCGTCCGTCGGGTCGTCGACGCGGTGCAAGTTCCCGCGGAAGCCTAGCTGCCACGAGTCGCCGAGGCGGCTCTCGACGCCGAGCGCGGTCTGCGCGGTCGTCGGCCCGGAGCTCTGCTGCGGCACCCCCGTGATCGACGTCATCTGCCCGCGGAAGCGCGGTGCGTCGAGCATCGGCGCGAGCGAGGCCATCTGCGACTGCCGCTCGCGCAGCACGTTGTCGATGTCGCGCAGCACGTCGGGCGGCAGCGAGGCGCGCAGCTCCCAGATCTGCTGATTCGCGTCGCGGCTGGCGTTTTTCTCATTCTTCAGCGCCAGCGCGATACGGTGCTTCTCCTTCGTCGGGACGATCATCGCCATCGCCGGGAGGAAGCCCGACTTCACGGCGATGATCTTGTAGACCGCGGCGGGAAGCGATGGGAGGCTGAACGAGCCGTCGACCCCGGTGAAGGTCTGGCTCGCCTCGAGGCTGCTCAGGTTGAGGGCGATGATCAGCGCGTTCGCGACCGGCCGCGTCGCCGTCGTCACGCTGCCGAGGACCTGCAGCGCGGGGGGCAGAGGGGCGTCGGCGCGCGCCGTGGCGGCGAGAGCCACGATCGATGAAGCAACGGCGAGCGCGCGGATGCGGCGCATTTGCATTCTCTCTGGGTCCAGGAGTCTACACCACCATTAGATGTGAGCGACAACCCGGTGGACACGTAACAAATTCGTTTTCGCCCGCTGGTAGATCGGCGAGCCCATCAGGATTACCAATCGGTCGCCCGGGACGACGATGTCGCGGCTCAAAAGATACTCGTCGACGCGCTCCACGATCTGCTCGTGGTACTCGCCGACGTCGCGCAGTACGAACGGCTGAACGCCCCATAGGATATTCATCCTGCGCGCCACCCAGCTCGACGGCGTCAGGGCAATGATCGGCTGCGCCGGGCGGAACTTCGACATCAGCCGCGCCGCGAAGCCGGTCTGGGTGAAGACGACGATGAACTTCGCGTCGAGCTGCTCGGCGGCGTACCTCGCCGCCCCCGCCAGCGCATCGGTGAATTCGTCCGCCTCGGAGAACTTGCGGAACGGCGCGCGCTCGGCGCGGACGCCGAGCTGCGGGTTCTGCTCCGCGGCCATAACGATGCGGGCCATGATCTGCACCGACTCGACCGGGTACATCCCCGACGCCGTCTCGGCCGAGAGCATCACCGCGTCGGAGCCGTCGAAGATCGCGTTGGCGACGTCGGACGCCTCGGCGCGCGTCGGCCGCGAGCTCTGCGTCATCGACTCCAGCATCTGCGTCGCCGTGATGGCGAAGCGCCCCATCTCGCTTGCCTTCGCCAGGATCCGCTTCTGCACGATCGGCACGGCCTCCGCCGGCAATTCGACGCCGAGGTCGCCACGGGCGACCATCACCCCGTCGCTGACGAGGAGGATCTCTTCGAGGTTCTCGATCGCCTGCGCCTTCTCGAGCTTGGCGATGACGTTGACCTCTCCCCCGCCGAGGTCTTTGAGGATCTCGCGCAGCCGCTCGACGTCGCTGCGGCGGCGCACGAACGACGCGGCGATGTAGTCGAGCTGCTGTTCGACCGCGAAGGCGACGTCCTCGCGGTCCTTGTCGGTGATGGCCGGGATCGTCAGCTCCGTGTCGGGGAAATTCATCCCCTTCTTCGACGAGATCGGCCCACCGTGCAGCACGCGCGTCGTGACCGCGTTCGCGTCGAGCGACGTGACGACGAGCTCGACGAGCCCGTCGTTGATCGAGATGCGCTGCCCGACCGACATCTCCCGCGGCAGCGGCGTGAACGGCGTCGAGACGATCTGGGCGTTGCCGACGACCGGCTCCGTCGTGATCGTGAACGTCTGCCCGTTGCGCAGGTGGACGACGCCGTCAACGTCGCCGATGCGCAGCTTCGGCCCCTGAATGTCGCCGAGGATCGGAACGTATTTGCCGTAGTCCGTGGAGATGTGGCGGATGCGTTTGATGAGGTCCACGCGCTCGGCGTTCGTGCCGTGCGAGAAGTTCATCCGGAAGACGTCGACGCCCGAGGTGAGGAGGCGCTGGATCGTCTCCTCGCCGCTGCAGGACGGACCGAGCGTGGCGATGATCTTGGTGCGGCGCACGCGCTACGACGCCGCCAATGCCGGTTGCAGACTTCTCCCCACGACCTGCGCGATCGCGTCGGCCTGGTGCACGATCTCGGCGAAGACGTCCGGCGTGATCGACTGCGGGCCGTCGGAGAGCGCCTCTTCGGGCTTGTGATGGACCTCGATGATCAGGCCATCGGCGCCGGCGGCGATCGCCGCGCGAGACATCGGCGCGACTTTGTTGCGCTTGCCGGTGCCGTGGCTCGGGTCGGCGAGGATCGGGAGGTGGCTGATGCGCTTGATGGCGGGGATGACGCTGAGGTCGAGGGTGTTGCGCGTGTGATCGGCGAAGGTCCGCACGCCCCGCTCGCACAGCATGACGTTGTAGTTCCCCTCGGCCATGATGTACTCGGCGCTCAAGAGCAGCTCCTCGAGCGTCGCGGCCATGCCGCGCTTGAGCAGCACCGGCTTGCGCGCCCGCCCGGCCGCTTTGAGCAACGAGAAGTTCTGCATGTTGCGCGCGCCGATCTGGATGCAGTCGGCGTACGCGTCGACGAGCTTGAGCGAGGCCTCGTCGATGGCTTCGGTGACGACGGGGAGATCGAACTCGTCGCGCACGCGCGCCAGGATCTCCAGCCCCTCTTCGCCGAGGCCTTGGAAGGAGTAGGGCGAGGTGCGCGGCTTGTACGCACCGCCGCGCAGGAGCTGTCCGCCACCGCGCTTCACCCCCTCGGCGACGATGCGCGTTTGTTCGAGCGACTCCACCGCGCACGGGCCGCCGACGACGACGATGCCGTTGCCGCCGACGTCGACGCCGCCGACGCTGACGACCGTGTCGTCCGGCTTCGCTTCGCGGCTTACGAGCTTGTAGGGATGGCTGACGCGAATGACTTCGTGGACGCCGGGGAAGGTCTCGACGATGGTCGGGTCGGCGACGCCCTGAGGGCCGGTGACGCCGATGGCGGTGCGGTGCGCGCCCGGAATCGGATGCGCCTTCAGCCCCAGCTTCTCGATCTGGCGAACGACTGCTTCGACTTGCTCGGGCCGGGCTCCGGCCTCCATCACGACAAGCATTGGGGTCCTCGTTCTGCCGGTAGGAATCGCATTCGAACGGACCGGCGTTCTGAAGTCAGCCAGTATAATTCACGCATTCGACGCAGGATTCCGGAGAGCCCCCTCATGAAGCAATCGCTGAAATCGTTTGTGCTGTTCGCCGCCGCCGCGCTCGTGGCGCTGCAGGCTTTCGCCGCCGACTACTGGGTGGTGATGAAGGACGGCACGCGCTACAAGGCCAAGGGGCGGCCGACGGTCACGGGCAACCGCGCCACGATCCAGATGCAGAGCGGCAGCACGCTCGTCGTCGATGCGTCGCAGATCGACGTCGCCAAGTCGGAGGAAGTGACGCGCAACGGCGGCGGCGAGGTGCTGGCCATCGAGCAGCGGCCGGCCGGCATGGCCCAGCAACAGCAGCAGCAAAACCCGTCGCTCGGATCGCAGATCAAGCTCCGGAAGTTGCCGTCGCAGCAGCAGCCGCAGGCCGCGACGCCTGCGCCCGCGACGCTGCCGCCGCCGCAGCCGGCTGCGCCGATCACCGCCACTCCGCCGACCGGCGCAGAGGCGCAGGCGGGCGTGATCGACAAGTTCACGCGCGCGTTCGAGAACGTCGGCATCTTCGAGCACAAGATCACGTCGATCAATCGGACCTCGCTCCACTGCGAGCTCACCGCCGACAGCGAGGACAAGGTCTTCAACGTCCTCTCTGCCGCGGCGTTCCTCGTCGTGCACAACGCCGGGATCGCCGGCGCGCAGATCGACATGGTCGAGATCTTCATGAAGACGACGAACGGCGGCTCCGCGGGACGCTTCCAGATGACGCAGGCCGACGCGCAGGCGCTCTACGCCGGCGGCGTCTCGCCGACGCCCGCGAGGCTGCAGGAGTACTTCGTCCGTAAGGTGCTCTACTAGTCGACGGCCTCGGCGCGCACACCGCCGCCGTAGACCATCACGTAGCGGAAACGCCGCACCACCGGGTCGATGATCGTCCGCTCGCCCGGCGCGAAGACGACAGGCTCGATCGCCCCCTCGATCGTCATCAGCTCCGAGCGCTCATTCGCAAAGCGCACGTTGATCGGGCGGCTCACGTTGCTGTCGCCCGCGATGGTCAGCCGCACCCGGCCGGTCATCGGCGCGAAGTCGTACGCCGTCGCGATCGTTTTCTTCGACACCGCCACAGCCACGCCTTCAATGATGTCGACGCTGGCAAGCGCGGTGTTGAAGGTGAACGACGACGACGGGGGGATGATAGTGTGCGGCGGGATGGTGAAGTCGCGCTTCGCCAGCTCGAGATAGTTCCAGCGTCGCGCAGGCGGACGTCCGAGGCGCAGCGGCGCTTCTCTTGATTGCGGATCGCGCATGATGAGGTCGGGGGTCCAGCGGCGAACGATGTGCCAGCTCGCGTCCGTCACCGCGAGATTCTGAAAGTCGGCGGAGACGTCAACCGCGGCGATCAGACCGCCGACGCCGTTCGGGCTGCGCAGCGCGACGACGATGCGGTTCCCCGTCGTCTTCGCCAGCGCGGTGACGTCGTAAGCGTCGAGCGTCGGCTGCTCCCCCACCCGCCGCCCGCCGATCTCGCGGCCGTTGAACCAGAGCGTGTATTCGGGATCGCCGGCGATCTTGATGCGCGTGAAGTAGCGGTTCGGCGGGAGGTCGAAGTCCTTCGTGGCGAAGAACGCCTGCGGGTCGCCCGAGGCGATGCGGTGGTTGACCCAGATCCACTCTGCGCGGCCGGTGTTGTCGAAGAACTTGTGCGAGTAGAGGAGCTCGAGGCGGCTGATGGCGAAGGTGAGGAGAAGGAGCGCGCCGAACACGATCGAGAGACGGCGCATCAGATCGCGATCGTGGGGAGAGATAAAATCCGCCGCCGGCATGAAGGCGGTCATTGTAATTCCCGCGCGATGGGCGTCGACGCGCTTCCCCGGGAAGCCGCTCGCTCTCATTTCGGGCGTTTCGCTCATTCAGCGCGTGTACGAGCGCGCGGTGCTTTCGCGCCTCGCGTCCGCCGTGTACGTGGCGACCGACGACGCGCGCATCGCAGAGCACGTGGCGTCGTTCGGCGGCCTGGTTCTACAACCGGAAGGTGACTTCCAAAGCGGCACCGACCGCATCGCCGCCGCCGTGCGCCTCCTGGACGAGCAGTACCAGGCCGTGATCAACGTGCAAGGCGACGAGCCCCTGATCGACCCCGCCGTGATCGATCAGCTGGTTCCTGCTTTGTCGACCTCCGACATGGCCACCCTCGCCTGCCCCCTCCTGACCGACGAAGAGTTCAACGCCCGCGACATCGTCAAGGTCGTGACCGACCTCACCGGCCACGCCCTCTACTTCTCCCGCGCCCCCATCGGCTCCCGCCCCACCGCCCTCCGCCACATCGGTATCTACGGCTACCGCGCCGAGGCCCTGGCCCGCTTCACCACCCTCCCCCCCGCCCCGCTGGAGCGCGCCGAGTCGCTCGAGCAGCTCCGCGCCCTGCAGAACGGGATGCGCATCCGCGTGCTGCTGACCGACAAGCCGCACCTCGGCGTGGACCGCCCGGAGGATGTGGGGCGGGTGGAGGGGGAGCTGGCGCGGATCTCCGCGGAGTAGAATTTAGCCACTGCCGCAGAGAGGAAGCCCACAAGTGCCTTGACTCCGAGGTACCCTCGGGCGCGTCGAAAGGAGTGGCAGTGGAAGACAACGAGCTCAGAGCATATTTCGCGAGAATTGACGAGCAGTTCGCTGAGGTGCACAACCGGATCACAACGGAGATCGGTAACGTCGGCGTCGAAATCAACCGCCATACGACCGAGATCGGTAACCTCGGCGTCGAAGTCAACCGCAACACAACCGAGATCCGTCACCTCGGTGTCGAGATCGAAGGCCTTCGCTCCGCCATGCAACTGAACAACGACATGATTCACGCCGTCGACGAGAAGCTCGAAAGTTTCCGCACCGAGACGAAAGACAACTTCAAAAGCGTCCACGACGTCATCGGCACCTCTCACGCCCAGCTCATCAGCCGCATCCGCAAGCTCGAGAAAGCTTCCTGACTTGCCCCTCCCCGAACCCTCGTCTAAAATCTCCCTCATCGGTGGCAACCATGCGTTCTGACCTTGGGGGAAGTCGTTCGTGAGCGTGAGGCTCACGACACACGTCTCACCCGCCCCAGCCACACGAGTCCCCTCCAAACAATCCGGCACGAGAGTTGTTCGCCTTGGGAGACGACTGTCATGAGCACGAAATACATCTTCATCACCGGCGGCGTGGTTTCGGGACTCGGCAAGGGCATCGCGGCGGCCTCCATCGGCGCGCTCCTCGAGGCCCGCGGCTTCAAGGTCACCCTGCAGAAATTCGATCCCTACATCAACGTCGACCCCGGCACCATGTCGCCCTTCCAGCACGGCGAAGTCTTCGTCACTGACGACGGCGCCGAGACCGACCTCGACCTCGGCCACTACGAGCGCTTCACCTCCATGCGCGCCACGCGCAAGAACAACTTCACCACCGGGCGCATCTACCTCAAGGTGATTGAAAAGGAGCGCCGCGGCGACTATCTCGGCAAGACCGTGCAGGTCATCCCGCACATCACTGACGAGATCAAGAAGTGTGTGCGCGAGGTCAGCGAAGGCGTCGACGTCGTTATCGTCGAGATCGGCGGCACCGTCGGCGACATTGAGTCGCTGCCGTTCCTCGAAGCCATCCGCCAGTTCCGCCAGGAAGTCGGCCGCGGCAACGCCCTCAACATTCACGTCACCCTCATCCCCTACATCAAAGCCTCGGACGAGATGAAGACCAAGCCGACGCAGCACTCCGTGCAGAAGCTGCGCGAGATCGGCATCCAGCCCGACATCCTCCTCTGCCGCAGCGAGCATGTCATCCCCGAGGACATGAAGAAAAAGATCGCCCTCTTCTGCAACGTCGAAGAGGAGTCCGTCGTCTCCGCGCTCGACGTCGAGTTCATCTACCAGGTCCCCCTGGCGTTCTCGCGCGAGGGGCTCGACGAGATCCTCCTCGACAAGCTCCACCTCCCGCACGAGGAGATCGGCGCGCTCACGAAGTGGGAAGAGATCGTCCGCAAGATGCGGCACCCCGAGGATGAGGTGCGCATCGGCTTCGTCGGCAAGTACGTCGAGTTCGGCGATTCGTACAAATCATTGAACGAGGCGTTGACCCACGGCGGCATCGCCAACAACGTCAAGGTGCGCATCGTCTACATCGACTCGGAGACGCTCGAGGAGGAGGGCTACCACGGCGAGCTCGCCAGCGTCGACGGCATCCTGGTCGGTCCCGGCTTCGGCTCGCGCGGCGTGGAAGGGAAGCTCCGCGCCATCCGCTACGCGCGCGAGAAGCGCATCCCCTACTTCGGCATCTGCCTCGGCATGCAGTGCGCGACGATCGAATTCGCGCGCAACGTCTGCGGGATGGTGGGCGCGAACTCGACCGAGTTCGACGACGAGGCGCCGTACAAGGTCATCTACAAGCTGCGCGACCTCATCGGCGTCGACGCCTTGGGCGGCACCATGCGTTTGGGCAAATACCCGTGCGTGCTGAAGGAAGGCTCGATCCCGCGCGCCGCGTACGGCACGGAGCTCGTCGAGGAGCGGCACCGGCATCGTTACGAAGTCAACCCCGAGTACGTGCCGCAGCTCGAAGAGCGCGGCTTCCGCGTCACCGGCGCGTCGCCCGACGGCAAGTTCGTGGAGATGATCGAGCTCGAAGGCCACCCGTGGTTCGTCGGCTGCCAGTTCCACCCGGAGTACAAGTCGCGCCCCGCCGCGCCGCACCCGCTGTTCCGCTCGTTCATCGCTGCGGCGCGCGCGTTCAAGAATTCGACGAAGACGACGCTGCGGATGGAGGCGCCGACGGAAGCGGAGATGGTGTGAGAAAAGGCTTCGGGGTGCTCGTCGGTGCCGTCGTGGCCGTCGCGTGCATGATGACCGCGGAAGCGATCAACCATCGACTCTATCCAATCCCGCAGGTCGATCCGAAAGATAGGGAAGCGATCAAGCACCTCGTGGCGACGCTGCCGGCGGGCGCGTTCGCCCTCGTCCTCGTTGGATGGCTCGTCGGTACGCTGCTGGGAACGTTTCTCGCCGCAAAGATCGGCGACAGCCGCGTGCCGGCGTACGTCGTGGCGGCGCTGCTGTTCCTCGGAGGAATCGTCAACGCAGTCATGCTGCCGCAGCCGATTTGGTTTGATGCTCTCTCGATTCTGATCTTCGCCACGGTCCCCTTCGCGGGAATCGCCATGGCGAAGCCGATACAATCCGCGCCGGCATGACCCTCGCGATCCGCATCACCGACGACATCGCCTTCGGCGGCGACAACGCGCCGCTCTTCATCGCCGGGCCGTGCGTCATCGAGTCGCGCGAGCACGTCCTGGCCATGGCGCGCACGATCCGGAAGCTGTGCGACGAGCTCAAGGTCAACATCGTCTTCAAGTCGTCGTTCGACAAGGCCAACCGCACCTCGATCGAGTCGTTCCGCGGGCCAGGCCTCGAGAAGGGACTCGAGTACCTGCGCGAGGTGAAGGACGAGACCGGCCTTCCCGTGCTCAGCGACATTCACGAATGGCAGCAGGCCGCGCCGGCGGCCGAGGTGCTCGACGTGCTTCAGATTCCGGCGTTCCTCTGCCGGCAGACGGATCTCATCGCCGCAGCGGCGCGCACCGGAAAGCCGGTCGCGGTGAAGAAGGGGCAGTTCCTCTCGCCCGAGGAGGCGAAGAACATCCTCGACAAAGCGGCGGAGGTCGGGAACGACCGCGTCTTCATCACCGAGCGCGGCACCTCCTTCGGCTACCAGAACCTCGTCGTCGACATGCGCGCCTTTCCCATCGTGCGTGGCTTCGGCAAGCCGGTGGTCTACGACATCACCCACTCGATGCAGAAGCCGGGCGGCGAGGGAAAGCAGACCGGCGGCACGCCGCAGTTCGCGCGTCCGCTCGCGCGCGCGGCGGCTGCGGCGGGATGCGACGGCTTCTTCATGGAAGTGCACGACAACCCGCCGGCCGCGTTGTCGGACCGGACGACGCAGATCAGGCCCGAGGTCGCGAAGGCGATCATCGAGGATGTGCTGGCGATACGGAAGGCGCTGGGGCT
>DATELQ010000074.1:0-2497 GCA_035276475.1 Thermoanaerobaculia bacterium | reverse complement strand
CGCCGAGGAGCGGCCGCGCCGCGCGCGCGATCTCCTCGGCCGCGGGCGGATCGATGTTGGCGAGGACGATGAGCGTGTACGGCGGCTCGATCGACAGGGAAGCGTTGATGCCCGGCGCGCCGCCGGCGACGCCGAGGTTGTGCTGGGGGCCCTTGAAAACCCAATCGGTCCACTTCGGCGAGACGAGCTTGTTCGCCGACAGCGCGTTGGCGAAGCGCAGCATGTCGCCCGCAGTCGAGTAGCCGCCGCCGGCGGAGCTGCCGCGGCCGGGCATCTGCAGCTCGCCGCGCTTGGTGACCGGCGTGGCGCGGTTCGGGACCTTCTCGTCGATCGCGTACGAGTCGGTGTCGCGCATGCCGGCCGGCTTGAAGATGTGCTCGCGCACGTAGTCGTAATACGTCTGGCCGCTGAGGCGCTCGATGATCAGTCCGAGGACGATGTAGCCGGCGTTCGAGTAGCGCTGCTGCGTGCCGGGCTCGAAGAGCAGCGGCTTGTCGACGAAGAGCGGCAGGTAGTCGCGCAGCGTGCGGATCTTCGACGGCGGCGTGGCCAGGTACTCGGGGCCGAAGAAGTCACCGAGGCCGGAGCGGAACTCGACGAGCTGCCGGACGGTGATCTTGTCGGCGACGGGGGAGGGGTAGTCGGGAAGGACCTTGCGCACGGTGTCGTCGAGCGACAGCTTTCCCCCCTCGGCCAGCTGCGCGATGGCGACTTGGGTGAAGAGCTTGTTGATCGAGCCGAGGTTGAACTTCGTGTCGACGTTGTTGCCGGCGCCGTAGGCGTGGGCGAATTGCTGTTGCCCATCCTTCGCCAGCAGCACCACGCCGGAGAACTTGCCGTCCGCAACGGCGCGGTCGACGATCTGCTGCAACGACAGGACGATGGAAAGGATCAGATGAATCATGTCGGTTCCTCCGCGAGTGAATGTAGGGAGGAGTTGTGAAGGGGTTATGAAGCGAGCGGCAGCGTGAACGAAAACGTCGACCCCACCCCCACCGCACTCTCCGCCCACACCCGCCCGCCCTGCGCTTGCACGAGCTGCTTCACGATCGCGAGGCCCAGGCCGGCGCCGCCGGTGTGGCGGGAGCGGGAGGGGTCGACGCGGTAGAAGCGCTCGAAGAGGTGCGGCAGCTGATCGGCGGCGATCCCGGGGCCGCGGTCGGCGACGTCAATGCGCGCCTCGTCGCCGTCGCGGCGCCACGACACGCGCACGTCGTCGGAGTAGTGCGTTGCGTTCGTCAGGAGATTCGTGAGGATCTGCACCGTGCGCGTCGGATCGGCCATCACGAGCAAATCGGGTGGGCCGTCGGTTGCGACCGATGCGGACGCGCGGCGCACCAGCGCTGCCACTGCCACCGGCTGCGGCGCGATCTCCAGCGCTCCCGCCTCCGCCAGCGACAGCGTCTGCAGGTCGTCGACCAGCCGCGCCAGGTGCATCGTCTCGTCGTGCAGCGAGGCGATGCGCTCCGGCGTCGCGGCGGTCAAGCCGTCCTGCATCGACTCCAGCTCGCAGCGGATATTCGTCAGCGGCGCGCGCAGCTCGTGCGCCACGTCGGTAACCATCCGCCGGCGCAGGGCCTCGTTGCGGTCGAGCGCCGCGGCCATGGCGTTGAAGCCGTGCGCGAGCGCGGCGAGCTCCGGCCCGCCGCCCGGCGCCACGCGCACCGTGAGGTCGCCGCGCTCCATCCGCCGGGTCGCATCGGTCAGACGCTCGACCGGATTGGCGATCCAGCGCGCGATCGCCACGGCCATGGCGATGCCAGCCAGCGCCGCGCCGGAGAAGATCCAGACGAAGGCGCGGTCGAGCGTGCGGCGCGGCGTCGGCAGGTCGTCTTTCGGAAGGAGAAACAGATAGCCGCCGGCGGCCGTGCGCAATCCGCCGCGGATCATTTTCTTCGCCGCGCCGTCGACGATCGTCAGCGTCCCGTCGCCGCTCAGCTCCATGCGCGACGGGTGGAACGTCGCCGCGACGAGGCGCCGCTGCGCGTCGAAGAGCACCGCGTCGGCGTGCCGCTCGCGCGCGAACGCCGCCAGCGTCGCCGCGTCGCGCGGGGGAGCCGAGGCTGCGGGCACGTGCACGTTGACCTCGAACTTGCGGAACTCCTCGTGTACGACGCGCGTCGAGATCACGGCGATGCCGCCGATTGTCACCGCCAGGAGCGCGACGACCATCAGGACCAGGCGGACGTTAAGCGACAAACTTGTACCCGATGCCGAAGACGGTGGTGATGCCGTCGCATCCGAGCTTTCTGCGCACGTTCTTGACGTGCGCGTCGATGGTGCGGTCGAGCCCTTCGAAGTGCTCCCCGATGGCGGCGCGGGCCAGCTCGTCGCGGCGGAAGACGCGGCCGGGCGCGCGGGCCATGGCCAGGAGCAGCCGGTACTCCGTAGCCGTGAGCGCGACGGCGTGGCCGCCGACCGTGACCTCGCAGCGCTCCGGATCGATCTCGATCGCGCCGGCGACGATGCGCCGCGGCGCGCCGGCTGAGGGCGCGCG
>DATELQ010000073.1:0-21254 GCA_035276475.1 Thermoanaerobaculia bacterium | reverse complement strand
CGCGTGAACTCCGAGAAGTCGAAGTTGAAGCCGCCGAACGGCCCTCCGCCGCCCGCCCCGCCGGCGCCGCCGGGGAAGTGAAAAGCCTCGCGGCCGAGGCGGTCGTACTGCTCGCGCTTCTCCTTGTCGCCGAGGACCGAGTAGGCCTCGGAGATCTGCTTGAACTTCGCCTCGGCGTCCTTGTTCCCTTTGTTTTTATCGGGGTGGTACTTCTTGGCCAGCGCGCGGTAGGCCTTCTTGATCTCGTCGTCGGAGGCCGCTTTCTTGACGCCGAGAATGTCGTAGTAGTCCTTTTCGGCCATGGTCGAGCGAATGTTTTAGCACACGAATTGCTAAGATTCGCCGCGTCGCATGTACGGTTCCTTGTCACGGCGCAACGTCCTGACCATGATCCTGGCGGGCGGGATGGGAGAGCGGTTGTATCCGCTCACGCGCGACCGCGCCAAGCCGGCCGTCCCCTTCGCCGGGCGCTACCGCATCGTCGACTTCGTCATCAACAACTTCCTCAACTCCGGCTTCTTCAAGATCAAAGTGCTCACGCAGTTCAAGTCGAACTCGCTCATCGAGCACATCACGCGCACGTGGCGGCTCGTCCCGGAGATCGGGCAGTACGTCGACGTCGTGCCGGCGCAGATGCGCAAAGGGCCGTTCTGGTTCCGCGGC
The DNA here is from genome assembly GCA_035276475.1 of Thermoanaerobaculia bacterium. GTDB lineage: Bacteria > Acidobacteriota > Thermoanaerobaculia > Gp7-AA8 > Gp7-AA8 > DATDFB01. Next base: position 20,591 of record DATELQ010000073.1, on the reverse strand, counting down.
ACCGCCGACGCCGTCTTCCAGAACCTCGAGCTCATCTTCGACGAGCAGCCCGAGTACGTCTGCGTCTTCGGCGGCGATCACATCTACAAGATGGACGTCAGCCAGATGCTGCAGGAGCACATCGCCACGAACGCGGACCTCACCATCGCCACGATCCCGGTGCCGATCAGCGAGTCGATGCACTTCGGCGTCGTGGAGATCGATCCCGACTACCGCGTCACCGGATTCGTGGAGAAGCCGAAGCCGGAGAACGCGAAGCCGATCCCCGACCGGCCGGACATGATCCTGGCCTCGATGGGCAACTACATCTTCAAGGCCAGCGTGATGATCGACGTGCTGCAGCGCAACGCCTTGCGCGACTCGGCGCACGACTTCGGCAAAGAGGTCATCCCCGACATGTACCGGCGGATGAAGGTTTACGCCTACGACTTCGCCAAGAACTACATCCCCGGCGAAGCGGAGCACAACCGCGGCTACTGGCGCGACGTCGGCACGATCGACGCGTATTTCGCGGCCTGCCTCGACCTCGTCTCGGTCACGCCGGCGTTCAACCTCTACAACCCGCAGTGGCCGATCATCTCCGCGCCGATGCACCTCCCGCCGGCGAAGTTCGTCTTCGCCGACGCGCAGACGCAGCGCATCGGCGTCGCCACCGACTCGATGGTCTCGGAGGGGGTGATCATCTCCGGCGGCACGATCAACCGCAGCGTGCTGCACCCGCGCGTGCGCATCCATTCGTACACCGAGGTCGACGAGTCGATCCTCATGGACGGCGTCGACGTCGGGCGGCACTCCAAGATCCGCCGGGCCATCATCGACAAGGGCGTGAAGATCCCGCCGCACACGACGATCGGGCACGACCTCGAGCTCGACCGGCAGCGCTTCACGGTGACGGAGTCGGGCATCGTGGTCGTGCCGAAAGGCGCCGAGATCGAGGAGGGCGTCCCCGCGGGGGCCGAATGACGCGCCACGACGGCCGCGCGCCGAACGAGATGCGGCGCGTGACGATCACGCCGAACTTCTCGAAGCACGCCGAGGGCTCGGCGCTGATCGAAGTGGGCGACACGCGCGTGATCTGCACGGCCTCGGTGCAGGAGAAAGTTCCGCCGTTTCTCTATCGCAGCGGCAAAGGGTGGATCACCGCGGAGTACGGGATGCTGCCGCGCGCCACGAGCGAGCGCACGGAGCGCGAGGCCGCCAAGGGGAAGCAGGGCGGGCGGACGATGGAGATCCAGCGCCTGATCGGCCGCTCGCTGCGCGCCGGGGTGAGCGCGGAGCTGATGGGGGAGCGGACGATCTGGATCGACTGCGACGTCATCCAGGCCGACGGCGGCACGCGCACGGCGTCGATCACCGGCTCGTTCGTGGCGCTGACGCTGGCGCTGGGAAGGCTCTACATCGACGGCAACATGGCCAGCTGGCCGGTGAGCTCGTTCGTCGCGGCCATCTCGGTCGGCATGATCGGCGGCAACGCGTGCCTCGATCTGAATTACCAAGAGGACTCGAAGGCCGGCGTGGACATGAACGTCGTCGCCACCGACAAGGGGCGCTTCGTCGAGCTGCAGGGAACGGCGGAGGGGGCCACGTTCAGCGAGGACGAGATGAACGCGATGCTGGGCCTGGCCAAGAACGGCATCGCGCAGCTGATCGAGAAGCAGAAAGAGGCGCTGGCGACGACGCTGACGCGCGTCGACACGCTGGCGCGCGAGCGGCTGAATCGGAAGTTCCGCTAATCTCTCGCCCGTGCAGCTCGCCGACCGCCGCGTCGCGGAATGGCTCTTCCTCCTCGCCTTCGCGGTCTACGCGTATTTCTACGCCGGCGGCGGCTGGAACCAGAACGCCACGTTCGATCTAACGCGCGCGATGGTCGAGCGGCACACGCTGGCGATCGACGCGTACGCCGGCAACACCGGCGACGTCTCGTATGCGAACGGCCACGTCTACGCGAACAAGGCGCCGGCGCTGGCGTGGCTGGCGGCGGTTCCGTACGCGCTGATGCGCGGCCTCCCCATCTCGCTCGCAATCTACCTCTGCACGCTCGTCTGCGTGGCCATCCCCGGCGCGCTGATCCCGCCGATGCTGTACTCCGCGGGGCGGCGGCGCGGCGTCGACGCGCGATGGTGCGCGACGGTCGCTTTGACGACGGCCTTCGCCACGCTGCTCTTTCCGTACGCGACGATCTTCATGGTCGCCGTGCCGAGCGGCGCGCTGATGCTCTATGCGTGCACGGGCGAGCGTCGCGCGTTTGGGGGTTTCGCGGTGGGGTTGGCGATCGCGATGAACTACCTTGCCGTCGCGGCGTTGCTCTTCGGCCGCCGCGTGCGTTTTTTCGTCGCCGCGGCGATTCCGCTGATCGCGCTCGCCGTCTATCAATGGATGTGTTTCGGCAGCCCCTTCAAAACCAGCGTGGCCACGACCGATCCGCGCTTCCTCACGCACGGCAGCGTCTTCGTCGCCCCATCGCTCGCGGCGCTCGTCGGCATCACGATTTCGCCCTACCGCGGCCTCTTCTTCTTCGCGCCGGTGCTGCTGCTGGCCATCCCGCGTCTGCGCGACTGGCGCATCGCCGCCGTCGCCGCGTTCTTCCTCGCCGCGAACGTCTGCTTCAACGGCTGGGAGGGGGGCTTCGCCGTCGGTGCGCGCTATCTCGTCCCGGTCATTCCGTTGCTCGGCGTCGGCCTCTTGAGCTGCCGCGGCTGGACGCGGAAAGCGGTCGTCGCCCTCGGCGTCGTCTCCTTCGCCATCAACTTTGCCGCGGCCGCGGTCGATCCGCAGCCCTCGGGGACGATTCCGCGTCCGTTCACGCAGTACATCGTCCCGCTGCTGTTGCACGGCCGCTTTTCGCCAGATGTCCCGATCACGCCGCCGTGGTCCGCGGCGACGATCACCGGCCACACGTCGGTGAACCGCCTCACGCACGACGAGGCGACGCTGTTCCAGCGCTACCCGCCGCAATCGCCGCAAGTCGAGTGGGCGAGCTTCAACCTCGGCGAGCTCGCTTTCGGCCCCGGCGACGCGCGCTCGCTGATCCCTATCGCGCTGCTGCTCGCCGCCGGCGGAGCCGCGATCGCGTGGCGAGTGCGGCAAGTGCCGCGATCGTGACGAGCGACACCGCCGCGCCACCGTAGAACGTCGCCGGCGCGTACCAGACGCGCACCTCGGTCTCGCCCGGCGGAACCGTCCACCCGAGAAATGGGCCGTTCACCGGCTGCGGCTCGATCTCGCGGCCGTTCCGCGTCACGTGCCAGCCCGGCCACCACGGAATGCTGCTGACGATGAGCGTCCAGCGCGGCGCCGACACGTGCACGCGGAAGTCCGTCGGCTTCGCGGAGGTGATCCGCACCGACGCCTGCGGCGCGTTTGCCGGCCGCGGTGCGAGGAGGTCCTGGCGCATGCGGTCGTCGATCACGGGCAGGTTCTTCACGATGGCCGTGTGCGCCCAGTCGCTGTGGCGCGCGAGCTTGTCGACGAACTTGTCGCCCTTGAACTCGAGCACGACGTTCTGCGCCGCCCAGACGCGCGGCAGGGCGTCGCGGTTCTCGTAGATGCGGCCATCCTTGCCCTTGTAGACCGCTGAGTAGCGCCCCGCGTCTTTCATCGGGTAGCGCGGGTCGGTGACGATGTAGCGCGCGTTGGTGAGGTCGAGCACGCGCGTGTCGGGATCGTCCCACTTCATGAAGTAGTCGTCGGTGTTGAGGCCGAAGGTCGTGCGCAGGAAGCCGATGTAGCGGCCATTGGCCATCGGGTCGTGCACGCGCACGTCCTCGACGCCGTAGAGCGCGTGCGCGTTCGGGAAGAACGCGGGGCCGAGGCCGGCCACGCGGAACGGCGCGCGCCCCCAGCCGCGCTGCAGCTCTTCGAGCTTCGCGGTGAGCGGCGTCGACGGATACATCAGCTCCTTCGGCAGCGTCGGGTTCCATCCATCGCACGCCGCCCACAGCTCCGCGATCACGGCGACGCCGACGAGCATCATGGCCGCCTCGCGCCAGCGCGTGGCAAAAAGCGTCGAGACAATCAGCACGATCGTGCTCGGCAGGATGGCCATCATCGCCGCGCTCTTCTCCCACTCGCCGGGGAACGGCATCTTCGTCATGCACCACAGGAGCATGAGCGCGGCGGCGAGGCCGCCGGCGAGAAGGAAGACGGCGCGGTCGCGCAGCACGGCGTCGAGCGCCGCCGCGGTCATAGCCGCCAGCATCCAGCAGAGCATCAGGCGCAGCCGCGCGTTCGCGGCGAGCTTGAAGACGAGGTGGAAGGCGTCGCTGACGCCGGGCCACGCCAGGATGATGCCGAGGACGATGAGCGTGCCGATGACGAAGAAGAGCTCGCGGTCGCGGAAGCGGCGGCGCACGATGGCGCGCAGGACGAGCGCGAACCACGCGGCCACGCCGAGGATGCCGGCGAAGCCGGTGATCGACTCGGCGACGGCCGGCCCCCACGGCTTCTCGTACGGCACGTGCCCGAAGAACTGCGGCTGAAAGAGAATGACCTCGGACGGCAGATCGGAGTAGTAGCCGATCTCGTTCGGGCGGACCTGCAGCTCCTGGTAGCGCTTCGACTTTGTGATGGCCTCGGCGAACGGAGCGATGAACGGCGCGGCGATCATCGCCGCCATGGCGATGGCCACGATCACACTGGCGGCGTTGCGCCACTGCCGTCCCGCGGCCCACAGCATGTACAACACGATGAAGAACGCCGTGTGCGAAACGGTCTCCGGATGCCCGCCGTAGAGCATCACCACCCACACGCCCGTCGCGGCGAGGAACCGCGGCCAGGTGATTTTCTCGAGCAGGAGGTCGGTCGTCAGGAACGCCGCCGGGATCCACACCGCCACGGTGACGAGCGGGAAGTGCAGCCACGTCTGCACGAACGTGCACCAGCCGAACGAGACCGCGCCGATGGCGCTCGGCAGCTCCCCCCACCCGCGCCGCCGGCAATAGAGAAAGGTGAAGGTGAGGGCAATGAGGATTTTCCACGCCGCCTCGGCGGTCATGGCGTACCCGAGCGGCAGCGGCAGGGCCACGATGCGGATCGGCGAGAACGCGGAGCTCTGCGCGTTCGCCAGCAGCGGGTAGCCGCAGCCGCTCTGCGAGTTCCACAGCGGCAGCGTCAGTGATTTCCACGCCTCCCGTGCCTGGTGCGCCCACGGCACGATCTGCATCACGATGTCGTTCATCTCGAAGTTCGCGATGCGCCGCTTCGGCAGCCACCCGGACCACGGCGGGAGGATGCCGACGATGTCGATCGGGAGGTTGACCCACGGCCCGGTCATCGGCCGCCAGAGGAAGATGAGGACGAGCAGATAGAAGAAGGCGGCGATGCGCCAGCGCAGCTCCACGCCGGCGCGGCGCGCCAGCCAGACCGCGATCGCATAGACCGCGGCGACGTAGAGAAAGGTCGGGTTCATCGCACGAATCGCTGCGCCCGCGCGAACGCGCCGGCGTCGCCGCGCAGCATCTCACGAGCGATGCGGACGACGGCGTCGAGATGCTCGCTGATGTTGCTCTCGTTCGCCGTCAGCACCGGCGCCCAAACGCTCGCATCGCTCTCCGCCAAACGCAGAAAGGTCTTCAATCCCGTTCCGATGAACCGCTCATCGACGCTGCCCAACTGCGCGGCCAACGCCGTCGACAGCAGCTGCGGCAGATGGCTCGTCAGCGCAACGGCGCGGTCGTGGTCGCCGGCATCGACGACTTCGAGCTTCGCGCCGCAGGCATCGACGAGCTGCGCGACGAGCGGGTGCTCGCGATCGACGAACCAAGGCTTCCCGACGAACAGATCGCCGCGCGCCGCGGCGAGGCCGCGCTTCTCCGATCCAGCGAAGGGATGCCCAGCGACGAAGTTCTCTCCGGCAACGGCGCGCAACGGCCCCATGACCGAGCAAACGGATGTGACAACACCTGCGCCCTGCCCCCTGCGCTCTGCGACCTGCTCGACAGCCACATCCACGGGCGTCGCCACCACCACCATATCCGCATCGACGAACGCCGAGACCCGCTCGTCCGCCGCCTCGCCGGCATCGTCGACGAACGGATCGAGGTAGGCCACGCGCCACCCGCGGGCGCGCAATGCGATGCCGATCGAGCCGCCGATGAGTCCGAGGCCGGCGATCAGCGCGCGCATCAGCGCGACATCAGAATGATGGTGCGGTCGACCGTCTGCGACGTGGAGACGTCAAAGTACGGCCGCTGCACGGTCACCCGCGGACGGTTCGGCTTCGAGGCGATCTCCGCGGCCTTGTACTTGCCGACCGCTTTCGACGTGTCGATCTTCAGGCCCATCTTCTGTGCGACCGGCACGATGGCCTGCACGTCCGTGGCGAGGTCGCCGCCGCGGAAGTACGCCGGCGGCTTCGCGGCGTTGAGGTTGTTCGTGGCGTCGGGCGCGACATTGCTGTAGCCGTACGACTTCGCGTAGAACTCCGCGACCTGCTCGACCGGCGCGTCCGTGTCGTAGACAGCGGTCGGCGGCGGCTCCTCGGCCGGCGTGATGATCTTGTGCGCCTGCTTCATCAGGTCGGTGACCTGCGGCAGGTAGCGCGAGCCCGGATAGACGACGAACGAGAACGACTCTTCCTCTTTCGCCTTTTCGCCCTTGCAGGCCGCGATCGCCAGAACGAGCGCCAGCGCTACGAGCCAGCGGTTGCGTGTGGACATGGGAGTGAAGCCCTCCAAAGAAATTCGGCGCGGGAACATATCACAGCGGCCGGGCGGGTTATTCGGCAGAAAACGTTCGACATAGCGCCAATCGTGCGGCGGCCTTGGGCAAGACACGCGGCCGGCCGTGCCGGCTAATGGCCGCGGTCGAGGCCTAGATACGTAGGAATCGACATCCCCGTCACATCGTGAAAGCGCTGGCCGTACGACTGGATCGCGCCGGAGCCTTCGTCGAGGTAGATGCGCTCCACGCGAAAGAGCGGGAAGAACATCGTCGTCACGTCGAGGCTCACCTCCTCGCGGTGGGCGATTTCGCGGATCCAGTCCTCGTAGGAGTCGAGGTTGATGCCGCGCAGCGTCACGCCCGCTTGCGAGAGCGCGGTGAGGCTGCCGAAGAACTTCTCCTTCGGATTGACGAGATTCACGATCACGAGCGACTGCGGCTCGAAGCCCTCAATCATGCTTTTCACTCAGTTCAATGAGCACGCCATTGCCGGCCGCGGGATGGAGGAAGGCCACGCGGCAGCCGTGCGCGCCCGGCACCGGCGCCTCGTTGATGAGGCGATAGCCGCGCTCTTTGAGGCGCGCGAGGTGTTCCTCAATGTTCTCGACGCGGAGGCAGATGTGGTGGATCCCTTCGCCGCGCTTCTCGATGTACTTGGCGATTGTCGAGTCCGCGCTCGTCGGCTCGAGGAGCTCGAGGTTCGAATCGCCAACGGAGAGAAACGCGGTGCGGACCTTCTGCGTGTCGACGGTCTCGACGTGCTCGATATTCAATCCGAGGTCTTCATAAACCTTTTTCGCCGCGTCGATGGATTTCACGGCGATACCGATGTGGTCCAGCTTCGTCATACGCCGCGCGCCTCCGCCCCCCAGATGTGCTTGTGCAGCTGCGTCTGCAGCCGCGCCGGGACGTGGTCGGCGAGCATCCACTCGGCGAGCGACTTCATCTCCATCTCTCCCCAGACCGGCGAGAAGAGCACCGTCCAGCGTCCGAGGTTGCGCTCTTCGACGACGCGGCGGGCCCAATCGTAGTCGTTGCGATCGGCGATGACGAACTTGATCTCGTCGTGCAGGCGGAGGATGTCGAGGTTCTCCCAGCGGTTCTTCTCCACTTCGCCGGAGCCGGGGCACTTGAGGTCGAGGATGATCTTCGCGCGCTCGTCGACGGCGCTGACGTCGATCGACCCCGAGGTCTCGATCAACACTTCGTAGCCGCCGTCGCAGAGGCATTTGATCAGATCGAACGACTCCGCCTGCGCCAGCGGCTCGCCGCCCGTCACTTCGACGAGGTTGCAGCCGTAGCCGCGCACGCGGTCGAGGACCTCGTCGATCGACATCCGCTCGCCGCCGGTGAAGGTGTATTCGGAGTCGCACCAGCGGCAGCGGAGGTTGCAGCCGGTGAGGCGGACGAAGACGCACGGCCGCCCCGCGTGCGACGACTCGCCCTGAATCGAATAGAAAATCTCAGTGACGCGCATACACCGTCGGATCGGGAACGCCGGCCTCCTCGAATCCCTTCCGCCGCAAGAGGCACGAGTCGCAGTGCCCGCACGCCCGCCCCTCGGCGTCCGGGTCGTAGCAGGAGTGCGTGAGCGCGTAGTCGACGCCGAGCGCGATGCCCTGCCGGATGATCTCCGCCTTCGTCATCTGCACCAGCGGCGCGACGATTTTGGGCTGCCCAGTTACGACGCCGCTGCGTGTGCCGGTCTCGATGACCCGCTGGAACGCGGCCAGGAAGTCGGGCCGGCAGTCGGGGTAGCCGCTGAAGTCGATGGCGTTGACGCCGAGCCAGATCTCGCTCGCTTCACGCACCTCCGCGTATCCGAGTGCGAGCGCAAGAAAGATCGTGTTCCGCGCCGGCACGTACGTGACCGGAATCCCCGGCGCGCCGACGGCGTCCTTCGGAACTGCGATGTCCGAGGTGAGCGCGCTCCCCCCGAAGAGGCGCAGGTCGAGCGGAAAGACGAGGTGCTCAGCCACCCCCGCCGCCCCCGCCACCCGCCGCGCTGCCGCGAGCTCGACCTCGTGCCGCTGCCCGTAGACGAAGGAGATGGCGTGGCATTCGCGGCCGGCGTGCCTGGCCATGGCCAGGACGGTGGCGGAGTCGAGGCCGCCGGAGAGGAGGATGACCGCGCGGTTGGTCATGACTCAGGCACTGGTGGGACGAGATCCCCAAGTTGCCGAATTAGCTCTGGCAGATGGGTCTCAACGACCTCGAGCAAGCGTGCCCATTGGATTTCGCGATATCCATGTACCAGCCAGTGCCGTTGTCCAATGATGTCGGACCACGGAATCTCAGGATGCGCAGCCTGAAAGTCTCGGCTGACGTGATTCGCTGCTTCACCGATGAGCGAGATCGTGCGTTCCAGAGCCCTGCCCGATCGGAGATCGACTTCCCCACCAGCATCCGTGGCGATAGCAATCGCCTCGCGCGAAAACCGCAGCATGTCGGCAAGGTATCCCGCGTCGCGCAGGTCAGGCTGCATAGAGCAGTTGGCTCGTCCTCAAAATCTCGTATCGCCGAAACGGGTTTTCGAGCGCCTTTTTCTCGATCAGGTCCACTTTCCTGCCGAACAACGCCGCGAACTCGTTCTCGCAATGCATGAGATCCCACAGTCCCCACCCATCGTTCGGCTCGAAAACGACGAGCAGGTCGACGTCGCTGTCGTCGCTGAAATCATCGCGGAGCACGGAGCCGAAGAGCGACAACTCCGCGATCCGCCATTTGCGGCAGAGCTCCGCGATCCGCTCGGGCTCGACGCGCAGCCGATGGCGAACGATGTCGTCGACTGTCATCCGGAGCATCGTAACGCACTACAATTCCGCCCCCTATGGCCGACCTCAACGTCTACGAGCTCCTCAACCGCAAGCGCCGCGGCGCGCCGCTCGACGCGCGCGAGATCGAAGCGTTCATCGAGCGCTACACGCGCGGGGAGATCCCGGACTACCAGATGTCGGCGCTCCTCATGGCCATCGCCATCAACGGCATGACGGCCGAGGAGATGGCCACGCTGACGCAGGCGATGCTCCGCTCGGGCGAGCAGTGGCATCTGCGCGACCGCTACGACTTCATCGCCGACAAGCACTCCACCGGCGGGGTCGGCGACAAGGTTTCGCTGGTGCTGACGCCGTGGGTGGCCTCCTGCGGCATCAAGATCGGCATGCTCTCCGGCCGCGGCCTCGGGCACACCGGCGGCACGCTCGACAAGCTCGAGGCGATCCCCGGCTTCAACGCGCGGCTGTCGCGCGCCGACTTCGAGCGTTGCATCGAGGAAGCCGCCGCGGTGATCTCGACGTCGACCGAGGGCATCGCGCCGGCGGACAAGAAGATCTACGCGCTGCGCGACGTCACCGGCACCGTGGAGTCACTGCCGCTGATCACGGCGTCGATCATGTCGAAGAAGCTGGCCATGGGCGCGTCGGCGCTGATCCTCGACGTCAAGACCGGCAGCGGCGCGTTCATGCGCCACTACCAGGACTCGAAGGCGCTCGCGCAGAGCCTCATCGACGCGGCGGCCGGCTCCGGCACGCGCGTCGAGGCGCTGATCACGGACATGGATCGGCCGCTGGGTGTGGCGGCGGGCAACGCGAACGAGATCATCGAAACGATCGAATGCCTGAAGGGCAACGGTCCCGCAGACCTCGAAGAGGTGACGCGCGCACAGGCCGTCCGCATCCTGGTGATGTCGGGCCGCTACGACGACGCGAGCGCCGCCGCCACGCTCGACGATGCGCTCCGCTCCGGCCGCGCGCTCGACCACACGCGCAAGTGGATCGCCGCGCAGGGCGGCAACCCCGAGGTCGTCGACGACTACGCGCTCTTACCGCAGCCGCACCAGACGATCGAGGTCAAGGCACCGCGCAGCGGCTTCATCGCCCACATCGACACCTACCACGCCGGCATGTTCACGGTGGACCTCGGCGCCGGCCGCAAGAAGGCCGACGATGTGATCGACTACGCTGCCGGCGTGATGTTCGACCGCCGCACGGGCGACGAGGTGCGGGCCGGCGAGCCGATCGCGCGCATCCAGCTCGGCCATCGCTCCCACGACGCCGAGGAGCTGCGCAAGCGTTTCCTTGGATTTGTCGAGATCGGCGACGCGCCCCCGCCGCCGAGGCCGCTCGTGCACGAGCACTTGACGTAGCCCGCCAGGCAAAGCCACGCGGTGATTGAGTGAGTGTACCGCGGGGGCGTCTGGCCAGACGCTCCCGCCGGTATGCTATACTGAACCAAGTGGTTCAGTATACACAGGCCCGCCTCGATGACTCATTCGCCGCGCTCTCGGATGCCACCCGGCGCGGCGTTCTGGAGCAGCTCGGACGTTCCGACGCTTCGATCACGGACCTCGCCGAGAAGTTCCACATGACCCTCACGGGCATGAAGAAGCACGTCGGCGTCCTGGAGGAGGCCGGGCTCGTCATCACGGAGAAGGTCGGGCGCGTGCGGACCTGCAAGCTCGGCCCGCGCCGATTGGAAGAAGAGACGACATGGATCGAGACGTACCGCCAGCTCTGGAGCTCACGCTTCGAGGAGTTGGACAAGGTCGTCGAGGAGCTGAAACAAAAGGAGAAGACCGATGAATGAACCTACAACCACGAAGAACCGCATGACGGTGGAGCGGAAGTCGGAGCGCGAGGTCGTGGTCACGCGAACCATCAACGGCCCGGCGCGCCTCGTGTTCGAGGCCTTTACCCAGCCCGAGCTGTTCAAGCGGTGGTGGGTGCCGAAGTCGTTCGGCGTGTCCCTCGTTTCCTGCGAGATGGATGTTCGCGCCGGGGGCCGGTACCGTTTGGTGTTCGGCCCCGGTCGAGAGTTCTACGGCCGGTACCTGGAGGTGATCCCGTACTCGCGCCTCGTCTGGACGAATGAAGAAGGCGAGGAGGGTGGGGCCGTGACGACGGTGACGTTCGAGGAACAAGGCGGCACGACGCTGCTGACCATGTACGACCTCTATCCTTCGAAGGAAGCCCTCGATGCTGCGATCGACGGGATGGAGGGCGGCATGAGCGAGACGCTCGATCAGCTGGACGAGCTGGTCGTCACGCTCGCGCGCGAGACGCGGCCGTAACCAGCGGCGACCAGGAGCGTCATACAGAGTGAGCCGCCGACAATCGAAGCGTTCCCGTAACCGGCCGAAATCTACCGCCCCCTCGTGAATCGTGCTCCTGGCGCGAAATGGAGGAGATCGATGGTCCGAACCCTCACGGTGATTCTGGTGTTGAGTTGCGCGACGCAGGTGGTCGCGCAGACGAACGACGACGCGCCATCTCGTTACCTGCTGTTCGGCGGTGTTTCGGAAAACCCCAACGTTGTACCGTACCGCGAGACGCTGCTGATCACGGATCAGAAGGTCTCACCCGTCCTCAGTCTCGGCAGTGGGCGCGGCTTCGAGTTTTCGATCACCCGGCGGAAGACACCCCACCTCGCCTTCACTGCGGACTTCTCCGGCTACCAGGATCGCTTCACCGGCGACGCAATCTACTGCCAGCCCACTGCCTGCGGCACAGGATTGCGCTTCGAAGGCAAGGAACAGACGTTTTATCTCGTCGCCGGTCCTGAGTATCGCGGATCGGAGCGGCGACGTGTGACCCCGTTCGTCCGTGCCCTCGCTGGAGCGGTGTTCAGCCGTTCGAAGTTCACAATGACGGGGTCGAATGTGCAGTACTTCGACTCATACAGCGGCACAGGGCTGATCCTCAATTCGACGTCACCATTTCCGAAGACCCCAGCCGTCCACTACGCCGACTCGTATAGCGACGTTGGCTTGACCCTGTCTCTCGGCGCCGGACTGGACATACGAATGAGCGAGGCGCTCAGCGGCCGATTCCTCATGGACTACGACCCCACGTTCCTCACGCGGCCCGACATTCGGAACCTTCAGTTCGTGGAGCCGACAGGATCCACGCACATCCAGCCTCACATTCGCCTCTCGTTCGGCATCGTGTGGCACTTTCACTGACGACCCACGAAGCCGATCACGATCGCGCCTCCATCGCCTGCAGCACCCGCAGCACGGCGCGCGTGACGTGCGCGCCGAGGGCGAAGAGGCCGAGGATCACGATCGAGTACGTCGCCACGGTGCTGATCAGGAGCAGCACGTGCAGGCGGTTGTGCATGTCGGCGAGCAGCAGAAAGCCCACCAGGAAGGCGAGCTCGATGCACGCTCCGGCGACGAAGGCCAGGCGGAAGTTGCGCTGCGCGCGGTCGACGCGCGACAGGACGTCGGCACGAATTCCATTCAACGGGTCCATAACATTCCTCCAATCAAACAGGCGATCACGATTGCTTCGACGATGGCGTAGCCGATGACGAAGTTGCGAAAGAAACGGCGGTCACTGTCATCCATGCATCTCCCTCAGTTGTTTGAGTCCGTAGCTGAGCCGCGATTTGACCGTGCCGAGCGGCACCTCGAGCACGTCGGCGATCTCGTCGAGCGGCAGGTCTTCGTAGTAGTGGAGGACGACGACGGCCTGGCTGGCCGGCGAGAGGCGCGAGACGAAGCCGCCGAGCTCGCGCACTTCGTCGCGCGACATCCCGGGCGCGGGAAGCTCTTCGTCGAGCTCCTCTGACGGCGGCACGGCGCGGCTGCGACCCAAGGCCCGGAAGGCTTCGCGGCTGGCGATGCGGAAGGCCCAGGTGCGGAAGTAGCGCGCCTCGCGCAGCCACTCCAGCTTGCGGACGATGCGCAGCAGCGTCTCCTGCAGCACGTCCTCCGGCGCGACGCCGCTGTTCGCAACCAGCCGGGCGATGTAGCCGAAGAGCGGGCGCTGGATCGACTGCAGCACCGCGTCGAGCGCCACGCGGTCGCCCTGCTGCGCGCGAAGGACCAGGAGTGTGTCGGCGGGAGTCATCGCTCGCGGGTAGTGACCCGCGCGCGCGCCATCAGGTTCGAATAGAAGTCGCAGTGGCTGCGAATGACGCAGGCGTCGCAGCGCGGCGCGCCGTAGAAGTCGCGGAGGCGGTCGACTACCTGCCGCTCCATGCCGGCTTCCGCTTCTCCACGAAGGCGCTCAAGCCCTCGTTGGCGTCGCTCGTCTTCATCAGATCCTCGAGGTAGAGGCGCTCGACGGCGGCGAGGCGCTCGTCGAAGTCGGCGCTCTGCGCGAGGCGGAAGGCTTTCTTGGCGAAGCGGAGCGACGACGCGCTCTGCCTCCACAGCCGCTGCAGCCATTCGTTGGCGCGGGGCTCGAACTTGGCGGCGGGGAAGACGGCGTTGACGAGTCCGAGGTTCGCCGCGGTTGTTGCGTCGACGGTGTCGCCGGTGAGGAGGAGCTCCAGGCCGCGGCGCGGCGGGGCGATGCGCGAGAGCTGGTAGGCGGCGACCGGCGGAAAGACGCCGAGGTTGATCTCGGGCTGGCCGAACTTGGCGCGGTCAGAGGCGAGGACGAAGTCGCAGGCCATGGCCAGCTCGCAGCCGCCGCCGAGGGCGGCGCCGCGCACGAGGGCGACGGTGACGAGGTCGAGCTTCGCGAGCATGCGGAAGCAGTCGTGGAAGCGGTCGAGCATCGTGACGACGCGGTCGCCGAGGTGGTCGTGCACGGAGGCGCCGGCGGAGAAGGCCTTGTCGCCGGCGGCGTCGAGGATCAGGGCGTGGCGGTCGGGCTTGACGCTCGCGATGGCGTCGCGCAGCGCCTCGAGCATCTCGATGTCGAGGATGTTGAGCGGCGGATCGTCGAGGGTGATGCGGTAGGAGTTGGGGTGTGTGGCGACCGAGATTTTCGGCATGCGCGAATGCTACCGCGTGGGCCGCTTCCTCGGCAGCGGCGGCATCGGCGCGCTCGACCACACCTCCAGCGAATGGTCCGTCAGCAGATAAAAAGTCGATCCGAGCTGCGCGAGCGAGCGCACGGTCGACGGTGACGGGAACTGCGTCGCGTTCGCGGTGAAGGCGGGGAGTGCGTAGAGCGTGGCGTCGGTGGCGCGGCCGCTGACGACGCCGCAGCCGTTCGCGGTGCGGACGCGCTGATCGACGAACGTGACGCCGGCGGCGCTCGCGTAGGAGCCGAGCGGCTCGGCGAGCTTCGTGAGCGCGCCGTTGTACGTATAGAGCTTCTCGCCGAGGACGTAGACCGTGCCGCTGGTTGCGCCGATCGAGACGGGGGAGGGCGCGCCTTCGGATGGACGCGAGGCCGTCATCGTCGGATGCGCGGCGTCGGTGATGTCGTAGGCGCGGATCTCCGACGGCGCGTCGACGATGGCGTAGGCGCGGTTGCCGTCGACCGTCACGTCGACCACGCCGCCACCCAACGTCGCGGTCTGCGAGAGCGCGGCGTCGTAGATCAGCGTCGACTTCGTGCAGCCGCCGCTCGTGCAGCCCTTGGAGATCGATACCCACACCGCGTTGCCGACGGCGAAGATCGCCAGCGGCGTGCTGTCGGGCGCGTCGTTAATGGACGTCTGCGAGAGCGGCACGGCGTCGGGCGAATAGCGCGCGATGGTGCGGTTGCTGAAGAGCGCGTAGAGCGCGGTGGGGCTCAGCGCGATGTCGACGATGCCGGCGGCGCGCACCGCGCCGGTGTGCTGCAGCGCGGGCGTCCAGACGTCGACGCCGCGGCTGTCGAAGAGGGCGAAGCGGTCGCCGGCGGCGACGACTTTCTTGTAGAACGCGCTGGCGTTCGTGAACGGGATCAACGCCGGCAGCTTCGTGGCCGCGGAGAGGTTGATCGTGGTGATGCCGGTCTCTGTGGCGATGTCGACGACGTTCGGCCCCGTGCTGGCCAGCCAGCTCATCGCCGCCGGAGAGCTGGGGATCGCGTACTGCTTCGTCAGCTTCTGCGCGTTGAACACGGAGAGCGACGAGTCGGTGAGGACGAGGAGCGTCGAGCCGCTGAGCGCGAGCGCGCGGGCGATGCCGACGGTCGACTGCGGCACGATCGTCACGGATGGCGACGGGAAGTGGATGAGATTCACGCCGGCGAAGGTGTAGATCGCCACGGTCGTGTCGTCGAGCGCGACGGGCGCGGTGGCGACGCCGCCGACGCCTGTGATCGTTGCGTTGGCGAAGTCGGCGTTCGCGGCGAAGAGGACGAAGGTCAGGCCGTCGTCCGGGCGCGGCTCGATGACGGCGAGGTTGTTGCCGGAGCGCGCGATCGACGTGGGCTTCACGGCCAGTGCGACCTGCTGCGGAGGCGGATTGACGGCGGTCATGTCGGCGGTCCAGAGCGTGCCGTCGGCGAGGACGGCGTAGGCGACGAGGCCGCGCAGCACGGCGTCGACGACGTTGGCGCGGAACGTCGCCGTCGTCACGGGCTGCGGCGTCGTGGAGACGAGCGTCCAGAGGGTGAGGGACTTGTCGGAGCCGGTGAGGAGGAAGTTGTTGCCGCCGTCGAAGACGACGTCGTTGTGGTTGTCCCACGAGCGCGCCTGCGTGAGCGCGCCGGTCGTGCTCTGCACGAACTCGGTGACGCCGCCGCCGCTGCGCGGAACGTAGAGTTTGTCGCCCAGCGAAAGGACGGAGGCGATGCCGCCCGTCGCGTAGCCGTGCAGCGGGAACGGCTGCGCGAAGCCGCTCGTGTCGTACGCGAGCAGCCCGGCGTCGCCCGCGGCGACGTAGAGCCGGTTCGGCGCGGTGGCCATGGCCTGGATGCGGTTGACCGTGCCGAGCGAGGGCACGGCGGCGTCGCTCCAGAGCTGGATCGGCGTGGCCGGCGTGGTGAAGTCGAGGGCGCTCAAGTTGCGGTCCGACGCGCCGGCGAAGAAGACGTCGCCGCCGACCGGCGCGAGCGACGCGATGCCGAACGGCGCCGCCGACAGCCGGGTCATGCTCGCGCCGGCGCCGCCGAAGACTTCGCTCTGCCGGCCGTCGCTCGTATAGAGCTTTCCATTGTTCGCTTTGACGCTGGTGACGCGCGGCAACGACGGGAACGTGCCGAGCGATTGCGGCAGCGAGGGGATGTCGACGCTGATGACCTCGACGGAGGAGTCGTTGTCGGCGGCGTAGAGCGTGGAGCCGAGAAGGGCGAGGCTGGTGACGTTGGAGCCGGACGTCGGCAGGGCGCGGCGCGACCAGTCGAAGAGATCGAACTGGGCGAGGCCGTTCGCGGTCGCGGCGTAGACGGCGCTGGCGGTGACAGCGAGGTCGTTGACCTGCGCGCCGGCGTTGGTGGTGCGGACGAGCGTCAGCGCCCGGCCGTTCTTCTGCACGACGGCGATGGCATTTCCGGTTCCCACGTACGCGACGCCATTGGCTACGCGCACGACGCGCGTGTTGCCGGGAAGCGCGAGCGAAGCGACGAGCGACGGCGGATCGTCGCGGCGGTCGTAGAGCGCGACGCCGTACCCGGTCGCGGTCCAGAGATCGTTGCCGTCAACCGCGAGGTCGTTGAAGGTGGAGCGGAGCTGCGCGGAGAAGATGGGGGCGATGGTGCATTGGGGGAGGAGCGGTGGGACGACAAGGAGAGGAAGCACGACCGCCAGCACACGCACACGCATTGCGATGATTTTAGCGGTTCTTAGTTCTTGGTTCTTAGTTCTTCGGCGTCGCCCAGACGTCGAGCCGCACCGGCACCATGTCCTCCACGGTCACGAGGATGTTGTGCGGCACGTCGATGCCAAAGTCCGGCATGTGCACCTTGAAATTCGAGATGGCGTGGATGCGGCCGTCGGCAACGACGGTGACGAGAACCGGGATGGTCATCCGCTTCGTGACGCCGTGGAGGGTGAAGTCGCCGGTGACGTTGATCTCGGTCGGCTTGTTGGCGGCGATCGACTCCGGGCCCGCCACGCTCACCGACTTGAACGTCGCCGTCGGAAACTTCGGCGTGTGGAGGTAGAGCTCCTTCATCTCTTTATTGCGAAGGGAATTGCCGGTGTCGAGGGAGCTCAGGTCGACGGTGAGGTTGACGCTCGAGGCGGTGGCCTTGGCCGGATCGGCGACGATGGCGCCGCTCACCTTCCCCGTCTTCCCATCGAAGCTGTCGTACGTATCCTCGGCGTGGAACTCCGCCGTGCTGTTCTTCACCTCGTACGTCTTCGACTGCGCGAAGAGCGCGGGGGCGACGGCGAGCGCCGCCAGGGCGATCAGGTGTCTCATGGCCGCGCGAACAGGGGGCGCTGACCCTCGATTCCGGCGAGGCGCAACGCTTTGCGAACGTAGGAGGGGTGGGGGAAGTCGGAGGCGGGATCGATCCAGGCGAAGCCGGCGGTCCGCTTGGCGGTCGCGGAGAAGACCTCGAACTCGATGCGGCGGTTCGTGACGGTGTGGCGGAACGTGCCGAGGAGCTCTTTCGGGGAGACGGCGATCGGGGCGGCGGTGAGGAGCGAGGTGTCGCCGTGCGGGAGGTGGAACATCGCGTTCATCAGCGGGCCCGACTCGCGGCGCATGAGCACGCGGCCGCGGCGGTCGGTGACGAGGTAGAGGGCGATGCGGAGCTGGCGCGTGGCGGGCTTCTTTTTCGGGCTGGGAAATGCGTCGACGCGATTCGTAGCGAAGGCGGCGCAGTCATCGCGCAATGGGCAGGCGTGGCAGAGCGGCTTGCCTGGCTTGCACACCAGCGCGCCGATCTCCATCAAGCCTTGATTGAGATCGCGCGGCGACTTCGCGGCGTGCACGAGCTCCGTGGCTCGCTCCCACGGCTGCGACTCGTCGGCGAAGAGGCGCGCCAGGACGCGGGCGACGTTGCCGTCGACGATCGGCGCCCGTTCGTCGAAGGCAATCGAGGCGATCGCGCCGGCGGTGTAGCGGCCGATGCCGGGGATCTCGACGAGCGCCTCGACGTCGCGCGGGATCGCGCCATCAAACCGCGCGCAGACCGCGCGCGCGCCGTCGCGGAGCATGCGTGCGCGGCGGTAGTAGCCGAGGCCTGACCAGGCGGCGGTGACGTCGTCGTCGTCCGCCTTCGCCAGCGCTTGCAACGTCGGAAAGCGCTTCAGGAAGCGCTCAAAGTACGCCAGCACCACCTCCATCCGCGTCTGCTGGGCCATCACCTCCGACACCCAGACCTGGTACGGGTCGTACGTTTTGCGCCAGGGGAAACGGCGCTGGTTCCGGGCGAACCACCGCTCGATTTTGCGGGCGAGGAGCGACGCTGGCAACGTGCTTGTATTGTATAGTTTCGGGTCCACACCATGACCACGATCGACGAGCAGGTGCAGTCTCCGCAGACTGAAGCCGAGCAGGGAAAGTACGTCTACTGCATCATCAAAACGGAGTTGCCGAAGGACTTCGGTGCCGTCGGCATCGGCGGCCGCGGCGACAAGGTCTACACCGTCCACTACAAAGAGTTCGGCGCCGTGGTGTCGAACTGCCCGCTCATCGTCTTCGACCCGACGCGCGAGAACGCCCTGGCCCACGAGCACGTGAACGAGCTGGTGATGAAGGACTTCACCGTGCTGCCGATGTCGTTCGGCACGGTCTTCCGCACGGAGAACGACATCAAGGAGTTCCTCAAGGGGACGTACGAGGCGCTCAGCGACGTGCTCCAGAAGATGGAGGGGAAGATCGAGTTCGGTCTCAAGGTGAACTGGGACAAGGACCAGGTCATCCGCGAGATCGAGACGGAGAACGAGGAGATCCGGCGGCTGAAGGAAGAGATCTCGTCGAACACGTCGACGTCGACGTACTTTTCGCGCATGCAGCTCGGGCGCGTCGTGGAGTCGGCGCTGCAGGCCAAGGCCGACGCGTACGTGAGCGAGATCTACGAGGCGTTGCGCGACGCCGCAATCGCCTCGCGCTCGAACAAGCCGATCGGCGACAAGATGATCATGAACGCCGCGTTCCTCGTGGAGCGCGAGAAGACGAAGTCGTTCGACGACCAGATCTCCGAGATCGCGAAAAAGTACGAGAACAAGCTGTCGTTCCTCTACACGGGGCCGTGGCCGCCGTACAACTTCGTGAACATCCGGCTGAAGCTGGAGCGGGCGGAGCGGTAGCTCCATGTTTTTACTCGACGACATCCTCCTCTTCCCTCTGAAGGCGCCCGTCGCCGGGTTCCAGTGGATCATGAAGCAGATCCAGACGATGGCGAACGAGGAGCTGCTCAACGACCAGCCGTGGAAGGAGCGGCTGATCGAGCTGCAGATGCGGCTGGAGCTCGGCGAGATCTCCGAGGAGGAGTACGCGGTCGAGGAGGCGCAGGTCTTTCAGGCGCTCCGCGACATCCGGGCGCGCAAGGAAGAGATGGCCCGCGCCGCCCGCGCCTCCGACGACGAAGAAGAGAGCGGGATCGGCATCTACACGGGCTACGGTGAATGAGGCATTCGACTCCCTCGCCGGCCGCCGCGTCGTTCTGATCGGCGGCAAGGGCGGGGTGGGGAAGACGACGGTCGCGATCGCGGCGGCGTTGCGGCTGCGCGGCGCGGTGCTGTTCACGACGGACCCGGCGTCGAATCTTGGGGATTTCGCCGATCTGCGCTTCGAAGCGCTCGACACGCCGGCGCTCTACCGGCGTTTCCTGGACAAGAACCTCGAGCAGTTCCTCGAGATCGGCGACCGCGGCACATACCTCGACAAAGACGAGCTGCGGCGCTTCTTCGAGCTGTCCTTGCCCGGCGCCGACGAGCTGATGGCCTGGATGCGCATCGGCGAGCTGGCGGAGGAGAACCCGAACGCCACGATCGTCGTCGACACGGCGCCGACGGGGCACACGCTGCGGATGCTCGGCGCGGCCGAGCACTTTCGGCAGTTCGCCGCCGCGCTCGACGCCATGCAGGCGAAGCACCGCGACCTGGTGCGGCAGTTCACGCGGCGCTCCGTGCGCGATGCGGTCGACGCGTTCATCGCGGAGTTCGAGGCTGTCGCTCGCCGCCGCCGCGAGCTCCTAACCCGCGACGGCGCGTTCGTGCCGGTCTTCCTGTCGGAGCTGTGGGTGGTCGAGCAGACGAAGCGCTTGATCGCCGAGGTGGAGGTGCCGGTGCCGTTCGCGGTGCTGAACCGCGTCGCCGCGCCCGACTGCGAGCGCGACCGCGCACGCATGCCGCGCGACGCGGCGGCG
>DATELQ010000072.1:0-5798 GCA_035276475.1 Thermoanaerobaculia bacterium | reverse complement strand
GTCGGCGTCAACTTCTCGATGACCGGCGAGGCCATGCTGATGGATCCGGGCTGCGTGCTGTACGAAGGGATGAACCCCTCGGCCACCGGCTACGCCGGCGTTCAGCCGGGCATCGTGAAGGACATCGAGGCCGCGTCCGGGCAGCCCGATTTCCTGCACGTCGCCTATCGCATCGTGGCCTCGCGCGCGCTGGGGATCGACGCCAGCCATCGCGTCGCCAACGGATGGTGGATCGCCAAAGGAATGGCCTTCGCCAGGACGTTTCCGTCCGCGGCCGCGCGGCTCGTCGTGCGGAAGCTGCTGTTCGCGGTGCACAGCTACGACTCGTGGGATCTCGTCACCATGGCGCGCAAGGACCGCTTGTTGGCGCCGCTGCCGCTGTGGATTCCGTTCGGCGCGCTCGTCGCTCTCGCCGGACTGGCGCTGCTGCGCCGCCGCCGCGACGCGGCGCTGCCGCTGCTGTTCGCCGGCGCCGGCGCGGTCGTGCTGATCGCGTTCTACGTCTCCGCGCGGCAGCGCCAGGCCCTCGTGCCGGCGCTCGCCATCGCCGCGGCGATCGGGGTCGCGGAGATCGCATCGATGTGGCGCGAACGGCGGCGCGAAGCGATCGGCGCCATCGCCGCCGTGCTTCTCATCACCGTACTTCTCGGTGTGAACGGCCCCGCGCAACGCGAGGACGCGTATGGGTGGGGCTGGCGCGGCGACGACGACCAGCAGGCGTTCGACCGCGCCCTGGCGCTGGAGCGGAGCGGCGACTGGACGAGCGCCGACGCGATGCTCGACGCGCTCCAACGAGATCGCTATCAGCCGCGGCGCGAGAGCCGCGCCGTATCGTCGGTGGCGTTCTACCGGGCGCGCGCAGCGCTCCATCTCGGCCGCGATCCCGGTCCGCAGCTCGCCATCGCCGCACGCGAAGCACCCGGCGACGTTCACCTTCTCGCCCTGCAGGCTGTCCTCGGCGACCGCGCGGCGCTGACAACCGCGTACGCGCTGCACGACCCCTTCTCCGTCGAGCGCGCCCTGGCGGAAAGCTGGCTCGACGCCGGCCGCCCCGATAACGCGCGGCCGCTCTTGGCGGACCTGGCGCAGCGAATCCCCGAGTGGCGCACTCAAACCAAGAACTAAGAACCAAGAACTAAGAACCAAGAACTAAGAACCGAACTCCCCCGCCGCGACCGGCCGCCCGAACAAAAACCCCTGCGCTTCCTCGCATCCCTGTTCCCGCAGGAACGCCAGCTGCTCCTCGGTCTCCACCCCTTCCGCCGTCACGCGGAGGTCGAGGCCGTGGGCCATGCGGATCACGGCCGACACGATGGCGCGGTCGGCGGCGCTCGACTCGATCTCGTGCACGAAGCCCTGGTCGATCTTCACGGCGTCGACGGGGAAGCTGCGGAGGTATTGCAGCGACGAGTGCCCGGTGCCGAAGTCGTCGACGGCGATGCGCACGCCGAGCTCGCGCAACTGGCGCAGCATCCCGAGCGTGCGGTCGCTGTGGTGCAGGGTCATGCTCTCCGTGATCTCCAGCTCGAGGTCGCCGGGCGCGAGGCCGCTCTCCTCCAGCGCCGCCACGACCTGCGCCGGCAGCTCGTCGTGCTGGAACTGCCGCGGCGAGAGATTCACAGCCATGCGCAGGCGCGGGTAGCGCGAGCGCTGCCACGCCTTCGCCTGCTTGCAGGCCTCGCGCAGCGCCCACTCGCCGATCGGGATGATCATCCGCGTCTCCTCGGCGATCGGCACGAAGCTCATCGGATCGACCACGCCGAGGTCCGGGCGGTTCCAGCGGAGCAGCGCCTCCACGCCGACGACCGCGTTCGTGGCGATGTCGATCTGCGGCTGGTAGTACAGCAGCAGTTCCCTCCGCTCCAGCGCGCCGCGCAGCGACGTCTCCGTCGTCATCCGCTCGAGCGCGCGGATGTTCATCGACGGCGTGAACATGCGCGCGGCGTTGCGCCCCGCGTCCTTGGCGCGGTACATGGCGTGATCGGCGTTCTTGAGCAGCATCTCCGCCGTCTCGCCGTCGGTCGGGAACATGGCGATGCCGATGCTCGTGGTGATGAAGAGGTCGCGCCCGTCGACGTGGATCGGCTGCGCGACCGTCTCCAAGAGCTTCTGCGCGACCTTCACCACGTCGTCGGCGTGGTGCAGGTCGCCGACCAGCACAGTGAACTCGTCGCCGCCCATGCGCGCGATCGAGTCCTCCTCGCGCACGGCGCTCTTGAGCCGCCCCGCCACGGCCTTCAGCAGCTCGTCGCCGACGGAGTGGCCGAGCGTGTCGTTCACGTACTTGAAGCGGTCGAGGTCGAGGAAGAGCACCCCGAGCGGCTGGTGCATGCGCCGCGCGTGCGCCAGGGCCACGGTGAGCCGGTCGCGGAAGAGCCGCCGGTTCGGCAGACCGGTGAGCGCGTCGTGGTAGGCCTCGTACTCGATCTGCTCCTCGACGCGCTTTCGCTCGCTGACGTCGCGCGACACGGAGACGATCTCCACCCTCGTGTCGGTGGCCGGGTCGTGCACGCCGCGCGACATCGTCTCGAACCACGTCAGCGACCCGTCCTTGCGCCGCACGCGGTAGCTGAACGTCATCGGATGGCTGCCGTGGATCAGCTTCGAGAGTTGGCGCACCTCCTCCGCGTCCTGCGGGTCGATGAAGTCGTAGATCGAGTGGCCGACGAGCTCCGTCGGCTCGTAGCCGAGAAGGCGGCGGGAGGCATCGGAGGCGTAGATCAGAATGCCGGCGGGCGTGGAGCGCGAGATCAGGTCCGTGGAGTGCTCGGCCATCAACCGATAGCGCGCCTCGCTCTCGCGCAGCGCCTGCTCCGCGAGGCGGCGCTCGGTGACGTCGTTGTGCACGCCGATCGAGCCGATCACCCGGCCGGCGGAATCGAGCACTGGCGCGCCGCCGATCTCCAGCCAGATCACCGTGCCGTCCTTGCGCTTCACGCGAACGGCGTATTGATCGGATTTCCCGCGCTTGCGCAGGCGCCGCTTCCCGTGCATCAATTCGACGTCCGACGGATACGCGAGGAGGAAGTCGGCGTTGCGGCCGATGAGCTCTTCGCGGCCGTAGCCGACCATCTCGCAGAAGCGGTCGTTGACGAGCTGCACCACGCCGTCGTTGTCGACTTGGGCAACGCCCTCGCGCATCCGCTCGATGAGCTGCCGGTAGCGCGACTCGCTGGAGCGGAGCGCCTGCTCGGCGTCGCGGCGCTTCCTCGCGCCGGCGATGATCTCCCCGACGATGCGCAGGAGCGACGCCGATTCGTCGTCGAGCTCCGCGGCCGCCTCGCCGCGCAGGACCGTCGGCAGCGTGAGCTCCACGCCGAGGCAGCGGCCGACGTCAGAGAGGGCCTGCTCGATGCCGCTGTCGATGTCCGCGGGAGCGGCATTCATCAACTGCGTGGAGATGCCGCCGACGAGGCGCTCGAGCTCGAGGCGCCGCTGCAGACGCTCGTGCGCCTTGCGCCGCCCGTCGGCGTCGATGGCCATCGAGATCACGTCGGCGATCGAGCCGGCGAAGCTCTCCTCGTCCGGCGTCCACGTGCGCGGCTGGCCGCGGTGCTCGTGGCAGACGAGGCCGGCGATCTGCCCGGCGTGGCGGATCGGGCAGTCGAGCATCGAGGCGATGCCGAGAGGGCGGAGGTAGTCGTCGGCGAGCGCGGAGGTGCGCGGGTCCGTGAGCGCGTCGTGCGCGGCGATGGAGCGCTCGGTCTCGACCTCGTGCACGTACGAGGGGTAGAGCGACACGAGGAGCTCCTCGCCCGAGGCGTGGCGCATCTCCAGCCGCTCGTAGACTTCGGCGCAGCGAATGGCGGCGCGGTCGGGGGTGAAAAACCAGATGCTGACGCGGTCGACGTCGAGCGTCTCCGCTGCGGCGACGGCGACGTCGCGCAGCGCGGCGTCGAGATCGGCGTGGATGGACTGCCGGCGGGCCAGGTCGACCAGAACCCGGTTCTGACGGCGCAGCCGTTCTCCTGAATCGACAAGCGTGGTCACGGGATGGCGAAGCGTACCATCCCTACGGGAAGCGGTTGGCGATCAGCAGTTGGCGGTTAGGATTCTCCTAAACGCCAACCGCTAGCCGCCAATCGCTCATAGCCGCTCTAGCGGATACACCTTCACGTTCACTTCGCGTGCGTAATGCCGCAGCGGCGCCGTCTCGGGCCGCTTGATGCCCGCGGCCCAGACCATCGTCTCGTCGCATTCGACGACGTCGGCGCGCTGGATCGGGTAGGGCTGATGATGGACGCGGGCGCGGCAGAGGCGGTGCTCGTCGTCAGTCGTATAGAGGATGTAGCGCTCCATCAGAAAGTGCTCGATCGAGCCGGGCGCCGCCTCCCTGGCGATGCCCTCCATCGGCGCGTAGCGGATGCGCGCCGTCGCTGGCGTCGCGCCGTTCGGGTCGTCGCGGCGCGACTCGAAGTCGATCACCGGCGGCGCGTCGGTGGAGACGAGAAACTCCATCGAGGCGTGAAAGTACGGCAGGTGGTACGCCGCGCGCGCGGCGGCGACGGCAATCGAGCTCGAGGCGTCGAGGCTGAAGAACCAGACGCCGGGATCGCGGCCGTTCAGATGCACGTACGTGCGGACGTTGATCTCGTGAAAGCTGGAGATCCACGGCAGCGGCGGCGTCAGCACCGGGCGGACGCCGCTCAGCGTGAACGGCACCAGGCCGACGTACGCGTTGCCGTCGAAGGTGTCGATCGTCAACTCCGGCGCGACGAGCGGCTGCAGCACCTGCGGCGGCACCTCCCAATGAAGGAAAAGCAAATGGTGCCAATCCTGTCGCAACAGGACCGGTCCGTCCGGTTCCGGGTTCGTCATTTGCACGATCCGCAAGCAATGTTTTGGCCATACCGTAGAATCGCCGTCATGAAGCGCCTCGCCGTTCTCGCCGCCGCGATCCTTCTCGCCGCCTGCTCCTCGACGCCGCAGGGCCCGAAGGCGAACATCCCCGCTCCCGACTTCGACATCGAGCAGACCTTCGGCCCCGGCGACACCGGCTATCCGGATGGGCCGATCGACGTGAAGTACCAGATTCACATCGTCAACAACGCCACGATCCCGATCACGCTCAAGCGCGTCAACCTCCACACGGTGAATCCGCCGGGAGGCGCGTACACGCTCACGGCACCGCTGGAGCACCCGTTCAATGAGCCCATTCCCGCGAAGGGCGAGAAGACGATCGAGATGTGGGCGCACGCGCGGAGCTACGGCGTGAGCATGCGCGACCGCGAGCCGGTGACGCTGAAGGGCGTCGCCTACTTCGACACGGAGCAGGGGATCTACAACCAGATCCTCAATC
The DNA here is from genome assembly GCA_035276475.1 of Thermoanaerobaculia bacterium. Classification (GTDB taxonomy): domain Bacteria; phylum Acidobacteriota; class Thermoanaerobaculia; order Gp7-AA8; family Gp7-AA8; genus DATDFB01. The sequence goes on along the minus strand of DATELQ010000072.1, from coordinate 499 downwards.
AGGAGATCCAGCAGTAGTCTCGGCGGCGACCGCGTTCGTGAACTGCGCGAGCGCCGCGTCGCGGCCGCGCGCGTCGCGGAAGGCGCCGACGATCGTCGAGCCGGAGCCGCTCATGCCCGCCCACGCCGCGCCGAGCTCGTAGAGCCGCGTCTTGATCGCAGCGAGATGCGGCACGACCTCCTCGAAATCGTTGATCAGCGCCGCCGCGTGGGAGAGGAAATCGTCCTCGATCATGGCCCGCACGCGCTCGAGGCCGAGCGGCGGCGAGAAGCGGCGCAGCATCGCGTACGCCTGCGCGGTGCCGACGCGCTCCTCGGGCATGACCAGGACGAGCGGAATGCCGGCGAGGCTCGGCAGCGGCGTGAGCACTTCGCCGCGCCCGGTCGCGTAGGCGGTACCGCCGAGAAGGAAGAACGGGACGTCGGAGCCGAGCTGCAGCGCGAGCTGCGGATCGGGGCGCCCGAGCGCGCGCAGCGTCGCCGCCGCGTCCGCCGAGCCG
>DATELQ010000071.1:0-77358 GCA_035276475.1 Thermoanaerobaculia bacterium | reverse complement strand
CGGCGAGGCGCAGCGCCTCGGGATCGGCAGCCGTCTGGCTGGCGCGCGCGGTGCCGCGGTACGTTGCCCACGGGAAGCCGCCGGTGAGCCTGGCTTCGACCGCGCGCTCGGAGCGCGGCGCGGCGGCGACGAGGCGCGACTCGGGGGAGCGAGGGCGGAGGAAGAACGTCGCAGCGCCGGCGATGACAATCGCGGCCGCGGCGGCGACGGCGAGCCACGTCCACGTCGGCCTCTTCGCCCCCCCGCCCTCGGCGTGAATCGTCTCGTTGGCCAATTCGAGCTGCGCGAAACACTCCTCGCACGTGTCGAGGTGCGCGACCAGCGCGGTCCGTTCCGCGGCCGGCAGCCGTCCCTCGGCGAATGCAGCGAGTGTCTCGGCGTCAGGGTGACTCATGCTGATCCTTTGGACAGACGGTCGATTTCGTTTTCCTCGTCGCCGAGGCGGAAGTTCATCGATTGGAACGGAGAGCCGATCAGTTCCGCGGCCGTGGCAGCGTCGATGCCGGCCTCGATGAGAGCGGTGCGGAGACGGCGGAGGCTCGCCTCGATGCGGCGGTAGAGCGGGCGCTGCTCCGTCTGCATCATGCGCGCGACGTCGGCCACGGTCATGCCGCGGCCGAAGCGGAGGCGGAGGAGGACGCGGTCTTCGAGCGGCATCGCCGCCAGGGTGCGGCGGACGACGTCGCTCGCGCGCGCGGAGAGGCGCTGCGTCTCCGCCTCGATGGCCCGCGTCTCCGCCGACTCCTGCGCGGGAAGGAGATCGGGATCGACCGCGACGGCGACGGGGCGCGGCGCGCGCGTCGGCAGCCGCGCGGCCATGGCCGCGACGTCGTCGCGCGTGAGTCCCGGCTCGACGCTCTGGACGATGGGGATGGCTTCGTCGAGCGAGCGCCCGTCGCGCTGCACGAGGCGCTCGAGCTCCACCGCCGCACGTCCCATGCGCTGCGCTTCCTGCGAGGCGTGCCAGCGGCCGCGCGCCCGGACACGGGCGTTGATCAGGAGGCGCTGTACGACGATGGTGAGGAAGGTCGGCAGCGACGAACGCCCCTCCCAGCTCCGCAGGATGGCGTAGTCGTTGGCCATGAGCTCCAGCCGCACCTCGGATGCGAAGTCGTCGGCGTCAGGCCCGAGCAGCCGGTTTTTCGCGCAGATGCGCGCAATGACGCGGTCGATGAGAGCAAGGTTCGCGCGGAAGAGCTCGGCCCCGGAGTCCATTTAGGCGGATTGAGGGATACAAGAATACAGCAGGAGGACGGAACTCCGGCGACGTCGTTACAAAGCTCTCGTCCTGATCAACTCCTGCGCCTTCGCAATCAACGCATCGATCGAAAGAACGCTCTGCTGTGCCCCGCGCTCGCGCAACGCCACCGTTCCGCTGGCCGCCTCTTTCTCGCCGACGACGAGCATGAACGGAACCTTCTGCAGTTGCGCGTGCCGGATCTTCGCCCCGAGCTTCTCGTTCGACTCGTCGATCTCCGCGCGGATGCCCGCCGATTTCAATTTCGACAGTACCTCCCGGCCGTAATCGACGAATTTTTCCGAGAGGGGCAGCACAGACGCCTGCACGGGCGACAGCCAGAACGGGAACGCCCCGGCGAAGTGCTCGATGATGATGCCGATGAAGCGCTCGATCGACCCGAGGATCGCGCGGTGGATCATCACCGGGCGGTGCTCGGCGTTATCCGCGCCGATGTACTCGAGCTTGAAGCGCTCCGGCAGGTTGTAGTCGATCTGCACCGTGCCGAGCTGCCACGGCCGGCCGATCGCGTCGGTCACCTGGTACTCGAGCTTCGGGCCGTAAAACGCTCCCTCGCCGGGGTTGATGTGATAGGCCAACCCGTTCTTTTGCAGCGCCCGCTCGAGCGACCCCTCGGCCAAGTCCCACACCTCGTCCGACCCGAGGCGCTTCTCGGGGCGGGTGGAGAGGGCGATGCGGACGTCAGTGAAGCCGAAGACGTCGTACATCTCCTTAATCAGGTGCAGCTCGCGGTCGATCTCCGGCTCCATCTGCTCCGGAGCGATGAAGAGATGCGCGTCGTCCTGCGCGAACGCGCGCACGCGCACGAGGCCCGCGGTCACGCCGCTGCGCTCGTAGCGGTGCAGGCGTGCGAAGTCGGCCAGGCGGATCGGCAGATCGCGATAAGAGCGGCGCTCCATCGCATAAATCTGCGTATGGCCGGGGCAGTTCATCGGCTTGAGGCCGTACTCCTTCTCCTCGACCTCGGAGAAGAACATGTTCTCTTTGTAATTGTCGTAATGCCCGCTGATCTTGAAGAGCTCTGTGTCCCACACCAGCGGCGTCACGACCTCGGTGTAGCCATCGCGGCGGTAATACTCGCGCACGAAGTCGATCAACTCGTTATAGATCACGGCGCCCTTCGGCAGGAAATTCGGCATGGCCGGCGCGAAGTGCGAGAAATAGATCAGGCCGAGCTCGCGCCCGAGCTTTCTATGGTCGCGCGCGCGGGCCTCCTCCATCTGCTTCAGATACGCGTCGAGCTGCTCCTTATCGGCCCATGCGGTGCCGTAAATCCGCTGGAGCATCTGATTGCGCTCGTCGCCGCGCCAGTACGCGCCGGCCACGTGAGTCAGCTTGAACGCGCCGAGGCGGCCGGTGGAGGGGACGTGCGGGCCGCGGCAGAGATCGAACCACTCGCCCTGCCGATAAACGGACAGAGTCTCGTTGCCGGGGATCCCCTGGATGATCTCGACTTTGTACTTCTCGCCGATCTCGTCGAACACGCGCACGGCCTCGTCGCGCGACCACTCTTCGCGGCGGACCGGCAGGTCGCGCGCCACGATCTCGCTCATCTTCTCCTCGATGCGGCGAAGGTCATCGTCGCTGAAGGCGCGGTCGGTGGCGAAGTCGTAATAGAAGCCGTTCTCGATCACCGGGCCGATCGTGACCTGAGTCCCGGGAAAGAGCTCCTGCACCGCCATGGCCATGAGGTGCGCGGTGGAGTGGCGGATCGTGTCGAGGCCGGCCTCGGACTTCGGTGTGACGATCTCGACCTTCGCGCCGTCGGGCACGCTGGCGTAGACGTCGACGACCTTGCCGTCGACTTTGCCGGCGATGGCGTCCTTCGCCAGGCGTTTGCCGATGGCGCCGGCGACGTCGAGCACTGTGGCGTTGTCGGGGACTTCTCGTTTCGATCCGTCAGGGAGCTGTACGTTCATTGTGAAAACCTTCCCAAAAATGAAACAGGGCCGATTTTGTCGGCCCTGTCGTTGATTGCATCTCTATAGGACACATCATCGACAGGGGAGCGAGGGCGTTCCCGTCGTTCGCGTCTGCCGAGTGGTCGTGGCCTTCATGAGCTGCGCAGTATAGCAATCAAGCTCTGTGCCGTCGAATTGCCGCGCCGCAGTTCCGGATTTGCGTTACCATCACCGCGGTCCCATGCGAATCCCGGTTGCGGTTGCCGTTCTCTTCGTGTCTCTATCTGCGTCCGCCGAGGGGTTGCGGGTCTTCAATCCGACGGAAAGCGCGGCGCGCGTGGCCATCGCGTGCGAGGACGCCACAGTCGAGCGTTTGCTCGCGCCGCACGCCATCGACGATGTCGACGGCCACGGCTGCACCGCCGCGAGCGCGGCGCCGCTGCTCATCCTCCAGACCGGTACGACCGCCGAGGGCATTGAGTGGCAGCGGCTCGCCGCACCCAACGCCGACAACTGTCCCTCCACCGTCCCGCTGATGCTTCCGAGCTCCGGCTGCCGCTTCGGTAGCGCCGTCGTCGCCGTCGATCCCGTTCCGGGCGCGTCGTACTCGTGGTCGATCGACGGCGGCTCGTTTCTCGCCGGCGCCGGCACCGAGCGCGTCACCATCGCGCTCGAGGGGGGCGACAGCGCGAAAGTCTCCGTCGCCATCGCCGCGCCGGGCTGCACGCAGAGCGCGGCCGGCGTCATCGCCCTCCACGACTCGTTCCAGGTCACGAAGCTCGATCCCGGCGCCGGCCTCCTCGGCCAATCGCGCACGATCACCTGGAGCTACGCGAACGGCACGCCGACCTCGCAGATCCTGACCGGGAGCGACTTCGGCAGCGTGACGCTGCCGGCCGACGCGCGCAGCTACAGCTACGTGCCGGCGAGCGAGGGCGACAAGAGCGTCGTCCTGCAGGCGCGGACCGGACCGGCGCCTGCGGGTGCGCGCCGCCGCGCCTCCGGTAAAGGCACCGCCGCCGCCTCGGACTGCAACGCCGTGCGCGCCAGCGCAGCCTTTCACGTCGACTGCGCGCCGCCCGACGCCACCATCGTCGCGCCGTCGGCGACGAACGCCGACACCGCGTTCACCGCGCGCGTCAACCTCGATGCGACTGCGACCGCGAGCTGGACGATCGTCAACGCCACGCCCGCCATCGCGACCGGATCATCCGTCTCCATCAAGCCTGCCGGCCTCGCGCCGGTCGACATCATCGTCAACATCGTCGCCGGCAACTGCTCGGCGAAGGGGACGAAGCGCGTCAACGTCGACGGCACGCTCGCCTGCGACAACCCCACCGTCAGCGTCTCGGTCGTACGCAACGACTGTAACGAGACGTCGGTGAACGCGCGCTTCACCGGTCGCCCGCCGTTCAACGGCACGTGGAGCGACGGCCAGCAGTTCACCACGAACGACCGCAGCCTGCAGCGCAGCGTCAGCGCCGCCGGCAACATCTCCGTCACCAGCTTCAGCGACGCCGCCTGCGCCGGCACGGCGAGCAACGTCGTCGCCGTCGTGCCGAAGATCGTGAAGGCAACGCTCACCGCGCCGAACGGCGCCTGCGGCGGAAACACCATCGTGGCGACGTTTGTCGGCAGCCCGCCGTTCACCGGCACGTGGTCCGACGGCGTGGCCTTCCAGTCCGAGTCGACGCAGTTGACGCGCACGGCGGCGAAGGCGGGGCCGCTGTCGCTCGAGTTCCGCGACTCGTCGTGCCCCTTCACACAGAGCTCGAACACGCTCGCCGTCGACGACGGCACCGTCACCGTGTCGTTCGACAAGAGCTCCTCGACGGCGTGCGCGAGCTTCGTGACGCTCGACGCCGACGTCAGCGGCGGCACGCCGCCGTTCAGCATCACCTGGAGCGACGGCGTCACGCAGTCGCAGCCGACCGGCTCGGCCCTGACGCACTTCACCCACACGTTCAGCGTGCCGCTTCCCTCGGGGGCCTTCGGCGTCAAGTCCGCGAAAGATCCGGTCTGCAGCCTGAAGCTTGCGGCTCCGACGATGCTCTCCGCGACCGGCAAGCCGTCGTCGCAGTTCTACACCGGCGGCACCTACTGCTCCGGCACGAACGCCACGGCCACGCTCTGGACCGATCCCGGCCCGAACGGCAGCATCGACTGGACGGTCACGAACGGCTCCGTCGTCAGCGGCCAGGGCACGAGAGCGCTCACCTTCACCGGAACGCCCGGAACCGTCACCGTCGTCTGCCACATCAGCACCGGGGCCGGCTGCGTCGACGCGTACAGCCAGACCATGACTTGGTACGGGCCGCCCGCCGTGCCGAAGATCTCGCTGTCGGGCGATGCCGTGGCGCCGGGCACGGCCGTCGCGATCTCCTGGCCGTACGACGTCAACGCGCAGAGGACGACCGTCACCGTCGGCACTCAGACGCTGTCCTGGGGGTGCGGTCAGACCTGCGGCGCGACCTACCTCGCCAAATCCTCCGGCACGTATACCGTGACCGTCAGTCAAACCCCGCGGTGCGGCGGCAGCGCCGTGAACGGCACCGCCACGCTCACCGTGCTCCCATGAAGAAGATCCTTCCGCTGCTCCTCCTCGCGGCCGCGCCGGCATTCGGCGCCGGCCTTCGCCTTTTCAATCCCGGCACCGAGGCCGTTGACGCCGTCGTTGTGTGCGACGAGGTGGCGTCGCGGCAGAGCGTCGCGCCGAACGCCATCGCCGACGTCGTGGGCGACTGCCGCGTCGACGGGGTCACGCCGCTCCTCGTCATCCACACCGACTCGATCGACGGCGCCGACTTTCAGTCGCTCGAAGCCGCCGGCACCACCGAATGCCCCGCGCCGGCCGTGCAGCTCGCGCTGACCGGCTGCCGCTTCGGCTCCGCCGTCGCCACGGTCGCTCCGGTCCTCGGCGCGACGTACGCGTGGACCATCGAAGGCGGCACGCTCCTCAGCGGCGCCGGCACCGAGCGCGTCGTCATCGGCATCGGCTCCGGCCTCGTCCTCAAAGTGACGGCGACGATCGTCTCGCCGTCGTGCGGCACGCAGACGACGGCCGGGATCATGGCCCTGCGCGATCCGTTCGTCATCAAGACCTTCACCACCGGCAGCGGTGCCGCCGGCTCGCCGCGCACGCTGACGTGGTCGTACGACAACGGCGCGCCGCTCGCGCAAGTGCTGACCGGCAGCGACTTCGCGGCGCCGATCACCCTATCTCCGAGCGCGCGCAGCTACACCTACACGCCGTCGATGTACGGCGACAAGAACGTCGTCCTGCAGGCCTCGACGACGCCGTCGCTTCCCGGCCGCGTCCGCGCCGCCGGCAAAGGCGGCGCCGCGCTCGCCTCGGCATGCACGGCCGTGCGCGCCGAGGGGCGGTATCACGTCGATTGCAGCACCCCGGCGGCGAAAATCGAGGCGCCCGCCGCGACCGGCGTCGGCATCGCCTTCACCGCGCGCGTCAAGCTCGATCCAGGCACCACCGCGGCGTGGACGATCGCGAACGGCACGCCGTCGACCGCGACCGGCGACTCCGTGACGATCCGGCCGGCGGGCGGCGATCCGGTCGACGTCCGCGTCACCGTCAGCGCCGACACCTGCACCGCCACCGCCGCCGCACAAGTCCGCGTCGACTCCAAGCTCGGCTGCGCCACGCCGCCGGCCGCGGCGCTCTCCATGGCTTCGAGCGACTGCGACCGCGGCGTGATCAACGTCGTCATGAGCGGCACGCCGCCGTTCGCCGGGACGTGGAGCGACGGGCAGCCGTTCAGCACCGCCGACCGCGCCGTGCAGCGCACCGTGACGAAGGCGGGCGACTACACGATCCAGGATTTCCACGACGCGCTCTGCAGCGGGCAGGCTGGTAGCGTGAAGTACGCGCCGACGCCGACGGCGACGATCTCCACGAACGGCGTGTCGTGCCTGACGCCCGGCGTCGACTCCGTGGCTATCCTCACCTTCACCGGCACGCCCCCGTTCCTCGGCGAGTGGAGCGACAGCGTCGCCTTCAACACGAACGAGACGCACCTGGAGCGGAAGATCACCGCGCCCGGCGACCTGACGCTGAAGTGGTTCCAGGACGCGAAGTGCGCCGGCACCGTCAGCGGCCACGCAGGGTTCGGCGGCGGCGGGACGGCCAGCGTGAAGCTCGCCTCGCCGGCGAACGGCTGCCTGATGCTCGGCGATCCCACGACTCCGGCCGCGACGGCCGCCGTCGACCTCACCGGCACGCCGCCGTTCACCGTCGTCTGGGCCGACGGCTTCGTGCAGACCGTCAACGCCTCGCCGGCGCTGCGCCCGTTCGCGCCGCCGCCCGGCGCAACGTATCCACTGGCGATTCAGAGCGCCCGCGACGCGTTTTGCGATCTGCAGATCGTGAACGCCGCGACGTCCGTGTCGGTGACGAAGTATCCGAGCATCTCGTTCCACGAGCAGAACGTCTGTCCCGGCACGAGCTACTCGGCATCGCTCTTCAACGTAACCGGCTCGTCGATGACGTGGCGGATCGACAAGGGATCGATCAAGTCCGGCCAGGGAAACTCGACCGTCGTCTTCGAGCCGGCCGGTACCGGAGGATCGATCGTCAACCTCGCCGTCGACATCACCGATCCGGCGACGTGTACCGCCACCGGCACGAAGTCGATCAAGATCTTTCCGAACGCCGGCGCGGTGACGTTGACGGCGCCGAAATCGATGAAGGCGGGCGACCGCGACAATCTCCTGATCGGGTTCAATCTCCAGAACACCGAGAGCGTCCTCGTCGAGGTCCGCGCGCCGAACTACACGGAGTCCGGCCTCTGTGTCGTCTACTCGCCGTGCACGTTCCTGCTGGCGCCGGACTGGCCCGGCACGATTCAAATCACCGCGACCGGCAACGCCTATTGCTCGGCGCTGCCGACGACGCACGCGTCGCTCTCGATCCCGGTCCAATGATCGTGCGAATCCCAGTTGCGGTCGCCCTTCTCTTCGTCGCTTTCTCTGCGTCCGCCGAGGGGCTGCGGCTCTTCAATCCGACGGAAAGCGCGGCGCGCGTGGCCGTCACGTGCGAGGACGCCGCAGTCGAGCGTTTGCTCGCGCCGCACGCCATCGACGACGTCGACGGCCACGGCTGCACCGCAGCGAGCGCGGCGCCGCTGCTCATCCTCCAGACCGGTACGACCGCCGAGGGCATTGAGTGGCAGCGGCTCGCCGCCCCCAACGCCGACAACTGTCCCTCCACCGTTCCGCTCATGCTTCCGAGCTCCGGCTGCCGCTTCGGCAGCGCCGTCGTCGCCGTCGATCCCGTTCCGGGCGCGTCGTACTCATGGTCCATCGACGGCGGCTCCTTCCTCGCCGGCGCCGGCACCGAGCGCGTCACCATCGCGCTCGAGGGGGGCGACAGCGCGAAGGTCTCCGTCGCCATCATCGCGCCGGGCTGCACGCAGAGCGCGGCCGGCGTCATCGCCCTCCACGACTCCTTCCAGGTCACGAAGCTCGATCCCGGCGCCGGCCTCCTCGGCCAATCGCGCACGATCACCTGGAGCTACGCGAACGGCACGCCGACCTCGCAGGTCCTGACCGGCAGCGACTTCGGCACCGTCACGCTGCCGGCCGACGCGCGCAGCTACAGCTACGTGCCGTCGAGCGAGGGCGACAAGAGCGTCGTCCTGCAGGCCCGGACCGGACCGGCCCCCGCGGGCGCGCGCCGCCGCGCCTCCGGCAAAGGCAGCGCTGCCGCCTCGGATTGCAACGCCGTGCGCGCCAGCGCGGCGTTCCACGTCGACTGCGCGCCGCCCGACGCCACCATCGTGGCGCCGTCGGTGACCAACGCCGACGCCGCGTTCACCGCGCGCGTCAACCTCAATGCGGCTGCCACCGCGACGTGGACGATCGTCAACGGCACGCCCGCGACCGCAACGGGAGCGTCCGTCTCGATCAAGCCGTCCGGCCTTGCGCCGGTCGAGATCAGCGTCACCGTCGCCGCCGGCAATTGCTCGGCGAAGGGGACGAAGAGCGTCACCGTCGACGTCGCCTGCGACAACCCCACCGTTACGCTCTCGATCATCCACAACGACTGCAACAAGGCCACCGTGAACGCGCGCTTCACCGGACGCCCGCCGTTCAACGGCACGTGGAGCGACGGCCAGCGGTTCACGACGAACGATCGCTTTCTGGAGCGCGACATCACGGTCGCCGGCAATGTCTCGGTCACCAGCTTCAGCGACGCCGGCTGCGCCGGCGCGCCGAGTAACGTCGTCGCCATCGCGCCGAAGATCGTGAAGGCGACGCTCACCGCGCCGAACGGTTCCTGCGGCGGCAACACCATCGTGGCGACGTTCGTCGGCACGCCGCCGTTCGCCGGCACGTGGTCGGACGGCGTGGCCTTCGAGTCCGAGTCGACGCAGATGAGCCGCGTGGCGTCGAAAGGCGGCCTGCTGTCGCTGGAGTTCCGCGACTCCTCCTGTCCGGTCAAGCAGACCTCGAACACGCTACTCGTCGACGACGGCATCGTCACCGTGTCGTTCGACAAGAGCTCGTCGAAGTCGTGCGCATCGTCCGTGCTGATCGACGCCGACGTCAGCGGCGGCAGTCCGCCGTACAGCATCACCTGGAGCGACGGCGTGACGCAGACGCAGCTCGGCTCGCACTTCACCCGCTCCTTCAGCGTGCCGATGCCGTCAGGGACGTTCGGCGTCAGCACCGCGCACGATGCCGCCTGTTCGCTCAAGATCACGCCGCCGCTGACCGTGGCGGCGAAAGCGTCGGCGTCGTTCCATATGGTCGGTCGTCTCTGCCTCAACTCGAGCGCGGCTGCGTTCCTCGATATCGATCCCGGCCCGGGCGCCAAGATCACCTGGACGGTCGGGAGCGGCTTGATCGTCAACGGTCAGGGGACGAATGCGATCGTCGTCCTCGGGTACTCCAGCGTCGTCGACATCGCCTGCGAGGTCATCCTGCCATCCGGTTGTTCCGACACGCAGAGCCAGAGCACGTCCTGGATCATGCCCCCCACCGCGCCGCAGCTGACGCTCTCGCCCGGCACGACCGTGCCGCTCGGAACCACCGTCACGATCACCTGGCCGTTCGATACCAGCTTGCGTCAATACGCAGTCGGCGCCACGGGGAGCAGCAATCGCCCCACCCCGCCGGTGTGCAACTACAACTATGGCATCTGTACGTCGACGTACGCCGCCAACACGGCCGGCAGCATCGAGCTGGGCGTGTACGCCTACAACAAGTGCGACCTCGTCGCGAGCGGCGATGCGAAGCTCACGGTGCTCCCCTGAGAACGCTCACGATCCAATGACCGGGAACGTCCTGTAATCATGGAAGAGGTCCATCGCTGGCGCGGCTCGCCCGACGAACGCGCCACCCCGTCGCGCGATCTCGGACGCTTCACGTACTTCGACCAGCAGCTCGGCCACCCCGACTGGCGCGGCAAACGCGTGCTCGACTTCGGCGGCAACGACGGCAATCTGCTCCTCGCGCCGAACTGTCCGATTGCCGAGGAAGACTACACGTGCATCGACGTCCTCGCGGGGGCGGTGGAGGCGGGGCGGAGACGTTTCCCGCGCGCGGCGTGGATCCACTACGACCGCTACAACTGCTCGTTCAATCCCGGCGGCGTCGAAGGTCTGCCCGTGCCGCCGACCGGGCCCGCGTTCGACTTCATCTTTGCCTACTCCGTCTTCACGCACACGACGCGCGAGGACATGCACGACCTCGTCGGGCAGCTGCGCGCGCGGCTCGCGCCGGGCGGCGCGCTGGCATTCACGTTCATCGATCCGCAGTGGCGCTCGTGGCCCGACACGTTCGATGGCGGGAACCTGGAGTGGCGCCTCTCCCGGTTCCGCGAGAGCGATCCGTCGCTCGACGTGAAGGGGCTCGCGGCGCAGGCTGTGGGGGCGCCGTGGTGCTCGCTCATCGACGGGCGCGAGATCTTCCGCGAGAGCAACGGCGTCTGGGACGGGCAGCCCTGCCTCAGCTACCACGTCTACTACGCGGTCGAGTTTCTGCAGCGCGAGTTCCCCGGCGCGGTCATCCGCCCGCCCGTGAACCGTGAGACGCAGCACTGCTGTATCCTGCGCTCTCCGTGAATTCGCGCACGATCCGCGCGGCGCTTTTCGCCTTCCTCCTCAGCCGCGCGATTTTCTTCGCGCTCGTCATCGTCGGCTCGAACGTGGCGTTCCTGCGCAAGGTCTACAACGACCGCATCTGGGAGACGAACATCGTGCTGAAGGGCGAGCGCATCGTGCCGCAGATGGTGCTGACGGTGATGAACGGCGACGCCTGGTACTACCGCTCGATCGCCGTCAATGGCTACGAGCGGCGGCCGTTCGCGCCCGGCCAGGCGAATTGGGCGTTCTTCCCGTTGTATCCGCTGACTGTGCGCATGCTCGGCGGCGACTTCGCGCTGAGCGGGATGCTGGTGTCGCACGTGGCGCTTCTCGGCGCGCTTTTGCTCCTCGGTCCCGTGACGCTCGCCTGCGGCGGCACGGAGGAGGACGCCGCGCGAGCGTGCTTTTACCTGGCGTTCTTCCCGTCGAGTTACTTTCTCTCGCTGCCGCTCCCCGAAGCGTTGTTTCTCTGCCTCACGGTCGCCGCCTTCGCCTCCGCGTACCGCGACCGCTGGTGGCTCGCCGCCCTCCTCGGCGCGCTCGCCACCGCCACCCGCCCCGCCGGCGGCCTGCTGCTGCCAGCGCTCGCGGTGCTGGTGTTCGAGCGCGGCGCCCGCCGCCGCGCGCTCGCCTGGCTGCTGCTGATCCCCCTCGGCGCCGCCGCGTTCATGCTCCACCTCTACCGCCTGACCGGCAATGCCTTCGCCTTCAAGGGCGCGCAGGAGCAGTGGCACCGCCAAGCGAGCATGCCGTGGACGCCGCTCGTTTCTTTCCTTTCCCATCCCGGCACGATCGGCGAGCCCTGGAACTTCCTCGCCCTGAACTTCGCCGCAGCGCTGCTGATCCTGGCCGCAGCAGTCTGGTGGCTCGCCCGCCGCCAATGGTCCCTCGGCGCGTACACGCTGCTGTCGCTCCTCCTGCCGCTCGCCTCCGGCTCGCTGCAGTCGATGGCCCGCTACGCCGCCGTGCTGTTTCCGCTGTTCATCGCGATGGCGGTGCTCGGGCGGCGAGCTGCCGTAGACCGCGCGGTCGTTGCCGTGAGCGTCGCGCTCTTCGGGTGGCTGACGGCGTTGATGATTTTGAGGGTGGACTTTGCGTGGGCGTGAGCGGCGATGTCTCTCGGATCTCTTGCGACGTAGATCGGATCACTCGCGTTACATATTGGATCACCGGCGAGCACGATCGGATCACTCATGAACATGAATTCATGTCTCACGAGCATGATCGGATCCTTCATGGACACGATTTCATGACCGATGAACACGATTGGATCATCGATGAGCATGAATTTATGACCGATGATCACGATCGGATCACTCATGAGCACGATGGGCTCACCCATGGACATGATGGGATCACCCATGGACACGACGGGGTTACTCATGAACACGATTTCATGACTGCGCGTCATCATTTGATGACTTGCGGTGATCCCTTAGACAAATTGGCGGTTGTTGCATGGTAGGCCCCAGCGGGCTCGAACCGCTGACCTCCACCGTGTCAAGGTGGCGCTCTAACCAACTGAGCTAGGGGCCTGTCGGGCAGGCGGCGGCGAAGATAACCCACGCCGCGCGAGTCCGCAACAACTCCTCCGCCCGCTCCCGCATTCCGCCGCTTGACCGCCTCCGTTGCGCGGGCGGACAATACGGCCTCAACAGCTGACAAACGGCATCGGAAAAAGGGGGACATTGGCTCATGCGAACCCTTCCCACGCGGACCGTCTTGTTCATCGTCGTCCTCGCCCTCGGCGTCCCCGCTCTGCCCCTCTTCGGGCAGCAAACGCCGAAGAAAGACGACAAACCGCCCACCGCTCAGGAAGAGAAAAAGCCGAAGGTGACGGAGGAGATGGTCGTCACCGCGCGCAAGCGCGAGGAGACCGTCGAGGAAGTCCCGATCTCCATCGCCGCGCCCACCGAGTCCGAGCTCCGCGACCGCGGCGCCGAGACCATCGAAGACGTTGCCGCCAACGTCGCCGGCTTGAGCGTCCAGAACCTCGGTCCCGGCCAGAGCCAGGTCGCCATGCGCGGCGTCTCCTCGGGGCAGATCGTCCGCGACCAACCCGGCGTCAAGGAGCAGGTCGGCGTCTACCTCGACGAATCCGTCATCTCCCTCTCTCTGTTCACCCCCGACCTCGACCTCTTTGACCTCAACCGCGTCGAAGTCCTGCGCGGTCCGCAGGGCACCCTCTTCGGCTCCGGCTCCGAGTCCGGCACCCTGCGCTACATCACCAACGGCCCGAAAATCGGCATCCGCGAGACCGTCGCCGAGCTCACTGCCGACAGCGTCAACGGCGGCGGCACCGGCGGCAGCCTCAAATTCGCCGTCAACTCCCCGTTCGGTACCACCAGCGCTTTGCGCATCGTCGGCTACTACACCGGCTACGGCGGCTACATCGACGCCGTGCAGCCGAACCTCAGCACCAACAAGGACGTCAACGACGGCTACCGCGCCGGCGCGCGCCTCGCGTACCTCTACAAGCCGAGCGACACGCTGAGCATCACGCCGCGGCTCCTCTACCAGAAAGTCGACATGCACGGCTGGAACCGCGTCGACGTCTTCAACATCCTGGCGAACCCCTTCACCACCACGCGGCCGAAGGTCACGCTCGGCAACATGGAGCAGTTCACGCAGTTCCAGGAGCCGTTCAACGACAAGTTCCTCCTCGGCGACGTCAACGTCACCTACAACCTCGGCGGCGCCACGCTGACCTCCATCACCTCCTACACCAACCGCGACGTCGACGTCCTCCGCGACGCCACCGCCCTCACCGCCAGCATCACCGGCGGCACGATCCCGCTCACCCCGAACATCTACACGCTCGACGCGCCGCTCGACGACGCCACGAAAGCGCATGGCTACACCGAGGAGCTGCGTGTCGCCGGGGGCGCAGGGAAGACCCAGTGGCTCGTGGGCGGCTTCTACTCGAATTCGCGGCGTAACTACGCCCAGGAGTTGCTGGTCAAGGGGTTCACCGCGCTGAGCGGCATTCCCACCGCCGGCAAAGCCATCGCCCCGACGGACGGCCTTTTCTGGTCCGACCTCCGCTACAAAGACCGCCAGAGCGCGCTCTTCGGCGAGGCCACCTTCGCCGTCACGCCGAAGCTCGACGTCACCGGCGGCGTGCGCTGGTACGACTACAGCGAGAGCCGCACGCAGATCTTCGACGGTATCTTCGGCGAGGACGACGCCGGCAACCCGCAGATTCAGCCCGGCTCCGCGAGCGCGAACGGCATCGCCCCGCGCATCATGGCCAGCTACAAGCTCTCCGACGCCACGCGCCTGAACGCGCAGGTCTCGAAGGGCTTCCGCCTCGGCGGCATCAACGATCCGCTCAACCTCTCGCTCTGTACGACGGCCGACCGCGCCACCTTCGGCGGCCACGACTCGTGGAATGACGAAACGCTGTGGAACTACGAGGTCGGCTCGAAGTCAAAGATCGCCGGCGGCCGCGGCTCGCTCAACCTCGCCGCGTTCTACATGGACATCAAGGACCTGCAGGCCACCGTCACCGCCGGCACCTGCTCGTCGCGTCTCGTCTTCAACGTGCCGAAGGCGCGCAGCGCCGGCGCCGAGGTCGAGTTCGAGCTGGCGCCGACCGACAACTTCGACTTCGCCGTCTCCGCGACCAAGACCGACTCCAAGCTCCGCTCCACCGTCACCACCACCGACGACAAAGGCGTGACCACCATCGTCTCCGGCATCCGCAGCGGCGCGCGCATGCCGAGCGTGCCGGAGGAGCAGCTCGCCGCCGCCGCGACGCTGCGCTGGCCGGTGCGGACGTGGGTCGGCTACGCCACCGGCGTCTACCAGCACATCGGCGACCGCTACACGCAGGTCGGCGACGAAGACCTCGGCAATCCCGCCGTCGTCAACCTCCTCACCTTCACCGGCACCATCGGCGGACCGCTGACGCAGGGCACGTTCAGCTTCGATCCGAAGCTGCCGGCCTACGACCTCATCAACCTCCGCCTCGGTTTGCTCTATGGAAGGTGGGACACGGCGCTCTTCGTCAACAACCTGACCAACGAGCGCGCGCTGCTCTCGCTCGACCGCGAGCGCGGCCTTCGCGCGCGCGTCAGCTACCTCACGAACCAGCCGCGCACCATCGGAATCAGTACGCGCGTCAACTTCTGATGCCGGTTTCCCGCCGGACGTTTCTCCGGTGCGCCGGGACGCTGCCACTCGCAGCCCTCGGCGCACCGGAGCTCTTCGGCGCGGCGTCAAAGCCGCGCGTCGCTGTCGTCGGCGCTGGGGCGTTCGGCGGCTGGACGGCCTACCATCTCCGCAAGCTCGGCTGCGACGTCACGCTGCTCGACGAGTGGGGCCCGGGCAACGAGAAGTCGAGCTCCGGCGGCACGACGCGCGTCATCCGCTCGATCTACGGCGTCGACCGCATCTACTCCGAGATGGTCAAGCGCTCGTTCGAGCTGTGGGAGTCGCTCGACGCCGCCGACCCGGCGACGATCTACGTCCCGACCGGCGTGCTCTGGATGATGCGCGACGGCGACGCCTACGTCCGCGCCGCGCTGCCGATCGTGCGCGGGCTCGGCTTCGTCGTCGACACGTTGGCAGTCGACGATGCGAAGCGGCGCTATCCGCAGATCGACTTCCGCGGCGTCAAGAGCGTCTACTTCGAGCACCGCGGCGGCGCGCTCTTCGCGCGCAAAGCGTGTGGTGCCGTGCGTGACGCGTTCGGCAAGGCGGGCGGCCGCTACGCGACGGCGGCGATCATGCCGGGCAAGATCGCGAACGAGAAGATGGCCGCGCTGCGCACCGACACGGGCGGCCGCGTCGACGCCGACGTCTACGTCTTCGCCTGCGGCCCGTGGCTCGGCAAGCTCTTCCCCGACGTCATCGGCGGCGCAGTGCACCCGACGCGGCAGGAGGTCTACTACTTTGAAGCGCCGTCGGACCGCTTCCACGTCGGGCATCTGCCGATCTGGGTCGACTTCGGCAAGCGCATCGTCTACGGCATCCCCGGCATCGAGGGGCGCGGCTTCAAGATCGCCGACGACACGCGCGGCGAGACCATCGATCCGACGACGATGAAGCGCGTGGCCACGCCCGCCGGCGTCGAGCGCGCCCGCGCCTTTCTCGCCGAGCGCTTCCCGCAGCTTGCGAAGGCGAAGCTGCTGTCGGCCGAGGTGTGCCAGTACGAGAACAGCCCCGACGGCAACCTCATCGTCGACCGCCATCCGCACGCGAAGAACGTCTGGCTCCTCGGCGGCGGCTCCGGCCACGGCTTCAAGCTCTCCCCCGCCCTCGGCGAGCTCGCCGCGAACGCCATCGTGGCCGGGAAGGACGTGCCGAAGCAGTTTCGCCTCGACCGCCTCCCGGCGTTGCTCAGGCCGAAGACGCAGTTCGAGCGGTAGCATTGGCGGATGACTCTCCGCCGATCCGCGCTTCTTCTTTTCCTTTTCGCCGCCGTGCCGCTATTCGCGCAGTCGCCGCCGCCCGAGCGCAAGACCGGTTTCACGTTCTCTCTCGGCTCGGGCGACAGCTCCATCTCGGTCCGCCGCATCGTCTCGCCGCAGTGGATGGCCCTCGGTACGCTCGGCTTCTCGCACGGAAACGACGGCGTCGGCACCATCAGCGGATCGAGCGTGACGAGCTGGTCGCTCGGCGCGGGCGTGCGCCGCTCGTTCGTCTCCGAGGAGCTGCGGCCGTTCGTGGAGTTGGGCGCGGCCATTCGACATGCGAATCTGCCGGGTTGCGGCCACATCAACTCACCGTTCGCCTTTGCCGGCGGCGGCGTCGAATACTTCGTCGCCAAGCGGGTGAGCGTCGAAGGCTCCGCAGGCATCAACTACACGAACATCTCCGAGCACTGCGTCAGCGACTTCGGAGCGGTCACCTACGACGCGCACACCTTCTCGACCTTCCGCTCGGCGCTCAGCCTGACGTTTTACTTCTGATTCACCGCTCCAACGCCTCGCGCGGCCACTCCCCGAACGCCGCAGCGGCCTCGTACGTCGTCTCGAGGAACGCCATCAGGTCGGCGTCGCGCTGCACCGCGTGGTACGGCAGCAGGAACTCGCGCATGTCGTTGTTGTAGAACGCCGCCGCGGGGCGCACCTTCGCCTCGGCGTAGCCGGGCGGCTCCGGGTACGCGTACGAGTAGAACGTCGCGTCGACGCCCGGCCCGCCCGGCCAGAATCCCGCCGACGACACCTCGTGCGAGTACGCCTCCTGCACCATCGCCAGCGGCGCGCCGGGGACGGGTGGGTGGGGCGGCGCGCGGCGGCCGGAGAAGCGCGTCACCGCCAGGTCGAAGCCGCCCCAGAAAAAGTGGATCGGGCTGACCTTGCCGAGGAAGCCGCAGCGGAACTCCGCCATCACACGGCACGCGGCGACGAGGGCGTGCCAGAAGCGCGTCACCGCCGCGGCGTTGTACGACGCATGGACCGTGTCGCGCTCGAACGGAATCGGATCTGCGACCTCCACCGGCGTCGTGTTGATCGCGACGTCGATGCGCAGCTCCGCGAGCGCCGCCATCACCCGCGCGTAGAAGTCGGCCACGCTCATCGGCTGCAGCGCGAGCTCGCGCCGCTGGCCGTCCGTCGTGAAGATGCAGAGCTGATGATCGACGAAGTCGAAGTTCATCTCGAACGTGCGCGTGCCGTCGGGGATCGGCGACGTGCCGAGGCCGCGGGAGTTCACGTAGAGCGGAACGTGCCACCAGTGATTCACCGGCGGCGACTTCGCCATGCGGATCTTGCCCGCCACCTGCGTCCACATGTGCAGCGTCGCGCAGGTGTCGGCCCAATCGTCGTAGTGCAACTGCGGCCATGCGTCCGACATCGCGGTCGTTATCATGCACCGTTCGGTCCCGGCGTGCACCGCCGCGGTGAACGCCAGCCGGTGCTACCATGGCGTCTCCCTCGAGAAGAGACGATGCCTCTGGTCGCGACGGAACGCTCGCCCGCGTCGCGCAAACGCGCGCTCGGTGTCTTCCTGCGCCAAAGCGTCGTCGGCCTCGTGGCGCTGGCGTGGCTCACCGCCACACGGCTCGATGAGCTGGCGCGCATCCTCCGCGCCCTCGGTCCGCCGGCGCCCGTGCTCGTCGCCATCCTCGTCGCCTTCGCGCTCGCGCTGGCGCTGCTGAAGTTCCCGCTGAGCGACGAGATCTTCGTCTCGCTCATGGTCACGGCCGTCCTGGCCATCTTCCCGCTCCTCGGCGCGGTGATGACGGCGTGGATCGCCGTCGGCTGCGCGGTCGCGGCGCGGCTCCTGGCCATCGCGCACATTGGGCCGATCAAGATCGACGCCGTCGACCCCGTGCTCGAGTGGGCGCGTACCTTCGGCCTCCTCGGCACGTACGGCATCCCGTCGGTGCTCGCCGCGCTCGCGTACGAGTGGGCCGGCGGCGCGGTGCCGGTGCTGCACGCATCGGCCGCCGCGGCGGCGCGCATCGTCCTCTTCGCCGTCGTCTTCGTCGTCGCGAACAACGTGATCGTCGGCCGCGTCGAGCTGGCTCTCGGCTATTCGCTCAAGACCTCGGCGTGGCTCGGCGTCGTCGACTGCGGCATCTACATGATCACGTTGCCGTACGCGATGCTCACCACCTTCTCGTACGGCGGCATCGGCTGGGGCGGCGTGCTCGCCGCGGCCGTGACGGGCGTGATCGTCAACATCATGGGGCGGGGGCTGGCGCAGACGCGCACCGACAAGGCCCGGCTCGCGCAGCGGCTCGCGTCGCTCAGCAGCATCGGCAACACCGTGTCGCGCCGCTATTCGACCGACGATCTGCTCCCGGCCATCTGGGGCGAGTGCAGCAAAGTCATCGACGTCACGATGCTGAGCATCGCCCTGCTCGACGAGGAGAGCTCCTTCTCCGTGCTGCGCGTGGAGAACGGACGATTGCTACCGCCGCTGCGCGTGCCCCTCCGCGACGACCTGACGTCGCGCGTCATCGCCACGCGCCAGCCGCTGACCGCGGAGTCGTGGGCCGGCGTGCCGATGATCGCCCGCGACCAGATCCTCGGCGTGATCTCGCTGCAGAGCGACCGCGCCGGCGCGTTCACCGGTGACGACGTCGTGCTCCTCACCGCCATCGCCAATCAGGCCGCCGTCGCGCTCGACGACGCGCGGCTCTACCACGACCTGCAGCGCCTCAACACCGCCCTCGAGGCGCGCGTGGCCGAGCGGACGAACGAGCTGCACGAGACCAACCTCCGCCTTCTCTCCGCCGACCGCTCCAAGAACCAGTTCCTCGCCAACATGTCGCACGAGCTGCGCACGCCGCTCAACTCCATCATCGGCTTCTCCAGCGTGCTCCTCGAGGCGTCGCGGGAGTCGCTGCCGCCGCGGCTCTACCGCTTCCTCGAGAACATCCGCACGGCCGGCAATCACCTGCTCGTGCTGATCAACGACATCCTCGATCTGTCGAAGATCGAGTCGGGGAAGCTCGAGCTGCACGCGAACGCCTTCGACCTGCGCGAGACCGTGGCCATGGTCGAGCGGGTGATGAAAGGCATCGCCGCGCAGTCGGGGATCAGCATCGTCACGCGCGTCGACGCGTCGCTCTCCGAAGTCTGGCTCGACGAGGCCCGCGTCAAGCAGGTGCTCTTGAACCTCTTGTCGAACGCGGTGAAGTTCTCGCACCGCGGCACGTTCGTGCACCTCTCCGTCACGCGCGTCGCCGCGGCCGACTCGATCCTCGGCTGCGACTCCGTGCGCATCGAGGTGCAGGACCGCGGCATCGGCATCCCGCCGCAGGAGCTCGACCGCATCTTCGAGCAGTTCTACCAGGTCGGCGATCCGCGCGCGTCGCAGAAGCGCGGCACGGGCCTCGGGCTCCCGCTCGCGCGCAGCTTCGTGCAGCTCCACGGCGGCACGATCGACGTGCGCTCGGCCTACGGCGACGGCTCGACGTTCACGGTCTACCTGCCGGTCGACTATCGAGCTCCAGCGTCATTTCGATCATCGTCTCGCGGAAGCCGAGACGCCGGAACAGCGCTCGCGCCGCCTCGTTCGGCGCCGCCGTCCACAGGATGACGCGCGGGACGCCGTGCTCGCGCAGCCACGCCGCCGCGGCGTCGATGAGCATCGCGGCGACGCCGTGCCGGCGCTCCTCCTCGGCCACAGCAACGTCGTGGATGAAGGCCGCCGGACCGCGCAGCTCCTTCCACGACATCGGCTCGAGCGCGGCGAAGACGTAGCCGGCGATCGCGCCGTCATGCTCGGCGACGAAGACGCAGTCGTCGGGCGAGTCGAGGCGGCTGGCCAGGAACGCCGCGTAGCCCTGCTCGACGCCGGCGTGCGGCGCGAGGAAGCGCTGCGCGTCGAAGGCGTAGTGCGTCCGCATCAGCATCGCGCCGAGGCGGCCGAGGGGCTCGGCGTCGCGCGGCTCGGCCCTGCGAATCGTGACGTTACTCATCGTCTCGGTGATGGAGCGAGATGTACACGGCGGAGTCCCAGGCGTTGTGAATGCCGATCAAGAGGAGCAGGAGCGCGGCCGCGGCGATGACGGTGAGCGCGCCCGCGACGCCGGCTCCGAACAGCATCGCGTACGCGGCCGTCGGAAGCCCAACGTGCCACAGCCAATCCTCGAAGACCGGCTGGTACCCGGTCTGCCGCCGCGCCCGCAGGGCCGTGATGATGGTGTAGGCGACGCCGCTGAGGCCGAGGCCGCCGAAGCAGATCGCGAGCGACAGTGCCGTCTGCCGCGGGACGACCATGAGCGCCGCGACGGTCAGGACGACGCTGAAGTGCACGATCGTCGGCGTGGCGAAGGCCTCGACCGCCTCCGGATCGCGCACGCTTCGCGAGCCGGCGCCCAGGGCGATGACGACGAACTGGAGGCCGGTGAGGGCGGCGGCGGCCGAGCCCATGATGGTGTAGAAGCTCTCCCATTCGCGCGGCATGGGGGGAGGGTACTACGTCCGGCGAAGAATGGACTTGCGCGGATGCCGCTCGATGACGCGCGACTTGAGCGCTGCGTCGGCGACGTGCGTGTAGATCTCCGTCGTGACGATGCTGCGGTGCCCCAGCAGGCGCTGCACGTAGCGGATGTCGACGCCTTCCTCGAGGAGGTACGTGGCCACGGAGTGGCGGAACATGTGCGGGGTGATGCGGCGCGTCAGCGCGGCGCTCTCGCCGAGCTGGCGGACGAGCCGCCGGATGTACTGCGGCGACGCCGCGCCGCCGCGGGAGTTCACGAGGAAGGCATCGGATTCACGTTCGCGCGCGTCCCGAGCGCACCGGTAGGCGAGGATCAGCTCGCGGATCTCGGCGTCGGGGATGTAGACGCGCCGCTGCCGGCTTCCCTTGCCGGTGATGGTGATGACGCCGGCGGCGAGGTCGATGTCGCTGTCGCGCAGCGCGGCCAGCTCCGCGACGCGCACGCCGGTCGCGAAGAGAAGCTCCGCGGCGACGCGCGCGGTGATGCTGCCGAAGTCGCTCGACGCCGGATGCTCGAGAATCGTCGCCAGCTCCGCGCGCGAGAGCACGCGCGGCAGCCTGCGCGGCAGCCGGATGCGCACGCGCGCGCCGCGGAACGGATCCTCGGCGACGTGCTCGTTCTCTTCGAGCCAGCGGAAGAGCGACCGCACCGAGGCCACGTGGCGCTTCGCCGACGACTCCTTCAGATGATGCTCAGCAAAGAGGTGCTCGACGTACTGAATCAGCACCGCGCGGTCGAACGACGCCACATCCTTCGCCGCCCCCGCGAAGCGCGCGAAGCGAGTGAGATCGATGCGGTACGCCCGCGTCGTGTGCACGGACAGCTTCCGGACATTCGCGCAATCCCGAAGGAACTCCTCGCACGCTCGGTCGATCCGCACCGAGGGAAGGTATGCGAAATCGCACCAAGTGGCGGCAGGAGAGCAATACAAAAGGCCGGTGGGCCCGGGCCTGCGGGCTTACTGCGATGCTCGCCGGTACGCGTCGACGTACCCCTGTGCGAATTGAGTGACCTCGTGGTCGGGACCGTACGCCTCCATCGCCACATCACGCGCTCGCGCGAACTCGGCATTCCCTTTGTCTTCGTCGTGCACCCAGTCGATCGCGGCCTGGTTGATGATCGCGCGGATTGTTCCGAAGGCATCCCCGATCTGCGTGCAGACGCTCTCGCATCGGGCGAAATACGCGCGCGCCACATCGCGCTTGCCGGCGTTCGACGTGGCAGCGCCGAGATCCAGTAGCGCTTTGGCCAGGTTCTCCCGAAAAGGCGTGGCGTTTGGATGGTCGCCTTCCCCGATGGCGTCGAATTGCGACAGCGCATCGTCGTAATACGCGATCGCCTTCTCGAGATCGGTCCGCATCCATCTCCGGCAGGGCGTCTGCGTAGCAGCGAATGGCGGACGCGTCATCGCCGCGGCGCTCGTACGCGCCTCCGAGATTCACCAGCGCGCGAGCCGCGTTCTCGATATCGCCGGTCTCACGAAAAAGCCGGACGGCGTCCTCGCCGAGCGCAATCGCGTGCTCGGGGTCGCCGTGCGCGGCCTCGAGGCTTCCCAGCTCGCCCGCCAGACGCGCTTGCCTCCGGAGATCGCCGCTTTCCCGGGCGTGCTCCAGCGCGATCGCGCACACCTGCATGGCCTCCTCGATCGCGCCCCTCTCGGCCATGATGCCGGCAATCTGTTCGGGCGCACGAGCGGCCAGGGAGGTGTGCCGTACGGCTTGGCGCAGCTCCTCGACTTTGTCGGGCTTGTGGTCGGCGCGTCGTACGTAACCTTCCAACGCGGCCGTGAAGGCGTCGCACGCCCGCGCGTAATCGTGCCGGCGAAGGTGCAGCTTGGCGATGGCCTCTTGCGTGTCGTCGATCAGCTTCGTCTCGTGCACGCGCACGAATTCCGCGAGCGCTGCTTCGTGCAGGCGAACGGCTTCGTCATAGTCTCGATCGATCTCGCAACACGCCGCGAGGTTGCCGAGGGAAACGCCGCGGCGTGTGGCGTCGCGGAGTTGCTCGGCGATCTGCAGCGATTCCGTCCACGCCGCTCGGGCGTCCGCGTGGCGCTCCTGTCGCAGGGCGATGTTGCCCGACTCGACGAGCGCGTCGTGCTCGCCCCCGCGATCGCCGCCGACGCGTGCCAGCGCCAGCGCTTCGTCACAAACCACTGTCGCTTCGGTCAGTCGATCGAGCATTCGCAGGCACGACGCCATCTTGCCGAGGTGAATGGCTTCGCTGAAGCGGTTTCCGAGTTTTCGTGCGAGGGTCACGGCTCGCTCGTGCGCACCGAGTGCGTCGGCAACCTCGCCGAGGTTCCCATATGCGCTGGCCGACGCGTCGAGCGCGCGGATGGCTGTGTTCAGGTCGCCGAGCTCATTGGCGATTTCGTATGCGAGCTGTGCGTGCGACACGGCGTCGCGATGCCGGCCGTTGCTGTTCTCCATGCCCGCGAGATCGAGCAGGAGCTGACTGCCGAGAATGGGATGGACGTGTTTCGGGTGCTCCTCCGCGAGCCGCAAGGCGGCGATGAGCGAGTCGCATGCCTCGACGGCGCGGCCGTCCTGCTGCGCGACAGCCGCGAGCCGCCGCAGCACGTCGATCTCGCCGGGGACATTGGCCAGTGCGCGAAACTCCTCGCGCGCTTGTTCGAACGTTTGTCGTGCCTCCCGCCGCAGCGACGAATCGAACAGCATTGCGCCGGCATTCAGGAGATTCGCTGCACGCCACGGCCCCGTTGCCGCTTCCGCACCGCGGCGATAGTGCGCGAGCGCGGCTGGAAAGTCGGAAATCTGCGCGCAGAGCGTTCCGGCGAGGAGCTCCAAGGCGCCATCGCCCGCCGTCGTTTCGATGTGCCGGCGCCAGTCATCGAGCCGTGATCTCCATGGATGCGTGGCCGTGTGGCCGTCGTATCGCGATTGATCGACTGTCCTCTCCCACAGCATCCGCACGAGCTCCGCCGTGTCGCAGAAGAGGCGCTCGCCGCGATACGCGTGGAAGGGATTGCGCGCTGCGGCTCGGCTGACATCCTCGACCACGAAGGAGCTCGCGTGCTCGACGTGGACGACGCGGCCTGGGTTTGCGATGGCTTCAATGGCTGGGAAGATGTCGAACGCATCGGAACAGCTGTAGCCGAGCACGATCGTCGGGTCGCCTCCTGCCGCGCCGAAAACGTGCTCGATGACCGGCATGCGCTTCTGAACCGCCGGATCTGCGGCGACGCCGGCAATCGTGGCGGCGAGGCTTGCTTCGTCATCGACGGTCCCATGGATCTTGATGAGGCGTATCCGGGGCTCGCTCCAGTCGATGTGCTCGTAGTGCTCGCTCTGATAGAGACGATCGAGGTCTGTCACGCCCTCGTCGGCTAACGCTGCTTCAATGAGGCAGTCGAAATTCGTCGTGACAATCGTCCGCAGCAGTCCCGCCCGTACGAGCTTCGCCAGCCAACGATGCGTTGCCGTCGGCTCACCGCCGGCAAACAGACGCAGAATCCCGGTGCCGATGTTCGCCGTGATCGCTTCGATGAACGATTCGAAGGGCAACCCGGAACCGAGCAGCGCGGCAGTCTCCGCTGGCGTAAGCGGGAGTGACTGCAGAAGCGCCGGCAGCAGTTCGCGCACGAGCGGCATCCCCGAGGCGGCCGAGATGCCTGCGCCGCAGAAAACGGCCGCGCGGCCTCGATGGATCGCTGCGGCTAAGTCGTCGACAACGTCAGCGGTGCACGTGGCGCCAGTTTACCGGCCCCCCCTCACTTCGCTGCCGTGCGTACCCCCATCTTCTCAACCGTCCCGGTCAGCGACTCCAGGAACGCCGCCAGATCCGCCTTCTCCTTCTCCGTCAGGTTCAGCTTGCGCAGCAGCATCGACTTCGGCTGGTTCGCGCCGCCGCCGGCGTTGTAGAGCTCGATCACGTCGCGAAGCGTGGCGAGGCTGCCGTCGTGCATGTACGGCGCGGTCAGCGCCACGTTGCGCAGCGTCGGCGTCTTGAACGCGTTGCGGTCGGCTTCCACCCCCGTGACCTTGAAGCGCCCCACGTCGTCGCCGCCGATACCGAGCGCGTGAAACTGATCGTCCTCGAAATTCGGGCCGCGGTGGCACATCGCGCACTCCGCTTTGCCGACGAACAGCGCCAGCCCGCGCTTTTGCGCATCCGTCAGCGCGAACGTGTCGCCGGCCGCGTAGCGGTCGAACGGAGAGTTCGGCGTTGTCAGCCCGCGCACATACGCGTCGATCGCCAGCGCCACGCGCTGTTTCGTCGGGCGGCCGCCGAACAGCTTTCGGAACTGCTCGCGGTACTCCGGCACTGATTCGAGGCGGTCGATGAGAACGTCCTCGTCCTGCATGTTCATGTTCCGCGGATTCGCCAGCACCGCCAGGACGAGCTCCGGAATCGTCGCGAACTTGCCGTCCCAATTGATGTACCGGTAGTACGCGGCGTTGAGCACTGTCGGCGTGTGCCGCGGCATCGGCTTTCCGCCGGCGCCCTCGGAGAACGGCACCGCTTCCGTGTACGCCATCTCCCGCGGATGGCACGACGCGCAGCTGAGACTCTCGTCGCCGGAGAGGCGCGCGTCCTCGAAGAGCTGCCGCCCCAGCTCGAACTTCGCGGGCGTCATCGGGTTCTCCCGATTTTCCGGAAGCGCGGGGAGGACTCCGAGTCCGCCCGGCAGTGGCCGCATGGCATCGATCGGATGCCGTTTGCGGAAGCCCGCCGAGATGTCATTCGACGAGAGCAACAGCGCCGCCATTGCGGCGCAAACGAAGATGCGTTTACGCATGGGATGAATCTCCATCAGTTCTTTTCGAGCTGAAGATGCGGCGTGGGCGGCCGTATTACCGCGCGCTCCACGGTGACGGGCGGTCCGGGCTCGCCGAGGTAGTAGCCCTGGATCTCGTCGCAGCCGTGCGCTAGGAGGAACTCGAGCTGGCTCGCAGTCTCGACCCCTTCGGCCGTCACCGCGAGACCGAGGCGCTGCGCCACGGCGATGATCAGCTCCGCGATGGCCGCCGACTGCTCGCTGCTGCCGAGATCGCGGACAAACGCGCGGTCGATCTTCAGCCGGTCGACGGGAAGCCGCTGCAGGTAACTGAGCGACGAGTATCCGGTGCCGAAATCGTCGATGGCGATGCCGAAGCCGCGCGACTTGAGCTCGTGCAGCGTCTCGATGCTGCGGCCGTCGTCCGCGACGAGGACGCTCTCCGTCACCTCGAGCTCGATCCGCGGCGCGTCGATCCCTTCCTCCTCGGCGATCCGTCCGATCGTGCGAGCGAAGCCGGGCTCGCGCAGCTGATACGCGGAGATGTTCACCGCCAGGCGGCCGATGCCGAGCTCCTGCTCCCTCCAGCGCGCCATCTGCGCAAACGCCTCGCGCACCGCCCACGTGGCCAGCGGAACGATCATCCCCGTCTCCTCGGCGAGCCCGAGGAACGACGCCGGCGGAAGCGTGCCGAGGTGCGGGTGCTCCCATCGGATCAACGCTTCGGCGCCCGAGACGCGCCACGAATGGAGATCGACGATCGGCTGGTAGTGCAGCACGAACTCCGCGCGCTCCACGGCCCGCCGCAGTCCGCTTTCGAGAAACGGCGAAGCCATCGGACGGGCGTCGCGGTGCAGCGCCGTCGTGGCGTGCTGCACGAGCGACTCCGCGTCCAGACCGTCGCCGGGGAAGACGCTGACGCCGATCGTGGCGGTGAGGTTCAGCGTGTAGCCGTCGACTTCGAGTGGCTGCGCGACCGCCGCCAGGAGCTGGCGCGCGGCGACGTCGACGCCGGGCCGTTGCAGGAGCACGAGAAACTCGTCGCCGCCCGACCGCGCCACCATCTCACCGTGCAACCGCGACGCGATCGTCTCCAGCACCTTGTCGCCGACGCGATGTCCGAGCGATGCGTTGACCTTGCGGAAGCGGTCGATGCCGACGGCGAGCACGGCGACGTCGACGCGGTGCGCGCGCGCGCCGGCGATGACGTGATCGAGGCGCTCGAGAAAGAAGCGGCGGTTCGGGAGGCCGGTCAGGCCGTCGAAGTGCGAGACCGCCGTCGCGAACACCGGGCACTCCCGATGAATCGCCGGCAACCGCTGCACGTCGCCGGAGCGCACGGCGTCGCGGACGCGCGTGGCCAGATCGTCGGCTTCGACATCACACGTGGGGCAGGCCCCGGAGGCATTCTTGGTCATTGTCGGGTGAAGATGACGTCGCCGTGGACTTATTGGCACCAGCGCGTCCCACCGTAGTGTCGGCGGCACCCGATTCGTTTCAACGGTGTACGATCGACGCTGTCAATCGAGTCCAAAATGACCGGCGAAGCGCTGGATCCGGTCCTCGAGCGGTACCTGAGAGCTCCGCCCGAGTCCGCGGCGGAACACGACGCGTTCCGGCTCCTGATCGACCGCGTTACGCCCGTCATCGAGGGCGTCGTCCGCGGACGCGTCGGCGCGGCCGTCGCCGTCACGGAGCGCGAAGAGCTCTGCAGCGAGGCGGCCCTGCAGTTGATCAAGCGGCTGCAGGAGGTCAAGTCCGACCCAGCCGGCATTCCGATTGCGAACTTCGACGGCTACGCCGCGGTGACCGCGTTCAACGTCGTCCACGCGCACTTCCGTCGCGTTCACCCGGAGCGCCAGCGCCTGCGCAACCGCATCCGCCACGTTGTCCGCAAGACCGCGCGCTTCGCCCTGTGGCGGTCTCCCTCGGGCTACGTTGTTTGCGGACGCGCGGGCTGGGGCGAAAT
Source organism: Thermoanaerobaculia bacterium (assembly GCA_035276475.1). Classification (GTDB taxonomy): domain Bacteria; phylum Acidobacteriota; class Thermoanaerobaculia; order Gp7-AA8; family Gp7-AA8; genus DATDFB01. The sequence goes on along the minus strand of DATELQ010000071.1, from coordinate 49,483 downwards.
GAGTGAGTGTGCCGAGGCCGATCTCGACCGCATTCCACCGCTCGCGCCGCCGCTCTTCGTCACCTGGAACGACGCCATCGGACATCAAGACATCGTGCGCACGCTCGACCACGTCTTCGTCCATGCACAAAAGCCCGTGGAGCTCGAGCGGCTCGTCGAGAAGGTCGCGGAGCTGTTCCAACTGCCCGTCGCCCCGCCGCCCGCCGCGCGCGTCGAGCGCACGGACGAAGCGCCCTCGGTGGAGTCGTCGCTCGTCTACCGCTCAGCGCTCACCGAAGTCTGGCGCGAGGTCGATCTCTTGCTGCCGCGGCAGCGCATCGCGTTGCTGCTCGGCCTTCGCGACGAGAACGGCTCCGCCATCACGAGCCTGCTCGTCCTCTTGCGCATCGTCACGTTCGACGGGCTGGCTGCCGCGGTCGAGCTGGCGCCCGAGGATCTCGCGGCGATGTGGGATCAACTGCCGCTGCCCGACATTGCCATCGCCGAACGGCTCGGCCTCAGCCGCCAGCAAGTCATCAACCTGAGAAAATCAGCCCGGGAGCGGCTGGGGCGGCGGCTTCCGTTTTTGCGCGACGGTAATCCGCTGCTCGGGCGCGCATCTTCATAGAGAAAGGACGAGCGAACGTGGACCGGCAACCCGATTCTGAATCTCTTCCGGCCTATCGCCAGGCCCTCGGCGCGCTCGCCGCGCCGGGCGTGGACGTGCATCTCTCCGACGACGAGCTCGACGTCCTCGTCGACGAGCGCGTGGACGATGCGTCGTACCGCCTCGCCGCAAGCCACGCGGAGTCGTGTGCGATGTGCCGTGAGGAGGTGGAGGACCTGCGCCGCTTCGACGCCGAGGGGCGGGTGGTGCGCTTTCCGGCGTCGACGTCAAAGCGTTGGCTGATGGCGGCGGCCGCCGTCTTCATCGTTGTCGCGTTGTCGACAATCGCGCTCTTCGTTCGACGGACCACACCGGGAGCGCCGGTCGCCGTCAAAGCACCGCTCGCTGCTCCGCATCATGCGGTCGTGGCCAGCCTCGCCGATGGTGCCGGGCGGATCGCGTTGCTCGACAACGGTGCGATCGACGGCGTGGCGATGCGCTCGCCGCGCGACGCCGAAGACGCCCGCGCAGTTCTCTCCGGACGCGCACTCTCGATCCCGACGTTCATCGCCGCCATGCCGGGCGCGGTGCGCGGCGGGAACGCCGGAACGCATCCGCTGCGCGCCATCGAGCCGTTTCGCTCCGCCGTGCTCGACGCGCGGCCGCGCTTCTCGTGGACGCCGGTGCGCGGCGCACGCGGCTACCGCGCCGCGGTCTTCGATGCCGACTACGAGGAGATCGCGCGCAGCGGAGAGTTGACCGGCACGTCGTGGACGCCGTCGAAGGCGCTGCCGGCGGGCGTCGATCTCTCGTGGCACGTCGTCGCCGACACCGAGGGCGGCGAGATCTCGTCGGCCGGCGCGGAGCGCGCCGAGGCGGTGTTCCGCGTGCTGCCGTCGAGTGAGGCCGCCGAGGTTCGTGTCGGCGAGACGCAGTATGGCGACTCGCACCTCCTTCGCGGGCTTCTCTACAGCCGCCACGGACTGCTGCACGACGCGGAGCGCGAGTTCCGCCAACTCGCCGAACAGAACCCCGACTCCCCGATCGCACGGCGTCTGATTGCACTGCGATGAGAGCCATCGCCGCTGCGCTTCTCTTGATCCTGCCGGCTGTCGCAGCGGCGCAGGAGTCGCCCGCCGATCTGATGAAGACGGCGAAGGCGCACTACGACGCGAACCGCTTCAAGGAGGCGCTCGCCGCGTACGAGAAGGCGCGCGCCGCGGCGGAAGCGGCCGGCGATGCGGTGATCGCCGCGCGCGCGAAGCTCGGCCTGGCCGGCCTGAAAACGCTGTACGGCCAATTCGACGACGGCATTGCCCTCGCGCGCGAGGCGCAGGCGACGTTCGAGAAAGCCGGCGACGCAAACGGCCTCGCTGGAGCCTTTCTGCACATGGGCAATCTGCACATCGGCCAGGGGAAGTTCGCCGTGGCCGCCGATGACTACCGCCAATGCGCGGCCGTTCCGGAAAGCGGCCGGACGGCGTTCTGCCTGGAGCGTGTCGGCCAGTGTCAGGAATCGCTCGGTCAGTATCGCGAGGCCATGGCCACGTTCCGCGAGGCGATCGCCGCGGCCATCGCATCCAAGAAGCCCATCGTTCACGCCGAAGCTCTCGCCGGGATGGCCGACGTGTACATGAATGAAGGGAACACCGATCTCGCCGTCTACTACGACCAAAAGGCGATCGAGATGTTCCGCGAGCTCGGCAGCACGGCCATGGTGGCCTCGACCCGCAACAACCTCGGCGTCGCCTACAACCTGATGGGCCGCGGCGACCGCGCCCTGGAGTGCTACCGCGAGAACCTGGCGCTGATGGAGACGCTCGGGTACACGCGCGGGATCAACATGTCGAAGATGAACATCGCCGCCGTTCTCCTGCGCCTCGGGCGGCACGAGGAGGCGGCGCCGGTCCTGCGCGAGCTGCTGCCGGCGTACGAGAAAACCGACGATCCCGATTCGCGCGCCAACGTCCGCCGCCTTCTGGCGGAGAGCGAGGAGCGGAGCGGCAATCTCTCTGCCGCGCTCGATCAAGCGGTGAAGGCGGCCGCGGAGCCGACCGACGGGAGCAAGGGCATCTATCTCTCCCGCACGCTGGTCGGGCATCTCTACCGGAAGCTCGGGCGCGCCGAAGAAGCGCGGACCGCGCTTGCCGGAGCGATCGACGCGGTCGAATCGATGCATGGGCATTCCACGGGCGATGAGGTCCACTTCTTCGATCACCGCAGCGAGGCCTACTCCGAGATGGCCCTGCTGATGATCGGCCAGGGCCGCGTGGGCGACGCGTTCGAGTCGGCGGAGCGGTATCGGTCGCGGGTGCTGATCGATGTGCTGCGCCGCGCTCCCGACCGGCCGCTGGCGCTCACCGACGAGGAGCGAAGGCGCGAGCGCGAGCTCGCCGATCGGCTGTCGGCGCTGCATCGCGAGGCGGCGCATGCATCCAGCCCCGAGCTGACCGAGCGCATCGCCGCCGCGCGCCGCGAGCACGACGCTTTCCAACAGGAGCTCGCCGCCGCCCATCCGCGGCTGCGCGTCGAGCGAGGAACGCTGCCGCCGGTGACGGCGCGCGACGCCGTCTCCCGCCTGCCGGCCGAGGCCGCGCTCGTGGAGTTTCTCGTGACGGAGGAGAAGACGTACGCGTTCGTCATCGCCGGCGGAGCGATCGAGGTGCGCGCCATCGACGTCGCCAGCGACAATCTCGCGCGCCGCGCGGAGTCGTTCCGCACGCTCCTCGCGGACCGGCGTCCCGACTTCCGCAAGCCAGCGCGGGAGCTGCACGAAATGCTGATCGCCCCGATCGCGGATCTGCTGTCGAAGCGGCGGTCGTGGATTCTGATTCCGGACGGACCGCTCTGGAATCTGCCGTTTCAGGCGCTGCTCGATCGGCACGGGACGTATCTCGCGGAGAAGGCAGCGATCGTCTACGCGCCGTCGCTGGCCGCGTGGATGGAGATGAGCCGCGAGGCCGCGGCGGCGCCGGCGAGCGGACGCCGCGAGCTGCTCGCGTTCGGCAACCCGACGACACCGGCCGGCACGGACGTGGAACGCGCCTCGCGAGGCAAGCTCACGTCGCTTCCGGAAGCGGAGGCGGAGGTGAAGAGCGCGGCGCGGTATTACGGCGCGGACAGCGAGGTATATGTCCGCGGCGAGGCGACGGAGGAGCGCTTCAAATCCGAGGCGCCGCACTTCCGCGTGCTGCACGTGGCCGGCCACGGCGTGCTGAACGACGCCAGCCCGATGCACTCGTACCTGCTGCTCGCCCAGGGCCGCTCGAAGACGGAAGACGGCTATCTCGAAGCCGGAGAGCTGATGCAGATGGACCTCGGCGCGGATCTGGTGGTGCTGTCCGCCTGCGACACCGCCCGCGGCGCGTACGCCGCCGGCGAAGGCATCATCGGCTTCAGCTGGGCCCTCTTCGCCGCCCGCTGCCGCACGCAAGTGGTCAGCCAGTGGAAAGTCGACTCCGCCGCCACGAGCACCCTGATGCGCAAGTTCCACCAAAACATCCGCCACGACCGCACCCAGGCCGCCAGCGCGATGCAGAAAACGATCGTGTCGATGCTGCGCACGAAGGAGTACCGCCACCCGTTCTATTGGGCGGCGTTCGTGGTGATGGGGGATGGGTTGTGAGGGGGGCGGAAACGCCGCCGGAAGGTTGCTGACTGCTGGTTAGAGCGCTGCCGGACTCAAACCGGCGGTCTATCTGTGAATAACATTCCGCATCCTAGGCATTTAGGACATACGTCGTTTTCAATGCTTTGCGAACGCCTCGGGACGTTGGCAGCGCGTTGTTCGTAATGCTCCGCCTCGAGGTAGTGATGGACCTATGCTGCCGGTATAGCTCACGAACCAAAGAGTGTCGTGAGGAGGGCTAAGTGGCACATCGGTAATCAGTTACCTCTGATTCCGTGATTCGCCGGAACGGTGTTAGCAGCGTCGCGAGACAATCGCGACTCGATTAAAAGCGGACATTTTTTGGGCAGCGGGGTAAGAAAAGTGCCGGCGCATCACTCCTATTAATGCGGTAGACTGCCTTCAGGTCCGATAACTAGGAATTATGTATCTCTCAGGAGTCGGGTGTGCCCTGCCGACGCAGCGAATCTTGAACGAGGAGATTCTTGAGCTCGTAGCTTATTACAGTCGAGGTGTATATGACGGCGATCTTCACTCGCTGCTTTCGAAGATAAAGGCCAAGCTCAGACGCATCGGCATTACATCACGACGCTGGCGAGCACCACGAGAACGCCCGATTGAACTGCTGCAGCGCGCCTGTGAGAGTGCATTGCGGAAGTCCAACCTCGGCTCGGATGATGTCGATTTTGTAATCTATGTTGGAGTCGACAGAGGATTTGCTGAGCCCGCGAACGCATGTTTTATCGCAAAAGAACTCGGCATGAACGGAGCGAGGACATTTGATGTCGCGGACGCTTGCCTCGGATGGTGTACAGCTACGGAGATCGCACAGGCCCTATTCGGGTCTAAACCAGGCGCGATCGCTCTGGTCGTAAGCGCCGAGTTTCCGATGCGCTTCAGAGGTGCCGTACTTCCGGATTCTTTTGCGATCGCGTCGGATGCAGAGCTAGAATGGAAATTTCCAGCCTTTACGCTCGGGGAAGCGGCCACCGCGAGTCTCCTCATAGGAGAAGGGCCAGATTGGCAGTATGTACACGAATCGCACAACGAATTAGCTGATCTTTGCACCGTTGGTTTAGGAGCCTCATCGGACTATGCCGGGAAAAGCGATCATATACATGCATCGTCGACACCCCAATTTTGCGCCTACGGAAGGGAGCTTACGAGACAGACTGTCCGCCCCGCGATACGAGTACTGCGGGAATTACTCAGTCGCGTTGGAACTCCCAGCCTAATTCTTCCGCATTCAGTCATGGGACCATACGTCGCCGAGTTGGCGGCGCGTGTGAGCGCGCAACTCACAGTTTTTTCTACGTTCGCGGAGTTGGGTAACTTGGCAACCTCGTCCCTTCCCAGCAGCATCGTTCGCGCACGAGAGCAGGCCGTCCTAAACATGCGTGACGCTGCGATAGGTTGGGTTGCAGCATCCGGCCTAAAGGTGAGTGCCTTCCAGATCTTGCAAATATCAAATTGAGATAAGGCGGGAAACGATGGCAACCGTCGCCGGCGATAGTATTGACAAGACCAGCTTCAAGTTTGCCGGTACTTGCAATAACGTTCTATGTTTACGTATCCACCGGCCCAGAGCCGCGTTTTTAGTATCCTGGGCATCACGATCAAGGCTATCGAAACGGCGGCGAAGCACTACGAAGGGATAAACGCACAATGCGATCAGAGTCAACGAAAACGTGACGCCCCAGACGAGTCCCATCGCATCCGAGATGTTTTGATAGTCGCGACGCTCGGAGGAGCCGAGGAGTCCGAGAGGGGTTCGGAAGAACGCAATCGTCGCTAAGGTGCTGGTCACGAGCACGAGACTGAGAGCCAGAAAATGTGATCGCAGCGCCTCCATTGCATCGCTGAATGCCGCAACGCGATCCCCTGAAGACGTATCCGAGTCGCCATCGGATTGTTGAAATGCAGCCAAGAATCTACTGCAGCAGAGGATTACCGTTGCCATTGCCCAAAGAGCGGCGGCTACCGCGACTATCGGTAGAAATGAGAAAGATGTGGGCATGGGGATCGTACGATTGAGATACCGGACGTCATTGTGAAACATAACGGCCAGCGCCGGATCGTTTGAGAGCACATTGAAGATTCGCTCGTGCGACAGTAGAGCGATATTGCGATGAGTGGCATCAGCAACGAATACGATCAGCATTAGTGACAAGAATATGGCTATCCGAAAGCGTTTCAGCGCCTTGATCTTAACTTCCGAAGCATTTCGAAACGCACTGCGATCGGCACCGACTCCCACTCCAACCGAAATCAATACATGGGCCACCCAAATTGTGTAGTAATTGAACAGAGGAGCGAAATCGTGGCTACTTAAGGAGTGATGCCCTCGGCACATCATCGTAACGGCGGCGTCCGAAAGGTAGAGTTGTAGGACGATGAACATCGCAATGCTAGGGATGACAGAGAAGGCTGCGATGATGACGGCGTATCGCATCTCCTGAAACGAAAGGAAGGGGTTCAGCATCCGTTCGGCGAAACTGCGAAACGATTTCGGCATCGACAGGATAATTCCTAGTTATCATCGGTTAGGCGCCGCATTAAGTGAGGCATCACGCTTACGGCATAAGGCAGCCGGAGGGCGGGCGTTTGACCAGCGGTAGAGTTGGGATTCGGCGACTGCAGGGGGATATGTACTTTGATCATGCATGAACAGACTGCACTCATCACTGGCCCGGCTCGTGGCATAGGCGCCGAGCTCGCGCGGCGGCTCGCCAGGCGCGGGATGCGCCTGGCACTGGTCGGGCTCGAACCGGCGAAGTTGGCGGAACTGGCGAAAGAACTCGGCGCTGGCCACATTTGGGCCGAGTGCGACGTCACCGATCACGCCTCGCTCAATGCCGCGGTGAAGCTGAGCATCGACGCGCTCGGCGGACTTGATGTAGTCGTCGCCAATGCCGGCATCGCCTCGCACGGAACAGTTCTTTCGACTCCGGTCGAGGCGCTCGTGCGCGTTATCCACGTGAATCTCATCGGCGTGATCCGCACGGTCAAGGCGACACTACCGCACGTTGTCGCAAGTAAGGGGTATTACCTGCTCATCTCCTCGGCCTCGGCGCTGGCGACGAGTCCAGGCCTGACCACCTATGCGGCGTCAAAGATCGGCGTCGAGCATTTCGGCAATGGATTGCGCGTTGAGCTCGCTAGCCACGGTGTTCGCGTCGGTTGCGCAAATCTTTCGTGGATAGACACAGATCTCGTACGCGATGCGCATGCGGACATGCGGAGCTTCACGGGCATGCTTTCGAAGCTTCCAGGTCCGTTCAGTAGGATCAGGACTCTCGACGAATGCGCGACTGTACTGGCCGATGCTATCGAGAAGCGGAAGCGTAGGGTCTTTGTGCCCAAGAGCCTCGGACCGATCGCTGCGGTCCGGCAATTTTTTATGAGCCCGCTTGCCGAGGCGTACTTAGCTAGGAAGGCGAGCCGGATCCTGCCGCAGATGGAGCAGGAAGTAACGGCGCTTGGACGATCGTTTGGAGAGCATTCGGCGGAGCAACGCACTCGATCAGCTTCGTGATCAACGGGTTAGGCTCGCGCCAACCGCTGTAACCTTGCTTCGGAATTCTGTGCCGGATTTGGCCCGCTGATGAAGATCAAGGCCTGCCAAAACAAACGCCGCTCCGTCTGACGGACGGAGCGGCGTGAATGAGTTGCCTTGGTAGGCGCTGCCGGACTCGAACCGGCGACCCCCACCGTGTGAAGGTGATGCTCTACCGACTGAGCTAAGCGCCTATGGGGTCCTTCTCAACTGCCCGCGGGCTCTCGCGATTCCCGTGGGGGCGGCTAGGATAGCATGACCGCTCGTGCTCCAGCCTGGGAGTCGTCATGGCCGATACGAGATCCGCACGCTCCTCGGGGCGGGGGGGATGGGGGAGGTCTACCTCGCGCACGACACGCAGCTGCAGCGGCCGGTTGCGCTCAAGGTGCTGCCGGCGGCGATGCGCGAGGACGACGACCTGCGCAATCGGCTCGAGCATGAGGCTCGCGCGGCCTCGGCGCTCAATCATCCGAACATTCTTACTGTCTACGACGTCGGGCGGCTCGGCGACGATCATTTCATCGCTGCGGAGTACGTCGACGGCGTCACGCTGCGCCAGCGCATGCAGCGGGGGGAAGTGGCGCTCACCGAGGTGCTCAACGTTGCGATCCAGATCGCCTCGGCGCTCGCGGCGGCGGAGGCGGTCGGCCTCGTTCACCGCGACATCAAGCCGGACAACATTATGCTGCGCGCCGATGGCTACGTGAAGCTTCTCGACTTCGGCCTGGCGCGAATCACGACCTCCGAGGTCAAGAAGAAGAGCGGGCCGATGACGATTCGCGGCACGGTCTACTACATGTCGCCGGAGCAGCTCCGCAGCGCCGAGGTCGACACGCGCAGCGACATCTGGAGCACCGGCGTCGTGCTCTACGAATTGCTCTGCGAGCGGCTGCCCTTCGAGGGGGTGAACGCGCCCGACGTCGCCGGCGCGATTCTCCGCGCCGATCTCCCGCCGATGACGCGCCGGAACGGCGCGCCGTTGCCGCCGCGGCTCGCTGCGATCGTGCAACGCGCGCTGGTGAAGGACAAGGAGGAACGCTATCGCAGCGCGCGCGATCTCCTCGACGACCTGCAGCAACTCCGCTCCGATCTCGATCGCGACCCCGCCGCGGTCATCGGCAGCGCCGCGGCGCAGACGGCGCTCACGGAGGAAATCAACTTCACCGTCGCGCCGCCGTCGAATCTTCCGCATCCACTGACCCCGCTCCTCGGGCGCGACGCCGAGCGCGACGATGTTCTGAGTCTGCTGCGCCGCGACGACGTCCGCATCGTCACGCTCACCGGCCCGGGCGGCACGGGGAAGACGCGGCTCAGCCTCGACGTCGGCGCGGAGCTGCTGCGCGACTACGCGGACGGCGTCTGGTGGATCTCGCTCGGCCCGATCCTCGACTCGCGCCTCGTGCTCTCCGAGATCGCCGAAGTCCTCGGCGTGCACGAAGGCGGCGTCGCCCTCGTCGACGCGGTGAAGAGCGCGCTGCGCGGCCGCGCCATGCTCCTCGTCCTCGACAACTTCGAGCAGGTCCTCGACGCCGCGCCGGTCATCGCCGACCTTCTCGCCGCGGCGCCGCACGTCAAAGCCCTCGTCACCAGCCGCGCGCCGCTGCATCTGCGCGGCGAGCGCGAATACGCCGTGCCGCCGCTCATCCTCCCGCCGCTCGACCTGCCGCTCGCGCCCGAGGCGCTGACCGAGTACGCCGCGGTGCGGCTCTTCGTCGAGCGCGCGGTGGCGGCGAAGAGCGACTTCGCCGTCACCCCCGACGACGCGCGCGCCATCGCCGAGATCTGCGTCCGTCTCGACGGCCTCCCTCTCGCCATCGAGCTCGCCGCGGCGCGCATCAAGCTCCTCCCGCCGCGGGCCATGCTCGCGCGCGTCGGCAGCCGCTTCAAGCTCCTCTCGAGCGGCGCGGCCGATCTGCCGGAGCGCCACCAGACCATGCGCGCGGCGATCTCGTGGGGCTACAACCTCCTCGACGATGCGGAGAAAGAATTGTTCGCGACGCTGTCGGTCTTCCGCGGCGGCTTCTCGCTCGAGGCGGCGGAGCGGATCGCCGGCGACGACGTGCTCGACGGCCTCTCGTCGCTCCTCGACAAAGCGTTCCTCCGCCGCGATCCCGCCGGCCGCGACGACGCGCCGCGCTTCGTGATGCTCGAGACGATCCGCGAGTACGGCCTCGAGTGCCTCGCCGAGAGCGGCCGCCGCGCGCAGGTGCAGCTCGCGCACGCGCGGGTGATGACGCAGATGGCGGAGGAGAACGAGCTGCAGAGCGACATTCTCGGTGCCGACGCCGACAACTTTCGCACCGCGCTCGAATGCGCGCTCGACGCCGGCGACGCCGAGCTCGCCCTTCGCCTCGGCGCGTCGCTCTGGTGGTTCTGGTACCTGCGCGGCTTTTACAACGAAGGGCGGCGCTGGCTCGATCAGATCCTGGCCTTGCCCGGCGGCGAGGAGAACGACTTCCGCGCCAAGGCGATGACCGGCGCGGGCGCGATGGCCTTTCTGCAATGCGACTACGACAAGGCCACCGCGCTCCTCGACGCGGCCATCGACTTCGCGCGCGCGCACGGCGATCCGATGAGCCTCGCGCAGTCGCTGCAGTTCCGCGGCAGCATCGCCCGCGAGCGCGCCGAGTACGAGCACGCCATCGACCTGCACCAACTCTCGCGCACGCTGTGGGAGGAGCTCGAGGACCGCGCCAACGCCGGCCGCTCGCTGAACTACATCGCCTTCTCTTCGTGGCTCAGCGGGGACTTCGCGCGCACGCTGGAGCTGTGCAAAGGAACGCTGCAGCTCTTCCGGGGCCGGCGCGACGTCGAGGGCGTGGCGTGGTCGCTCTTGAATCTGGCCGCGGCGAACTTCTATTCGGGACGATTGCCCGAGGCGGAGGAGCGGCTCGAGGAATCGCTGGCGTGGTCGCGCGCCGGCGGATTCAAGGAAGGCATCGCCTGGTCGCTGAATCTTTTAGGACTCGTGCAGCGTCGCCGCGGCGACGCCGGCGCGGCGAGCGCGCTGAAGGACAGCCTGCGCATCCACTGGGAGCTCGGCGACCGCTGGCGCACCGCGAGCCTCCTCGAATCGCTCGGCGGCGTCAGGCGCGACGCGCGTCTCCTCGGCGCCGCCGCCGCGCTGCGTAGGCAACTCGGTACACCCGCGCCACCGGCGGAGCGCGTGCAGGTGGATGTGGACGTCGCCGAGGTGGGAATCGAGGAGTACGCGATCGACGCGGCGATTGCGAGGGCGCTCGATTAAGATCGCCGGATGCGAATCGTCCTCGCCCTTTCCTTCCTCGCGGCGAGCCTCTCCGCCGCGCCGCCGCACCTCGCCGAAAAACAAACCGCTGCCGCGACGATCGACGCGCACGCCACGCAGCTCGCCGCTCTGAGCGACGAGGTCTGGCGCTACGCCGAGACGGCGCTGCAGGAGACGAAGTCGTCGAAGGCGCTCGCCGACTACGCGGAAAAGCAGGGCTTCAAAGTCACGCGCGGCGTCGCAGGCATGCCGACCGCGTTCGTCGCGGAATTCGGCAGCGGCAAGCCGGTCATCGGCATCATGGGCGAGTACGACGCCCTGCCCGGACTCTCGCAGAAAGCGGAGCCGGCGCGCGCCGTGATCGACACCGGCGCGCCGGGGCACGGCTGCGGGCACAACCTCTTCGGCGTCGGCAGCCTCGCCGCGGCGATGGCCGTCAAGGACCTGATTGCCAGCGGCAAGCTGCACGGCACCGTGAAGTTCTTCGGCACGCCGGCGGAGGAAGCGGTCGGCGGGAAGATCTACATGCTGCGCGAAGGCGTCATGAACGGCGTCGACGTCATGCTGGCCTGGCATCCCGACGACGAGACGCGCGCCGACACGAAGTCGACGCAGGCCATCGTCGACGTCACCGTCGAGTTCTTCGGCCGCGCCGCGCACGCCGCGTACGATCCGTGGAACGGCCGCAGCGCCGTCGACGGCCTCGAGCTCTTCACGCACGCTGTCAACATGATGCGCGAGCACATCCACCCGAGCTCGCGCATGCACTACGCCATCGTCAAGGGCGGCGACGTCCCGAACGTCGTGCCGGAGTACGGCAAAGTCTGGATCTGGATGCGCGACGAGAAGCGCGAGCTCGTCGACGAGATGCTCGTGCGCCTGCGCAAGATGGCCGCCGGCTCGGCCATGTCGGCGGACGTCGAGTCGAAGGTCACGGTCAACGGCGGCGACTGGAACATGCTCGTCAACATGACCGGCGAGCGCCTGGCGCAGGCGAACCTGGAGTGGCTCGGGCCGCTGTCGTTCACCGCGGAGGAGCAGGAGTTCGCGAAGGCCATCCAGCGCGCGAACAAGATCGAGGAGAAGGGACTGAACACGAAGGTCAAGGAATTCGACGACCATCCCGGACCGGCCGAGGGGGGATCGACCGACGTCGCGGACATCAGCTGGAACATCCCGACGATCCACCTCTCCGTCGTCACCGCGGCGGCGGGCGTGCCGTGGCACGGCTGGTCGGTCGTCGCCTGCGGCGGCATGTCGATCGGGCACAAGGGAATGATCTTTGCGGCGAAGGCGCTGGCGGCGACGATGGTCGACCTCTTCGCCGACCCGAGCAACGTGAAAGCGATGCGCGATGAATTCGCGAAGACGAGCGCGGGCGTGACGTACAAGGCGTACGTGCCGGAGGGGCCGCCGCGGTTGCCGACGGCGAGCAACTGATGCGGGCAAGGAACGCCGCCGCGATCGCGGCCGCCGCGGTTGGCGCTGCGGCAGCGGAGCGCACGCTCGTCGCCGCGCCGCACTATCGCGGCCCGCGCAGCGATCACTTCGACGGCGAGCGCTTCCACAACCTGCACGAGGGGTGGCAGAGCGGCTTCGCCTTTCTGCGCTGGCGGTTCTCGCGCAAGCCGGGATACTGGCCTTCGTATCGGGAGATGCCGTGCGGACCGCCGCCGCCCGCGCGCGTCGACGGCGGCGCGCTGCGGCTGACGTTCGTCAATCACTCCACGACGCTCATTCAGATGGATGGCGTGAACGTGCTGACCGATCCGGTGTGGTCGCGGCGCGTGTCGCCGGTGCCGTTCGCCGGACCGCAGCGGCATCGGCCGCCGGGGATCCGCTTCAGCGATCTGCCGCCGATCGACCTCGTGCTCGTGAGCCACAATCACTACGACCATCTCGACGTGGCCACATTGCGCGCATTGCAGCGGCGGCATCGGCCGCGCATCGTCACGGCGCTTGGCAACGCGCGGCTCATGGCGCGGCACGGCATTGACGGCGCGCACGATCTCGACTGGTGGCAGTCTTTGCCGGCGGGGGAGCTCGTCGTCACGTGCGTTCCGGCGCGGCACTTCTCTGCGCGCGGCCTCTCCGATCGCAATCGCAACCTCTGGAGCGGCTTCGTCGTCAGCGGGCCGTCGGGGCACGTCTACTTCGCCGGCGACACCGGCTGGGGCGCGCACTTCGAGGCCATCGGCGCGCGCTTCGATCCCGTCCGCCTGGCCCTCCTGCCGATCGGCTCGTACATGCCGCGCTGGTTCATGCAGCCCGCGCACATCGATCCGGCGCAGGCGGTCGGCGCGCATCGCGCGTTGGGCGTGCGCACGTCGATCCCCGTTCACTACGGGACGTTCGCCCTCGGCGATGATGGCGAGAACGAACCGGTCGAGGAGCTGCGCGCGGCGATGGGCGACGCGAACTTCGTCATCCTCGACCATGGAGAAGGAGCGGACGTGTCATGACCATGCATCGATCGATCGGCTACGTCTCCCACGCCATCCTCGACTTCGCGTTCGCCATCCTCATCGCCATCGCGCCGCGCTTCGTCGGCTTCGCCGGACGGCAGGCCACGTGGTGCTACATCTTCGCGGCGCTCATCGTCGTGCTGGCGCTGCTCACGCAGTTCCGCCTCATCGGCTTCGTCAGCCACGGCATCGTCGAGCTCACGCTCGCCATCGTGATGGTCGTATTGCCATGGATCGCCGGCTTCGCGCGCGGCGTGCTCTCGCGCAACTTCTACCTCTTCATGGGAGTGCTGCTGATTGCGCTGTGGGCGCTGACTGACTTTCGAGGCGTGCGAGCTGCCGGTCGTGCCAGCGGCCGAGGAGCAGCGGCGCCGCCAGCGCCCCCATCAGCGCCGTAGCCATGTCCTCCTGCGTGTCCCACGGATCGCCCTGCGTGCCGAGGAAGGCGTCGGAGCGCGCGCCGGTAGCGATTGCGGTCTGCCACTCGAGCAATTCGTAGGCGGCGCTGATGCCGAGGCAGACGAGGACGATAATGGTGTAGAGCCAGCCGCGGCTGCGCACGACGTTGCGGCGGAGGAAGAGCTCGCGCGCGATGATGGCGGGGACGAAGCCCTGGGCGAAGTGGCCGATGCGGTCGTAGTCGTTGCGCCCGAGGTGGAAGGCGCGCTTCATCCAGAATCCGAGCGGCACCTCGGCGTACGTGTAGTGCCCGCCGACCATGAGGATGATGGCGTGCAGCGTGAGCAGCGTCAGGAGCAGCGGCGTGAGCGGGAAGCGGCGGTGCGTCGCGGCGATCAAGGCGATGCCGACGAGCGCGGGGAAGACTTCCATCCACCAGGTGAAGTAGTCGTGCGGCCGCACCGCCGACCAGACGAGCACCGCGAAGAAGAGGACGAGGAGTGCGGCGTTCGTCCGCGACATCGCGGCAATGCTACAGCAGCGCCGTCACGACGAAGGTCACTTCTTCTTCGACTTCGACGACTTGCTCGATTTCGACGACTTCGAGGACTTCCGCGATTTCGATGACTTGCTCGACTTCCGCGACTTCGACGACTTCTTCGACGGCACCTTGCCGCCCTCCGCCCGCGCCTCGGACAATCCAATGGCGATGGCCTGCTTGCGGCTCGTCACCTTCTTGCCCGACTTGCCGCTCTTCAGCGTGCCGTGCTTGCGCTCGTGCATCGCCTTCTCGACCTTGTCCTGTGCTTTCTTCCCATACTTCGATGCCATGCGTTTTCTCCTTCTCGCTCGGGGGTCAGGTCTTGACTGCGCGGCGAGAGCATTCCGAGTCGCAGCGCTTTGGCAGCGCAGTCAATACCTGACCCCCTTCAAGTGCAAGAAGCGCGCGCATCACTTGTCGACGTACGTCGACCGCGCGAGCACGTACGCGCCGCGCTTCGCCACGTCGACTTCGATCACATGCGTGCCGCGCGTCTTCGTCTCCGGCTTGCGCACTTCGAGCTCGTAGTGCCCGGCGAGCGTCCGCTTCAAGCGCTTGAGCGCGAGGTGCGGGAAGTTGTGCGTGCTGGCGTAGAAGCCGCCGGTGTCGCCGGCGACCTTCTCCAGTCCGGCCGCGAGCGAGTGAAAGTCCGCCTCGGTGAAGTCGATCGAGAAGACGCTCACGCGCGCCATCTCCAGCGCCTGGCGCGCGATCCAATAGTTCGGCGCCATGTGCACGCCTTCGCGGCTGAAACGCCCGAGGCCCCAGCCGAAGAGGATCAGCGACTTGGGGCCAGGGATGTTGAGGAGTGCATTGCCGATCTCGATGAGCGCGCGCTCCGGCGAGGCGATGTCCTTGAGCACCTCGGGTTTCAAGCGCGAGCCGAGCGACGGCAGCGGCACCTTCTGCGGCCACGGCGGATCGCTGATGTAGAGCGCCTCCTCCATGGCGTTGGCGATGTCGGACTTGCGGTTCGTGAAGTCGAGGCGGAACTTCAGGTGCGAGTCGAACGACAGCACCGCCACGCGGTCTTCGGGCTCGAGCCAGTCGAGCCACTCCTCGTTCATCGACAGGAGCTTCATCTGCCCGCGCACGCGCACGGAGTTGCGGGCGAAGTCGGTCTGGTAGAGGAAGACGAGGAGGCGGCCGCGCTGCGGCTCGGGAGCAGTCGCCGGCGCGGGCGCCTCGGCCATCGTCTCGTCGATCTCGCGCTGCGCGGCGGTGTCGGCGATCCAGTCGGCCGCTTCGACCTTGGCCGTCTTCCCATCGATCTTCACCTTGAAGTCCGACGGCTTCAAGCCGGTGATCGGATTCCCCTCGGCGTCGGTGACGCGCGCGTCGACGATCACGCGCTCGACGGTGATTTGTTCCTGCATCTGCGGTTGCTGCAGGGCGAACAGCAGGGCGGCGAGCATGGGCGCAGTTTAAACTTCGCGGTCATGCGCAAGCCGCTCTTCGCTCTCATCGTTTTCCTTTTTGCGACCGCCGCCTCCGCCGCGTCCTTCGACGAGCTCTTCCTCGACAAGACGATGCGCGTGAACTACTTCCACACCGGCAACCACGGCGACGAGGTGATTGCGCTCAATTCGATCGTCTCCGACGGCCCGTGGCCGGGCAGCCGCACGCATCTCATCGACACGCTGAACCTCGGCAATTACTTCTTCGAAGTGGTCGACCGCGGCACGAACCAGGCGATTTACTCGCGCGGCTTCGCCTCGGTGTTCGGCGAGTGGGTGACGACGGACGAGGCGAAGGAGCACGCCGGCACGCTCAGCGAGTCGGTGCGCTTCCCGTGGCCGAAGAAGCCGGTGCAGCTCGTGATCAAGCGCCGCGACAAGAGCGGCGCGTTCCAGCAGATCTGGTCGACGCTCATCGATCCGTCGTCGCGCTTCGTCAATCCGTCGGATCGCAAGGCGGCGGGCAAAGTCTGGAGCTTCCTCGACAACGGCGCGCCCGCCGACAAGGTCGACATCCTCGTCATCGGCGAGGGATACACGGAGGCGGAGCTGCCGAAGTTCCACAAGGACGTGGAGCGCATGGTCGGGAAGCTCTTCGCCACCGAGCCGTTCAAGAGCCGCAAGAAGGACTTCAACGTGCGCGCGCTCGACCTCGTCGAGGCGACGAGCGGCGTGCACCGCCCGCGCACGCAGGACAACCGCCGCACGCTCACCGGCGTGCAGTACAACATCTTCGATTCCGAGCGCTACGTGCTGACGCTCGACGACGAGCGGATGCGCGACGTGGCCTCGTCGGCGCCGTACGACTTTCTGGAGATCCTGGTGAACGAGAAGCAGTACGGCGGCGGCGGGATCTTCAACGATCAGGCCACGGCGTGCGTCGACTCGGCGTTCGCGGAGTACGTGTTCGTGCACGAGTTCGGGCACCACTTCGCCGCGCTCGCGGACGAGTACTACACGTCGCCGGTGTCGTACGAGACGACCGGCGGGACGGAGCACCCGGAGCCGTGGGAGCCGAACGTGACGGCCGACGGCGCGCATCCGAAGTGGACGACGGACAAGGACACGCCGCTGCCGACGCCGTGGGACAAAGAGGAGTTCGAAAAGCACAGCCGCGAGGTGCAGAAGGAGCGCCGCCGCCTGCGCGAGACGAACGCGCCGGAGTCGCAGATGGACGCGCTCTTCACCGCCGAGCGCGAGTGGGAGACGAAGTTCCTCGGCTCACAAAAGTACGCCGGCAAGGTCGGCGCGTTCGAGGGGGCGGCGTACGAGCCCCGCGGGCTCTACCGCCCCGAGGTGGACTGCATCATGTTCACGCGCGACGAGGTCGGATTCTGCCGCGTGTGCCGGAAAGCCATTGAACGGATCATCGACGAGTATTCACGCTAAAACACGTACGCCAACCTCGTATACACGAACCTCCCATTGAAGCCGAACGGCGCGTTGCGCGGATAGACGAATACGCCTGCGCTGCCGACCTGCTCGGAGGCGTTGGGCGTGCCGGCGCCGAGGTTTTGTCCGGGGAAGGCATCGAACAGGTTCTCCGCGCCGACGGCGAACGTGTAGCGGTTCCACTTGTACGACACCTCCAGGTCGGACACCCATGCGGGGGGGTAGGTCTGGTCGTCCTTCACGGCGTTGTTGATGCTGCAGTACTCGCCGTAGCGGCTCTGCCGCGCCGTCACGTTCCATGCGTTCTGGTTGTAGCTCTGCATGAGGCGGGCGTTGTCGCGCGGCTGGCCGCAGGTCACGGTCCGCGTCTGCAGGTGATCGAAGAGCGTTTCGCCGAGACCCTTGAGCTGCTCCGGAGTCGGCGCGAGCCTGGTGATCTTCGTCCGGTTGTTGCTGTACGCGCCCGACAGATCGATGCGTCCGGCCAGGAACGGCCGCTGATGATTCACCACCAGGTCGACGCCCTTCGTGTGCGTGTCGATGGCATTGGTGAAGAAGCGGGCGCTGTTGGCGCCGAACGGAGCGAGGAGCGGCGCCACCTGCGCTCCCGTGAAATTGCCCGAGAGGACGATGCGCTCCTTGATGTCGATGCGGAAGACGTCCGCCGTCATCTCCAGGTTCGCGGCCGGCTGCCAGACGACGCCGGCGCTGTAGTTGCGCGATTTCTCCGGACGCAGCGGCTCGGAGCCGAGCGCCCGCGCGATCGGGCTATTCACCGGCGCGGTCCAGACCTGGAACGGCACCACGTTGCCGGCCGCGTCGCGCAGGAAGTTCGTGCTCACGGCGGAGAAATACGACTGCCCGAGCGACGGCGCGCGGAAGCCGGTGCTGGCCGCGGCCCGGACGATGAACGGCTTGACCGGCGTGTAGCGCAGCGTCAGCTTGCCGTTCGTGGTGTCGCCGAAGTCGCTGTAGTTCTCGTATCGGCCGGCGATGCCGAGGCGCAGCTGCGGCAGGACGTCGCCCTCCGTATCGATGTAGAAGGACTTGTTGTCGCGCGTGACGTTGACGGCGTTGTCGGGACGGAATCCGGGAAAGACCTGCGAGCCGGCCGCGCCGGGGCCGCCGCCCTGATTCGGCGAGCCGCCGTTGACGTACGACGCCGGTTCGCCCGCGGTGATGGAGTAGCCCTCGCGCCGGTACTCGACGCCGGCGGCGACGTTCACCGGACCGGCCATGCCAAGGTTGAATGGTTTGGAGAGGTCGACATTGACGGAGGTCTGCCGGTCGCCGAGCGAGCCGGCGTAGAACGACGTCTGGTTCGGCGGGATGCTCGGACCGAGCGAGACGTTGAGCGAATTGGTGACGTAAAAATCGAACTTGTTGCGGCCCCAGCCGGCGCTGACGTCGTAGAACCACGTCGCCAGCTCGCCGCGCACGCCGGTATGTACGGCGTTGTCAACGATGCGCGGCTCGATCAGAGGAAGAAACCCCAGCGGATAAATCTGCGGCCAGTTGGTGAGGTCCATAGCGCGGCGGTAATTGCCGCCGTGCGAGCCGTGGCGGAGGTCCCATGTGGTGAAGGCGTAGAAGACCTGCCGCCCGTCGCCGGTGAGCGGAAGGTTGAGATTGGCGAGGGCCATGGTGTCGCGCTCGGACGCGTCGCCCCAGTGCGTGTTCGGCTGCGGGACGGCGTTGTTGCCGGCGTCGCCCCCCTTCACCTGATCGCGCGGATCGATGAGCGCGCGGTTCGTCTCCGCGCGGCTGCGGTACTCGAAGACGCCGAAGAGCGCGCCGCGGCCGACCTTCCAGCCGCCGCTGAGATTCGTGTCGATCATCTGGCCGTCGGCGTGCGTGGTCGCGCCGCCCTTCGTCTCGATCTTCAGCGGCTGCGCATCGGACTTGAGGACGAGATTGAGCACCCCGGCGATGGCGTCGGAGCCGTACTGCGCGGCGGCGCCGTCGCGGAGGATCTCGACGCTGTCGATCGCCGCGGCCGGAATGGTATTGAGGTCCGCGCCGGCCGAGCCGCGGCCGACGGTGTTGTTGACGTTGACGAGCGCGCTGGCGTGCACCCGCTTGCCGTTGAGCATGACCAGCACCTGATCGGGACCGAGGCCGCGGAGCGTGGCCGGGCGAACGGAGTCGGTGCCGTCCGCGACCGAGGGCCGCGGGAAGTTGAGCGACGGCGCGACCTTTTCGATGATCTGCGCGGTCTCGGACGACGGCGCGGTCTCGATCTGCTCGCGCGGGATGATGTCGACGGGCACGGCCTTCTCCGCCTCGGCGTTGACGGCGCGCGAGCCGACGGTGATCTCCTGCCCGAACGAGACGTGCAGCACGAAGTCCTGCGTGGCGTCGGCGCCGCGCGCATCGACCGTGGCGCTCCTGGTCTGAAAGCCTTGCAGCGCGGCGTGGACTTTCACCGCGCCGCTCGCGGGGACGGCGAGCGCGTATCGCCCGTCGGCGTCCGTGATCGACGTCGCCGAGGTGCCCTCGGCGGAAACCGTCACGCCCGGCAGCGCGGAGCCGTCAGGCAGCGTGACGCGGCCGCGGATCGTCGTGGTCTGCGCGATCAGCGGCGTGCTCAGGAGGAGAAACAGGAACGCGAGGGGCCTTCGCATCGCAATCTCCTTTTTTCCAGAAGTATACGCCGTTCAATCCCGCCCCAGAATCACCCTTTTCGTTCTCTTGACAAAATGAATTAACGGACCTAATACAGAAGCTGCATTCAGCAATGAAGTAGGTGTTGAAATACTTCTCACGACTTTTCCGTGGAGGTCCGTTTATGGCTGGAGAGTCAGGGCAGGTCGTAACGATCACGGGGCACGACGGCGACCGAGTGAGTGTCTCAGTACCTATGGTCGGATTCCCGCAGGGTTTCGAGCTTCAGCCGGGGGATCAGGTCATGTTGACGCAGGGTGAGAACGGTCCGACGGTGCGGCCGCTCATTCGGGCTTCACGGGACGATCGCGCGCAGGAGCGGGCTGGACGGATGAGCGTCGCCGATCGCGAGGCCGTCACGCAGCGCGCCACGTTGCGCGCGCGGGCACAGGACGGACGCCGTACCGTCTTCACCGTGCCCAATGAGGCCGGTGAGCCCGAGCGGGTCGTTTCCATTCGCGAGCCGTAATCGCCGCGGGAGACGCCGTGACCTTGCTGGCAATGGCAGCCATATCTGCGATGGCCGCGGTGCTGCTTTGGGCAGTTCAGGAAAAACTGCGCAAGCCGGCCGCACTGGCGGAGACGATCCGTGCGCTCGGCGTACCGGATCGAATCTCGTTTCCGGCCGCAATCTTCACGATCGCCGCGGAGGCAGGCGTCGCCGTGGCCCTGCTCTTCCGGCCGGACTCGCCGCTGACGCAACTGGGCGTCATGCTGTTGGCGATGCTCTTCGCGCTGGCGGGGCTGAGGGCGCTGCGCCTTGACGAGCGTGTCCCCTGCAGTTGTTTCGGCGCCGGCAGCGGCCGTCTCGGTATACCGCAGATCATCGCGCTCGTACCCTGGCTGGCCGGCGCGGCGGTTGTGCACGACGGCGCGCGCCGGCCCGATCTGCCCGCGGGGGCCGCGCTCTTTGCCGCCGTGGCCTTAGGAATTGTTGCCGTGCGGACGATGGCCGTCTTACAGACGAAGCGGGAGGCGCGGGCCGACCGGCTTTCTGCTCAGGAAATGTACAAATGGCTACCGTCGCATTGATCGCCGTCGCCGTTCTGGCTCTGTTCGTGGCCATCCTCTTCGCAGCTCTGGTGGAGATGTTTCGCGACCTCCGTCAGGTTCGCGAGGCGATCGGCATCCTCGATCGGCCGCTGAACATCGACATCGGTCCCGTCGCCGGAACGCATCCCAGCCAGTACGGGCTGCCGCGTGCGCTCGACTCGGCAGGCGTCGCCTTAGTGCTCTTCCTTTCGGAACGCTGCGCGACGTGCCACACGCTTGCCGCCGGACTGCCGAGGCCATTGCCGGCCGCGCTGTGGATCGTTTTTGAAGCGAGAAGCACCGCATCGGCGGCCACGCTTCTCGACAGGTACGGTTTGACAGAGCTCTCCACGCACGGTCGGCTGATCGTCGACGTCGGGAGCGAGATCGCCGGACGCATGGGGCTTCACACGACGCCTGTCGGCTACCGCGTGGAGAGCGGCACCATCGTCTTCGCGACCACGGTGCCGTCGTTGCGATATCTGACGTCCATTTTGCCGGAGACGCTCCGGCTGAGAGCAGCAGGGTAACGAGGAGGCAATGATGAGAAGGAACCACAGCGAAGATCCAGACGCCGTCGAGCCCGTGGCTGGCAGAGACACACGCCGCTCGCCGTTCGCCTGGATCCCCCGGCTCGGAATGAACGTGTTGTTGTTCTTCGCGGACTCCGGCATCAGCAGTTACGGTGGCGGCCCGTGCGGTCCCGGATACACAGGCGGCGGTCCGGTCGGCGACGAGAAGTGCTGCGGGCTCGCCACGAACAAGGAGTGCTGCCATCCCGACTCCGGGGACAAGGCGTTGTTCAAGTGTCCGAGCGGCTACAACAAGACGTGGTGGTTCTGCACGGAAGGTACCCAAGCTTACGGCTGCGGCGAATGTGCACAGGGTGACAACTGCTTCGCCGGACCGTGGGAATGCTCGATCATTTGGCAGGTCGTCCCGTGCTGAGCGCTTCCATCGTTCTCGCTGCGTCGGCCGGGCTCACGCAACTGGCCAGTCCCTGAGGCGTCTCGTTTCAGGGAACTCTGGGACCCTTCGTGCAAGGGTCTTCGCTCGGCGTGCGCATGCGGGTAATGGCGGCCTTCGCCGTTGCCTTCGTCGCTGCTGCGACGGCCGTCTTCGCGTTGTCCGCGCTCGCTGGTGCGGGCGTACGGCAGCTCGCCGTCCCGCTGCATTGGCGTGCGGTGGCCGCGGCGGTCTGCCTCTTTGCCCTGGCATTGCTCGATGTCATCTCGCTGCGCCGAAAACGCTACTGCCTCCTGGGCATGGCGCGGCAGGCGAAGAAGTCCCTGCTGCGCAAGCATGGCGTGACCGCCGTGGCCGCGGCGTGGGGAGCGGATACCGGTCTCGTAGTCACGACGTTCCGCGTCGCTGCCTTGACGTGGGGCGCGATGATTCTGGGGCTGCTCGGCTTTGCGTCGTGGTGGAGCGGCTTGGCCTACGGTCTGGCCTTCACCATCCCATTGCTGGCGCTGTTGTCGACGAAGACGAATGGCCATCGTCTGGAACGTCTTCTGCGGCGGCGACCGCTCATCCAGTCGCTCTCCGCGCTCCTGCTCGTCGCCGCCGGAACGCTCTTTCTGAGCCACTCCCTGGCCTGAGGTGATCATGGACTATCCGCGTTCGCAGGCGATCGTCGAACTGATGCGGGAGGAGCGGCACGACCTGCCATGGCTGAAGCGGGCGGCGCAGGCTGCCATCGAGCTCGAGCTCTCCACGATCCCTCCGTATCTCTGCGCCTTCTGGTCCATTCTCGACAGCGGCCGCGCGTTGACGCACCTGCGCCACATCGTCCGCGACGAGATGGGCCACATGGGTCTGATGTGCAATTTGCTGAAGGGGCTCGGCGAAGTGCCGCAGATCGTATCCGTGGCGCCGAAGTACCCCGGTCCGCTGCCCGGTGGCGTCCGTCCGGAGCTGACGGTCTATCTCAGCGGCCTGACGATCGAAGCGGTGGGCGACGTTTACATGGAGATCGAGAAGCCGGAGCATCCGCTGGCGCTGTTCCGCCTCGAGGAGACGTTCACCAGCATCGGAAAGTTTTATGAGGCCATCAGTGACGCGTTGACGAATCTGCATCCGGCGTTGTCGACGGCCGGTCAGCTCACGAGCCCGCAGGTGGAATTGAAGGTGTTGGCCAGCACCGCTGACGCGCTCACGGCCATCGAGCGCATCCGCATGCAGGGAGAAGGGACATCGGTGTCGCCGTTCTTCAACGGCGAACCGGCGCACTTCTACAAATTCGGAGAGATCTTTCATGGAAAGATGCTCGTCGAGTCGCCGCCGGGCAGATTCACCTTCACCGGCGATCCGGTGCCGTTCCCGGCCACGCTTCCGATGGCCAAAGTCCCGCAGAACGGCTGGCCCAATCGGGATCCTGACGGGAGACAAACGCTCAAAAAGTTCAACGACGCCTACCGGGCCGTTCTGCAGGGACTCGAGAATGCATGGAGGACCGGAACCCAGGCGACGCTCGATCAAACGATCGGACTGATGGTGCTGACGATGGCGTCGCCGGCCCGGGCCCTGATGCGCACGCCGCTGGGCGGTGGCAAAAACTACGGCCCCGACTTCATTGTGTGACTACGTTCAATCCCGCCCCAGAATCGCCCCCGCAATCCTTCCCAACGGCAGCACTTCCGCCGCCGCCCCCCGCGCGATGGCTTCCTTCGGCATGCCGAACACCACCGACGTCGCCTCGTCCTGCGCGATCGTGTGCGCGCCGGCGCTGCGCATCTCGCCCAAGCCGTCGGCGCCGTCGTCGCCCATCCCCGTGAGGATCACGCCTGTCGCGCTCGCGCCGGCGGCCTGCGCGACGGAGCGGAACAGCACGTCGATGCTCGGGCGGTGGCGCGACACCAGCGGGCCGTCCGTCACCTGCGCGTAGTAGCGCGTGCCGCAGCGGCGCACCATCGTGTGCTTGTTGCCCGGCGAGATCAGCACGCGCCCCGGCGAGATCACGTCGCCGTACGCCGCTTCCTTCACCTCCACGTGCGCGCTCGCGTTCAGGCGCTGCGCGAACGCCGCGGTGAACCCTTCGGGCATGTGCTGCACCACCACCATCCCCGGCGCGCCGGGCGGCAGCGACTCGATGATCGCGCGCAGCGCCTCGGTGCCGCCCGTCGATGCGCCGATCGCCACGATGTGCGGGGCGGGGAGGGCGGGCGGAGGCGGGAGGGGGAGGCGGCGCCCCATGGCCACGCGGCGGGACACGCGCGCCTGCGCGGCGGCGTTGATCGTGTCGGAGAGCATCACCGTCGAGTCGGCGATGAAGTCGTGCACGCCGATGGCGGGCTTGAGAATCACGTCCACCGCCCCCTCCTCGAGCGCGCGCAGGGCCGTCTCGCTGCCGCGCGCCGCCAGCGTCGAGCAGATCACCACGGGAATCGGATCGTCGCGCATCACCTGCTTCAGAAACGTGAAGCCGTCGACGCGGGGAAGGTGCAAATCGAGAACGATCACCGAGGGGCGGCGCTTGGCGATCTTGCGCTCGGCGATGATCGGATCGGCGGCCGTGTCGATCGAGAACTGCTTCGACAACAGCATCGAGAAAGCCTGGCGGACGACGGCGGAGTCGTCGACGACGAGAACGTGCTCGCGCGGAGTCATGCGGTTTCCTTGAGCGCGTACACCGTCGGGCCGGCGGCGCGCACGCGGTCGTGTTGATTGAGGCTCTCGGAGTGCCCGAGAAACAGATGTCCCGAGGTCTCGAGCCGGTCGAGCAGGCGCGCGATCACGCGCGTCTTCGACGGAGCGTCGAAGTAAATGAGGACGTTGCGGCAGAAGATGAGGTCGAAGCGGCCGAGCGACGGATAGGCGTCGTCGTTCAGATTGATGCGCGCGAAGCGGATCGTCGACGACAGCTCCGGCCGCGCGGCCATCTTCCCCTCCTGCGCGCCGCGCCCGCGGAGCATGAACGTCTTGCGGTAGTGCGGCGGGATTTCCTCGGCGCGCTCGAGCGGCCAGATGCCGGCGGCGGCGCGCTCGAGCACCTTCGTCGAGACGTCCGAGGCGAGAATCTCGCTCTGCCAATCCGGCAGGTGCCACGACAGCGACATGGCGATCGAGAACGGCTCCTCGCCCGTCGAGCAGCCGGCGCTCCAGACGCGGATGCGCTTGGCGCGATGCCCAGCCTCGGCGGCGGCGCGCCACGCCGGCAAGAGATGCTGCTCGAGAAACGCGAACTGCTTCGGCTCGCGGAAGAAGTGCGTCTCGTTCGTGCAGATGGCGTCGATCATGCGCACCAGCTCATCGCGATCGCTCCAGACGCGGTCGTAGTACGCCGCGAACGTCGGCAGCGACAGCGCGCGCAGCCGCGGCGCCAGGCGTCCGACCAGAAGCTCGCGCTTCTGGTCGGACAGGAAAATCCCTGCTTCGCTCTGCACCAGCGCCTGGAAGCGCCGGAAATCGCGGGTGGTGATGCGAGTCTCAGAAAGCATGGAAGTCGGACATCGTTTTCGCCGCCATCGGCGGCAGTTTCGGGGCCGCGGCGGCGCGCGGCGGGACCATGGCGTGCGGCTGCGCCGCGGGGGTGCGGTGCTCGCCGTTGATGCGGAAGAAGCTGACCAGGTTCTGCAGCCCCTCGGCCTGCGCGGCCATCTCTTCGGCGGTCGCGGCGAGCTCCTCGGCGGTGGAGGCGTTGCGCTGCGTGACCTGGTCGACTTCGGCGAGCGACTGATTGATCTGGGCGACGCCGGAGGCCTGCTCGTTCGACGCCGCGGTGACGTCCTGCACGAGCTCCGCGGTGCGCTGGATCGACGGCACGAGCTCCGTGAGAAGCACACCGGAGCGGTCGGCGACGCGGACGCTCGTCGAGGCCAGCGTGCTGATCTCGCGCGACGACGACTGGCTCCGCTCGGCCAGCTTGCGCACCTCGGTGGCCACGACGGCGAAGCCGCGCCCATGCTCGCCGGCGCGCGCCGCTTCGATGGCGGCGTTGAGCGCGAGGAGGTTCGTCTGATAGGCGATCTCCTCGATGATGGAGATCTTCTCGGCGATCGACTTCATCGCCTCGACGGTCTCGCGCACCGCGCTGCCGCTCTCCTCGGCGTCCTTCGAGCCCTTTCTGGCCATCGTCTGCGTCTGCCGGCTGTTCTCGGCGTTCTGGGCGATCGAGGCGTTCATCTGCTCGAGGCTCGCCGTCGTCTCCTGCACCGCCGCGGCCTGCTGGCTATTGCCGGCGGAGACCGACTGCGCGGTCGAGGACACCTGGCCCGCGGCGGTGGCGAGCGAGCTGGCGGCGGTGCGGACCTCGCCGATGATCTCGACGAGGCGGGCGATCATGCGCGCCAGCGCGTGGCCGAGCGTGTCGCGCTCGGAGCGCGGCTTGACGGTGACGCCGAGGTTGCCGTCGGCGATCGCCGACGCGGCGGCGACCATCGACGCGTTCGACTCGATCATCTTCTTCATCGAGGCCAGGAGCTGCGCGGTCTCGTCCTTGCCGCGCACCTCGACGCGCTGATCGGTGTCGCCCTCGGCCAGCTTCTCGGCGATGTCGACCACCGAGGCGATCGGACGGGTGATGCTGCGGGTGATCGAGATGGCGAGCAGGAAGACGACGATGAGCGCCAGCGCGGCCACGATCATCGTGGTCATCCGCGCGCTCTGCTCGACCGAGGTGATGACCTTTTTCTTCTCCGCCATCCGCTTCGCCGACTCGTCATCGATCGTCTGCACCGAGCTCTCGATGCGGCGGATGTGGTCCTTGAACGGCGTCAGCTCCTTGTTCGCTTCGGCCGTGGTTTTGATCTGCCCGGCGTCGATCCCCTTCGAGATGGCCTGGAACGCCGTCATGTACTCCGTCATGTCGGTGCGCACCTGCTGGATGGCTTCGTGCGTGCGGTCGTCGGCGCCGAGCTTCTCGATCTTCTGGAGCTCCTGATCGAGCTTCTGCCGCGTGTCGTTCCACTTGGCGAGGTACTCGGTCTGCTTTTCCTTGTCGCCGATGTTGATGAAGTAGTCCTTCTCGAAGCGCCGGAGATCGAGCGTGGCGATCTGCGCGTCGTTCGCGGCGGCGTTGACGCCGAAGTCGACGGTGAGCACCTGCACCGCGGTGTCGACGGAGGTCGTGAGTGCCCACTGGCCGGCGCCGGCGACGACGAGGACGAATGCGAGCGCGATGGCGAAGGCAGCGAAGAGACGTTTGCCGATAGTGATCTGCTGAAGCATGGGTGAATCCTTCTTTCTCAGATTTCCGCCGCGACGGCGGCGTCGATGGTTTGCTGGAGCTCGACCGGCGAGAGGACGCGGTCGACGTCGAGGACGAGGAGGAGGCGGTTGTCGAACTTGCCCATGCCGGTCAGGAAGTCGGCGCGGACGCCGGTGCCGAACGACGGCGGCGGCTCGATGGCGTCGTCGGCGATGTCGACGACCTCGGAGACGGCGTCGGCCATGACGCCGACGGTGAGCATCTCCGCGCCGAGCTTCGTCTCCGCGACGACGATGCACGTCGTGCGGGCCGGCTCGCTCGGGCCGTGCCCGAATTTCGCGGCCAGGTCGATGACCGGGAGGACGGCGCCGCGCAGGTTGATGACGCCGCGCACGTGCTCCGGCATGGCCGGCACGCGCGTGACGCGCTCGAATTCGATGATCTCCTTCACGCGAAGGATGCCGGCGGCGTACTCCTCGCCGCGGATGAAGAAGGTGAGGTACTGGTTCATGCGTTCTCCTGCAGGTTGCGAATGATCGTGGCGACGTCGAGGATGAGCGCGACGCGCCCGTTGCCGAGGATCGAGGAGCCGGCGATGCCGGGGACGGCGGCGAAGTAACTGCCGAGGGGCTTGATGACGGCCTGCGCGGCGCCGAAAAGCTCGTCGACGACGAGGCCGGCGCGGACGTTGTCGTGGTGGACGATGAGGATGTGCTCGCGGCGCGTAGGGCCCTCGCCCCGCTCGCGGGGAGAGGGTGGCCGAAGGCCGGGTGAGGGGCGTTCGTTGGGAAGCTCGCGCCCCTCATCCGCCGCTTCGCGGCACCTTCTCCCCGCGAGCGGGGAGAAGGCCCTACTGACCCGCACCCACGGCACGATCTCGTTCCGCAGCAGGATCACGCCGGTGGCGGCGTCGCTCCGATCGTCCAACTCCACGCACTCCACCACGCTCTCCATCGGCACGATCCACGTCTCGCCGCCGGCGGCGACGCCGAAGCCGTCGATCACGGCGAGAGTGAGCGGCAGGCGGATCGTGAACGTCGTGCCGACGTCCGGCACCGACTCGATGGAGATCGTGCCGCGCAGCGCCTCGATGCCGCGCCGCACCACGTCCATCCCTACGCCGCGTCCGGAGAGGTCGGTGACCTCCTTCGCGGTCGTGAATCCGGGCTCGAAGATGACGCTGTCGTCCGCGCCGATGGCGCCGCGGTCGAGGCCGCGGCCGTCGTCCGAGACGCGGATGATGATCGTCCCGGCCTCGTGCTTCGCTGCGAGCGTGATGTGGCCGACCGGCGACTTTCCCTTGGCCACGCGCTCGCCCGAGGGCTCGATGCCGTGATCGATGGCGTTGCGGACCATGTGCGTGATCGGGTCGCGCAGGAGCTCGACGGCGGTGGTGTCGATCTCGACGTCGTCGCCGACCGTGGTCAGGTGCGCGTTCTTGCCGTGCATCGCCGCGGTGTCGCGCACCGTGCGCGCGTACTGGCGGAACATCGGGCCGACCGGCACCATCCGCGCGCGCATGATCAGCTCCTGCAATTCGGCCTGGAGCTGGTCGATCTGGCGCTCGACTTCGACAAGCTCGTCGAACGCGCCGGCGGCGAGGATCTGCTGCACGCGGCCGCGCGCGATCGAGATCTCGCCGGCGAGGTCGAGCATGCGGTTCAGCTTCTCCGCGCCGACGCGGATGTGCTTGTTCGCGGCCGGCGCGGCGATCTCCGCGACCGCATCTCCGGAGAGCAAACGGCGGAACGTGTCGACGCCGGCGAGGAGCGAGGCGATGACGGAGGCGTCGACGACGTCGAGCTCCTGCAGGCGCTCCTCGAACGTGTGCGCGAACGCAGCCAGCGCGTCGCGGCCGACGATCGAGGCATTGCCTTTCAGCGTGTGCGCGCGGCGGAGCAGCTCGCGCCGTAGCTCGGCGTCGTCGGGCACGTCTTCGAGCGCCAAGAGTCCGGCCTCGAGCGCGGCCACGTCGTCGGCCGCTTCGATCGCGAACGTCGCCTCGATGTCGGCGAGGCTCAGATCAACGTCAGACATGCCGTCCCCTCGTCCGTGTTGAAAATGAGCTTCCGGCCGCGCGTGCCGCCGACTTCGCTCTGCACGACCTCGATGCCGCGGCGCTGCAGAAAGCCGAGGGCCATCTCGGCGTTCTTCTTTCCGAGCTGCGCCGCCGCCGGCATCTCGAACATGCACGCGCCGCCGAAGACGCGGGCCCGGACGAGCGGCATGCGCGCGCCGGCGTTGCGCATCTTCTCGATGAGCTGCTCCATCGCCGCCGGGCCGAAGCGCGGCGACGACGCCGCCGGGCCGCTGCCCGTCGGCAGCATGAAGTGGTTCATGCCGCCGATGCCGCGCGCCGGCTCCCACAGGCAGACCGCGACGCACGAGCCGAGGATCGTCGTGATCGTCGCCGGCTGCGCCGACACGATGAGCTGCCCCGGCTGCAGATACAGCCGCTCGCGGGTGATGACGGGCAGCGCGGTCACTGCACAACCTCCCGCGTGCAATAGAGCGCCGTGGCCGCGTGCGAGCAGAGGAGGTCAAACAGCTCGAAGTCGACCGGCTCCAGCCCCTGCTTCTGCTGCAGCAGGCGGAAGATGCCGATCACGCCGATGACTTTGTCGTCGAGCTTGAGCGGGATGCACGCGGTCAGGTGCTGCTCGCGCCCGAACGGCCGCGCGTCCGACTCGGTGACGACGTAGCGCTCGCCGCTGTAGGCGACGTGGCCGACGATGCCGCTGCCGAGCGGCACGCCCGCCCACTCGCGGGCGTTGATGCCGAACGAGCCGATGAGCGCGAGGCTGTCGAGGTCCTCGTCGATCTGCCAGATGGCCAGCTCCTCGGAGCCGATGAGGTTGATGACGATCTCCTGGATCGCGCCGACGACGCGCTCGCGCTCCAGCGTGCCGTTCAGCTGGTAGCTGGCCACGTAGAGGTTGGCGAGGTTCGTGTTCTGCTGCTCGATCTCGACGTAGCGCTCGGTGAACTCGCGGTTGCGGTCGTCCAGCTCCGCCACGAGCTTGCTGAGGCGCTGGTTCTCGTCGAGCAGCGACTGCACGTACTCGCGCGTCTCGGCGGCGACCTTCTCCAGGAACGGCCTCACGCAACACCTCCGGTGAGACCGAGGATGTTGGCGAGCTTCGTCAGGAGCTCCACGCCGTTGATCGGCTTGGTGACGTAGTCGGTGCAGCCGTTGCGGAACGCCGTCTCGACGTTCGCCTCCTCGCCGCGCGTCGTGACCATGACGATGGGGATGTGCGCGGTCTCGGGCTGCTGGCGAATCGCGGCGCAGGCGGAGAGGCCGTCGAGGTTGGGCATGACGACGTCGAGCAGCACGACGTCGGGCTGTTCGCTCTTCGCTTTCTCGATTGCTTCGCGCCCGTCGCGCGCGGTGACGACGTTGTACGGCCCCTTCGACAGGAGCATCTTCTCCATCATCAGGACGGTCGCGGAGTCGTCGACGAGGAGCACTTTCTTTCTCATTAGCAGTGTCCTTTCAGGCATGGGGTGGCAGCGGAGAGGAGGGGATGTTTCGCGAGCTCTTCGGGGGGCATGCTGTGGGCGAAAAGCCAGCCCTGCAGCGTGTCGATGCCGAGGTCGAGGAGGGTGTCGAGGTCGGACTCGGTCTCCACTCCCTCGGCCACCGGAATCGCGCCGCACGAGCGGCCGAGCGTGGCGATCGACTCGAGGACGGCGCGGCGCCAGCGGTCTTCGCCGCAGCCACGCACGACGTGCCGGTCGATCTTCAGATAGTCGGGATGGCAGTCGACGATCATCTGGTAGTTGGAAGCGCCGACGCCGAGGTCGTCGACGGCGATGCGCACGCCGGCGTCGCGCAGTTGCTCCAGCGTCGAGAGGAACGTCTCGATGGCCCACGGCGCGCGGTACTCGAGGACCTCGAACATCAGCCTGCCGGGCGCGACGCCGTGCACTTTCGCCGCAGAGAGGATGCGGTCGCTGAAGTGATCGACGCTCGCCAGCGTGGAGCCGTGGACGTTGATCGAGAGCAATGGCTGTTGCGGAAGCCGGCTGTACGCCTCGAAGGCCTCGGTGATGCAAATGAGGTCGACGTCGCTCTCGACGCCTTTGCGCCGCGCGTACTCGAAGAGGACCTCGGGGCGCTCGACGCTGGTGCCGCGCGGGCCGCGCGCGAGCGCTTCGACGGCGTAGAGCTCGACCTCGCCGTTCACCGCTTTGACGATCGGCTGGAACTCCATGCGGATCGCCCCCGGCCCCTGAATGCGATCGAGGACGCGCTTCATGGCTGCGCTCCTAAGAGCTCGACGGCGACGCGCGCGATCTCGGGAAGGGGTTGCGGTTTCGCCAGCACGGCCTGCGCGCCGCGGCGCCGGGCTTCGTCCTCGACCGCGGGGGTGCCGAAGGCGGTGAGGAGGATGGCCGGCGTTTTCGGCGACCGCGCACGGAGGAAGCGCAGGACTTCGAGCCCCTCGGTGCTGCCGCCGCAGGTGAGGGAGAGGTCGGCGATGACGAGGTCGTAGCGCGTATGCGCAACGAGCGCCTCGGCCTCCTCGAGCTCGCACGCCGCGTCCACGCGGTAGCGGAGCTTGGAGAAGTAGCGCTTCAGGGCAAAGATGATGGTTTCTTCGTTGTCGACGATGAGAAGCTGCTTCAT
The DNA here is from genome assembly GCA_035276475.1 of Thermoanaerobaculia bacterium. Lineage (GTDB taxonomy): Bacteria > Acidobacteriota > Thermoanaerobaculia > Gp7-AA8 > Gp7-AA8 > DATDFB01. The sequence continues at coordinate 17,735 of DATELQ010000071.1, read as the reverse complement.
GGCGGGCAGCCCTAGAGCAACCGCACTGCCAGAAATGCCAGATTTTTAAGTGATTGAAGGGAGGCGAGTTAGCGGAATGTAACCGTTTTCGGAAAGAGGGTGGAGTGCTAGTTCTGATACGTCAATTTCTAAAATTAAGACGGGGGGACGGGGCACAGGGAACGGATCCGAGTCAGCTTCGAACCGAAGCATGCTCGCTTCCGGCGCAAGGAAACTTCCTTCCGACGCAAGCAAAGTCGCTTCCGACCGAAGAACGTTTGCTTAAAACGTAAGCACGAACGCTGACAACCGAAGGGAAAACGCTTCCAAACTAAGCGTGCACGCTTCCAAACTAAGGGTGCACGCTGAAAAACTAAGCGTGCACGCTGAAGATCTAAGCGTGCACGCTTAGATCGGAAGAGAAAACGCTTCCGCGGTAAGCGATTTCGCTTAGGTTTTCATCGATTGCGCTTCGTTTGTCAGCGTTTTCTCTTAGTTCGTCAGCGATTGCGCTTCATTTGGAAGCGATGTTCCTTCCGTTGTTAGCGTGCCTAACTCCGAATCTTCGAAATCTCGATCCCGAACTTCCGCGCCTTGTAATACACCGCGCTCCGTGAGATCCCGAGGCGCGCGGCCACCGCGTCGATGGCCCCTTTTTCCTCGCGCAGGACCTGCTCGATGTAGTCGCGCTCGACGTCGTCGAGCGTGCCGCTGCGGCGCACGACGTTGTCGGCCGCTGTCGCCGCGGCGGCCGGCGCGGGCTCGCTCGGCGTGACGATGCCGGAGACGTCGAGCTCCGCGCCGTGGCTGCGCAGCAGGGCGCGCTCGAGGACGTTGCGCAGCTCGCGGATGTTGCCCGGCCAGTCGTAGGCGCAGAGCAGGCGCTCGGCCTCGGCGCTGATGGTCAGGCGCGCCTGTCCGAGGTCGCGGGCCAGGCGGTCGAGGATGTTCTCGGCGAGCATGAGGATGTCCTCGCGGCGCTCGCGCAGCGGCGGCACGAAGAGCTCCAACGTGCTGATTCGGTAGTAGAGATCCTGGCGGAAGCGGCTCTCCTCGACGAGCGAACGGAAGTCGCGGTGCGTCGCGGCGATGAGGCGCACGTCGGTGGTGCGGTCCTTCACGTCGCCCAGGCGGCGGAAGCGTTTCTCTTCCAGCACCTTCAAAAGGCTCGCCTGCACCTGCGTGTCCATGTCGCCGATCTCGTCGAGAAAGACCGTGCCGCGGTGCGCCACTTCGAGGAGCCCCTGCTTCGTCGCCGTCGCGCCGGTGAACGCTCCCTTCTCGTGGCCGAAGAGCTCCGTCTCCAGGAACTCGCGCGAGATGCCGGCGCAATTGAGATCGACGAAGGCCTCGCCGGCGCGGCGCCCGCGGTCGTGGATCCACCGCGCCAGCACGGTCTTCCCCGTGCCGGTCTCGCCGTGGATCAGGAGCGGGCTGTCGGTGCGCAGGACGGCCGTGGCTTTCTCGCGCAGGTCGGCGATGGCCCGGCTGCGGCCGAGGAACGGGTCGATGCGCCGCCGGGTCTCGGACGACTGCGCGCCGGCCTGCACCTGCTGGCGGTTGCGCTGGTTGTCGATCGTGCGGCGGATGACGACGAGCAGCGCGTCGAGCTCCACCGGCTTGGTGAAGAACTGCTCGGCGCCGAGCTTCACCGCTTCGACGGCGGTGTCGATGGAGGCGAACGCGGTGAGGACGATGAGCGCGGAGTCGTCGACGCTGCGGAAGTCAGGGATGAGGTCGAGGGCCGTGCCGTCGGGGAGGCGGAAATCGAGCACGGTGACGTCGGGGCGGAACGTCCTAAACTTGACGCGGGCGGAGGCGCAGTCGTCGGCTTCGTCGACCTCGAATCCGTGGGATTTCAAAAATCGCCGTATCCCAAAACGTGGTCCGGGTTCATCATCAACGAGTAGCACTCGGTTTCTGAGCATGAACAGGGTCCGGCTGTTCCACAGTGTAACGCTCGCCATGCTGCTCGCGGCGGCCGCCCCGCCGCCGAAGCCGATGACGTACATCTACCACCCGCCCGAGTCGTCGCTCGACGTCCGCTACCTCTATCACTGGGAAATTCTCCGCACGGCGCTCGAAAAGACGGCGCCGAAGTGGGGCCCGTATCGCATGGTTCCCTCGGAGCGGATGACGGAGCAGCGCCAGGCGTTCGAGATGAAGAACCGGACCGGCAAGCTGACGGTGATGTATCTCAGCACGACGCCGGATTTCGAGCGCAATCTCGTGCCGATCCGCATCCCGGTCGACAAGAACCTCGGCGGCTACTGCGTGTTTCTGATCCGCAAGGGCGAGCAGCCGCGCTTCGACGCCGTCAAGTCGCTCGACGACCTTCGCAAGTTCAGCTACGGCCTCGGCCTCGGATGGATCGACGTCGACATCCTCCAGTCCAACCGCTTCAAGGTCGTGACCGGCTCCGACTACGAGGGCCTCTTCGACATGCTCGCGCACAAACGCTTCGACGTTTTCCTGCGCGCGGCCGTGGAGGTGCTCGACGAGTACAAGCAGCACGAGGGGAAGGGCCTCGATATCGAGAAGAACATCGTTTTCTACTATCCGCTCCCGATGTACTTCTGGTTCCCGAAGACGGACGACGGGCGCCGCCTGTCCGCGCGCGCCGAGGAGGGGATGCGGATGATGATCGCCGACGGCACGTACGACCGCATCTTCGACAAGTACCAGCGCTGGAAGATCGAGCGGCTGCGGCTGAAGGAGCGAAGGATTTACCGCATCGAGAACCCGTTCGTCGGCCCGGAGACACCGTTCGCCGACAAGCGGCTGTGGTTCGATCCGAAGACCTACAAATGACGCCGCGCCGCAAGATCTCACTCGCGAAGCTCGTGGCCGCCACGGTGGTGACGGGGGCGACGCTGATGCTCGTGGCGTTCGGCATCTACGTGTACCGCCGAGTGTGGGCGCGGCAATACACGGCTCTCCGGGATATGTCGAGAATCCATGCGGACGGTCTGGCCGAGGCGCTGGCCGTGCCGGTCTGGAACATCGACCGGCCGGTGATCGGGAAAGTGCTCGACGCCATGGCCGAGCCGAAGTCGATCTACGGCATCAGCGTGACTGCGGGTGACGACTCGATCGGACGCCGGCGCGAAATCGAGTATACGGAGGCGGACCCGGTGACGAATCGGAAGCTCGTGCCGTGGGACGGCGTGACCGTTCCTCCCGGCTTGTGGCGGTATGAACGGCAGATCGTCTACAAGAACACACCGATCGGCATCGTTGACCTCTACGTCACGCCGAAGTACGTCGAAGCGGACGTGCGCCGGATCATGATCGAGCTCCTCGGGGTCACCACGGGGATCGATCTGCTGATCATCCTCTCCGTCTATCTCGTGCTGTGGCGCTCGGTGCTGCGGCCGCTGACGGCGATCGAACGTTACGCCGACGCGGTGAGCACGGGCGTGCAGCGGCAGCTCGCCGCGCCCGGGAGCGCCGGCTCGGCCGCGGAGCTGGAGAGCCTCCGCTCATCGATCGAGTCGATGGTGAACCTGCTGGAGCTGCGCGAGGAGCGCTTCCGCTCGATTTTCGAGTCTGCGAACGACGCGATTTTCATTCTCGACGCCGAAAGCGGGGCCATTCTCGACGTGAACGCGCGCCTCTATGACATCTTCGGCTACGAGCACGACGCGGTCGATTCGCTCGATTTGGGCGTCCTCAGCTCCGGCACGCCGCCGTACACGCTCGACAACGCGGTCGCCCACATCCGCAGCCTCGAGCCGGGCGGCCGGCAGCTCGTGGAGTGGCGCTGCCGCGAGAAGGACGGACAGCTGTTCTGGGTGGAGATCGGCCTGCGCAAGGCCATGATCGGGAACCTCATGTGCGTCGTCGCCGTCGTGCGCGACATCGAGGAGCGGAAGATGATGGAGACGGCGCTGCGCCGCGGGGAGACGATGTCGGCGATGGGCAGCCTCGTGGCCGGCGTGGCCCACGAGGTGCGCAATCCGCTCTTCGGCATCGCCGCGACGCTCGACGCGTTCGAGGCGGAGTTCGGCGGCGGCCAGGACGTCGAGGAGTACCTCGCCACGCTGCGCAACGACGTGTCGCGCCTCAGCCGGCTGATGCACGATCTCCTCGACTACGGCCGCCCGCAGCTGCTCGAGCGGCGCGTGCAGTCGATCCGGCCGGTGCTGGCGGAGGCGATCCGCGTCTGCGGACCGCGGGCGAAGGAGAAGCGGATCGAGATCCGCGAGGAGATCGACGGGGAGCTGCCGAATCTCTCGATCAACGCCGACCGGATGCTGCAGGTGTTCAAGAACGTGGTGGAGAACGCGGTGGAGTTCTCGAAGGCCGGCGAAGCGGTGCTGCTGCGGGTGCGCCACGACGACAACGGCACGTCCGCCGTGGTCTGTACGGTGGCCGACCGCGGCCCCGGCTTCCGCCGCGAAGACCTCCCGCACGTGTTCGAGCCGTTCTTCACCCGCCGCGCCGGCGGCAGCGGCCTGGGCCTGGCGATCGTGCAGAAGATCGTGGCGGAGCACGGCGGCACGATCGCCGCGCGCAACGCGAGCGAGGGCGGGGGGGTGGTGGAGATTCGGTTGCCGGTGACGTAGTCGCAGCCGGCGTCCTCGCCGGCCGGACGGGCGCCGTCTCGGCGCCGGGCGGCGGGACGCCGCCAATCCGGCCGGCGGGACGCCGGCTGCGACTTACTCCTTCTTCAGGTACTTGTCGAGGAACGTGAGCGTCGTGCTCATCGTCGTGGCGTTGTTGGCCTTCTTGGCGAAGCCGTGGCCCTCCTCGGGGAACACCACGTACTCGACCGGGACGCCGTTCTTCTTCACGGCGGCCACGATCTCGTCGGACTCGGGTTTGATCACGCGGGGATCGTTCTCGCCCTGGAACACGAGCAGGGGGCGGCGGATCTTGTCGGCGTGGAAGAGCGGCGAGATGTCGCGGAGCATCTGCTCGTCCTTGGCCGGGTCGCCCATCTCCGCGTAGAGCGCCTTGCGGAACGACTCCCAGTACGGCGGGATGCTCTTCAGCGTGCGCAGCCAGTTCGACACGCCGAACAGGTCGACGCCGACGTCGAACGCGTCCGGCTGGAAGGCCAGGCCGGCCAGCACCATGTAGCCGCCGTAGCTGCCGCCGATGATGCCGATCTTCGAGCCGTCGATGTACGGCAGGCTGGCGAGGTACTTCCGTGCTTCGACGCAATCCTGCAGCGGCTCGTGGCCGTGCTTCTGATCGTCGGCGGCGTAGAACGTCTTGCCGTAGCCCGAGCTGCCGCGGTTGTTGATGCCGAGCACCGCGTAGCCGTGGTTGACGAGGTACTGGATGAAGGAGCTGTAGCCGCGGCGGGTCTGTCCGCCCGGGCCGCCGTGGACCCAGATGAGCGCCGGCACCTTGTGGTCCGGCGTGGCGTCGAGCGGCTTGTAGAAGATCGACGGAATGGTCATCCCATCGAACGACTTGAAGCGCACCACCTCCGCCTCGGCCAGATCTTCGGGATCGATGTCCGGGCTCAAGGACTTCGTCAGCTTCGTGGTCTTCTTCGTAGCGAAGTCGTAGACGTAGAGGTTGTTCGGCGAGCGGTCGCTGTTGACGTAGAACGTCATCTTCCCTTCGCTGCGCGAGAAGTTCACGCCGCGCACGTCGCCGTCGGGGAGCTTCGGCAGCGCCACGGGCTTGCCGCTCTTCGCTTCCACGACGCGGACCTGCGTCGTGCCGTCCGCGTTCACGCCGGTGACGCGGTACTTCCCGTTGCGCGAGAAGTATGTATACATGATGTCCCAGTCAGCCTTCTCGACTTCGGCGACGTTCCCGGTGGCGAGCTCGTAGCGCTGCACGCGGGCGAACTCGTTGCCCTGGTTCGAGAGGATGTAGAGGTACTTCGACGCCGGGTCGAAGGACTCGGCCGAGTAGCTGACGTCGCCGGTGTGCGGGGTGAGCTGCTTCATCTTTCCGTCGGCGACGCTGTAGAGATAGAGGTTGTTGTCGTTCGTCGTGTTCGACTTGGAGAAGGCGATCCACTTGCCGTCGCGGGAGATGTCGTTGAGGTCGTAGCCGGTTTCGTCCTTGTAGACGAGCTTGCGGCTGTAGTCGCCGGCGTCGTAGCGGTAAATGTCGAAAAAGTGCGCGTCGCGCTCGTTCGTGGCGGCGTAGAAGCCTTTGTCGTCGAACGTCCATCCGGCGAAGCGGGCCTTGAGCTTCTCGCCGGGCGTGATGTCCTTCATCGCTCCGTCGGGCGTGCGCACGTAGAGGTGGTTGTTCTCGTTACCGCCCTGGTCGAAGGTGAGGAGGATGCGGTTGTCCTTCGGGAAGAAGCCGACGGTCTGGATGGCCTCCTTCGTCGAGTCGGTGAGCCGGGTCGGCTTGCCGCCGGTGACGGGGACGGTGTAGGCGTTGAAGATGCCGGTCTCGTTCGACGAGAAGAGGACTTTCGTCTCATCGGGCGAGAACGACGCGCCACTGATGCCGATGGTGGCCATGAACTGATCGACGGTGTAGCGCTTCGCCGGCCGTTTGGCGGCGGCGAGAGAAAGCGCGGGCACGAGCAGCAGCGCTGCGAATAGAGAGGCGTAGCGTTTCATCCGAGGTCTCCTTTTGGGAAGACTCTATACGGAAGGGCCGCTACTTGGTTCCGAGCACGAACTGATTCCCCTCGGAATCCTTGAATATCGCGGAGGTGCCCCACGACTCGGTGCGCGGCTCCTGCACGAACTCCACGCCGCGGGCCTTCAACTCCTCGTAGGTCTTCTGCACGTTGTCGCACTGATACGACATCGGCATGAACGTGCCGATGCGGTCCTCCTGGCCGGGAGGGGTGAAGAGGGCCAGGCCGGTGTCGCCGTGGCCGATCTTCAACTCGATCCAGCGGCTGTTCGCGCCGAAACGCTGGTCGGTGGCCACCTTGAAGCCGAGCTTCTGCGTGTAGAAGTCGAGGGCGCGGTCGTAGTCGCGCACGGGGATGCTGAGGAATTTGATGTTTGTAATCATGCGCCGCAATGTAGGCAGCGGACGCGCATTTGTCCACGGTGGGAACCGTTGCTATAGTCGTCGTCACTATAGTCATCGATGATTACGTCCTCGACGTGCTGATGCGCGACCTTCTGGGGCACGACCGTGCGCCGTCCGCCTACGTCGTCTACCTGTTTCTCTGGCGCGCCAGCGTGGGGACGCGGCCGCGCAGCGCGCGCATCAGCCACAACGGCATCGCCGGCGAGACTGGACTGTCGAAGAGCGCGGTGCAGGGCGCGCTGCGGCATCTGAATCGCCGACGGCTCCTGCGGTCGGTGCGGGAGACGCCGACGTCGACGCCGCTGCACTACGTGCTGCGGCCGTGGGTGAGGCCGCGGTAGAGGTAGGCGATCCCGAAGGTCAGCGGGCGGAACTCGACACTCGCGAAGCGGCCGGTGCCGCGCATGAGCTCCGCGAAGTCGTCGCCGCACGGGAAGCGCGCCGTCGACGCTTCCAGGTATTCGTACGCGCCGCGCTCGCCGGTGAGCGCGCCGCCGACGCGCGGGAGGGCGTGGCGGCGGTAGACGTCGAAGAGCGCGCGGAAAAGGCGGTTCGGCGGCTGCCCGAACTCCAGCACCACCACCCGCCTGCCCGGCTTGACCACGCGCGCCATCTCGGCGATGCCTTTCGCGGGGTCGGCGACGTTGCGGATGCCGAAGGCGATGGAGGCAACGTCGAACTCCGCGTCGGCGAACGGCAGCGCCATCACGTCGGCGAGGCGGAAGTCGATGTCGGGCGCTTTCGTGCGTCCGACGGCAAGCATCTCCGGGACGAAGTCGGTGGCGACGACGCGCGCGCCGGCGTTGCGAAAGGCGATGGCCAGGTCGCCGGTGCCGGTCGCGCAGTCGAGCACCGCATCACCCGCCCTCACGCCCGCCCAGCGCACGGCCTGGCGCCGCCAGCGGTGATGGACGCCGGCGGAGAGGATCGTATTCGCGCGGTCGTAGCGCGCCGAGATCGACGCGAACATGGAGCGGATGCGCTGGGGATCGGGGCCGGCGTAGGGCACGGCGCGGGAGGATACACCGTCATTTCCCGAGGTGCCGCCCCAGAAAGTCGAGCATCCGCTGCGCCGCGTCGACGGCATTCGCGATCGCCCAGCGGCCGGTCACATGTCCCTCGCCGGCGTAAATCGCCAGCTCCGCGTCGCGGTCGAGGCGTTTGAGAGCGCTGAACATCTTCTTCGCCTCGATGACCGGACAGGCACCGTCCTTCTCGCCGTGGATCAGCAGCAGCGGCGTGCGGATCTTGTCGGCCTGGTAGTACGGCGAGTTGTCGATGTAGCGGCGCTGGTCGGCCCACAGGTGCGTTCCCATCCGTCCCTGTCCCGTCTCGGCCCACGAAAAATCGTTCTCGCCGCCGGCGAACATCCAGCCGTACTGCGCGCCGAGGTCGTAGAGGCCGTCGAGGGCGATGGCGGCGCGGAAGAGATGCGTCTGCGTGATGACCGCCGCGGTGCTGTAGCCGCCGTACGAGTGCCCAAGGATGGCCATGCGGCCGAGGTCGCAATACCCGAGGGCCGCGGCGCGATGGACCTGCGCGACGATGGCGTCGGTCATCTCCTGCATCGGATTCCCGGCCTTCCCCTCGGGGCCGAGCGGCACGTCGCACAGCAGCACGGCGTAGCCGCGCGTGGCGAAGATCTGCACCGGGATCGAGCTCGGCGCGCCGCCGCCGAAGTCGTTCGCGAAGAGCGAGAACGGCATGCCGGAGTAGAAGTAAACGACGGCCGGCAGACGGTCGCCCGCCTTCGCGCCGGCCGGCAGCAGGACGTGGGTGCTCACCTCGACGCGCTTCCCGTCGTAGCCGGGAATCGTCGTCGTGAAGCTCTCCATCCGTCCGACCTGCACGTTTTCGAGCCGCGGCTCCGCGACGCTCAGCCGCCGCACGATGGCGAAGTTGCGATCGAAGAGGTAGAAGTCGGCGGGGACGCTGTTGGTCTCGTAGCGCGCGATGATCCCCTCGCCGTTCGCCGCGACCGCTTCGAACCGCGCCTTCCCGTCGCGGACGCGCGTCGTGCCGCCGCCGGCGAGATCGACACGGTCGATCGTCCCATCGCCGCCGCGGACGAAGAGGACGCCGGGCGACGGCTGCCAAACGTGGTCGTCGTCCTCGATCAGGGCGCGGCCGGCCACGTTGATCGTGCGCGGCGCGCCGCCGTCGACCGGCACGAGCACGAGCGCGTCGGGGTCTTCGAAGTCGTACGTCCGTTTCTTCTTCTCGGCCGCCACGACGATGCCCTTGCCGTCCGCGGTCAGAAGCAGCGGAAGGTCGACGCCCTCGGCGAGCGTGCGCGGCGCCACGGAAATGCCGGCGATCCGCAGCGCGTGGTCTTTGATGTAGACGATGCGCCGCGAGTCGGGCAGCCAGCGGAATTCGGACATCGGGGAGGGAACGTCATCCGACATCTCCATCTCGGGCACGGTCAGCACCGGGTCGCCTCCGCCGGCCGGGAGGACGACGATGTCGAAGGACGCCGTGGAGTCGCGCGCGTCCTTCGCCTGCGCCACGGTGGTGTAGGCGATGAAGCGGCCATCGGGCGACGGGCGGAGGTCGTTCGGATGCTCGGCCGCGTCGTACGGGACGAGGATCCTGGCCTCGCCGCTGCTGACGTCGATCGCCGCGAGCGAGGCGTTGTTCTCGCTCAGGAAGAAGCGGTTCATCGCCGCGGCGGACGACGGCGGCGGTCCGCTCGCCTGCGGCTCTTCGCGCGTGCGATAGACGGTGACGCCGGGCGCCGGCCCGCTCTGCGCTTCGGAGCGCGGCGGCGCGCCGACGGGTTTGGGAGGCGGCGCCAGCGGCACGTAGATGGTCTTGCCGTCGGGACTCCAGCGCGCTTCATCGCCCGGCCAGAGCTTCGGTTTCACGATGGCGTGTCCGAGGCGGTGCGTGCGGCCGGAGGCGACGTCGTAGAGCCACAGGCCGGGCTGGCCGCCCGCGTCGGAGTAGTACGCAAGTTGACGGCTGTCGGGCGACCACGAGCTGCGCCAGCAGCGGACGCCGCTCGCGCAGACCTCGCGCCGCTCTCCCGTGCGCGTGTCGGCGACCCAAAGGCTGATGCCCGCCAGGACGGCCGGGACGCCGCTCGGGAGAAACCGCGGCTCGGCCTCGCCGGCGGTGTCGGGTGTCTTCACCAGCGGCGTCCGGATCTCGTAGGCGAACCATCGCCCGTCCGGACTGAGCACCGCACGCTGCGCGCGGAGAACGTCCCGCCGCGAAAAGGCGAGGTCGAGCGGCAGCGGCTCGGCCGAGGCAATGGATGAAATGAGCAGTGCTGCGACTACAAGAGCGCGGCGCATCGCCGCACGATACAACGGTGGGGCGCACGGCGTGCGCCCCACCGGATTGCGTTACCGGCGCTCGATGCGGTCGGCACCGAAGATGCCGCTGCGGAGCCACTGCCCACTCATGGAGACGAAGTCGCCGCGGCGCACGCCGCGAAGCTCGTCCGCGCCGTAGCGGCTGTTGACCTCGGCGGTGATGATGCGGCCGCGGTCATCGCGGATGCGCAGCGTGCCGTCGCGGCGGTCGATGTTCTGAACCACGCCGCGGAGCCAGCCACCGTTGTAGCCGTTGCCGTCGCGGTAGCCGTAGCCGCCGTCGGGCCAGTTCACGGCGTCGACGAAGATCGAGCCGCCGCGGAAGACGCCGCCGAGGCTGATGGAGATGCCGGTGCGGAGCTGGTGCCCGCGGAAGCTCGACTCCGGCACCCAGTACGAGCGGCTGTCGTTGTCGAGGCGAAGGCGATAGCCGTTGTTCTCGTGGCTGAACGAGCTGACGCGCCCGGAGGCGTTGATGCGCTGGTTGTCGCGATAGGTGTTGTTGTTTCGGTTGTTGTTGTAATTGTTGTTGTCGTTGCGCGAGTCACGTCGCTGGTCCTGATTGTTGCGATTCCAGTCGCCGCGGGACTGCGCGACGGCCGGCGTGGCCAGGAGCAGTGCGATGGCGCCCGCTCCCGCCGCTTTCGTTGCCCACTTCGAGATTGTCGTTTTCATCGTTGTCTCCTTCGATACGCACCGGGAGACAACGCAACGGCCGCGCTTCTTTCGCGCGAATCACGAACTGCACGCCGGTGTCATGAACTGCATTTCACGACATGCCAAGCCGCTCTTCGAGCGCTTCGCGGCGCCCGCGGCTGACGCTCAGCTCCGTCCCATCCTTGAGCCGTATCGCGTAGTCGCCGCCGGGGTGGCGCAGCAGCGTGTCGATGCGGCTCAGGCGGACGATCACGGAGCGGTGCACGCGCATGAACACCTTCGGGTCGAGGCGCTCGGCGAGCGTCTGCATCCGCTCGCGCACGGCGAACGTGTGGCCGCCGCCGTGCAGCTCCGCGTAGGGGCCGCTGGCGGTGATGTACTCGATGGCCTTGACCGGCACGACGCGCGTCTGTCCGCGCTGCTCCACGGTGATGCGGTCGAGGTAATCGCGCTTCTCCCCCTCGTCGGCGGCCTGCAGCAACGCGCCGAACTTCTTCTGCAGCTGCCCGCGCCGCGCCCGGCGGAAGGCCTCGGCGAAGCGCTCGTCGTCGAACGGCTTCAAGAGGTAGTCGACGGCGGCGGCGTCGAACGCCTTCAGCGCGTAGCGGTCGTACGCGGTGACGAAGACCGTGGCCGGCATCTCCTCGGGGCCGATGGCGTCGACGACGTCGAGCCCCGTGGCGCGCGGCATCTGCACGTCGAGGAAGACGACGTCGGGCTTCAGCGCGCGGATGGCGTCGATCGCTTCGACCCCGTCGGCGGCGGTGCCGACGACTTCGACGTTCGCCTCGTGCGAGAGGCGGTCGGCGATGTGCTGGCGCGCCAGCGGCTCGTCGTCGACGATCAGCACGCGCAGCGTCCGCTCAGCCATGGGTGCGATACGGCACGGCGATCTCGGCGATCGCGCCGCCTCCCTCGGCGTTGCGCAACGCGAACGACGCGTCGCCTCCATAGAGCTGCTCGAGCCGCGCGCGCGTGTTGCCGAGGCCGACGCCTGCGGCGGAGCTGCTCACGCCTGGGCCGTGGTCGCGCACGCTGACGATGAGGCGCGCGCCGTCGCGCCGCGCGGCGATCTCAATCGTTCCCGCCTCGCCGTGCTCAAGGGCGTTCTCGACGATCGGCTGGAGGATGAAATGCGGGACGAGCGCGTCGAGCGTTTCGTCGTCGATGCGGCGCTCCGCGCTCAGGCGTCCCTGAAAACGGATCTCCATGATCTCGATGTAGCGGTCGAGGAGCTCGAGCTCCTGGCGCAGCGGCACCTCGTCCGCGGCGCGCGAGTCGATCGTGCGGCGCAGGAGCTCGCTCAAGCGCGCGATCATCTTTCGGACACCCGAGGGATCGCGCTCGACCATGGCCGAGACAGCATTCAGCGTGTTGAACAGGAAGTGCGGATTGATCTGCATCCGCAGCGCGTCGAGCCGGGCCTCGGCGAGCTGGGCCTGTAGACGCGCCGAGCGCTCCGACTGCTCGCGGCCGCGGATGAAGTAGACGCGCGCGTAGCCGGCCGCGACGATGGCGAAGTAGTAGAGGAGCTGGTTGACGAAGCGGAAGCCGAGGAGGTCGCGCAGCAGCGGCGTATTGGGGCGCGCGCGCGTCGGCGGCGGGAGGAGCAGCGGACGGATCGTGTCGATCGCGGAGTAGACGGCAATCGACACGATGACGCCGGCGATGAGCAGGAGGCCGACGCGGCGCAGCGTCACACGCGAGGTCAGCCGGAAGATCGGCGGCGTCAGCAGGGCCCAGATCCAGGCGCCGATGAACTCCAGCGCGATCGGCCCCGTCGCTGGCGTCAGGCGGAATCCGAAGCCGCGGGGATCGAGCAGGCGGTTGACCGAGGAGAGGACGGCCAGGAACGTCCAGAACGCGAAGATCAGGACGAGCTCGCGGGCGCTCAGTTTCTCGTGTTGCTCGTCCATACCGTGCAATTCATAACAGCCCCGTGCAACTCGTGACAAACGTGAAACGTGTGTGTGCGGTGGGCCGTTGACCGAGGCATGAACAAGAAACGATCTCTCATCGCACTCATCATCATCGCCGTTTTGGCGGTCGCTGGTGTGCTGGTGCAGCGCGTCGCGTTTGCGAAGGAGACACCGGCATACCGCTTCGCAACCGTCGAGCGCGGCAATATCCAGTCCACCGTCTCCGCGACCGGAACGCTCAGCGCTGTCACCACGGTGAGCCTCGGCACGCAGGTTTCCGGACAAGTCTCGGAGCTGCTGGCCGACTTCAACGATCACGTCAAGAAAGGACAGCTCCTGGCGCGCATCGATCCGACGCTCGCGCAGCAGGCCGTCAGCGACGCCGAGGCCAATTTGCAGAAGGCTCAGGCGGAGGCGCTGCAGGCGTCGCGCGACTTCAAGCGCAACCGCGAGCTCACGGACGCCGGCCTCGTCGCCAAGAGCGCGTACGAGCAGTCGCAGTCGGCGGCCGACGTCGCCGGCGCCGGCGTGAAGTCGGCGCGCATCGCCCTCGACCGGGCGCGGCAGAACCTTGCCTACACGAACATCTACGCGCCCATCGACGGCGTCGTCGTCGAGCGCAACGTGCAGCAGGGACAGACCGTGGCCGCGTCGCTCTCCGCGCCGCAGCTCTTTCTCATCGCCAACGACCTCTCGCAGATGCAGATCCTCGCGCAGGTCGGCGAGAGCGACATCGCCCAGATCAAAGAAGGGCAGCCGGTGGAGTTCACCGTGCAGGCGCTGACGGGGCAGACGTTCAAGGGCATCGTCAAGCAGGTGCGCCTGCAGTCGGCGACGCAGGACAACGTCGTGAACTACACCGTCGTGGTGTCGGTCGACAACGGCAAGGGCAAGTTGCTGCCGGGCATGACCGCGCGCGTCAACTTCCTGACCAAGAGCGCCGAGAACGTGCTCAAGGTGCCGAACGCCGCGCTGCGGTTCAAGCCGGCGACGACTCCCGCCGCGACGACCACCACGCAGCCGCAGCAGCGGTCGCAGCAACAGCAGCAGAGGACCGGCGGGGGGCGCAGGGGCGGCACGCTCTACACGCTCGATGCGAAGGGACAGCCGCAGGCCATCCGGGTCGTCACCGGCGTGACCGACGGCAGCGTCACCGAGGTGCGTGGGCAGGATCTGAAGGAAGGGCTGAAAGTCATCGCCGGCACGGCCACGGCGCAGAGCGCGTCGGCGTCGTCCAGCGGCACGCCGTTCCAGTCGAATCAACAGCCGCAGCAACGCGGCCAGCGGGGAGGTTTCTGATGAGCGTCATCCAGACGGAGAACCTCGTGAAGACCTACTCGAGCGGCACGAACGAAGTGCACGCTCTGCGCGGCATCAACATGACGATCGAGAAGGGGGAGCTCGTGGCCATCATGGGCACCTCCGGCTCGGGCAAGTCGACGCTGATGAACCTTCTGGGCTGCCTCGACACGCCGACGACCGGCTCGTACCAGCTCGACGGCGTGCGCGTCGAGGGGCTCGACCGCAACGAGCTCGCGGCGATCCGCAACCAGAAGATCGGCTTCGTCTTCCAGGGCTTCAATCTTCTGCCGCGCACGAGCGCGCTGGAGAACGTGGAGCTGCCGATGCTGTACGACCGGAGCGGCAAAAAGCGCGACACGAAGGCGCTCGCCGCCGCGGCGCTCGAGCGCGTCGGCCTCGGCGAGCGCATCGACCACCAGCCGAGCGAGCTCTCGGGCGGCCAGCAGCAGCGTGTGGCCATCGCGCGAGCACTGGTCACCGAGCCGGCGATCATCCTCGCCGACGAGCCGACCGGCAACCTCGACACGCGAACGTCGATCGAGGTCATGGCGCTCTTCCAGGAGCTCAACGAGCAGGGGATCACCATCGTCCTCGTCACCCACGAGCCGGACATCGCCGTCTACGCCAAGCGCATCGTCGAGGTGCGCGACGGCCGCATCCGCCGCGACGAGCCGGTGCGAAACCGCCGCATCGCCGCGGACGACCTGCGCAACTTGCGCGAAGAGGAGGCAGCATGAAGACCAAGACTCTCATCAAAGTGGCGACCGCCAGCATCCGCAAGAACAAGATGCGCGCGGCGCTGACGATGCTCGGCATCATCATCGGCGTGGCCGCGGTCATCGTGATGGTGGCGGTCGGCTACGGCGCGCGCACGCGCATTCACCAGCAGATCAACAACCTCGGCACGAACATGATCGTCGTCACGCCCGGCGCCGCGCAGTCGAGCGGCGTGAGCCAGGGGGCGCAGGCGTTTCCGAACCTCAGCATCAAGGACGTCGACAAGATCCGCGGCGAGGCCCAGCTCGTGTCGGCCGTGTCGCCGGTCATCGTCAGCCGCGCCGTGATCATCGGCCCGTCCGGCAACTGGCGGACGCAGATCAACGGCGTCGACGTCGACTACCAGACCATCCGCGACTGGCAGACGTCCGCGGGCGACTTCTTCTCCGCCGACGACGTCCGCTCGAGCCGCAAGGTCGTGGTGCTCGGTAACACCGCCGCGCAGAATCTTTTCCCCGATCAGGATCCGACCGGCGCGGAGATCCAGATCCGCAACTCGGTCTACAAGGTCGCGGGCGTGCTGGCCACGAAAGGCCAGAGCGCGAGCGGCACGGATGCCGATGACGTGGTGCTGATGCCGTACACGACGGCGTCGTCGACGCTGTCGGGGCGCTCGTTCATCCCGCAGATCCTGGCCAGCACGGCGAACGAGTCCGACATCCCGGCGGCGCAGGAGGAGATCCGGACGCTGCTGCGCGAGTCGCACAAGATTCAGGGCGACGACGACTTCACAGTGAAGAACCAGGCCGACCTGGCCGCAGCGGCGGAGAGCTCGACGAAGGTGATGACGCTGCTCCTCGCGGCCATCGCCTCGATCTCGCTCCTCGTCGGCGGCATCGGCATCATGAACATCATGCTCGTCTCGGTGACGGAACGGACGCGCGAGATCGGCATCCGCATGGCCATCGGCGCACGCGGCGGCGACGTGCTGACGCAGTTCCTCGTCGAGAGCGTGGTGATGGGCATCGCCGGCGGCCTGGCGGGGCTGCTGATCGGCGTGGCCGGCGCGGCCATCCTCGGCCACTTCACCGGCTGGGAGACGGCGATCTCGCCGGTGATGATGCTGGTGTCGGTCGGCTTCTCCGGCGCGGTGGGGGTGTTCTTCGGCTTCTATCCGGCGCGGAAGGCGGCGGCGCTGAATCCGATCGAGGCGCTGCGCTACGAGTGAGGATGAAAACGGGGCGCACGTCCGTGCGCCCCGTACCACTGTTAATAGTTCACGCGATCGGCGCGGAACGTGTCGCGCTTCGACCACGAGCCGAGCACGTTGATGTGATCGCCCGGCTGCGTGCGCCAGACGTTCACCGAACGCTTCTCGTCCATGCCGCGGACGTCGATCTTCGTCGTCAGACCGGTGGCGTCGTCGCGCAAGTCGAGATAGCCGTAGTGCTGGTGCAGACGGACGACCGTGCCGCTCAGCCAGCCGCTCTGCCCGTACGGCACGCCCACGTACGACGGGTCGCGCGCGTAGGCCGGCGTGCCGGAGAAGGCGATGTAGTCCGAGGTCACGGTGTCACCGGCGATGAGGCCGCCGACGCGGATCTGGTCGCCAACGCGGATGCCGTGCGTGCCGACCATCGACACCGGCACCGAGTACGTGTAGGCGCCATGATTCAGGGTCACCTGATACATGTCACCGGTACGCGTGACGTTGGTGATCGTCCCCTGCGTGGAGATGCGGTCGGCGTTGTACGCCGGCAGGGCGAGCGCGGCCGTGCCGAACAGCAGCATCAGCCCGATCGCGAGGATGAAGACATTGCTCTTCCGATTCATCAAAATCCTCCTTTCGAACGACTTCAAATAACCAATGGCAAGAGCGTTGCCAGTAGCGCTCAGCACTACAATGCCGCCCGTCGTGCAGCGCGACTTCGCCTTCATCCAGACCGGCCCCGAGCGCGTCTTCATCGGCTGGGGCCCCTTCGAGCAGTTGCCCTTCCGCCGCCCCGACCGCCCCGCGTTCTTCGTCAGCGACTTCTTCCTCGACGATCCGCATCCGTGGCGGCATCCGGCCTCATGGGAAGAGATCGCGCTCGACGAGCTCGCTGCGCGCTTTCCCGATGCGCCGCCGCCACGCGTGGAGTGGGAGCCGCTCGCGGCCGACGCGTTCGAGACGACGTTCGCCTCGGCGCGTGCTGCGATCGCGCGCGGCGACTTTCAGAAAATCGTTCCGATCGTCTTCGAGAACGGCCGCCTGGCGCGCGGCGCGCCGTGGCGCTGGTTCTTCGAGCGGCTGGCCATGCTGCCGCCGGGGATGTGGGCGTACGGCTACGGCTATCACAGCCACGGGATGGCCGGCGCGACGCCGGAAATGCTCTTTCGCGCGGAGGCGCGCGGCTATCGCACGATGGCGCTCGCCGGCACGCGGCCGGTGGCGCGCGCCGAGGAGCTGCTGCGCGATCCGAAAGAGCTGCGCGAGCACCGGATGGTCGTCGACGACATCGTGCGCCGCCTCGCGCCGTTCGGGAACATCGAGGTCGGCCCGCTCGGCACGCTGCGGCTGCCGAAGATCGCGCATCTCATGACGCCGATTTTCTTCGCCGAGTCGACGCCGGAGAAGATGTCGTTCGCGGAGATGGTCCGCCGCCTTCACCCCACCGCCGCCCTCGGCGCCTCGCCGCGCAACGAAGCGGCCGAGCGCTGGCTGCGCGAGGCCGACCGCGGCGTGAAGCGCCGCGCGTTCGGCGCGCCGTTCGGCCTGGAGCGCGAGGACCGCAGCGCGCTGGCGCTGGTCTCCATCCGCAACGTGCAGTGGCAGGGGGAGCACGTGCGCGTCGGCTCCGGCGCGGGGCTCATCGCGGAGTCGCGGCTC
>DATELQ010000070.1:0-2056 GCA_035276475.1 Thermoanaerobaculia bacterium | reverse complement strand
GGCGGCGGCGTCCGGTACGTTCCGGACCACCCTCGGCGGCGCGGGGCTGCTGTTGTTGGCGCGGTTGCGATTGCTGTCCGCGCTGTTGCTGCGGACGGCCACCGCCTTGCGGTTGCGGGCGCTCCTGGCCGCGACGGCCGCCGCCGCGGCGCTCCTCTTTTCGCTGCGTTCCCTGGCGCTGCTCGAACTCGGCGACCTTGCGCGCCATGAACTTCCGCGCCTGCGACTCCTGCCGGCTGCGCAGGTCGTCGTGGCCGCAGTACGGGCAGCGGCGCCACCCTTCCGGGTACGTCCGTTTGCACGCGGCGCAGACAACGCTTTTCGGCAGCGGCATCGCGAATCGGCGCGCATTGTACACTTCGGCCCCATGCCGTCTGACGACGCCCGGCGCGACACCTTGCGCGCGTTGATGGAGCTCGCCGAGGGGAGCAATCCGGGCGACTGCTGGGACGATGCGCGCGCCGAGGATCTGCTGCGGCGGCAGTCGAACGCGGCAGAGATGCGCGAGCTCGGCATGAGCGAGCAGATGATCGAGCGCGTCTTCGGACAGGTGCAAAGACGGGAGGCCGGCGAATTCGTCGTGCGCGTCGAGGCGCGCTTCGAGGCCGCGCACTACCTTCGCGAGTACCGCGGCATCACCGAGCCGCTGCACGGACACTCGTACAAGGTCGAGGCGGAGCTGGCCGGGAGGGGGGGCGGCGTCGACAGCGACGCCATCGCCGTCGACTTCGTCAGCGCCAAGCGCAAGCTTGAGGCGCTGGCGAAGCGGCTCGACTACGGCTGCATCAACGACGTTGCGCCGTTCACCGACATCAACCCGTCGGCGGAGAACATCGCGCGCTGGTTCCAGCGCGAGCTCGCGGCGGCGGTCGCTGATGAAAACGCGACCGTGCGCGCCGTAACGATCTGGGAAGGTCCGGTCAACTCCGTCACGTTCCGGCCGGCGTCATGAACAAGCTTCCGAACCACACGGCGCTCAAAGAGTGGGCCTCGGCGATCGACGCCCTCGGATGCGGAGAGCAGGTCATCCTGATCCGCAAGGGCGGCATCGCCGACCCGGCCTTCGGTGTCGAGGCGGAGCGCTTCTACCTCTTTCCGACCAACTTCCACGACGGCGGAGGCGAGCCGCCGCGCGAGGTGCCGATCACGCACTGGTGCGAGGTTGTGCGCACGTGGCGCGTGCGCGACCTCGACGCGCTATACCGGCTCGAGCCGCTCGTCGTTTTCGACCGCAACACCCTCGAGACGCGCTATCGCTTCCGTTCCGACCAGGCTATCCACGTGATCGGCGTGCGGACGTACCGGCTGGCGCGGCCGACAACGGTGGCGATGAAGGACGACTACGCCGGCTGCCGCAGCTGGGTGAGCGTCGATGAAGAGGTGGACATTGACGGCTCGGTGCCGGTGCTCAAGGAGGCGGAGCTGTCGGCGCGGCTGGCGAAGGTCGAGGAGCTGCTGGCCCTGGCGAGCTGACCGCGGTGAGCGAGCGCCAACGCGCGGCGGTGGCGGAACGTGCCGGGCGGATGGTCGGGGCGGCTGCGCCCGCGCCACGTGCAGGGCGGGTGGGCGGGCGGGATCTCACCCTCGGGGCCGATGCAGCACGAAGTCGGCGATCACCGTGGCCACGAGCTCGCCGTGCGGGTCGTGGATGTCGCACGTGCCGACGCACACCTTCCCGCCCTTCTTGATGATCTGCGCCGTCGCGGTGACGGCGGTGTTGGCCTTCCTCAGAAAGTGGATGTTCAGATTCGCGGTGGCGAAGTTCATGTCGTCGAAGAGCGTGCCGAGCGCGCAGGCAATGGCGGTGTCGGCGAGCATGGCCAGGATGCCGCCGTGCACCGCGCCGGTCGTGTTGTCGAACTCGGGGCGGAACTCGAGATCCATCACGCAGCGGCCGCTCGCCAGCTCCACGATGTGGTAGTCGAGGAAGCGCGTTACGGGGTGGTCGCGGAAGCGCTCCGCGAGGCGGTGAACGAGGTCGGCGGATGGCTCCACTTCTGCGTACCATACCTTCGATGGAGTTGTTCGGCGTCATCTTCATGATCTTCGCCGGCGG
>DATELQ010000069.1:0-92009 GCA_035276475.1 Thermoanaerobaculia bacterium | reverse complement strand
GCCGCCGTGGGTCGCGGAGATCGCCGCGTTCGATCCGCGGCGCCAGACCGCCGTGGTCCTGCAGTCCGCCGCGAAGCTGCCGGTGCGCCGCCGCCGGCGACGCGGCATCCAGGCGTTCTTTCAGCCGTTCGTCGACTATGTCGAGGCTTCGCGGATGCGCAACGCGCGCATGACTGCGGAGGGGATGGCGGCGTCGAAGCCGTGCCGGTTCCACGCAGGGACGAGCAATGTCTTCCGCGCCGCGCGCATGGAGGCGGAGCTCGAGGCGATGACGAAGGTGCTGGCGCTGAAAGCCGAGCGCGCGCGCCTCGGACGATGGCCGGCCATGCTGCCGGGCGGCGACGGCTCGCGCTGCGCCGAGTCGCACTGGGAGTACCGCGTCGAGCCCGACGGCTAGTACATGGCATTGTGGATTTCACGGGATCTCGGCCCGGAGCCGGGCGCGAAGAGCGCGCCCGCGCTACGTTTTTCCTACTGATGCGTCACAGCAGCATGAAGAAAGCGATTTTGATCGTCCTGGCGATCCCGGTGGTGGCGTGGCTGGCCCTCTTCGCCACGTCCGAGTGGATGCAGCGCTCCGTCGCCGCGCGCCCCTGGCCCAATGGCCTCGGAGGGCTCGACGCGGTCGCGGCGCGCTACCCCGACCACCCCGCGACGGCCGCGGCTCTCGCTCTCACGAAGCTGGCCGTGCCGCTCGGCGTCGACATCATGCCGCGCCAGGAGCGCTTCGTGCCGACGCCGCCGTCGCGCAAGGAGTTCGAGGCGATTCAAAAGCCGCTGGGCGCCTACATCACCGCGCAGATCGAGCGGCCCTCGACCGCGATCGACGACGCGCCGCCCGCCGTCGCAACGTACCTCGATGCTCATCGCCCGCAGCTCGACGCCGTCCGCGCCCACGTTCTCTCCGGCGCCCCGATCGCGTGGACGGTGCAGTTGGAGCGCGGCCTCGACATGCCGATCCCCAATATGCTCGGCCACATGGAGCTGGCGCGGCTCTTCATCGCCGACGCGCTGCGGAAAGCGCGCAGCGGCGACGCCGCCGCGTGGGACGACCTGCATGCCGTCTGGCAGCTCGACGCCGGCCTTCGCCCGCGTCCCGACCTCATCTCACAGCTCATCGCGCTCGCCAGCACGCGGATGATCAACGCCGCCGCGGCGAAGCTGCCGCTGCCGGCGCCCGCGTGGCTCGCCGAGGTGCGCGCGGTCGACTACCGCCGCAGCATCGTGGCATCGATGCAGAGCGAGGCCAACTCGTGGCAGAGCTTCACCTACGGCAGCGGCGTGCGCGGCTTCATCGCTGGGCCGTACGTCCGCTTGAGCGCTGCCGACGCCGCGGAGCACATGCGCGCCGCGTTCGTCGACATGGCCAACTCGAACGCGTGCGACGTCGACGAAGAAGCGTTGATGCAGGCTGTCCAGCGCTCGATCCCGAAGTGGAACATTCTCGCCAACATGGGCATCCCGAACATCTCCAGCGTCTGGCAGCGCGTCTCGCGCGTCACGCCGGAGCTCGAGCTGACGGAGAAAGCGCTGCAGCTCCGCGGCGGCGAGACGCCGTCGCCGTCGTCGCGTTGCTCGGACGGGCGGTGGGTGGTGACGGCGGCGTCGGTGAAGTTCAGCCGGAAGTTGCGCGGGCCGAAGACGGGAACGAATTACCCGCTGGAGCTGGCGGGGCTAAACCTTGGCCATTGACGCCACGATCGACTTGAAAAGCCCCAGCCCGTCGACGTTGCCGAGCATCTCTTCGACGCAGCGCTCCGGGTGGGGCATCAGCCCCATCACGTTGCGCTCGCGGTTGCAGACGCCGGCGATGTTGCGCGCGGAGCCGTTCGGGTTCGACTCCCGCGTCACGCGCCCCTCGGCGTCGCAATAGCGGAAGACGACCTGGCCGTTGCGCTCCAGCTCATCGAGCATGGCGTCGTCGGCGAAGTAGTTTCCTTCGCCGTGCGCCACCGGCATGCGCAGCACCTCGCCCTCGGCGAGCGCGGAGGTGAACGGCGTAGTCGTCTCCTCCGTGCGCAGCCAGATGTCGCGGCTCACGAAGCGCAGGTGCTCGTTGCGCATCAACGCGCCCGGCAGCAGCCCCGCCTCCGTCAGCACCTGGAACCCGTTGCAGATCCCGAGCACCAGCCCGCCCTGCGCGGCGTGCTTGCGGATCGCCTCCATCACCGGCGCGAACTTCGCCAGCGCGCCGGCGCGCAGGTAGTCGCCGTAGGCGAAGCCGCCGGGGACGATCACGCAGTCGGCGCCGCGAAGATCCGTGTCCTTGTGCCACAGGAGCTCGGCCTCTTCGCCCAGAACGTCCTTCGTCGCGTGGATCGCGTCGTGATCGCAGTTGGAGCCGGGGAGGACGACGATCGCGAATTTCATCTTCGTCAATGCGCCACGGCCGCGCGCGGCACTTTGTAGATTGTAAGGTACCCGGCGCGCTCCGTCGTCACCAGCGCGTTCGCCGCGCGGTCGAAGGCCAGCGCGTAGGCATTGACGCCGTAGAGCGACACCGGCGTCACGTGCCCGCCGCCCGCGAGCGCGCTGCTGGCGTCGCAGCGGCGCTCGGCAAAGAGCAGCACGTTGTTCGGCGCGAGCGTGGCGATCTGCGGGCCGCTTCCCACGGGGAGGCAGACATCGTCGCGGCTCAGCGTGACGAGCGCGTCCTTCGCGAAGAGCGCCACGTCGGTCGGTCCACTCGTTTTCGTCCGTCCCATTTCCACGAACGTGTTCGTGTCGAAGAGCACCGTCCCCTCGGACGCCACCACCGCGAGCGTCTTCGCCGTCGCCGCGATCGCCGTCGGCTCGCTGACGTCGAGCGCGTGCAGCTCCCGCTCGCCGTTGCCGTCGTAGACGTGCACCCGCCGCCCCAATAGATAGAGGTAGCGGCCGCGCGGGTCGGGGAGAGCGTCGCGGATCGGCTCCCCCTCCATGGTGATCTCGCGGAGCACGGCCAGGTCGGGGAGCGAAAGGATCGTCGCGCTCTCGTCGCTGCCGTTGGCGATGAAGAGCCGCGAGCCGCTGATGCGCAGCGTGACGAGCTCCTTCGTCGAGGCGATCTCCGCGGAGTCGAGAATGACCTTCTTCTTCACGTTGCCGCTCTTCGCGTCGATGGCCACGACCGCCTGCGGCTGGGCCAGGCCGACGTAGAGCGTGCCGTCGGGGCCGACGGCGACGCCGTGCGGATCGCCGGCGAGCTGCCAGCGCTTCACGATCTTGGTGTCTTGCGTGGGAACGACGGGGAGGGTCTCGGCGAAGAGCGAGAGTGCAGCGGACAAGGTGAGCAGTACGAGACGCGCGATCCTACCCCTCGAGTGTGTAGGAGAAGTTTTCAATGACGGGATTCGCGAGGAGCCGTTCGCACATGTGTCGAAGCTGCGTTTCGACGTCCTCCCGTGACTGCTCACCGTCCGCAAGCACAATTCGAAACAGCTTGCCGGCGCGGACATCTTCCACGCCGGCAAACCCGAGCGAGCTCAGCGAGTGTTGAATGGCCTTTCCCTGCGGATCGAGAACGGACGGCTTGAGCTCGACGATGACGGTTGCTTTCATGCAGGCGCATTGTAAGGGGACAGGGCACAGGGAACGGGGGACAGGTGGTGTTTCTGGCGACGACCACCACCTGTGCCCTGTTCCCTGTGCCCCGTGACCTAATCACGGCGCACTAATCGACCAGATCCCCCTTCCATGCGTCGCCGCATACAGCTTCCCATCCGGCCCGACGCTCAGATACATCACCGTCGTGTATGGCGCGCCGCTGCCGAGGCGCGACCAGTGTGCGCCGTCGTCCGTGGAGATCAGCGTGGCGAGGTCCGTGGCCACGATCAGCTTTCCGTTGCGGACCACGATGCGGTTCGCGGGGATGTCGGGGAAGTTGCCGCTGACGTTCGTCCACGTCGTGCCGCCGTCCGTCGTCTTCCAGATGTGCCCGATCCCCGCGCCCGGCCCCTCGGTCCACGTGCGCGAGAAGCCGTTGAACGCGACGTACGCCGTCTTCCCCGTCGGATCGGACGGGCTGACGGCGAGGCCGGAGATGTAGCGGTTCGGGACGTCGGCCGGCAGCGCCACCTGGTGCCACGCGCCGCCCGCGTTCGTGGAGATGCCGCGCGTGAAGCCGTCGTTGTTGCAGGGGCCGCACCACGCGCTCCACACCACGTCGTTGCGGCTGGTGAGCGTCGTCGTGGAGTGGCCGAAGCCGTTGTCGAACGCTTTGCGCCAGTCGCTGCTGCTGGCGATCGCGAAGCCGCGGTCGAAGGTCCAGACGTACTGGCCGCCGGCGACCCAGTGATTCTTGTTCGTCTCGTCGGCGCCGAACGGAGCGATGAAGCGCGGGTTCGGATCGGCCGGGGCGACGTCGATGATCGAGTGCACCGTGCCGTCGGAGCGGCCGCAGTTCGTCGTCACCTCGAGGTCGAGGAAGACGTACTCGCCCATGATCTTGCAGCCGTCGTCCGGGTCGACGAGGACGTCGCCGCCGTCGCCGCCGAACGGCGATCCCATCGACCCGGTCGCATCCTCGGGGAGCAGCAGCGATCCGCCGTTGTCCTGCAGGCCGCCGCTGACGGCCACGCCGCCCGCGACCTTGCCGACGCCGACGGAGTAGTACTGCAGCGTGCGCAGGTTGGCGTTGAGGCTCTGCCAGACTCCCGTGCCGTCGAGGTTGCGCACGTAGGCGCCGCCGTCGTTGCCGATGTAGACCTTCCCGCCGGAGATCGCTACCGAATGCTGATCGGAGTGCGGCGCCGGCGGGCAGGTGTTCTGCGCGTCGTTGAATGACCAGCAGGGGAAGTCGAAGTTCCAGTACGGCGCGGCGGTCGTCCAGCTTCCGCCGGCGTCGCGCGTCTCGTAGACCTCTTCGAGGCCGACGAAGACGTGCTTCGAATCGGCCGGGTCGACGATGATGAAGTTGTTGTACCAGGCCTGGATGCCGGGGCTGTAGCCCTTGCCGTTCACGGCGTGGAGCGCCGAGTCGGTGCCGCCGAGCTTGTCCGAGGTGGCGATCTTGTTCCAGGGGCCGGCGATGTCGCCGCCGGGCGAGTCGTAGACGCCGGAGAGCGCCGTGTTGTTGTTGTTCGTGTACTTGGTGATCGACTCGACGACGGCGTAGAGATGCGTGCCGTCGGCGGAGTAGGCGAACTCGGTGTTGCCGATGTCCTGCGGGTTCAGCGCGCCGCCCGGATTCGCCTTTGCCCACGTGTTGCCGCCGTCGTACGAGAAGTAGAAGCCGTTGTACGCCGCGCCGCCGCGCCAGGCGCAGTTGGCGATGATGCGCGTGCCGTTCGACAGCGGCGCGATCGCCACGTCGTTGCAGATGTTGTCGTACGGGCTCGTCGAGCCGGGCACCGGCAGCAGCACCCGCGTCCAGGCTCCGCTGTTCGTCGCCGCCGAGTGCTTCCAGACGCCGCGCGACGTGGCGGCGTAGACGTTGCCGACCGTGTCGAACTTGATCTGGTTGATGAACGTCGACTCGAGCTCCGTCCCGCCGACGCGCGTCGACGTCGTGAAGACGTTTTTCGCGGGACTCGTGAGGCGATAGACGCCGCTGCCGACGTACGAGGTCGCGCCGGTGTTCCCTTCGCCGGTGGCGAGCCAGAGCGCACCGTCGGGCGCGAGCTCGACGTCGCCGACCGAGAGCGTCGGCAGGCCGTCGGTGAGCGGCGTCCACGTCGTGCCGCCATCGGAGGAGCGGAAGACGCCGCCGTCCGCGCCGCCGGCGTAGATCACGCCGCCGCCCACCGCGAGGCCGGTGATGCGCCCGGCGACGTTGCCGGCGCCGCCGCTGGAGTTCGACGCGAACGGATCGCGGTAGCGCGGATCGTCGGAGTTGTACGGCCGCGTCGTCACTTCCTTCCACGCCTCCTTCCCGTAGGCCGGAAGGGCCTGCAGCGAGGCGAAGGCGGCGGAGTAGGCGCCGGGCTGCACTAGGCCGGGCGCGGTGCGCGCCTGCGCGAACTGCTCCGCGGCGTTCGTGACCTCCTTCGTTTCGTCGCCGGCGTTGCCGACGCGCGCGCGGCGGTGCTCCTCGCGCCATTCACGGCGCTCGAAGCCGGGCTTGGGAAGTTGGCTGCAGGAGACGGCGAACAGAGTGAGGGCGACGAACGTGCGAATGCGCATGCCGCGCGCGAAGCGCAAGGATGATGCCGCTGTGCTCGCTCGTAGAATCAATGACTTACGACGAGCGAGTGGGTCGCGTTGTGCGCCACGGCTCAGCGTCTGACCCGCAAAAGGGGTCAACTTCAGCCGGGATCAGAAGAATGAATCCATGGATTAAGCGAATGTGCTGGGGTGATCGAATTCACCCGTGCCGGGAACAGAGAAATGTGTGGCGGGAGCGGATTCACGTGTCCGTTCAGCAGATTCATGCGATCGGCGGTCGTATGAAAGTGATCGCTGGATGAATTGAATGTGATCGGCGAGCACATTCACTGAATCCATGGTTGCTTTTCAGCCCAGCGTCTTCACTAACGTCTTCGGCGCCACCGCGCGATAGCTCTCGTCGATCCATTTCCGGATCAGATCGAGCGGCGGTTTCTCCTTCGGCCGCAGATGCGCCGTCACCCAGCCGTGCTTGCCGAGCCCGTAGTGCGTCGGCTCGGCCCAGGGGAGGTCGAGGGCCATGTCGCGCGAGTTCGGCAACTTCACCGAGAGGCTGACCTCCTCGTCCTCTGCGCGCATGAAGATGAAGGCCTTCCCCTTCACCTTGATGGCGCGCTCGCCCCACGGGAAATCCTCGTGCGTCTCCGGATACTTCAGCGCGAAGGCGCGGAGGTCGGATTCGATTTTCTCGGTTGCTTTCGACATCAGCAGCACCCACTCCCCGGTATGTGTTTGTGGTCCGGGCCTTCCCCGGCCGGCTCGAATGCAATGCGCTCGCCCCGCACCGCGCGCAGCCACGCTCGCGCGCTCTCCAAAAGAATGATCAGCACGCACGCCATCAGGATCACCGTCAGCGCCGTGTCGAGATAGCCGGTGAACGCCTTGGCCGGGTTGTTCCACGCCAGCGGCAGGAAGTTGTCGAAGATCGAGCGCCAGCCGGCGTACAGCGTCGTCGTGGCCACGAAGCCGAGCGGGAACATCGTCGTCCAGGCGTACTTCACCCGGCCGGCGTTGATGATCACGCTCGTCCCCACGCAGAGCGCCACCCCTGCGAGCAGCTGATTGGCAATGCCGAACATCGGCCAGATCTGCGAGATCGAGCCGTTGAGGATGAAGTACGACCAGCCGTACACCACCGCCGCGGTCGAGATCAGCGTCCCCGGCAGCCAGCTCGTCTCTTCGAAGCGCGGCCAGGCCCGCCCGACGAACTCCTGCACCATGAAGCGGCCGACGCGCGTGCCGGTGTCGATCGTGGTGAGGATAAACAGGGCCTCGAACATGATGGCGAAGTGGTACCAGTACGACATCAGGCCGGAGAGGAACGGAATCCCGGAGAAGATCTGCGCGAAGCCGATGGCCAGCGACACCGCGCCGCCGGTGCGCCCGACCAGCGTTTCGCCGACCTGCTGCGAGAAGTGCTGCAGGTTCACCGTCGAGAGGCCGAGCTTCGCGAAGACCGCGGGCGGCACGTTGATCGCGTAGTAGTCGCCCGGGTGCAGCGCGCAGACGGCGATCAGCGCCACGCAGCCGACGAGCCCTTCGCAGAGCATCGCCCCGTAGCCGATCATCCGCGTGTGCGACTCCTTGTCGATCATCTTCGGCGTCGTGCCCGAGCCGACGAGCGCGTGGAAGCCGGAGATCGCCCCGCAGGCAATGGTGATGAAGACGAACGGAAAGACCTTGCCCGGAATGATCGGCCCGCCTCCGTCGACGTACTGCGACAGCGCCGGCGCGTAGATGTGCGGCGCGACCACGATCGTGCCGATGACGAGCGCCGCCAGCGTGCCGAGCTTCATGTACGACGACAGGTAGTCGCGCGGGCAGAGGAGCATCCACACCGGCAAAACCGAGGCGATGAAGCCATACGCGGCGATGGCGTAGGTGATCTGCGGCTTCGTCAGCGTGAACAGCGCCGCCAGCGGCGAGCCCGGAATGGCGTGCCCGACGATGACCGCGGCCAGCACCGCCAGCGCGCCGAAGATCGAGCCGGTGCGAATCGCGTTCGGCGCGTGCGACTTGTGGAGGTAGAGCCCGACCACGAGGGCGATCGGGATGGTCAGGAAGATCGTGAACGTCCCCCACGGCGACTCCGCCAGCGCGTTGACGACCGCGAGGCCGAGCCCCGCCAGCGCGATCACCACCACGAACAGAATCGCCAGCATGGCCATGACCGACGCCAGCGGGGAGATCTCGCTCCGGGCGATGGCCGCGAGCGACTTGCCGTTGCGCCGCACCGACGACGCCAGGATGACGAAGTCGTGCGTCGCCCCCGCGAGCACGACGCCGAAGGCGAGCCACAGAAGCCCCGGCAGGTATCCGAACTGCGCCGCCAGCACCGGCCCGATCAGCGGCCCCGCGCCGGAGATGGCCGCGAAGTGGTGCCCGAACAAGACCCACTTGTTCGTCGGCACGTAGTTTTGCCCGTCGTTGAACCGGTGCGCCGGCGTCACCCGCGCGTCGTCGAGCGCCATCACCTTCGCCGCCAGGAACGCCGAGTAATAGCGGTAGCCGATGGCGATGCAGGCCAGGAAGAAGAGGATGAGCGGCAGTGCGTTCATAATCTCCACATGCAAGACATTCGGACGCTGTTCTCCGATTATGCCGCCTACCACCGTACCCGCGGCAACAAATGGTTCCACCGCTTCGGCATCCCCATGATCATGCTCACGCTCATCGGCATGCTCGCGCGCGTCGGGACGCACGTCGGCGGCGTATGGATCGACGCCGCCATGCTCCTCATCGCCGTCGCCGAGGTCGTCTACCTCATGCTCGACTGGCGCCTCGGCGCGGTCATGCTCGCCGTCTCCGTCGGCTTCTACTTTCTCGGCACATGGATGCCGCTCTGGCTCAACGTCGCCCTCTTCGTCCTCGGCTGGATCCTCCAGTTCCTCGGCCACAGCGTCTACGAAAAGCGCAGCCCCGCCTTCCTCACCAACGCCCTGCACCTCCTCGTCGGGCCGCTCTGGATCCTCAACGACGTCGTGCCGGTCGTGAAGTGATCTGGTAGGGAAACTCCTCGCGGCGTCACTCCATAAACATAAGGGAGGCGCCCATGGTCGCAGGTGTCGGCGGCAAGCCGCGGACAGAAGCCTCGCTGTTGTTGTGGGAGAAATTGACCCACGACCAACAGAATGCGGTGCTCAACGCTCATCTCCGCTTCCACCAGTTTGCACGCCGGCGCAGCACCGAGAGCACGTCGAAGTCGCCCTTCGATCACTTTCTGCCTCCCATCGACACGAACCCGATGAACCGCGTCGTCCTGATCGACGGCGGCCGCGGCTCCGGGAAGACCGTCGTCCTGCTGCGGCTGCTGCGGTACTGGTCGGACGGCGTGCGCGAGAAGCACGAAGCCCAGCAATCGGGTACCGAAGAATCGGGAACGCAGACGCCAGCGCCGGTCCGCGAGCAGGAGTTCCTCGACGCCATTGCCGATACGACGGAGGGGTCGCGCGAGCTGATCGTGCCGATCGCGAACATCGGCCTGCAGACGTTGAGCGAGTCGGCCAGTCTGTTGCCGTACATCGGCGCGGCGTTCCATCAAGTGCTGCGAGGCATCGAAGCGCCGCATGAGGAGAAAGTCCCGCGCGCGGCTCCGCCGTGGGTCGCCGTCGAAGACAGCACGATGAAATGCGTTTCCGGCTGGCGCGACTTCATGGCCGCGGCGGCGCAGTGGGACGGCAACTTGAAGGAGCGCGAGAAGGCCCTCGACGCCGAGGCCTACATGCTCGAGCTCCGCGACGCGGAGCTGCAGCGGCTCCAGCTCTCCGACGTCTTCCGCAAATTCGTCAACGGCCTGGTCATCGATTTCAAGGCCCGCTTCGGCAGCAGCAAAGTCCCGCTGTTCGTCATCGCCATCGACGACGCCGACATGCAGCCGAAGCACTCCGTGCGGGTGCTCAACACCATCCGCCTTCTCGAGCACGAGCGCGTGGCCTATCTGCTCGTGGGCGACCTGCCGCTGTTTCAGAGCATGCTCAGCGACTGGTACATGGGGCGGATCCGGCAGCCGCTGACGCTTCTCGATCTCGACGCCGACCGCTCGGCCGAGCTGATCGACCGCGAGGCGGCGACGCGCCTGGCGAACGACGTGCTCGACAAGGTCATCCCTCGCGGCCATCGATTCAGTCTGCCGCCGCTGCCGCTCCACGAGCGCCACAAGCTGATGAAGGAGACGTTCGAACGCGTCGAAGTCAACGCCGAACCGTTGATCGGCAATCTGAAGCCGGACCCTCGCAACTTTTACGACTACCTCGAGGCCGATCCCTGGACGCGCAACGCACTGCCGGACCGCGTCCGCCGCGTGATCGCCTTCCGCGAATACGTCGATCAGCAGGGGCCGGCGGTCTCGAAGGGCGAGCGCGTAGCGACGCTCTTATTGCGCATGTGGCGCGACGTGATCGACGGCTCCGGTCTCCTGCGCGACGTCGCCGACGACCTGCAGCGGGTCCTGCGCGTCGACGACTTCGATCGGACGCGTCTCCTTCTCGAAACGCTGCGGTTGAAGACATCGCCGTATTTCCGGCGGATCACGCCGTACCGCGAGATCAGCGACAGCTTCTGGTTCGCGCTCCGCGACGTGACCGGTTACTCGATCCGTTTCGACCGCACGGGCGGCAGGCTGCCGCTGAATGAGGAGATCGCGTCCGTGCTGATCCTGGCCACCGACCTGATCGCCGACGATCCGAACGGCGACTTCATCGGGCCCTCGCTGACGCCGAGCGGCTACGATCTCGCGTTCGGCACCGTGTCGTACGACAGCGATCTGGCGGGGCAGGCCATCGATTTCTATTGGCCGCTGCCGAACTGGGACTCCTTCCTCGACTTTCACGTCTTCTCGCGCCTCTGGGGGGAAGTCGTCCGCGGCGCCAGCAGCAAACTCGAAACGGTCGACCCCCATGCGCTGGTGCCGTGGCTGGCGCGTTGGTTCGTTCATCTCGTCGTTCACGTGTCGGAAGCGCGGAAGATCGACAGCACGTCCGGCGAGCCCCCCGCCTGGTCGACGCTGGCGAGCGCCGTCGAAGCGCTCGGCCGCAAGAATCTCCGCTTCCGGCGGGACCGGAACGTCATCGATTGGGCGCGCACGCGGGCCGTGCTGATGGCGGCGCCGGAGAGCGGCCTCCCGCGCGCGGAGGCGGACGAGTGGTTCCACGCCCTCGTCTCCGACACGAAGTTGAGCAACGCGCGGAAACGGGCGTTGCGCAGGGTGCGCTTCGAGCGTGCGCGCGCCGCCATTCTCCGTTCGGTCTCGGGCGACAGTCTGCGCTCGCGCAACGAGATCAATGACCTTCTCAAGGAGATCGACGAAGCACCCGCCGAACGTTTCACGTGGTCGCACGAGATCGGCGTGCCGCTGAAACCGCCGCGCCCGCGCAAGGCGAAGTCCACCGCTCCAGAGCCGGCATGACCTCCCTCGTCTCCTCCCGCTGGATCGCCGCCGAGACGGTGGCGTGGCCGTTCCGGTCGCCGCTGGCTTTCGAGCGCGCCGTCACGCACCTCAATGCGGCCGATCGCTTCCGCTCCTCCGACACCGCCGGCATGGCCGAGGAGCTCGAGGAGTGGATCCGGCCGCGGGCGCGCGGACTCTCGCTCGACGCGCTGCGGCGCGCGCGCGAGGGGGTGTGGTTCGGAGAGAATCCGGGCGGAGACGTGCCGCTCTTCGACCTTTTGGCCGCAGCGGCGGCGCGGCATCTCGACTGCCGCGGCTCCACGGTGACGTTGCTCGGCCGTAGCGGCACGGGCGTGCGCGACATCGCGGCATCGTGGCGGTACCTCTCGCTCGCCCTTCCCGCCGACCTTCTCTTCGCCGTTGCCTCGCTCGTGCACGGCCTGCCGCCGCCCGGCCATGCCGTCGAGCTGGCCACGCCGCTCATCGAGCGCATGCTCGAGCGGCAGCCGGTCAGCGAGACGCACATGCACGTCGGCGCTGCCTTCCCGTTTCCGCTCCTCTGGACGGCGCTGATGATCGGCGCGATCGATCCGCAAGGCGACGCCGCCGGCGGCAGCGGCGTGCCGTTCGGCTCCGGCGCCGCGTTCCAGCAGCGCCTCGTGCAGGCCGCCATCGTGCGCGTGTTGTTGATGTCCTTCCTCCTGCGCCGCGGCCGTTTCGACGCGGCCATGCCGTTCCGCGAGTTCGTGGCGTCGAACGACGTTCGCGACCGGCGCACGCTCGCCTATATCGCGGCGAGCACGCATTCGCCCGAGGGACACGTGCAGGCGCTCGCGCTTCTTCGGCGGGTCCTCGGCGCGCTCGCCGATCCGGCCATGGCCATGCCGCCGGCGGGCGAGATGGTGCGCATGTATCGCCGCCTTCTCGGCCCCGAGACCGTGCGGCAGATGCAGTGGCGGAACGGCCGGCCGCCCGATCGTTTCTCGGTCGGACACGCACTGGGGTTCGATCCGCTCAGTGCCGTCGTCGACGTGGGCGAAGGACTGCCGCTGCCGGAAATGACGTTCGCCTGCCGCATCCTGGCCCGGCTCCGCGGCGATGGCGATCTGGCCACGATCTTTTGGCAGTACCAGCGGATCCGCTGCATGACCTTTCGCTTCGTCACGGAGGAGCCGGGGACCGCGGGCCTCGATTGGTTCACGCGGCATTACACGCGCCTCGGACGCGTGCGCGGCGTCCTCGAGAACGCGCTCTACCACTGTGCGCTGGCGCTGCAATCCGGCGGATTGTGGTTGGGGGCGATGGAAGCGCGCACGTCGCCGGGCACGACGTGGCTCGACGTGCGCGACGAGGCCCGCCGCTGCGCGCGGCAGGCGCACGAGTATCTCGCCGAGCCGCATCCCGGGCGCGGGAAGCACGCGGAGGTCGGGCTCGTCCTGCACTTCATCAAACAGGGCGTCGCCAACGGGCGCGACGTCGGCGATCCCGAAACGTCGCGATGGCGCTATGCATCGTGGTACCGCGACGTCCGCACGCGCGTCGCCGCCATCGAGACCATGCTCGAATTCCGGCCGGAGACTCTCGTCATCCTCCGCGGCGTCGACATCGCCAACCACGAGCTGGCCGTGCCGGCGTGGGTCGTCATCCCTTCGATGCAGCGCGTGCGCGACGCCTCTCGCATTGCCGCCAGCAGGATGCACGCGCGCTGGCCGCGCTGGAACTGCACGCCGCTGCGCGTCACCTGGCACGGCGGCGAGGATTTTCGCCGCCTGGCCGAAGGCATCCGCCGGATGCACGAGCCGATCGAGTTCGGCCTGCTCTCTCCGGGCGATCGCATCGGCCACGGCATCGCCCTCGGCAGCGATCCCCGCCGCATGCTCCGCGATTTCCCGACCGTGATGCAGCCGCGCGAGGAGCGCCTGTTCGATCTCCTCTGGGAGCTCGTCCGGTATCGGCGCGGCGACATGGAGCCGGAGCTCTCCCGCATCGAAGTGGCCCGCGAGCAAGCCTCGGCCCTCGGCGCGGCGATCTTCGGCGACGAGGTCTCGCTCGACGCCCTCATCGCCATGCGCGAGGAACTGCACTGCGTCCGCAAGTTGGACCGCATCGGCTTCGCCGTGCCGCAGCCGCTCGACTTGCCGCCATTCGACGGCCTTCGCGCCGATTCCCTCGTCCGCTACTATCTGCGCGATCCGGCCGTGTATCGCCGCGCCATCGTCCCGATCGAAGTGACCATGACCGAGTCCGAAGTGGCCATGCTCGAGAGCGCCCAGCGATTCCTGGCCGGCACCATGGGGCGGATGGAGATCACCATCGAGAGCAATCCGTCGTCAAACCAGCTCATCGGCGATATGAGCGACCTCGGCGAGCACCCGGCCTTTCGCATCCAGCCGCTCCCGGGCGACAAACCCGCGCTCGACAGCGGCGTGCCGATGTCGATCAACACCGACAACCCGATCACGTTCGCTACGCGCCTGGCCGACGAATACGCGTACGTCTACTATGCGCTGCTGCGCGCCGGAGCGAGCGCGGATAGCGCGCTGGAGTGGATCGATGCGCGGCGCGAGGACGGCTGGCGCTCCCGCTTCACCCTGCGGGCATCGACCGATCCGGACGTCCTTCGCTGCGTCTACGACGCCGACTTCGCGCGCGCGCAGCGGGAGCGCGCGGCGTCGGCATGATCCTCGAGCGGACCACGATCATCCCCGCGCCGCTGCCGCGCGTCTTCGACTTCTTCGCGCAGCCCGAGAACCTCGCCCGCATTACGCCGCCGTCGGCGCGCTTCCGCATCGTGGCCGGCCCGGCGCGCCGCCTGCGCGAGGGCGACCGCATCGACTACGCGCTGCGCGTGTTCGGGCTGCCGTTTCGCTGGGCGTCGCGCATCGAGGCGTGGCGGGAGGGGGAGTTGTTCGCCGACGTGCAGGAGCGCGGGCCGTACAAGGCGTGGCGGCACACGCACTCGTACCGCGCCGTGGCCGAGGGGACGGAGATGCACGACCGCGTCGAATACGAGCTTCCCTTCGGCATCCTTGGGCGCCTCATCGCCGGACGGCTCGTGGCGCGCGAGCTCGAGAAGATCTTTGACTATCGCACGCAAGCCATGATACATCTGCTTTCGCGCATATGAATATCGAAGAAACGATCAAAGCGAAATACGGCAACGTGGCCACGACGGCGGCACGCGGCGCGAAAGCCCCTTGCTGCGGCGGCGACAGCTCCTGCAACCCGGTGACGGGCGATCTCTACTCGAACGGAGAGGTGGCGGCGCTTCCGGTCGAGGCGGTGCTGGCCTCGCAAGGCTGCGGCAATCCCACCGCTCTCGCCGAGCTGAAGCCCGGCGAGGTCGTTCTCGACCTGGGCTCGGGCGGCGGCATCGACGTCCTGCTCTCCGCGCGCCGCGTCGGCCCCACCGGCAAGGCGTACGGCCTCGACATGACCGACGAGATGCTCGCCCTGGCGCGCGAGAACCAGCGCAAGGCCGGCGTCGAGAACGTCGAGTTCCTGCGCGGCGAGATCGAGCGCATCCCGCTGCCCGACGATTCCGTCGACGTCGTCATCTCGAACTGCGTGATCAACCTCTCCGCCGACAAGCGCTGCGTCCTCGCCGAGACCTATCGCGTGCTCAAGCCGGGCGGCCGCTTCGCCGTCTCCGACATCGTCCGCCGCGGCGACCTTCCCGAGCGGGTCATGCGCAGCGCCGAGCTGTGGGCGGGCTGCATCTCCGGCGCGCTGCACGAGGACGACTACCGCGCTCTCTTGGCCGAGGTGGGATTCCGGGAGGTGGGCGTCGAGCCGACGCGGATCTATCGCGCCGAGGATGCGCGGCGGCTGATGGAGAACGCGGAGGGGATCGACTTCGACGCCATCGACGGCGCGCTCATGAGCGCGTTCGTGCGCGCGACCAAGTAAGTACAATCGTCCGCACATGACACCGTTCGGGTCCGACCGCGTCCGCGTCGACGGCGAGCGCATCGTGCTGTCCTCGCGCCTGCCGAAACCGTGGAGGGCACGCGTCGAGAAGACGAATACGAGCGCGGAGTTTCCCGGCACCGCCGTGCTGTGGGACGAGCAATACTTTGAAGTCGTCTCCGCCGAGGCGCTGCCGCAGGGCGTGCGCTACACGCTCGAGCCGTGGCGCGAGCACCACGCCATGCGCGTCACCGCGCGCTACGACGCCGATTCCGAGACGGCGCTTGCGGCGGAGTGGCGCGCGGCGCTGGCGCGCGAGCAGAAGCGCAAGACCGCCGGCGCGCTCTCGCTCCTCACCGGGCATCTGCCGGCCATCGTGCAGGAGCGCATCGGCTCGGAGCTCGGCGTTCTGCCGTCGCAGATGACGATGATGTCGCTCCTGAGCGAGCTCTTTCTGCTCTTCCTGGTCGTCGCCTACATGGTGAGCGAGAAAATGGCCCTTCGGCCGATCCCCGCCTGGACCGTCGTCGTTGCCGCGTTTCTCTTGATGGAGATGGCGCTCCGCTTCCTCGTCGTTTTTACTCAGCGCCGCCCCGCCGGCTCGTCGTTTGGCGTCATCGCCTACATCGTCTATTGGGTCGCCGGCGGGCGGCGCGCCGAAGAGTCGCCGTTCGTGCGCCCGCCGGGCCACGGCACGCCGATCACCGCGACGCCGGACGACCGCGTGCACAGCGACGCCCTGCTGCTGCGCGAGCCGCTGGCGACGCTGCTCCCGGTTGCCGACCAATTCCGCCTGCAACAGCGCTACGGCTACGACTACCAGCACCTCTCCGCGCCCGTCGCCGCGTTCGTTCTGACCTTCGCGATCCTCGGTCTCATCACCGCGTACTCGAACCGCCAGCTCATCGCCGGCCTGGTCGCGCTCTTCGTCGCCGGCGAGCAGCTCGTCCGCCTCGGCTCCTTCCGCAGCGGCCCCGCGGCGAGCGTTCTCGGATTTCTGGTGCGGCCGCTCCTGCGCAAACTCCTCTGACGGGCACGTCTCTGGCACCCACCCGCCGCGTGGTATTCGACGGCAGGGCCCGGGTCATCATCGAGGGAGTGCAGCCGAGCGTCGACAACGGCGCGTTTCCGGCGAAGCGCGTGGAGGGCGACGACGTCGCCGTCGAAGCCGACATCTTCGCCGACGGCCACGATCTCATCTCCGCGGTTCTCCTCCATCGCCACGCCTCGGAGAAAACGCCGATCGAGACGCGCATGCGCGCGCTCGTCAACGACCGCTGGCGCGCCGAGCTCCGCGTCGAGAAGCTCGGCTGCTATCTCTTCACCATCGAGGCGTGGATCGACCACTTCCTCACCTGGCACCGCGACCTGCAGAAGCGCGCCGCCGGCGACTACGACGTGCAGCTCCTCATCGGCCTGGAGATGGTCCGCGCCGCCGCCGCGCGCGCGAAGGGCCGCGACCGCGCGCGCCTCGAGCACTACGTGAGCGTGATGGAGGGGAGCGACGACGCCGCCGATAAGGTGCACGCCGTGCGCAGCGACGAGCTCCTCGAGCTGATGTGGCGCAACGGCGAGCGGCACTTCGTCTCGCGCCTGCCGTGCGAATTTGCGATCGAAGTCGATCGCCGCAAGGCCGCCTTCAGCACCTGGTACGAGCTCTTCCCGCGCTCCTTCGGCACGTTCGCCGGCGTCGAGGCGCAGCTCCCGCGCGTCGCCCGGATGGGTTTCGACGTCCTCTACCTCCCGCCGATCCATCCGATCGGGAAGACGTTCCGCAAGGGGCGGAACAACAGCGTCGCGTCGACAGAGAGCGACGTCGGCAGCCCCTGGGCGATCGCCGGACACAAAGACATCCACGAGTCCCTCGGCACGATGCGCGACTTCAAGCGCCTCGTGGCCAGCGCGAAGGAGCACGGCATCGAGATCGCCCTCGACGTCGCCTTCCAGACCGCGCCCGATCATCCGTACGTGCGCGAGCATCCGGAGTGGTTCCTGAAGCGCCCCGACGGCAGCGTGCAATACGCCGAGAATCCGCCGAAGAAATATCAGGACATCTACCCGTTCCACTTCGAGTCGGGCGCGTGGAAGGAGCTGTGGGAGGAGCTGCGCGACGTCTTCCGCTTCTGGATCGACAAAGGCGTGCGCATCTTCCGCGTCGACAATCCGCACACGAAGCCGCTGCCGTTCTGGCATTGGGCGCTCAATGAATTGAAGCGCGAGACTCCCGACCTCATTTTTCTGGCCGAGGCGTTTACGCGGCCGCGGATCATGTACTGGCTGGCGAAGGCGGGATTCACGCAGTCGTATACGTACTTTGCGTGGCGCAACACGAAATACGAATTGACCGAGTACTTCAAAGAGATCACCAAGCCGCCCGTGAGCGACTTCTTCCGCCCCAATGCCTGGCCGAATACGCCCGACATCCTCCCCGAGTATCTGCAATACGGCGGCCGTCCGGCCTTCGTGATCCGCCTGATGCTCGCCGCGACGCTGAGCGCAAATTACGGGATTTACGGTCCCGCGTTCGAGCGCTTCGTCAACACCGCGCGCGAGCCGGGGAGCGAGGAGTATCTCGACTCCGAGAAATACGAGGTCAAGAACTGGGGCGACGCCGACGACGACCTGACGGAGATGATTGCCCTCGTCAATCGCGTCCGCCGCGAGAACCCGGCATTGCAGCAAAACGTCACGCTGCGATTCCACGACACGACGAACGACGAGATTCTCTGCTACAGCAAGTCGCAGGGCGACGACGTCGTCCTCACCGTCGTCAACGTCGACCCGCACAATCCGCAGGCCGGCTGGATCGAGCTCGATCTCAATGCCCTGAACCTCGACCCCAACCGCCCCTTCCAGGTACACGAGCTCCTGTCGGGCGCGCGCTACACCTGGCACGGGCCGCGGAATTACGTGCAATTGAATCCGCAGGTGGTGCCGGCGCACGTGTTTAGAATTCGCCGAAAGGTAAGGACGGAACGTGATTTCGAATACTTCCTATGAAGTGCTGAGTGCTGAGTGCTGAGTTCAATGCGTTACTCAGCACTCAGCACACAGCACTCAGCACTATGACCGACTGGTACAAAGACGCGATCATTTATCAGACGCACGTCAAGGCGTTCTTCGACACGAACGCCGACGGCGTCGGCGACATCGCCGGGCTCACCGCCAAGCTCGACTACCTCCAAGACCTCGGCGTCGACGTCATCTGGCTCCTGCCGTTCTACCCCTCGCCGCTGCGCGACGACGGCTACGACATCGCCGACTACACGTCAGTGCATCCGTCGTACGGCACATTGAGCGATTTCCGGCAATTTCTGCGCGAGGCCCACAATCGCGGCCTGCGCGTCATCACGGAGCTCGTCATCAACCACACGAGCGATCAGCATCCGTGGTTTCAGAAATCGCGGCGCGCGAAAAAAGGCTCTCCGTGGCGCGACTTCTACGTCTGGAGCGACACGCCCGACAAATACCGCGAGGCGCGCATCATCTTCAAAGACTTCGAGACCTCGAACTGGGCGTGGGACCCCGTCGCGAAAGCGTATTACTGGCACCGCTTCTATTCGCACCAGCCCGATCTCAATTTCGACAACACCGCCGTGCACGACGCGCTCATCAAGGTGCTCGACTTCTGGATGAACATGGGCGTCGACGCGTTTCGTTTAGACGCCATCCCGTATTTGTACGAGCGCGAAGGGACGACGTGCGAGAACCTCCCCGAGACGCACGAGTTTTTGAAGAAGCTCCGCACGCACATCGATAAGAAGTTTCCCGGGCGCATGCTGCTCGCGGAAGCGAATCAATGGCCCGAGGATTCGCGGCCGTATTTCGGCGACGGCGACGAATGCCACATGGCCTTTCATTTTCCGGTCATGCCCCGCATGTACATGGCCGTCGCGCAGGAAGACCGCTTCCCGATCACCGACATCATGGCCCAGACGCCGCCTATCCCGCCGAATTGCCAATGGGCGCTCTTCCTGCGCAATCACGACGAGCTGACGCTGGAGATGGTCACGGACGAAGACCGCGACTATATGTGGCGCACGTACGCCGCCGACAAGCAGGCCCGCATCAACCTCGGGATCCGTCGCCGTCTCGCGCCGCTGATGCAGAACCACCGCGGCCGCATCCATCTGATGAACGGCCTGCTCTTCTCGTTTCCCGGCACGCCGATCATTTACTACGGCGACGAGATCGGCATGGGCGACAACATTTACCTCGGCGACCGCAACGGGGTGCGCACGCCGATGCAGTGGAGCGCCGACCGCAACGCCGGCTTCTCGCGCGCGAACCCGCAGAAGCTCTACCTGCCGGCCATCATCGACCCGCATTACCACTACGAGCAGATCAACGTCGAAGTGCAGCAGGCATCGCCGCATTCGCTCTTGTGGTGGATGAAGCGCCTCATCGCCATGCGCAAGCACTACCGCGCGTTCGGGCGCGGGACGATGGAGTTTCTCCTGCCGGAAAACCGCAAGATCCTGGCGTTCGTGCGGCGCTTCGAGGAGGAGACGATCCTCGTCGTGGCCAATCTCTCCCGCCTCGTGCAGATCTTCGAGCTCGACCTCGGCGAGTTCCGCGGCATGGTCCCGGTCGAGCTCTCCGGCGGCACGCGCTTCCCGGAGATCGGCGACCGCCCGTATTTCCTCAACCTCGGGCCCTTCGCGTTCTACTGGTTCTCGCTCGAGCGCCAGACCGCCGAGGCGACGACGGAGGAGACGCCGGCGCTCGGCGCGCGGACGCTCACCGAGGTGTTTGCGGAGCGCAACCGCGCCGCGCTCGAGCGGGCGCTGATTCGCTATCTCAAAACGCGCCGCTGGTTCGGTGGAAAGGCGCGGACGATCGCCGCTGCCGTCGTACGCGAGCGCGTGGCGCTGCCGAACGACGCCGGCGTCCTGGCCATCGTCGAAGTCGAGTTCACCGACGGCGAGCCGCAGCGCTACGTCGTCCCGCTCGCCGTCGGGCACGCGCGGCGCGCGGAAGAAGCGGAGGCGCGCGCCGCGATGACGGTCGCGCGGCTGCGCGAAGGGGCGATGCTCGTCGAGCCGCTCCTCGACGAATCGTTCGCCGCGGCGCTCCTCGACGTCGTGGCCCGCCGTCGCCAGCTCAAGGGCCAGCACGGCACGCTGCACGGCGCGCCCGCGCGCGCGTTCCGCGAGTTGCGCGGCAGCGGCGATCTGCACGCGCAGGTGCTGCGCGCGGAGCAGAGCAACACCGCGCTT
Organism: Thermoanaerobaculia bacterium; assembly: GCA_035276475.1. Classification (GTDB taxonomy): domain Bacteria; phylum Acidobacteriota; class Thermoanaerobaculia; order Gp7-AA8; family Gp7-AA8; genus DATDFB01. The sequence continues at coordinate 71,411 of DATELQ010000069.1, read as the reverse complement.
CTTTACGGCGACCGCCTCTTCCTCAAGCTCTTCCGCCGCCTCGAGGCGGGCGAGAACACCGACCTCGAGGTCTCGCGATTCCTGAGCGAGGAGACGAGCTTCCGCAACACGCCGCGCGTGGCTGGATCGATTCATTACGACGGCGACAGCGAGCCCGCGACGGTGGCGATCCTGCAGCAGTACACGCAGAACGCCGGCGACGCCTGGCAGTACACGCTCGACGAGATCAACCGCTTCTTCGAGCGCGTGCTGAGCGATGAGAACGCCGTCGAGCAGATGGTTCGGGCCACGCCGCCGGAGCATCCGATGACGCTGGCGACGCGGAGCGTGCCCGACCTCGCGCACGAGCTCATCGCCGGCTACCTCTCCGACGCGTCGACGCTCGGCATCCGCACCGCTGAGATGCACCTGGCGCTGGCCTCGCGCGACGACATTCCGGCCTTCGCGCCGGAGCCGTTCACGCCGCACTACCAGCGCTCGATCTACCAGTCGATGCGCACGCAGGCGGTGCATACGATGGCGCTCTTGCGCCGTCGCGCGAAGTCAGTCGCCGACGCGGAGCTCCTCGTCGCGCGCGACGCCGAGCTGCAGCAGCGCATCCGCGCGATTCTCAACGGCAAGATCGGCGGCCTGCGCATCCGCACGCACGGCGACTACCACCTCGGGCAGGTCCTCCACACCGGCAGCGACTTCACGATCATCGACTTTGAAGGAGAGCCGGCGCGGCCGCTGAGCGAGCGCCGCATCAAGCGCAGCGCCCTGCGCGACGTCGCCGGCATGCTGCGCTCGTTCCACTACGCGCCGTACGCGGTTGTGCACGGCCAGTCGCGCGGCTCGGTCATCCGCGCCGAGGACGTCGACAAGCTCGAGACCGGCGCACGCTTCTGGCACCGCTGGGTGACGGCCGCGTTCCTCCGCGCCTACTTCGAGGTGAGCGCCGACGCCGCCCACCTCCCGTCGTCGCGCGAGGAGACGGCCGTGCTGCTCGACGCCTACCTCATCGAGAAGGCGCTCTACGAGATCGTCTACGAGCTGAACAACCGCCCGGAGTGGGTGCGCATCCCCCTGCGGGGGGTGATGGAGTTGTTGGGGTAGGATTTCCGCATGACTCGCGAGGAAGCGCGCGCCTGGATGGAGCGGTGGAAGATCGTGAATGAGTTCACGGACGCAGAGGCGCGCGCGAAGACGCCGGAGGAGAGATTTCGCGACCTGGAAACGCTAGTTGCCTCTGCCGATCTCTTCCCGCCTGCCGCTGACGAGGAGGAGGATCTCCGGCGCGTTCGCGACATCTGGATGCGCCTGTACGCGCATTACCTGCAGTGAGCGACGCGATTCAACCGTCGACGCTGGTCCCTGCTCTGAAGGCCGTCATGCAATGGCTGACGAGCGAGCATATCGACGGAGCAATCATCGGCGGTGTCGCCGTCTCCATCCGCGGGCGGCCGCGCATCACGAAGGATGTCGATGCCGTCGTGCTTGCGGACGACGTTGGATGGCAGCGCGCCCTCGACTCCGCTGCGCGCTATGGGTTGGTGCCTCGCATCGACGACGCTCTCGACTTTGCGTCACGCTCGCGCATGCTGTTGCTCCGGCATGACAAGAGCGGCGTAGAGGTCGACGTGTCGCTCGGCGGGCTGCCGTTCGAGCGCGAAGCGGTGGAGCGTGCGTCGATGGTTGACGTCAAGCGGCTACGGCTTCGCATCTCCTCCGCCGAAGACCTCGTGATCATGAAGGCGGTGGCGCGGCGGCCGAAGGACTGGCTCGACATCGATGTGATTCTCACCATGAACCCGAATCTCGACCTCGCTCGCATTCGCCACCACCTGCGCGAGTTCTCTTCCGTGCTGGAGATGCCGGAGATCTACGACGACTTCGAGAAGCTCCTCCGCCGCAAACAAAAAGGACGGGTGTGAATGCGCGGAAGCGTCAGTGCCCCACCGCCCGCCGCCGCGGCTGCGGCGCGAAGCCGATGCGAATCGCGTGGTTGTACGTATCGGCGACGACGATGCGGCCGCTCGGATCGAGCGTGATGCCGTTCGGGAAGAGGAAGCGCGCGGTGGGGCCGACGCCGTCGACGTTGCCGGACGTTCCTGGGAGACCGGCGATCGTCGTCACGAGGCCGAGGGGCGTGATCTCGCGGATCGTGTGGTTGTCGGTGTCGACGACGTAGAGCGTGCCGTCGGGCTTGGCCGCGACGTCGTTCGGATGATCGAAGCGCGCGGCGGAGCCGGTGCCGTCGTCGCTGCCGCTGCTGCCCGATTTGCCGGCGATCGTCGTCACGGCGCCGGCCTGCGTGATCCTGCGGATCGAGCTGTTGCCCCAGTCGGCGATGTAGAGATTGCGCGCAGCGTCGACGGCGATGCCGGTCGGGTAATTGAACGTGGCGGTGCGGCCGATGCCGTCGGAGCTGCCCAGCGAGCCGCCCGCGAACGTCGTCACCACGCCCGACGGCTCGATCATGCGGATCTTGTGGTTGTAGGTGTCAGCGACGTAGACATTGCCGCGCGAGTCGACCGCGACGTCCCACGGGTACTGAAAGCGCGCCTGCGAGCCGGTGCCGTCTTCGTAGCCGCTGGTGCCGGCCAGGCCGGCGATCGTCGTGACGACGCGCGACGGCGTGATCTTGCGGATCGTGTGGTTGTTCGTGTCGGCGACGTAGACGTTGTCGTTCGCGTCGACGGCGACGCCGGACGGATTGTAGAAGCGCGCCACGCTGCCGGTGCCGTCGGCGGAGCCTCTCTGTCCCGCCTGGCCGGCGAACGTCGTCACGACCCCTTGCGGCGTGATCTTGCGGATCGTGTGGTTGCCGTCGGCGACGTAGATGTTCCCGAGCGAATCGCTGGCGACGGAGTCCGGAAAGGTGAAGCGCGCCAGGTTACCGGGGCCGTCGCCGTTTCCGAATTCCGGCATCGAGCCGGCGAACGTCGTCGTCACGCCGGCGGGGGAGACGATGCGAATGGCCTCGTTGTCGCGATCGGCGACGAGCACGTTGCCGGCGGCGTCGACGGCGACGTCGTTCGGATGAACGAAGCGCGCGGCGAAGCCGGCGAGCGTCGACACCGTGCCGTCGGGGCGGATCTTGCGGATCATTTCGTTCTCGGCGTCGGCCACGTAGACGTTGCCCGCGGCGTCGACGGCGATACCCCACGGGTGATCGAAGCGCGCGGCGTTGCCGGTGCCGTCGGTGGTGCCGGTCGTCTGCGCGGCGCCGGCGACGGTCGTGACGCGCCCCTCCGGCGTCACTTTGCGAATGAGCTCATTGCTCGTGTCGGCGACGTAGATCGTGCCGTCGGGGGCCACGGCGAGGTCGAATGGATAGCGGAACGACGCCTGCGTGCCGAATCCGTCGTTGTATCCGAGGGCGCGTTTCACGCCGGCGAGCGTCGTGACCGAGCCGTCGGGCGTGATCTTGCGGATGGCGTGATTGTTCGTGTCGGCGACGTAGATGGTGCCGTCCAGGGCGACGCCGATGCCGACGGGGAACGTGAAGCGCGCCGCGGCGCCGTTGCCGTCCGCGGTGCCGGAGACGCCGGCGCTGCCGGCGAGCGTCGTCACGACGCCGGCGACAATCTTGCGGATGGTGTGATTGTTCGTATCGGCGACGTAGATCGTACCGTTCGCATCGACGGCGATGCCGGCGGGGAAGTTGAAGCGCGCCTGGCGTCCGGCGCCGTCGTTGCTGCCGCGCTCACCGGCCACGCCGGCGACGGTGGAGACGAAGCCGTCCGGCGCGATGGCGCGGATGACGTGGTTGCGCGTGTCGGCGACGTAGACGGTGCCGTCGTTCGCGACGGCGAGCGACTGCGGTCCGGAGAAGCGCGCGGCGGTGCGGATCCCGTCGACGTACCCCCCGCCCGCGGACGAGCCTGCGAGCGTGGCGATACGGAGTGGCTCAGCCGCAGCAGCAACGGTGATGACGAGCGCCGCGGCCGTGATGAGAATGGATCGGGCTGGTCTCATTCGTCCTCCCGGCGAGGACGATTCATTGCAGGTTTTCTACCTAATCGGCGACGTAAGCGGCATCAACAAAAAGGACAGGCACGGATGCCTGTCCTTCCTAAAACTACGTTGTTTTTCTGAATTAGAGAGGAACGACGTTCTGGGCCTGCAGGCCCTTCGGGCCGGTGGTCACTTCGAACTCGACGGCGGCGCCTTCCGGAAGGCTGCGGAAGCCGCGGCCCTGGATCGCCGAGAAGTGCACGAACACGTCCTCGCCCTTCTCCGTCGTGATGAAGCCAAACCCTTTGGCGTCGTTGAACCACTTGACGGTGCCGGTCTGTTTCACGGGTGTATCTCCTTTCTGTGCTGCCGAACGGAGGGACCCCGCGGCACATCACAAGTTTCGCGGACCGGAACCACTGCCTCCCGGCAGTCATTCCCGGCGGCTCGCCCCTTGCTACCATCGCAGCGACCATGAACAACGACACCGACATCACCGCCCAGATGCAGGACCTCGGCGTCGACGTCGTGCCGCGCGAGACCATCGACGTGGGCGGCGCCAAGGCCTCGCTGCTCAGCGACTGGGACTACCACCTCTTCAACGAGGGGAGCCACCACCGCCTCTGGGAAAAACTCGGCGCGCACGTCGTCGAAGGCGGCACGATCTTCGGCGTCTGGGCCCCGAACGCGGCGAGCGTCAGCGTCATCGGCGACTGGAACAATTGGAGTCGCGACGCGCATCCGCTGACCGCGCATAGCGGCTCCGGCATCTGGGAAGCGTTCGTGCCGAACGTCGGCAAGGGAGCGAAGTACAAGTTCCACATCCGCTCGCGCCACAACCACTACAAAGTCGACAAGGCCGATCCGTTCGCCATTCACGCGGAGACGGCGCCGCTCACCGCGTCGGTGGTGTGGGACCTCGACTACGAGTGGAACGACGCGGAGTGGATGGAGGGCCGCCACGCGCGCAACTCCTTCGAGGCGCCGTTCTCGATCTACGAAGTCCACCTCGGGTCCTGGCGCCGCAACCCCGACGAGCACAATCGCCCGCTCGGCTACCGCGAGATCGCCGCGCCGCTCGCCGAGTACGCGCGCAAGATGAACTTCACGCACGTCGAGCTCCTGCCGATCATGGAGCATCCGTTCTATGGATCGTGGGGCTATCAGGTCACCGGCTTCTTTGCCCCGACGAGCCGCTACGGCACGCCGCAGGACTTCATGTACCTCGTCGACGTCCTGCACCAGCACGACATCGGCGTCATCCTCGACTGGGTGCCGTCCCACTTCCCGACCGACGAGCACGGCCTCTCGTACTTCGACGGCACGCACCTCTTCGAGCACGCCGATCCGCGGCAGGGTTTTCATCCCGACTGGAACTCGCTCATTTTCAATTACGGCCGCAACGAGGTGCGCTCCTTTCTCTTATCGAGCGCGCTCTATTGGCTGGGCGTCTATCACGCCGACGGATTGCGCGTCGACGCCGTGGCCTCGATGCTCTATCTCGATTATTCGCGCAAGGCGGGGGAGTGGATCCCGAACAAGCACGGCGGGCGCGAAAACCTCGAGGCCATCGAGTTTCTGCAACGGCTCAATCAGGACGTCTACAAAGTCCATCCCGACGTTCATGTCATCGCCGAGGAGTCGACGGCGTGGCCGAGAGTGTCGCGGCCGACGTACATCGGCGGACTCGGATTCGGCATGAAGTGGGACATGGGGTGGATGCACGACTCCCTGCGCTATTTCGCCAAAGACCCGGTCCACCGCCACTTCCATCACAACGACCTGACGTTCCGAATGATGTATGCGTTCACGGAGAACTTCGTCTTGCCGCTGTCGCACGACGAAGTCGTGCACGGCAAAGGGTCGCTCATCGGAAAAATGCCGGGCGACGACTGGCAGAAATTCGCGAACCTGCGCCTGCTCTTCGCGCACATGGTCGCGCAGCCGGCCAAGAAGCTGTTGTTCATGGGCGGGGAGATCGCCCAATGGCGGGAGTGGAACCACGACACGAGCCTCGACTGGCATTTGCTCGACACCGTGGAGCATGCGGAGCTGCAGCGCTGGGTCGAGGACCTCAATAAAGCGTATCGAACCATTCCGGCGCTGCACGAGCTCGATTTCTCGCCCGACGGCTTCGAGTGGATCGACTGCTGCGACAGCGAGAACAGCGTCGTGTCTCTCATGCGCAAATCGAAGTCGGGCGACGTCGTCGTCATCGCGCTGAGCTACACGCCCCTGCCGCATCACAATTACGCGATCGGCGTGCCGTACGGCGGCCAATGGCAGGAGATCCTCAACAGCGACGCCAAGATCTACGGCGGCAGCGGGCAGGGGAACATGGGCTCCGTCGAGGCCGCGCCGATTCCGCTGCACGGGCGGAAGTGGTCGGTCAATCTCACGCTGCCTCCGCTCGGCGCGGTATTTCTTCATTCGCCGACGGCCGAGCGCTGAGGCGCGTACCAATATCGCGCCCCATTTCCCGTCGTCATAGGGCGAGCATTCCTCGCCATGCGTCTCCCTGGTTCACGTGTCATCATCATCGGCCCGCCCGAGGTGGCGGGGGCGTTGGCGCGCGACGCCGAGTGCGACGCCGTGGCCTTCCGCAACTTCGAGGACCTCGACCGCTGGCGCGAGCAGCAGCGTTGCGCCGACGACACCGTCGGGCCGGATTTGAACGCGGCGTTGCAGGAGGTCGGGACCTCGCTCGATGAGCTGCCGGTGAAGCTGCGCGCGTTCCTTCAGGCGATCGCCGTCGAGAAAAACGTCCCGGCGCTGCGCGACCTCGAGCACCGCTGGTCGTCGCGCCGCTCGTTCTATCGCATGTGGAACGAGTCGTTCGACGAGCCGCCGTCGACCTTCCTTCGCCGCGTGCGCGGGCATCACGCCATGCGGCTTCTGGCGCTCGGCTTCTCGAAAAAAGAAGCCGCACTGCTGGCGGGCTACAGCTCCGTCGATCAGATGCGCCGCAACCTCCGCTGAAACACTCTCGCATGCGTGGCACGGCAGCGCGTGCTTTGGCACAAAAGCGGGTTCCCGCGCGCACGCCTCCGCCGCTACCTTGCCCGGCACTGATCCGGTTCGGAGACAATCGTGGTTCGAAAATTCGTTCCCTTCGTGCTGCTCTTCGGAGCGGCTTCGGCGATGGCGGCGGCGTCCCTCTTCCCGCGCCCGCTGCATCTCGTGCGCAAGATCCAGGACCCGTTCGCGAAGGCGCCGCGCGTCGTCGATGAGTACTGCTACGGCAACACCATCGTCGTCGTGGCGGGGCAGCGCGTCACCATCACCGACTACGCCGCGCAGCAGGTGACGGAGATCGATCACGCCCAGGGCACCTACAGCGTGACGCGCTTCGACGAGATCGCCAGGGCCACGGCGCCGAAGCGCGGCGGCGGATTCAAGGCCGCGGCGAACGCCGCGCCGGGAAAGATCGCCGGCGGCAACGCCTGGCGCACCACCGCCCTAGGTATGAAGGGCTCGGCCAGCGGCCGCTCCGTCGACGCCTTCGAGATCGACAACGGCGCGACGAAGATCGAGGTCGGCTACGACCATTCCTATGCCCTTTCGCGCGATGCGGCCGAGGCGCTCGTGGGGGCGTCGTATCCGAACGCGCGGCGCGAAGAGCATGACGAAATGCTGCGCGTGGCCGTGCGCGGCAACGCCGCCGACGCCTACGGCCTCCCCAGCGAGAAGTCGATCACCTACAAGACCGAAGGCGGCCCGCTGACGGTGCGCGACTCCATCGTGCGCGTCGACGGCGACCTTCCGCCGCGCGACGCCCTCGTCATCGAGCCGGGCGCGAAGCGCGTCGACACCCACGTCCTCCGCGTCGAGCGCGAGATGCACGACGCCGACACCATTCCGATTCCGCATCCGTGATGGCCAGAAAACTCTTCGCCGCCCTTCTCTTCTCGCTGGTCCTCTTTCCGGCCGCGCGCGCATCGGAGTTTGCTTCCGGCCAGCTCAACATCGCCGGACTCACGCTCGAAGTCGATACGCATCCGCACCAGACCGGCGCCGACATTCCGGGCGTCATCCCGACGCTCTTCGGCGGCAAGAGCGGCGACGCCGCGCCGCCGACCACGATGGTTGCGGCGGCGGACCTCATCGGCCCCGGCATCGACGCCCCCATCACCATCCGCACCCAGCCCGGCCGCCCCTTCACGCTGCCGCCGCTGCACCAGCAGGGGACGTACACGCTCCTCAACATCCGGCTCCTCGACGACAAGGGGAACTTCGTGCAGCCGGCCGTTCCGGCCAGCACGACCATCGACGTCGTCGGCACGCTGTCGACCGACGTCCAGGTCAAGCAACTCACCCCCGACGACCTCCGCGCGCGCGGCATCAACGTCGACGCCACGAACTACGACGCCTACGACTACAACTTCCTCTTCGCCGTGCAGGGCGTGACCGTGCAGGTCCCCTACACGGTTCTCGTCGACAAGCGGACGCACCAGACCATCATCCCGCCGAGCCCCAGCGCCGACGGGCTGCCGCCGCCGCCGATCAACGGCGCGCGGCCGCGCTGGGATCCGCCGCAGATCTTCGGCGTGATGCTCCTCGAAGACCTCAGCGTTCCGCCGGGCGACGGCGAGAACGAGGGCGGTCCCGACGCCGACGAGACGTTGAAGCACCGGCGGCCGACGATCCCGGCCGCCGTCGTCATTCCGACGGGCTTCGGCGTCCTCCACCAATTCTTCGCCGTCATCCTCAACGTTTCGAATGCGGCCCCGGCGGGCTCGCAGATCAAGCTCGACTCCGTCACCGCCACGTTCACCGCGCCGAACGGCATGCGCATCTCCAAGGTCACGCCGGCGGTGGCGATCGGGCAGCCAGTGCCGATCTACGACAAGGCCACCGGCAACGTCATTCTCCTGGCGCAGGCCCAAGGCTCGGCGGAGTGGACGCTCGAGTCGCTGCGCACCGGCACGCAGGACGTCGACATCGACATCCGGGCCATCTACAGCGCGCCCGACCAGCCGCAGGTGCCGCTGAAGGGTCATCTCAAGGCGTCGATCGTCGTCAACGATCCGCGCTTCCAGGTCAACTTCGTCCATCCCGACAACGTGCGCGCGGGGGAGCCGTACACCGCGTACGCGTTCATCACGAACGTCTCCGCCTCGAAGCAGACGGTGAAGGTGGACCTCGGCTCGATCCCGCCTTGCAACGAAGGGTCGAACAACAACATCTGCCGCGTCGACGGCGACGCCGTGCGCAACTTCACCATCGACCCCGGCGGCACCGTGACGGTGCCGTATCACCTCAAGTCGACGATCAACGGGCACTTCTACGCGTCCGTGCCCGACGCGCCCGACGGCGTGGCCGCCTCGGTCACGCTGCGCATGGGCGTCGACTCCAACGGCATCCCGCTCTCGCCGGCGACGATCGTGATGCCTTGGTACACGCAGTACGTCAACTCCGACTTCGTGAACTCGCAGATGCCGCTCATCGGCATCGCCTACAGCCTGGCCACGGCGCCGATGGTGCCGGCGCTGTCGTCGTTCCCGCGGCTGGTCCGCACCGACGTCTTCACGCGCGCGCAGGACATCGCCCGGGCGGGGCAGCGCATCTTCGTGGCCCGCGCGAATGCGAATGCGGACAACGTGGCCGAGGACCGCGATCCGATCTTCCATCTCGCCCTCGATCTCCTCGGCAACGTCGAGCGCGTCGACAGCTCCGCCGACATGCACGAGTGGGATCAGGTGCGCGAGAAGATCTCGAACGGCCGCATCGCCGAGGCGGGGATGGCGCGGGAGCTCGAGCGAGTCGGCCTCGCCAATGGGAAGAGCATGAGCGACTTCGCGGCGGACTTCGCCGCGGCGACGTCGCACCGCTCGCCGTACTTTTTGGCCCTCGCGCATGGCGCGACGGTGTCGGGCAGCGCGCGGCCGTACGCGCTGACCGTGACCGGCGCGACGTCGGGCGCCAGCATCTCCGGGCGCGCCGAGGACGACCCGGCGCCGGCGACGCTGCCGTGGGCGCAGTTGACGCGCTTCGGTTCCTCGTCCGAGGCGGGCGAGCTCGCGCTCGTCGGGCGGTGGAACGAGTCGATGAAGGTGACGGTCGTGCCGCAAGCGGCCGCGTTCACCCTCGACCTCATTTATCCCGGCGCCACCGACGGCAGCTTCGTTCGCAAATCCATCGCCATCACGGGTGCGACCGCTGGGTCGCCCGTGACGCTCACCGTCGACCGCGGGAGCGACAACCTCGTCGTCAGCGGCGCCGTCGGCACGGTCTCAGGAAGCCCGGTCGCGCAGACGCCGCTCGCCGTCGTGCACGCGGCGCAGGACCTCCACCTCGACGACAAGGGCCACATCGTGACCGTCCTCTTCAACCGGCCGGTGAAAGTCGCTGACGCCAGCAAGCTGCGCGACCTCATCACGCTCGTCACGAGCCTCCCGGCCGCGGGCGTGCCGGAGATCACGAAGAAGAACAAGCCGAGCGATCCGAACGCGCAGGTCGTGATTCCGGGCGCGTCGCTGCAGGACGACGGGCGCCTCCTCAACTTGAGCTTCGATCACGCGCTGACGGCGAAGGCGCAGTACAAGATCGGGCTCGATCCGATTGCCGACGCCCTCACCGCCGGCATGAGCTACACGAGCGCGCCGCCGTCGATCGTGCCGCGCATCGACAACAACGCCCCCGGCGGCAGCATCGTCGGGAAGCTGCTGCTCGGCGACAACACGCCGGTCAAGGGCGCGCTCGTGCAGCTCACGGAAGCCGGGCAGCAGTTCGACATCACCCAGGACGACGGCTCGTTCCTCTTCGAGTTCATCGCCCGCGACATCGACAAGGCCATCAGCGGCGGCTACACGCTCGCCGCGACGGCCGACGGGAAAGACACGCGGCTCTCCGGCGCCATCCACACCGACGGCGAGGTCCAGCGCATCGTCCTCCAGTTCCTCGGGCGCGGCTCCGTCACCGGCGTCGCGAAGTACGCCGACGGCACGCCGCTGGCGAAGAAGCTCGTCGCCGCCAGGAACTCGATCTTCGGCGAATATCGCAGCGTCAACACCAACGCCGACGGCTCGTTCCGCATCGATGACCTGCCGGTCGGTCCGTTCTCGCTGGCCGTGCTCGACGGTCTCGGCAACGCGTCGTATGCCACGAACCAGATCCGCACGCCGAACGAAGTCGTCGTGCAGGACCTCGTCGTCCAGAAGCAGCCCTTCGCCGGCACGGCCACGATCAAGGTCACGGTCAAGCGCTCCGACTTCGCGCAGGATCCCGATCCGCGCAAGGCCCTCGTGGCCGGCGCGCACGTCGGCGTCTCGACTGCCGGTGTTGGATTGCTCGACGGCTTCACCGACGTCAACGGCCAAGTCACGTTCCAGAAAGTGCCGGCCGGCTTCGTCTCCCTCTTCGCGGCGGAGTTCAACATCACCCGCTCGCAGGCCGCGGACGACTTCCCGCTCACCGCCGACACCACCGTCGAGAAGATCCTGATCCTCCCCGTGCCGACGCCGAGCACCGCGATCTGCACGCTGGAGGGCAACGTCACGCGCGACGATCCGGCGAACCCGGCCTCGCCGGCGCGCTATCCGGTGCCGAACGCCGTCGTCCACATCGCCGACTACACCACCGTCACCGCCGACGCCGCGGGCCACTACGTCTTCAACGACCTGCCGACCTCCCTGGCGGGAAAGAAAGTCAGCGCGTACGACGCGGAGACTCGCCGAGGAGTGATCACCAACGTTCCGGCGCTGACGCCGAACGTGTCGAACCCGCTGCCGATCGAGATCACCTCGACGAAGGCGGTCGGCCGCGCGCGCCTGATCCTCCATCTGTATTCGGCGACCGGGCAGCCGGTGCCCGACTACTACGTCAACCTTCCGGGCTATCCGCCGACGGAGTTCCACTCGAACCTGGACGGCACGTACACGCTCGACGTCCTCGTGCCGCGCAAGGTGGAGGTGTGGGCGCTGCCGGGGCCGCTCACCGCGCAGCGGCATCACCTCTACGGCTACCAGACCGCGCACGTCTCCATGAACGCGCAGGTCGACGGGCAGGACGTGCACGCCGAGCTGCATCTCCCCGGACAGGGAACGGTCGGCGGCCGCATCCTGCAGCTCAAGCGCTGCCCCGACGGCGTGACGACGTGCCCACCGCAGTACGACGTCGCGCACGGAAAAGTGGGCGTCTCGCACCTGATGTGGTTCGAGAGCGACCAGGCGCTCGTGATGCAGGAGCGGATTCCGGTCGAGACCGACGACAACACCGGCTACGCCACCACGGACGCGGTGCCGGTCGGCGCCGCCGAGGTCGTGACGGTCGATCACCCGGCCGGCTTCGCCGAAGAGCACACCGCGGTTCAATTCGAAGGCTACCCGGCGAAGGTCGACCTCAAGATCGAGATGCTCGGCAACGTCACCGGGCGCGTCTTCAACTGGGACGGCCAGACGCCGATCGCCGGCGCCGACCTGACGCTCTCCGGCTCGTTCGTGAACATGCCGAACTTCAAGAGCGGCGTCAACGGCACGTTCAGCTTCCCCTCCGTCGCCGCGGACATGGGCTTCCGCATCGTCGCCAAGATGACGCTCAACGGCATCGAGCGCTGGGGCTACGTCGACGGGCACACGCCGAGGGGCGGCGGCCCGGTCGGTCCGCTGAACATCATCATGCGCCGGCAGGCGAACATCGGCGGCACGATCGTCAACGCCAACGGCGCACCGGTGCCGCTGGCGCGCTACTGGATCCGCGAGCTCGGCTGGCCGTACCGCACGTTCGGCTCCCAGCTCGACCCGCTGTACGCCGACAAGAACGGCGCCTTCTTCCTCAACAACGTCTTCACCGGCGGCGTGCGCATCAGCGCCGAAGACCCGATCGTGCAGGAGGACCGCGGCGACGCCTCGGCCGAGATCCGGGACGAAGGGGACGACCAGAACAACATCGTCGTGCACCTCGGCTCGATCGGCCGGTCGCTGATCCGCGTCACGGTCCGCGACAAGAACAACAACTACGCCGTCGTGCCGAACGCCGAGGTGATGCTGTCGACGGGCTCCGCCGCGTTCGACTTCGCCTCGACCGACGGGAACGGCGTCGCTGAGCTCGACCAGCTCCCGGTCAACCAGACCTACAACATCGTCGCCCGCTCGAAGTCCCTCGGGCGCGGCGGCAGCGTCGGCGGCATCACTCTGACGGCCGGCGTGCCGAGGGACGTGGAAGTCGACCTGACCATGACCGGCATCGTGGCCGGCACGGTCGTGCAGAGCGCGTCGAACAACGCACCGGTCATTGGCGCGGCCGTCAACCTCATCGGGCCGGCGGACGAGTGGGCGTCGACCGACGACACCGGCGCGTTCATCTTCAATGGCGTTCCCGAGGGGACGTTCCGGCTCGACGGCGTCGACCTGCAGACCGGGCGGCACACCGTGCCGATGCAGAACCCGCTGTCGATCACGCCGCTCTTCCCCGAGCAGCGCGGCATCGTCCTCCCGCTCGAGGCGACGGCCACGCTCGTCGTCAACGTCTGGCTCCCCGACGACGCCGGCCACTCCAGCGGCGTCTTCGTGCCGCAGGCCAACGTCAGCCTCATGCCGACGGGCGAGAGCCACCGCGACATGCAGGTGGTCGGCGGACCGATCACCTTCACCAACGTCATCGCCAAGAGATACTCGCTCCACGTCACGGAGATCGGCGGACTGCAGCGGAACATCGACTACTTCGGCAACTTCACGCCGGGGCAGGCCACGCAGACGCTCGACCTCGTTCTCACCGCGTACGGCGAAGTCGACGTGCACGTCACCGGCGAGCCGTCGCAGATCGCCGGCGCGTCCGTCGTCGTCGTCCACAACCGCCAGGTCCAGAAGGTCTACACCGACAGCAACGGCAACGCGAAGGTTCCGGGCGTGGAGCTCGGGACGTTCACGGCGTCGGTGAGCTCGCCGACGCTTGGGCTGACCGCAGCGACGAACGGCGAGCTTACGAGCCAGTCGCAGCCGGCGAACGTCACGCTGGCCCTCGGACAGTTCGTCACGCTCGACGGCTACGTCGACGCGGAGCTCGGCGGCCCCTCGGTCAACACGAAGGTCACGGCGTCGTTCTTCAGCAACAACAAGACCTTCACGCTCGAAGCCCAGACCGACGCGAGCGGCTACTTCCAGATCATCGGCATTCCGCCGAACATCCAGCTCCACCCGGTCAACTTCTACGCCGCCGACGGCACCCTCGGCGCGCACATCGATCCGTACAACATCGGCACCACCGCGGCGCACCTCGGCCACATCCATCTCGACTCCACGGCGCCGCGCGTGCTGAGCACCGATCCGGTCAACAACGCCAACGCCGTCGCGCCGAACGCGCACATCCGCATCACCTTCAGCGAGCCGCTGAGCCTTTCGAGCGTCGGCGGCATCACCCTCACGTCCGTCGCCGACGCGCAGAACGTACAGCTCAACTTCCCGTCGCAGTGGCCGTCGAACAACGTCCTCGACATCGCCCCGGCGTCGATCCTCAAGAGCAACACCGTCTACCACCTCTTCATCCCGAACGGCGTCTCGGATCTCTCCGGCAACATCATGAGCGGGCACGTCGACGTCAGCTTCACCACCGTCGACTACACCGAGCCGAAGATCGTCTTCATGACCCCGACCGTGGCCGATCCGGTCTTCCCCGGCCAGGTCTTCAAGGCGAAGTTCAACAAGGCCGTCGACGTCCACTCCTTCGACGCCGGCCACGGCGCCACGGCGACGCTCACGGAGCTCGACCGCTACAAAGGCGATCCGGTTGCCAACGGCGACGTGCCGCTGGCCATCACCGCCGACGCCACCGATCCGGCAACGTTCAACCTCGCGCCGCAGGGCGTGGCCATCAAGGCGGGGGCGTTCTACCGGCTCACCATCGCGGGCGTCGGCGACACGCAGACCCCGCCGGTGCTGATGAAGGGGCCGCAGTCGTTCGACTACTTCGCCTACGACCAGGTCAAGCCGGCGATCTCCATCGTCTCGCCCGTGCCGGCGGGGACGCCGCTCGTCTCCGGCGGCGGCTACATGCCGACGATCGCGTCGACCGACAAGGACATCAAGTTCGTGGAGTGGTACTCCACCGACGGCACGAACAAGACCCTCATCGCCAAGCTCTACACCGCGCCGTACGGGCTGCCGAACTTCACCGCCCCCGTCGTCACCGCGCCGTCGACCGTCACGCTCTACGCCAAGGCCACGGATCTGTCGCTCAACGACAGCGACTACGCCAGCTTCACCTGGGACGTGCTGCCGAACCTGCCGCCGCAGAACATCACCGTCACGCTCTCGAAGCAGACGATCTATCTGAAGAACCACGTTGACGCCACGGTGGCGTTCAGCGACGAAGGCGTGAGCGACACCGTGCGCCTGGCTGTCATCGGCAAGCACGCCGACGGCACCGACTATCCGCTCACCACCGGCATCAACCCGGCCGGCAGCATCACCGTCACGCGCCCGGTCGGCGGCGCCTGGCCGACGGCGACATTCGGCGTCGATCTGCCCGGAGACCTGAAGGAAGGGGACTCGCTGCGCTTCGTCGCCACGGTCACGGACGTCGACAGCAAGAGCGCCACGGGCGAATTCGCGACCACCGTCGCCGTCGACAGCGGCGCCCCCACGGTCGTCTCGCTCCTCCCGCAGGCGGATACGGCGTATCCGTACGGCAACGGCAACACGAAGTACACGATCCAGGCGAAGGTGCGCGACGCGGAGAGCGGCGCGCAGAAGGTCGTCTTCGACTACGACGGCCAGAGCATTCCGGTCACGACCGGCAGCTACGACGCGGCCACGGCCACGTGGACGTTCTCGACGCAGGCCACGGTCACGCCGAAGAACACCGACACGCGCATCCGCATCACCGCCACCGCGTACGACTACCACGGCAACGCCACGCCGGCGTCGACCGAGGTGATCTACCAGGCGGTCAACGACGCCAGCATTCCGAAGGCGCAGTGGATCACGCCGATCGACGGCGCCGCGCTGCCGGCGAACAAGCCGAATGAGACGACCACGGTCAAGCTGCGCGTGCACGCCACCGACGACGTGAAGGTCGAGTCGGTGACGTTCACCTCGGCGCAGTTCACCGCGCCGGTCGATCCCGTCACCGTGCCGAAGAGCGGCACGACCGACATCTTCGAAGCGACGGCCACGCTCACTGTGCCGGCCGAGGGGACGCCGTTCACGATCACCGCGACGGTGAAGGACTCGAGCTCGGCGCATGACGTCGTGCTGCCGATCACGATCGATCCGGTCAACGTCGACGCCGCGAGCGGCGACGTCACCATTCTCGGCCCGAGCAGCATCGAGCCGGGCGCCGCCGCGACGTACACCGGCAAGAACGTCGTCGTCACCGGCGCGAGCGCAGTGCTCTACATCAAGGGTGCGGTCACGCTCAAGAACCTCATCGTGATCAACGGCGCTACGGTCGGCGATCCGAGCGGCACGAAGCTCGACGTCACCGTCGCGCAGCACCTCTACGTCGACGGCGACTCCGCGGTGAACGTCAGCGGCAAGGGCTACCTCGGCGGCTGGCACTTTACGGAGGATGGCGGAAGCCAGAACACCTCCGCGATCGGGCGGACGAAGGGCGACACCATCACCGGCGGCGCCGCGAACGCCTCCGCGTCGTACGGCGGCTTCGGCGGCTACAACGGCAATGCCGGCGGCACGACGAACGCGCCGTACGGCTCGATCACTGCGCCGACGGACTTCGGCTCCGGCGGCAGCGGCTCCGCGACCGGCCAGCAAGCCGGCGGCAACGGCGGCGGCGCGGCCGCGCTCCGCACGACCACGGCGACAGGCGACCTCGGGCGCATCGCCATCGCCGGCAGCGTCCGCGCCGACGGCGAGCGCGGCGTCAACTGGGGCTCGGGCTCCGGCGGCAGCGTGCTGATCTCGGCACGCCAGTTCATCACCGGCCACGCCACGCGCATCACCGCGAACGGCGCCGACGACAACGGCGGCAACACCACCGTCGCGGGCGGCGGCGGCGGCCGCATCTCGATCAGCGCCACGGAGCGCTTCGATCTCGAGAGCGGCGAGCCGATCGTGCAGGCGCGCGGCGGCCGCAATCTCAACGGCGGCAACACCGCAGCGTCGACCGAGGGCGGCGCCGGGACGGTTTTCCTCCACCGTCCGGCGTCGACCTTGGGCGATCTGATCGTCTCCTCGTACGACGAGAGCAACCCGACGATTCAGCGCCTGACGCGCGCCACGCCGCTCTCCGCGGCCCTCGGCGTCGTCACCTTTGATAGCGCGACGGCGGGTCCGCGTGCGCTCGTGCGCATCGACGACGGCTCCATCGCGCAGAGCGCGATCACGGCGGATGCGACTGCGGTCGTGGCCGGCCCGGCCGACGTGCCGGCGCTCACGCTCGACGGCAGCACGCCGGCGAACGGCTCGACCGTTCTGCAGGCGCAAACCATCACCACCAACTTCACCGCCAACGCCGCGCACACGGGTGGCGTCGAGCGCGTCGACCTCTCGCTCGCCGCCGGCGGCAGCGCCACGATCCTCGGCGGCAACGCCGCGTCGGTCTCGCCCTCCGGCGGCACCGGCGTCGTCGTCAGCGCCACCGCGCCCACCGGCGCGACCACGCTCACGGCAACGATGGTCGACCGCGCCGGACGCACCGCCACGGCCACGCCGTTCAACTTCACCGTCGCACCGAATCAAGGGCCGTCGATCACGCAATTCGACGTCGCGCCGCTGCAGCTCTACGCAGGCCACAACGTCACCGTGACGGGCGCGGCGAGCGACGACCTGGCCATCACCGCGCTCACCCTCACCACGCCGGGACTCAACCAGCAGGGCGGCACGCCGTTCGTCAACGGCGGCACCATGACGAAGAGCTGGACCGTGCCGGTGGCGAAGGACGCGCCGACCAACGTCACCATTCCGTTCACTCTCAGCGCGTCCGATGGCTTCCCCGGCCGCGCGGCGGTCACGCAGTCGACGAACGTCACCATCCTCAAGGATCCGAACCCGCCGGTCGTCGTGTCGATCGAGTCGCCCGACGCCGTGCAGGAAGGCACCGGCGCGACGTTCACCGTCAACGCCATCGTCACCGACGCAGAGGTCGGCGTGAAGAGCGCCACGGCGAACTTCGACGGCGTCAACAAGCCGATGGTCTTCAACGCCAACACCGGGAAGTGGACCGCGACCATCAACGTCCCGGCCGTCGACGGCACCGACGGCGTGCCGAAGACGCTCACCGTCACCGCCTCCGACTACGACAACAACCTCGGCACGCTGTCGAAGACCGTCACCGTCAATCCGCTCCTCGACCACGACGGCCCGACCATCAACTGGCTCTGCGGCAGCCCCGGTGCCGTCTACTCCGCCGGCACCACCGTCGACCTGCGCGTGGTCGCGCTCCCGGTCTCGGCGCAGAACGGCGTGCAGAGCGTGCAGTTCTACGTCGACGACGTGGCGAAGGAAACCGTCTCTGCCGGCACGAACCTCTGGAAGCTGCGCGACGGCCTGGCCGTGCCGGCGACCGACGGCGCGACCGTGAGCATCCGCGTCGTGGCCACGTCAGTGTCGGGCAACTCCAACTCCGTGATCTCGACCATCGTCGCCGACGCGACGCCGGTCACGTTCTCGAGCAGCACCATCGTCGCGGCGAACTCGACGCTCGACGGGCACTCGCTCATCATCGGCTCCGGCTCGACGATGACGGTCGTCGGCCCGCATGCGTTCAAGAACCTCGTCGTCCTCGACGGGGGGACGCTCGTGCAACAGCCGGCCGACGGCGTACACGCCGATCTCATCACCGCCGACCGCCTCTTCGTGGCCTGCAACGGCGCGATCAACGTGGCCAAGATGGGCTTCGGCCGCAACGCCACGATCAGCGGCGCCGGCATCGCGGTCAACGGCTCCGGCGGCGGCCACATCGGCCGCGGCGGCAAGTGGGATCCGATGTCCGGCGGCTCGTTCGGCAGCATCTACCAGCCGGCAGAAGGCGGCGGTGGCGGCGGCACGAGCGACACGACGGCGGTGGTGACGGGCGGCGGCTCGGTGCGCATCACCGGCACGACGTCGGTCGGCATCGACGGCACCGTCAACGCCAACGGCGTCGCGCAGAACAGCGGCTCGGGCGGCGGCGCGGGCGGCTCGGTCTGGATCAAGACCGGCGGACGCCTCGCCGGCGGCGGCTCGATCACGGCCACCGGTGCCGTGGCGGACCGCGGCGCGGGCGGCGGCGGCGCCATCGCGCTCGATTACGACACGAAGTCCGGCCTCCTCGTCACGCAGCTCAACGCTGCGGGCGGCGGCGGCAACGCGCCGGGCGGCGCGGGAACGATCCTCCTCCGCGCCACGGGCGCGGTGTACGGCGACCTCACCGTCGACGCCAAGAACGTCGCCGGCAGCACGACCGAGCTCCTGCCGTTCGGCAGCGCGACCGCGAGCTCCTCGAGCGGCAAGACCGCCACGCTCGACGCGCGCTGGGTCGCGCCGTTCGTGGCCGGCAACTACGTCCAGGTCAACGCGCCCGACGGCACGCCGCGCGGCACGTGGCGCATCGGCTCCGTCGCGCAAGGCCCGAGCACGCGCGTCGTCAACGGCACGGCCACGATCAACACGCAGGATGCGGCCGCCTACAGCGGGTACCTGATGTTCTCGGAGAAGGGCTACACGATCGCGGGGGCGACGAAGAAGTTCGTGGCCGTCCGCTTCAACAACGGCGCGTGGGAGTACGACGACGACGCGGCCTTCCAGCCCTTCACGCCGGACGCGGGCGACCGCCTCTTCGCGCAGTTCACGAAGGACGCGGCATCCGTTACGTCGTTCGCGCCGCTGGCCTGCTGCACGCCGGTGAACGGCATTCCGGTGCTGCAGCTCGCCGGCGGCGAAGTCCTCGCCAACGTCGACGACGCCACGGCCCAGACGCCGTTCGCGAATGCGTCGGAATTCATCATCCGTCCCGACGCCGCCGGCCGCGCCATCGTGCTGGCCAACGAGCCGGCGTCCGTCACGCTCGTCGACGGCACTGCGCCGGTCGACGTCCGCGCCGGCGACACGCTCGTCGGCGTCTACCTCTTCGATCACCTCACCCTCGCCAACGGCGCGACGCTGCGCAGCCGCGACACCATCACTGTCGCCAACCCGCCGTCGATCGACGCCACGTCGAAGCTCGTCGCCCCGAACTCCGGCGCGCCGTCGATCGACACGTCGAAGGTCTCCTTCGTCCCGTCGGCGAACGGCGTCAACTTGACCGGCGCCGCCGGCGCGGTGAGCGATCCCGACACGCCGCTGCACGTCGTCGCGCACAACACCGCGCGCGGCGCGCTGCCGCCGCAGACGTTCGCGCTGCAGAACGCGGCGAGCATCACGGTCGGCACGAGCGGCGGCTACTCCATCGCCAAGAGTTTCGGCAGCAGCGCGTTCGGCGACAGCGGCGCCTCCTCGGTCGACACGATCGCCCAAGGCTCCGTCTCCTTCAGCGCCTCGGCGGGCCACAACCTCAACGCCGGCTTCGTCGTCGACGACACCACGCGCAACAGCAACGACCCGTTGCAGAACGTCTTCCACCTCAAGTCGAACGGGCAGTACGAGGTGTGGGCGAACGGCGCCACGACGTCGAGTGCCAGCGGCTCCTACAACGCCTCCACGAGCTTCCGTCTCGAGAAGTCGGCGTCGGCGATCCGCTGGTTCGTCGACGGCCGCAAGGTCTTCGAGACCGCGACGAGCGCGCCGTCCGTCCGCTTCGACGCCGCGTTCGGCGAGCCGGGCGCCGAGGTCAACTCCCTCGTCTTCGACAAGCAGAACGCCTCGCCCGCGGCCTTTGCCATGATCGTCGCCGCGAACGGCTCGTTCACGCTGCCGATCGACGGCGCCGGCGGCGACAGCTTCGCGCTCCTGGCGCGCGACGGACACGCCTACCCGATGGCGACGTCCGAGGCGGCGGTCGGGTCGATGGCCGGAAACCTCGGCGTGGCGTCGCTGGCGCTCACGCCGTCGACCGTCTACGGCGGCGCGCCGACCACCGGCACCGTCACCCTCGCCTCGGCCGCGCCGTCGGGCGGCGCCATCGTCACGCTCGCGTCGACGAACGCCGGCGTCGCGCCGGTGCCCGCCAGCGTCACCGTGCCGAGCGGACAGTTCTCCGCCACGTTCCCGATCACCACGACCTCCGTCGCCACCACGACGACGGCGACGATCTCCGCGACGTACATCGGCACGCAGTCGGCGGCCCTCACCGTCAACCACGACAGCACGCCGCCGACGATCACGATCACCACGCCGGCCGCAGGGGCGAATCCGATCCGCGAAGGCGACCCGGTCAACATCGAGGCGACGATCGTCGACGCCGAAGTGGGCGTGAAGAGCGCCACCGCCACGCTCGAAGGCGTGACCGGTACGACGAACCTGACAAAGGATCCGGTCCGCGCCAACGTCTGGACCGGCGCGATCACCGCCCCCGATGTCGACGGCACCACGGCCGTGCCGAAGACGCTCACGATCAACGCCGTCGACTTTGAGAACAACGCCGCCGCACCGGCCACGCGCTCCGTCGGCATCAATCCGATCAACGACTCCACCATGCCGACGCTGGCGTGGAACTGCAGCGGCAACGGGTACTACCCGCCGAACACCGCGGTGCCGATCTCCGTCAACGTCAAGCCGGCCGCGGGCGACTCCATCACCTCCGTCACCATCACGGCCACGGACGCCGCCGGCGCGCACAACCTGACGGTGACGCCGCAGGCGAACGGCAACTACACCGCGACCTACACCACGCGCGCGGGCGATACGGACGGCACGGTCGTCACGCTCCGCGCCTTCGCCACCGAGCTCTCCGGCAAGACCAACGGGCTGCCGGGAACGATCACCATCGTCACCGGCACGCCGTTCAGCAACCAGACGATTCTCGCGACCGACACGCAGTACGAGGGCGGCACGATCATCGTCACCGGCGGCACCGTCACGATCGTCGGCCACCACAGCTTCAAGCGCCTCATCGTCCTCGGCGGCCAGGTCGTGCATCCGGCGCCGACGACGACCTCCGTCAGCTCGCTCGACGTGGCGGTGACGGAGACGCTCTTCGTCGCCTGCGGCGCCAGCATCAACGCCAACGGCCTCGGATACATCGGCGTATCCGGCGGCATCGCGCGCACCTATCCGAACACCACCGTCGGCGGCAGCACGCCGGGCGCGGCAGGCAGCCACGGCGGCATCGGTGCCACCTGCAACGGCTGCTACAACAACGAGACCGCGGCAGCGACCTACGGCTCGCTGTGGGATCCGAACGAGCCGGGCGGCTCGGGATCGAAGAACAGCTCCAACGCCACCGACGCGGCTGCGAACCCCGGCGGCGGCGTGATCCGCATCAACGCTGCGACCGTGCAGCTCGACGGCACGATCAGCGCCGACTCGCAGACGACCGACCTCACCTCGGGTGCCGGCGGCAGCATCCGCATCGACGCCACGACGCTGAGCGGCAGCGGAACGATTCACGCCGACTCGGTGACGAAGAACGGCGCCAGCGGCGGCGGCGGGCGTGTGGCGGTGTACTACGCCGGCGCGCTCGGCGTGCCGAAGGCGAACATCACAGCGAATGCCGGCAGCTCGGACTTCGGCTACCGCCAGGGAGCGTCGGGAACCGTCTACCTGCGCCAGGTCAACGCTGCCACGCGGGCCAAAGTCTCGGACGAGCTGGTAATCGACAACGGCACGACCGTGCAGGCCGGCCGCTTCACCGATCTGGCGGACCTCGGCGGCGGCACGGTGACGGCGGTGAGCGGCAACGTCATCACCCTTTCGAACACGCCGTCGCCGTGGCTCTCGGGCTCCTACATCGAGATCCTCAACGCCGACGGCAGCGTCCACGCGAGCTACCTGATCACGGCGATGAGCGGCAACAGCGTGACGGTGCAACTGGCGAGCGGCGAGAGCGCCGCGAACGCGCCGGTGGGAAGTGCCTACCGCGGGAACCTCGGCATCGACAAGATCACCGTCGGCGCGAAGTCACTGCTCTCTTCGCCGGCCGTGCACGGCAACGACCTCACGCTCTCCGGCATCGTCGAGACGATGGACGTCCGCGCCCAGAATCTGACGCTGAGCGGCGTGCAACTGCGGCAGACGCCGACGACTACGACGCCGAACACGTTCAACTCGCTGACCATCACCGTTCCGGGCACGCTGACGGTCGACGCGGCGAGCATCATCGACGCGAGCGGCCGCGGCTACATCGGCGTCGTCGGCGGTACGGCCCGCACCTACCCGAACACCACGACGGGCGGCAGCACGCCGGGCGCGGCAGGCAGCCACGGCGGCATCGGCGCCACCTGCAACGGCTGCTACAGCAACGAGACCGCGGCAGCGACCTACGGATCGCTGTGGGATCCGAACGAACCGGGCGGCGCGGGATCGAAGAACAGCTCCAACGCCACCGACGCCTCGGTGAACGCGGGCGGCGGCGTGATTCGCATCAGCGCCGGCACGCTGCAGGTCGACGGCAACATCGTCGCCGACTCGGTGGCAACCGACCTCACCTCGGGCGCCGGCGGCAGCATCCGCATCGACGCCACGACGCTGACCGGCAGCGGAAAGATCCACGCCGACTCGGTGACGAAGAACGGCGCCAGCGGCGGCGGTGGGCGCGTGGCCATCTACTACGCCGGCGCGCTCGGCGTGCCGAAGGCGAACATCACCGCCAAGGCCGGCAGCTCTGACTTCGGCTACCGCCAGGGAGCATCGGGAACGGTCTACCTGCGCCAGGTCAACGCGACGACGCGGGCGAAGCAGTCGGACGAGCTCGTGATCGACAACGGCACGAGCATTCAAGCCGGCCGCTTCACCGATCTGCCGGACCTCGGTGGCGGCACGGTGACGGCGGTGAACGGCAACGTCATTACGTTGTCGAACACGCCGTCGCCGTGGCTGGCCGGTTCGCAGATCGAGATCCTCAACGCCGACGGCAGCGTCCGGGCCAGCTACGTCATCACCGCGATGAGCGGCAACAACGTGACGGTGCAACTGGCGAGCGGCGAGAGCGCCGCGAACGCACCGGTGGGCAGCGCCTACCGCGGGAATCTCGGCATCGACAAGATCACCATCGGCTCGAAGTCACTGCTGAGCGCCCCTGCGATTCACGGGTCGACCCTGACGTTGTCCGGCATCTTCGAGACGATGGATGTCCGCGCTCAGAACCTCACGCTGAACGGCGTGCAACTGCGGCAGACGCCGACGACCACGACGCCGAACACGTTCAACTCGCTGACCATCACCGTGCCGGGCACGCTGACGGTCGACGCGGCGAGCACCATCGACGCGAGCGGCCGCGGTTACATCGGCGTCGTCAACGGCACGGCCCGCACCTACCCGAACACCACGACCGGCGGCAGCACGCCGGGCGCGGCAGGCAGCCACGGCGGCATCGGTGCCACCTGCAACGGCTGCTACAGCAACGAGACCGCGGCAGCCGTCTACGGATCGCTGTGGGATCCGAACGAGCCCGGCGGCGCGGGATCGAAGAACAGCTCCAACGCCACCGACGCCTCGGTGAACGCGGGCGGCGGCGTGATCCGCATCAGCGCCGGCACGCTGCAGGTCGATGGCAATATCGTCGCCGACTCGGTGGCGACCGACCTCACCTCGGGTGCGGGCGGCAGCATCCGCATCGACGCCACGACACTGGCCGGAAGCGGAAAGATCCACGCCGACTCGGTGACGAAGAACGGCGCCAGCGGTGGCGGCGGGCGCGTGGCCATCTACTACGCCGGAGCGCTCGGCGTGCCGAAGGCGAACATCACGGCGAATGCCGGCAGCTCTGATTTCGGCTACCGCCAGGGAGCGTCGGGAACTGTCTACCTGCGCCAGGTCAACGCTGCCACGCGGGCCAAAGTCTCGGACGAGCTGGTGATCGACAACGGCACGACCGTGCAGGCCGGCCGCTTCACCGATCTGCCGGACCTCGGCGGCGGCACGGTGACGGCGGTGAGCGGCAACGTCATCACCCTTTCGAACACACCATCGCCGTGGCTGGCCGGCTCGCAGATCGAGATCCTCAACGCCGACGGCAGCGTCCGGGCCAGCTACGTCATCACCGCGATCAGCGGCAACGACGTCACCGTGCAGTTGAACGCCGGCGAGACGGTCGCCAACGCGCCGGTGGGCAGCGCCTATCGCGGGAACCTCGGCATCGACAAGATCACCATCGGCTCGAAGTCCCTGCTGAGCACTCCGGCCCTCCATGGCTCGAACCTAACGCTCAGCGGCATCGTCGAGACGACGGATGTCCGCGCCCAGAACCTGACGCTGAACGGCGTGCAACTGCGGCAGACGCCGACGACTACCACGCCGAACACGTTCAACTCGCTGACCATCACCGTCCCGGGAACGCTGACGGTCGACGCGGCGAGCACCATCGACGCGAGCGGGCGCGGCTACATCGGCGTCGTCGGCGGCACGGCCCGCACGTACCCGAACACGACCACCGGCGGCAGCACGCCGGGCGCGGCAGGCAGCCACGGCGGCATGGGCAGCATCTGCGTCGGCTGCTACAGCAACGAGGTCGCGGCAGCTACCTACGGATCGCTGTGGAATCCGAACGAGCCGGGCGGCTCGGGATCGAAGAACAGCTCCAATGCCACCGACGCCTCGGTGAACGCGGGCGGCGGCGTGATCCGCATCAGCGCCGGCAACATCCAGCTCGACGGCAACGTCGTCGCCGACTCGGTCGCGACCGACCTCACCTCGGGCGCCGGCGGCAGCATCCGCATCGACACGAACGCGCTCAACGGCACCGGCCGCATCCACGCGAATTCAGCGACGAAGAACGGCGCCAGCGGCGGCGGCGGGCGTGTGGCCGTTTACTACGCCGGCACCCTCGGCGTGCCGAAGACGAACATCACGGCCAATGCCGGCAGCTCTGACTTCGGCTACCGCCAGGGCGCGCCCGGCACCGTCTACTTCAAGCGCGCCGATCAGACCTACGGCGAGCTGTGGATCGACAACGGCACCGTGGCCACGCAGCGCTACACGCCGCTGACGAGCATCGGCGTCGGCACCATCACCGCCATCACCGCCAGCACCGGCGGCGCCGTCGACACCATCGTCGACACGAACGCCCACTTCCCGACCGATCCGCCGCTGGCCGGCGCGCGCGTCTTCGTCAACAACGACAAGAGCGTGACGTGGAAAGTCGTCGCCAACACCGCGACCTCGCTCACGCTCGACGTCTCCTCCACGGCGCTCACCGCGCAGGTCGGACAGGCCTACTCCGGCATCCTCCGCTTCGACGCCCTCCGCCTGCGCAACGCGAATTTGGTCTCGGCCGATCCGGTCGAGTCGCTGGCCACGATCGACAAGGACGCGGCCAGCCAGATGCTCGTCAACGCCGCGGCGCCGGTCGTCACGAGCGCCAAGATCTCCCTCTCCAGCACTGTCAACGCCGACACGGTCATCGGCACCGCCGGCGCCGTCAGCGATCCGGAGACGCCGATCAAGATCACCGTCACGAACATCCGCACGGGCCAGAGCCTGGCTCCCGTGAACGCCGCCGCGGACGGCTCGTTCTCCATTCCGGTGACCGGTATCCCCGGCGACACCTTCATGCTCTTCGCCACCGACTCCGCGGCCTCGCCGCTGACGTCCCGCGGGATCACCGTCTCGGGCCAGATCGTCAACACCAACGGCGTCGCCTCCGTCAGCGCCTCGCCGCAGAGCGTCAACGGCGGCGGTCTCGTCACCTTCGGCGTGCGCCTCCTCGCGCAGGCGCGCTATCCGATCACCGTCACGCTCTCGTCGTCCGACGCCGCGACCGTGCCGGTGCCGGCGAGCCTCACCATTCCGATCGGCGCGATCTCCGCGTCGTTCACCGCCACCACCGCGAATCCGGCCGCGCAGACGACGGCCACGATCACCGCCACCGGCGCGAACGGCGGCCCGCAGTCGACCGCCGTCACCGTCATCCCGTCGTCGTCCGGCCTCGCCTCCGTCGCCGTCAACCCGGCCTCCGTCACCGGCGGCACGACGGTGAACGGCACCGTCACCCTCGGCAGCCCCGCACCGGCGGGCGGCGCGGTCGTGACGCTCAGCTCTTCGAGCTCGCTCGCCACCGTGCCGGCGCTCGTGACCATTCCGGCCGGCGCCACCGCGGCGTCGTTCACCGTCACCACCGCGCAGACCGGCGCCGCCGCGACGGCGACGATCACCGGCGTCTACGGCAACTCGCAGAACGCCGCGCTGTCGATTGCGGCGTGCAGCAGCATGCAGGCGCCGTCGACGCCCACGGGCACGACACTCGACCAGACCTGGATCGACGACGGCTTCCCGGCCGGCTCGACCGCCAGCGGCACCGGCGGCACGTTCGTCAACACCCAGGCCGCCACCGGCACGCAGTCGATCTACTTCGCTCCGGCGGCCGGCGCGCGGACGTACGGCTTCAGCGGCGCCACGACGACGATGACCCTCGGCGCGAGCGACAGCGCCGTCAGCTATGTCCTCATCAACCCGTGCAATCCGCCGCGGCAGATCCTCTTAGCCTGGAGCGACGGCACGACCGAGTACCGCGCTTCATGGGGTGAAGACCTCATCGAGCCGACGATCGCGCACGTTCGCATGGGGCTCATCCCGGCTGGTGGCCAGTGGGTGAGGCTGGAATCGGCGGCATCGATCATCCGTGCGACCGGAAAAACGATGAAGGGCCTCACCATCAAGGTCTTCGGCGGCGAGGTGTGGCTCGACGACATCGGCCGCGTCGCCTGCGCGACGCCGGTGGCGGCGGCGCCGCCGAGCTTCCCATCGAACGAAGTCATTTGGTTCGACGACGCCCTCCCGGCCGGGGCCGTGCCGTCCCCGTCGTCGTGGACGTTCGACACGGTGCAGAAGGCCAGCGGCACCAACTCGCACGTCGAGCCGAAGGCGAACAATTACCACGAGCACTACTTCACCGCCGCGACGACGCCGATGATCGTCCGCTCCGGCGAGGTGCTCTTCACCTACGTCCTCATCGACCCGTGCAACCCGCCGCGCGAGATCCTGCTGCAGTGGAACGACGGCTCGAGCTGGAATCACCGTGCCTACTGGGGCGATGCCGCGTCGGTCTTCGGCACCAACGGCACCGCCAGCGCCTACCGCATGGGAGGCCTTCCCGATGCCGGGAAGTGGGTGCGTCTGGAAGTGCCGGCGGAGCTCGTCGGGCTCGAGGGCGCAACCGTCAGCGGCGCGGCGTTCGGCATCCAGGACGGTCAGGCGTGGTTCGACCGCGTCGGCAAATACTCGCGCGTCAACCTTGCGGTCAACAAGACGGCCACGCAGTCGTCGAACCTCGATGGCAGCAACGTCGCCGCGCGCGCCGTCGACGGCGCCACCGCCGGCGACGCTGCCTTCGGCACGATCGCGGCGACGGCGTCGCAGTCGCAGCCGTGGTGGCAGGTCGATCTGGGCGTTTCGCAGCCGATCGAAGGCGTGACGGTCTGGAGTTGCTGCACGAACTCGATCACAAACTTCTGGCTCTTCGTCTCCGATACGCCGTTCACTGCCAACGACGTCGCCACGACGCGGGCTCAGTCCGGCGTCTCCAGCTATCACTTCGATTCCGCATTCGGGATCCGTCAGGCCTTCACCATCGATCGCGCCGGGCGCTATGTGCGCGTTCAGCTCAACGGCACCGGCTCGTTGCAGCTCGCCGAGGTGCAGGTCTGGGCGCCCGGCGTAGCCGCGCGCGTCAACCTCGTCAGCGGCGTCAACGCCGTGGCGCAGTCGTCGACGTTGGTCTCGAACACCGGCCCCGAGCACGCCGTCGAGGGCACGGCCGACATGGGCACCCACACGAACTTCGACGCCAACGCCTGGTGGGAGATCGATCTCGGAAGCTCGCGGCAGATCTCCAGCCTCGACCTGTTCAACCGCCCCGACTGCTGCGCCGACCGCCTGCAGAACTTCTACGTGTTCGTCTCTGACACTCCGTTCACCACGCACGTCCTCGCGGACGCGATCGCCCAGGCCGGTGTCTACGTCGTTTACTACGGAACGGGGTCGCCGTCGCCGCCGAGTGGCTACACCATCCCGCTGAACCGCAGCGGACGCTATATCCGCGTGCAGCTCAACGGCACGAATTACCTCACGTTAATGGAGCTGCAAGCGTGGTCGGCGCCCAGCCTCGCCCCGCTCAGCGCGCCCATTCCATCAGTCCTGCGAACGAAACAATGAGCATACGAACCGCCAAACTCGTGGTGTCCCTGCTCGCCGTCTCTTTGGCGGCAGCGCTCCCGTTACAAGCCGGCGACGCGTTCACGATCACGCCGCCCTTCGTCTCCAACGCCATTTCGTCGTGCAAGGACCTGTCACTCTCGGGGCAGGTCGTCGTCGACTCCGCCGGCCTCTCCACCTCGGTCGGTTCCAACAGCGGCAACGTCGTCTCGAACGGCAACGTCAAGGCCACCGGACAAGTACTCGTCAACGGCAACGCCACCGCCGGCCCGGGCAAGGCCGTGCAGATCAGCGGCAAGGCAGTCGTCACCGGCCTCTCCCGATCCGCGTCGACGCCGTACGACTGCACGCCGCTCGATCTCACCCAGCTCACCGCCACGCTTCAGGCCACGAACGACAACGCCCGGATTCCGGTCAGCGCCAAAGGCGTCCACGTCCTGAGCGGCACCAGCTTCGCGATCGACGGGCAGGACAGCATCACCCTTCCCGCAGGCACCTACTACTTCACGAGCTTCAACGTCACCGGCGGCGCGAAAGTGCTGCTGGCCGGCCCGGTGCGCATCCTCTGCACTGGCGGCATCACCATCAACGGCGGCGCCGCCGTCAATTACGCCGCTGCTGCATCGAGCAACAACGCGTTCCTGCTGCATCTCTGGAGCAGCGGCACGACCTTCTCGCTCGCCAACTCCACACTGTACGGCTTCGTCTACGCGCCCGCGGCGACGGCCACCGTCGTCGAGTCGCGCCTCGCCGGCACCCTGTTCGCCAGCGCCGTCACCGTCAGCGGCAACGCGCACGTCACGCGGCTCGTCGACAACGTCAACCCGCAGATCGCCATCACCGCGCCGGTCAACAACACCGTCGTCTCCGATTCGAGCCACGTGCTCGTCACCGGCACCGTCAGCGACGACACCGCCGTCACCGTGCAGGTCAACGGGCAGCCGGCGACGATCGCGGCCGACGGCACCTGGTCGGTCACGCTGAACCTCAGCGGCGGAAGCTCGCCCGTCACCATCACCGCCACCGCCACCGACGCGGCGAACAACATCGCCGTGGCGAAAGTCTCTGTCATCACCATCGCGCCGCCGGTCCTCTCGCTGACGCTGCCGCCGCCCGGATCGTTCGTCAATTCCAGCACCGTCACCCTCAGCGGCGGTGCCGGCACGGCGACGTCCGTCACCGTGAACGGTACGCCGGCCACGATCACGAACGGCACCTGGTCGCTCCAGAACTTCAACCTCGGCGGCGAAGGCTCGCACACGCTCACCATCTCCGGCACGAATGGCGGTGGATCGTCGTCGATCAATCCGGCACCGTCGCTCATCGTCGACCTGACGCCGCCGGCGATCAGCGCCACCGTCACGCCGGCGCCGAACGCAGCGGGTTGGAACAGCACGCCCGTCACCGTCAGCTTCACGTGCAGCGACGCGCTCAGCGGCATCCTCACCTGCCCGAGCGACGTCTCCGTCGCCGCCGACGGCGTGCAGACCTTCACGCGTCAGGCCACGGACAAAGCGGGCAACGTCAAGCCGATCACCGTCACCGTCAACGTCGACACGCAGAAGCCGCACGTCACCATCGCTTCGCCGGCGGACAACTCGCCAGTGTCGGATCCGAGCCACGTCGCCGTTACCGGCAGCGTCACTTCCATCAGCCCCGCGACCGTGAAGGTCAACGGGCAGACCGCCACCGTTGCCGCGGACGGCACGTGGTCCGCGACCGTCGATCTCACGTCGCAGACCTCGCCGGCGACCATCACCGCCGTCGCCACCAACGCCGTCGGCGCCACCGGCTCCGCGCAGATCTCCGTCATCACCATTCCGCCGCCGACGCTCTCGCTGGCGCTGCCGCAGCCCGGATCATTCGTGAGCTCCAGCAGCGTCACGCTATCGGGTGGCAGCGGCACGGCCACGAGCGTCACCGTCAACGGCACGCCGGCGACGATTGCGAACGGCACCTGGACCGTGCAGGGCTTCGATCTCGGCGCCGAGGGGCCGCACACGCTGACGATCGTGGGCACCAACGCGGCGGGGCCGGCGACCATCTCGCCGACCCTCACCGTCGATCTCACTCCGCCGACGATCGAAGCACACGTCGCGCCGGCGCCGAATGCCGCCGGCTGGAACAACTCCGACGTCACCGTCAGCTTCACCTGCAGCGACGCCCTGAGCGGCATCGCCACCTGCCCGGCCGACGTCGTCCTCCACAACGACGTTGCGGGGCAGACGGTCACGAGCGAAGCCGTCGACAAAGCGGGCAACCACAACTCCGCGAGCGTCACGGTCAGCATCGATACCGGCGTTCCGCACATCGCCATCACCTCGCCGGCCGACAACTCCGTCGTCTCCGATCCGGCGCACGTCGCCGTCCTCGGCAACGTCAGCGACATCAGCCCCGTCACCGTGACCGTCAATGGGCAGCCGGCCACCGTCGGCGCCAACGGCCTGTGGCAGGCGACGCTCGATCTCTCCGGCATCGCCTCGCCGGTGACGATCACCGCCGTCGCCACGAACGCCGTCGCCAACACCGCCTCGGCCCACGT
This sequence comes from Thermoanaerobaculia bacterium, assembly GCA_035276475.1. Classification (GTDB taxonomy): domain Bacteria; phylum Acidobacteriota; class Thermoanaerobaculia; order Gp7-AA8; family Gp7-AA8; genus DATDFB01. Next base: position 39,812 of record DATELQ010000069.1, on the reverse strand, counting down.
GTCGGTGGTGACCGTGCCGAAGCCGGTCCTCTCCCTGACGCTGCCGGCGCCCGATTCCTTCGTCAACACCAGCACCGTCGATCTCGCCGGCGGCAGCGGCAACGCCACGAGCGTCACCGTGAACGGCACGCCGGCGACCGTCTCCAATGGCCATTGGACCGTGCAGGGCTTCAACCTCGGCGCCGAGGGGGCGCACGCGCTGACCATCGTCGGCACCAACCTCGGCGGGTCGAGCACGCTCAATGCGACCCTCACCGTCGACCTGACGCCGCCGGAGATCCATGCGTCGGTCAGCCCGCAGGCGAACGCGAACGGCTGGAACAATACCGCCGTCACCATCACCTACACCTGCAGCGATACGCTGAGCGGCATCGACACCTGCCCACCGGCGGCCACGATCGATCACGACGGCGCGGGACAGACCATCACCGCCACCGCGGTCGACAAGGCCGGCAACAACAGCGCGCCGGCGACCGTCGTCCTCAACATCGACACGCAGAAGCCGGCGCTAACGATTACGACGCCGGCGGCGAACGCGGTGCTCACCGCGCCGCAGGTCGTCGTCACCGGCGGCTCCGACGACGCCACGAGCGTGACCGTGAACGGAATCGCCGCGACGGTCGATACGACGGCGAAGACCTTCACTGCGACGATCTCGCTCGCCGAGGGGCCGAACACGATTGCGATCGAAGGAACCGATCCGGCGGGGAACAAAGGCAGCGCCTCGGTCACCATCGACGTCGACTCGCGCGCGCCGCAGCTCGTCGTCAACGCGCTGCCGGCGTGCACGAACGCCGCGGCGCTCAACGTCTCCGGCCGCGTGAGCGACACGCATCCCGCGGGCTCCGTCGCGCTCGTGCTGAACCCGGGCAACGTCACCGCCAGCGCGCCGATCGCCGCCGACGGCACCTGGAGCGCGTCGCTGCAGCCGGTGGGGGAGGGGAGCGTCACCGTCGTGGCCACGGCGAACGACAGCGTCGGCCACAGCGCCGTCGTCTCCGTGTCGACGATCGTCGACCGCACCAAGCCCACCATCCAGCTCCTCGCCAACGGCTCGCCGTTCAGCGGCGGCGCGATCAACCACGCCGTCGGCATCACCGCGCGCGTCACCGACGCCGATGCGAACACCGCCGTCACGCTCTCGCTCAGCGGCGCCGCGTACACCGCCGGCACCGTCATCCCGAGCGACGGCAGCTACACCATCGTGGCCAACGCGCAGGACTGCGCCGGCAACGCGACGAGCATCAGCGTGCCGTTCACTATTGACACGAACGCGCCGGAGCTCGTCTCCATCGACCCCGCGGACGGCAGCGTCACCGCCGACGCCTCGAAGGCCATCACCGGCACGGTCCGCGAAGCCGACCTGCAGTCGGCCGCGTTCGACGGCGGCGCCGCCGCGACCGTCAGCGGCACCGCATTCACCTTCCACGTTCCGCTCGTCGAAGGGGCGAACAACTTCGTCCTCGTCCTCACCGACAACGCCGGGAACGTGCGGCGCGTGCCGTACTCCTTCACCCTCAAGACCACTGCGCCGGCCGTCGAGATCGACGACAGCGGCGTGCCGATCCCGAACGGCGCGCTCTTCAACCGCAACGTCACGCCCGTCGTCCGCTCCAGCGATCCGAACGCCTCGATCGACGCGAAGCTCGACGGCCAGCCGTATCCCGCGCCGGCGACGCAGAGCGCCGACAAGACCTACGCGATGGAAGCGACGGCGGATGACCGCCACGGCCACGTCTCGCCGAAGGCCACCGTCACCTTCACCATCGACAAGACCCCGCCCGACGTCCACGTCACCGCGCCCGCGGACGGCGCGACCGTCGCCACCGCCACGACAACCGTCACCGTCAGCACGACCGCGACCGACGTCGCCACCGTGAACGTCAACGGCGTCAACGCCGTGAAGGGGGCGGACGGCAACTACACCGCCACCGTCAACCTCGACTTCGGCGAGAACAGCGTCGCCGCCGTCGCCACCGACCGCGCCGGCAACAGCGCCACCGCGATCGTCACCGTCACGCGCAACGACGGCAACAAGCCCGGCATCGTCCTGACGTCGCCCGGCGACGGCACGCGCACCAACCGCCCCACCACCGTCGTCATCGGCCAGGTGCTGACGCCGGGACCGAACGTCACGGTCAACGGCACCACCGTCACGCCGAACGCCGCCGGCGCCTTCCGCCTCGACGACTTCGCGCTGCACGAGGGCGACAACGCCATCACCGCCACGATCGCGGGCACGCAGCGCTCCGTCACCGTGCACGTCCTCGCCGACTTCACGCCGCCGGTGCTGCACGTGAACGCCAACGGCAGCGAGCTTGCGGCCGGGCAGCGCTTCGACACCGCGCCGTCCATCGCGTTACAGGCCAGCGACAACAGCGGCGACGCCCCGGCGACCACGCTGACGATCGACGGCATCGACGCCGGCGCGCAGATCCCCGCGCTCGGCAACGGCGGGCACTCCCTCACCGCCACCGCCACCGACAAAGCCGGCAACCGCACGCGCGTCGACCTCACCTTCTTCGTAGGGTCCCTGAGCGCCGGCAGCGGCGCCTGCTCGATGAGCGGCTTCAGTCCCGCCGACCAGAGCGTCGTCCTCGCGCAGAACGTCACCATCACCGGCCGCACCACGGCGACGAACATCCTCGTCAACGGCCAGCTCGCGCAGCTCGACAGCGGCTCGTTCGCCAAGAGCGTGCAGCTCGCCGAGGGGACGAACAGCGTCACCATCCGCTGCGCCGATGCGAGCGGCACCGCCACCGGCGACGCCCCCGTCACGCTGACGTACTACCGCGTCACCTCCGCGCCCACCGTCACCATCACTGCGCCGCACAACGGCGACAGCGTCGGCGTGCCGACCGCGCACGTCACCGGCACCGTCTCCGCCGACGCCATCTCCGGCGACGTCAACGGCACCGCCTTCACGCCGGCCGCCGACCACACCTTCGCCGCCGATGTCTCGCTCGCCAACGGCCTCAATCTCATCACCGCGCGGGCCCGCAACCGCGCCGGGGCCGTCGGCGCGGCCAGCGTCAACGTCGTCGCCCACACCACCGCGCCGAAGATCTCGATCACCTCGCCGCTGCCGTCGACGCAGACGAGCGCCACGACGCTCGACGTCACCGGCACCTACTCGAATGTGAAGCTCGATAGCATCGTGATTAGCGCGAACGGCCACAGCGCCCCCGCCGTGGCCACGCCGACGAGCGACACCACCGGCACCTTCTCGGGCACGGCCACGCTCTCCGGCAGCGCGCTCATCACCATCACCGTCACGGCCACGAACGGCTACGGCCTCACCACCACCGCGACCGTCGACATCCTCCCGACGCCCGGCCCGTCGATCACGATCACCGCGCCGAAGGACAACACCTTCTATCCGTCCACCGCCACCGCGCCCGACGCGATCACCGGCACGATCGCCGCCGAGGATGGCGCGACCGTCTTCGTCAACGGCGTGCAGGCCACGCTGACCGGCGCGCAGTTCACCGCCACCGTGCCGTTCTCCGGTACCGGCGTGAACTTCCCCGTCATCGCCCGCGTCACCACGCCGTCCGGCGCGAGCGCCACCGACTCGATCCGCGTCGTCCACCTCGCCGCGCCGCTCACGGTGAAGCAGGCCTTCCCCGACGCGAACGCGGCCGGCGTCGACATCGGCGCCGTCGCCGTCATCCTCTTCTCCAATCCGATCGCCGGTTCGACCGTCACGAACGCCGTCACGCTCGTCGACGACGCCAACACCCAGATCACCGGCACGCCCTTCACCGACAACGACGCCGTCAGCTTCGCGCCGAACGCGCCTCTCTTGCCGGGCCGCCACTACACGCTGCGCGTATCGCAGGCGCTCAAAGACCTCGCCGGCGGCACGCTCGCCCAGTCGTTCTCCACCAGCTTCACCACCGCGGGCGGCGCCCCGGCCACCGGCCCTACCGTCACCGCCGACGTCACGGGCGGCTGCATCACCACCGCGAAGCTGACCGGCACCGCCAGCGCCGCCGGCGCCCGCATCCGCATCGACGTCGACGGCTCGCCGACCACCGTCACCGCCGCGGCCGACCGCAGCTTCACCGCCACCGTCGGCTTCTCCGGTCAGCCCGGCTTCCACGTCGCGCGCGTCGTGGAGCTCGGCGGCGACGGCACGGCCTCGCCCGAGACGGACGTGCAGTTCAACATCAACTGCTCGGCGCCGCAGGTCGTGGCCGCGAATCTCAATCGCGCCACGAAGACGCTCACCGTGCAGTTCTCAACGGCCATGAATCCGGCCACGCTCACCGCCGGCGCGAGCGGCACGATCCAGCTCGCCGCCGCCGGCTCCTCGGCGTTCAGCGGCACGGTGACGATGGACGCGGCGAACAAGATCGCCACCGTCGTCTACACCGCGGACCTCACGCCCTCCCTCACGCTGACGGTGACGAAGAGCGCAGCCACGCCCGGCGGCACCGCCCTCGCCGCCGACTTCACCACCAGCTTCCCCGCCGATTCGCAGACACCGCTCGGGTCTTCGTACGTCGCCGGTGCCGTGTACGACGCGAGCACCGGCCGGCCGCTCATCGGCGCCTCGGTCGTCATCAATCCCGGCAACATCAGCACCGTCACTTTCGATCACGGCCGCTATACGCGTGGACTGGCCGAGGGCGCGTATACGATCGAGGTGACGGCGCCTGGGTACACGAAGGTGTGGCGGCAGATCGTCATCCCCGCCGGCACCGGCGTCACGCCGATCGACATCCGCCTCACCCAGCGCGGCCCGTCGAAGCCGGGCGGCACGGACCTCACGCTCCCGCCGCAGGGCGGCGACACCCCGGTCACGAAGCGCGTCACGCTCACCGTTCCGGCCGCGTCGCTCACCAGCGCGCACACCGTCGCCGCCACCTCCCTCGGCGGGCAGTCGCTCGCAGGACTGCTGCCGCTCGGCTGGTCGCCGTACGCCGCGGCCGAAGTCGTCGTCGACGACAGCGCCGCCACGCCGGCCGCGCCGCTCTCCGCGTCGAAGCTCTCCTTCGACATCAGCGCCGCCGACGCCGCTGCCATCGCCGCGGCATCGCAGACCCTCGCCGTCGTGCAGTACGACGACGTGCGCGACGAATGGCGCACCCTCGTCGCCGTCGCCACCATCGCCGACACGAGCGATCCGAACGTCAAGCGCGTCACCGCCGACATCAGCACCGCCGGCAACTACGCGCTCGTCTACGGCGACAAGGCCGCGAACCTCGTGAAGCCGGCCGCGCCGCGCACCGGCGCGGTGCTGCAAGGCGTCGCCAATCCGTGCAGCGTCACGCCCGACACCTGCCGCATGCCGAACGGCACGCTCAACTTCGACAAGCCGACGGTCGCGCCGAGCGAGCACAGCGTGGCCACGCTGAGGACCGACGGCACGACGAAGACGTTCCCCTCGGGCACCGCAGTGCAGGCCTACATCGATGAGCTGCTCAACCTCGCCGACGGCAGCGTGCGCATCGATCCGCCGTTCGCCACCGACCTCCTGCTCTACCGCAACTTCGACGGCAGCGCCGCCACGTCCGTCTTCCACCTCGCGCCGACCACCGACGCCGCGAAGGTCACGCTGCGCGACGGCGCCGACCACGTCCACATCGTCGATTACCCCGGCCGCATCGACCGCGGCGCGCTCCTCGGTTCCGAGGGGGGGCGCATTCCGGGCGACGACACCATCTCCATCGATCTGCCTGCGGGCGCGACCATCGACCCGATCCACGCCTCGCTCACGCCGACGCACGACACCGGCGCCATCGCCGGCTTCCACATCGTCGGCGGGTTCACCGTGGCGCTCACGCGTTCCGAGGATGCGCCGCCCGTCGACATCGACGGCGACGGCAAGCCCGACGCCATTCCGGTCACGCTGCTCAAGCCGATGCGCGGCACCTTCACCATTGATGAGACGAAGTTCGCCACGGCGAATCGGCAGCTCATCGTTGCCGAGGTGCTGGGGAAGACTGCGTATGGGAAGGTGCTGCGCATCGCCGCCACCACCACGCTCGCGGCGACGCAGGCGCCAAGCGTCAAGATCTTCACCACCGCCATTCCGGCCCCGGTCGTGCCGCTCGACGGCATCATCCGCGACGGGCAGTACCTCCTCCTCGCGGCCGACGCGCCGATCGCCTACGCCTACGGCACCGTGCGCGCCTCGGCGAACGGGCCCGCCATCGCCGCGGCGCTCGTGCAGTCGGGCAGCGGCAGCGGCTTCGCGCCGGCGCTCGACGTCGCCGACGTGGCGCGCATCGGCGGCGGCTTCACCGTGCCGGTCGCGGCGCAGCCGGCCTCGCCGTTCTCGCTGCGGCCGCACACCGTCGCGTTGGGCGACGGCCAGGTCGTCGTCGCCGCGTCGAGCCCCGCGCCCGATGTGTTCGTGCCGTTCGGCGATCTCGTGCTCACGCCGCAGCCGCTGCAGCTCAACGGCATCACGCCGGGGAACAACGACGAGGTCGCGGCGACGGCGCAGGTCATCACCGCGACGTTCAATCTTCCGATCGACCGCAACTCCATTGACCTCGGCATCATCGTCAACAACGTCACGACGAATACGGCCGTCGGCGGCTCGATCGACTCCGTCGGCAGCAGCGTCACCTTCACGCCGTCGGCGCCGCTCGCCTCCGGCTCGCGCTTCGCCGTCTCCGTGCAGCCGACCATCCGCAGCACCGCGGGGGCGCCGCTCGGCCGCACCGTCGTCTCATACTTCACGACGCAGGCTGCGCCGCCGGCGAATTCGCAGATCCACCCCGAGCTCATCACCATCACGATCCCGGTCAACGGCATCTCCACCGTTACCGGCCGGGCCGGCGCGATTCCGGCCGGCGACAACGCCGTGCTCGTGCGCGAAGGGCACGACTTCATTGTCCGCTACCAGAAGAACGCCGCGTCGGACGGCTCGTTCACCTTCACTGCCGGCGGCGGCGCGACGGACGACCGCCTCGACATGCTCGACGCCGTCGACCTGCAGATCGTCGATGCCACGAGCAGCGCCGTCGTGGCCGTCCTCCCGCTCACCTTCGTCACGGTCGACGGCAACGGCTTCCTGGCCGCGCCGAACAAGACCGCCACGTTCACCGCGCCGCCGCCGCTGTCCGTCAGCGTCACCGTGCCGGCCGGCGCGTTCGACGTGCCGACGGTCGTGCAGATGAGCGCCGCGCCGCAGAGCGACTTCGCCGACGTCCCGTCGATCGACGCGGAGCTCGGCTACTTCGGCGGCGTCACGCTGTCGTTCGACGGCCAAGCGAAGAAGCCGCTCGACCTCGACCTCCCGATTCCGCAAGGCACGACCACGACCGGCCGCACCTTCGCTCTCGGGCGCCTCGGCCAGACCAGCCAGGGGCCGCGCGTCGAGATCGACGATTTGATCAGCGTCGACGGCAACAAGTTCACCACGCGCGACATCGGCGGCGCCGCGAGTCACCTCCGCGTCATGTCCGCGACGTCGAAGAACACCAAGCCAAACGAGGTCCTCACCGCCAACGGCGGCGGCGTCACGGCCATCACCGTCACCAACGGCGGCAAGGACTACACGAGCACGCCCACGGTCAAGATCACCGGCGGCGGCGGGAGCGGCGCGACGGCCGAGGCGGTCATCAACGTGCTGCTCGACTCCATCACCGTCACCAACGGCGGCACCGGCTACACCAGCGCCCCCACCGTCAGCTTCAGCGGCGGCGGCCAGCCGACGCGCGACGCTCGCGCCACCGCCAAGATCAACGTCGGCATCGCCAACATTCAATTGGGCGCCGGCGGCAGCGGCTACACGAGCGCGCCGACCGTCAGCTTCGTCGGCGGCGGAGGCACCGGCGCCTCGGCGACGGCCAACGTCAGCGGCGGCGCCGTCACCTCCGTCACGCTCGCGAACAGCGGCTCCGGCTTCACCAGCGTGCCGAGCATCGTCTTCAATGGCGGCGGCGGCAGCGGCGCCACCGCGACCGCCACCCTCGGCGGCACCGTCACGGCCATCACCATCGACGACCGCGGCGCCGGCTACACCAGCGCGCCGTCGATCACCCTCACCGGCGGCGGCAACGGCGCGACGGCCAGCGCCGTCATGAGCAGCGGCACCGTCACCTCGGTCAACGTCACCAACCACGGCACCAACTACGCGTCCGTGCCGACCGTCGAGTTCAGCGGCGGCGGCGGAACCGGCGCTGCGGCGACCGCGCTCGTCAGCGCCGGCGTGCGCCAATACCTCCTCCACGTCATCGCCAGCGGCAAGTACGCCGTCACGGACCTCGGCACCGGCGGCACGCCCGCCGCCTTCGTCTACGTCAACGACATCCAGTCGAACCTCAACCTCTTCTGGGATGCCTACCACTCGCTCTTCGTCTCGCAGCTCTACGTGACCGCGGGACATGGGCGCGTGGTCATGCCGGTCAAGTCGGGATCGCCGTTCACCGTCGACGCCGTCGACGCCGCCACCGGCATCAAGATGTTCTCGCGCACGTACGACGGCCCGCCCGTCGCGCCGCCGGGACAGGCCGCGGGCATCCCGCCGCTGCAGAACGACACGGTCGGCCCGTACCCGGTGTACGGCTCGCCGTTCGTCGTGCAGGTCGTCGACATCCCGCGCGGCGTCGACCACTTCTCGCCGATGCCGGGCGTCAAGATCGACATGCCGTGGGGGTTGACGTCCGATCAGGGGAACGCCGCGATCTCGCTTACCGGTGCCGCTGTGTATCCGAGGCCGCATCTGCAGGCGCTGAACACGCGCAACGGCGATCTGCGGCCCGACGGCGGCTCGTCGCTGAGCATTGCCGTGAAGGCCGGCGACCGCATCATCATCATGACCGGCTCGGAGCCGGTCGAGCCGCGCGCCGAGCTCTCCGTCGTCTTCAACGAGGCGCTGTTCGTTCCGACGAACACCCCCGCCGCCGACCACCTCGCGCAGTACATCAAGCTGGAGCGGAACTTCGGAGAGACTCCTACGACGAACTCGCCGAACCCGGCGCCCGACTGGCGTCCCCTCGGCGGCGTGGTCTCGATCCTCGCCGACTCCGGCAACCGCCGCGTGCAGCTCAACGCGCCGCTCGAGACCGGGACGGAGTACCGCCTCCGCCTCGACAAGTCGCTCGCCCACGACTTCGGCGGCAGCTCCGGCCTCACCCTCGGATCGCCGGCCGCGGGCACGCAGATCGGCGACGACGTCTACCTCTACTTCTCCACGCGCAAGCCGGCCGGCGACGTCCTCGACGCGGCGGTCAAGCTCGCCAAGGGAACCGTCCGCGACCTCGCGCTCGACGGCAACCTGCTCTTCGTCTCGGCGCAGGAGGGCGGCCTCCTCGCGTACGACGCCGGCGACGCCGGCCGCCTCGACACCGCGACCCCGATCGGCCGCGGCGTGGCCATTCCCGACGGCACGCCCGACCCGCCCGGCGTCGTGCCGCCGATCCCCGGCGCCGCGTGGGCGGTGGAAGTCGACAAGCACGGCCGCGTCTGGACGACGGCGCTGACGTCGATGTTCGGCGTCGTGCGCACGTTCCGCACCGAAGCCTTTGCGAACGCGACACCGAGCGGGTCGGGGACGATCCCGATCGTCGAGCCGTTCGCCGGCGGCACTGTGTCGTGGCGTCCCGGCGCGACGGTCGGCCTCGACACGGGCCTCAGCACGACGATTCTCTCGGATCGCCCCGAGGCCACGCCGCGGAAGATGCAGCTCGTCCTGCAGGATGACTCGCTGACCCTCACCGCGAACGCGGGGCCGACGTCGAGCGCCGATCTCGACAAGGCTCTCCAAAGCGGCAACACCCTCGGCGTCACCGGCGGCAGCTCGCCGAGTCCGCTCGACGAGTTCACTCGTTATCACTTCACCGTGCCGACCAGCGGCGGCACGTACAACCCCATCACCCACGTCCGCGACGGCTTCCCGTACCTCAAACAGCGCATCAGCATCCGCAACGTCACCGCGGGCCTCCGCTGGTCGCAGGACAGCCTGGCCGGACCGGCCGCCGGCCCGAACGGCGGGTCCGTCAACTTCGACGACGTCCTCGTGCGCCCCGGCGACACGCTCGTCATCGAGCGCAACATGGCCACGTACGGCGTCGTGTCGCACTTCGGCTACGGCATCGGCGTCTACGACCTCAACGCCATCGAGTCGAACTCGCTGATCAAGCAGTGGCCGACGACTCCGGTGCCGAAGTACGCCGACGTCGCCACGCAGATCGCCCTCACCTCGGCGAACGAGCAGCTGACCTTCTCGCCCGACGCCGCCGTCACCGTCGACAGCGTTGCCGCCGGCACCGTCGGCAGCCCGACCATCCACGCCTTCGCCCTCGTGCCGGCGGAAGGGATCATGGTCGTCGACGCCACGCCGCTCGGCAACAGCATCGAGAGCAACGGCGACAACACCACGTCGGCCGTCCCCTTGGGCGGCGACGTCTCGCACTTCTTCTATCAGCTCATCGAGCCGAACGGCCTGCCGGAGCTCGCCGCGATCCGCCAGATCGTCCGCGCCGGCGGCCGGTTCTTCATCCGCCGCTTCAACTCCATCAGCCGCTTCGACCGCGCCAACAAGAGCTACGTCCTCGTCTCCGGCGGCCAGTACGGCATCCTCGTCTTCGACGTCACGCATCCGAGCCCGAACCTCGTCGACGTCATCTGGCTGGAGCGCGGCGCGTTCGCCGTCCGCAACATCGGCAACAACTACGCGACGGCCATCGACGGCATGGGGAAGGCGGTGCTGATCGACCTCTCCCACGTCGACGAGAGCGGGGCGCCGCGCGTCGACGTCACCGGCGCGCCGTGGAACTGCGGCGGCTGCGCGAAGCTCTTCCCGACCGTTGCCGCCGCGCTCCGGGGCGGTCCCGATCCGGCCGAGCCCTACAAGTTCGGCAACAACGACCCGCGCGTGGTGTGGGTCTCCGAGCGCTTGAAGGACGCCGACGGCAACTGGTTCGGCGTGACGACGCTCGCGCCGGTCGCCGATCCCGAGACCGGCCTGCTCTACGACGGCGCGCTGCTGCAGAACTCCCTGCGCATCCTCTCCGCCATCGATCCACGCATCACCATGATGGTGAACCTCGGCGGCGGGAAGTTGACGTCCGTCAACGCCGTCGTGCCGCTCGGCATCGCCCCGAACGCCGCCACCGCCGCGGCCATCGCCGCGTTGCCGCCCTGCACGAATCCGACGCTCGACAACGCCATCCCGACGAGCTGCCGCGAGAACGCTTCCATGGGGGCGTTCCGCATCGAGACCTCGCTCCCCGGCAAGATCACCGACCTCGTGCCTCAGCCCCGCATCGCCATCGAGAGCGAGCGCGTCGCCGGCGCCGTCACCGAGCAGACCCGCGAGCCGCTACCGCCGTCGCACATCCGCCAGTTCCGCACGGCGTCATCGCCGCAGGAGAACCGCGGCACGACCGGCTTCGTCCTCCGCCGCGTCATCGGCGACAGCTACCCGAACATCGCTACGCTCCGCCTGCAGAAGGGCTTCAACAAATTCGTCTCGCCGTGGGTCGTGGCCATCGCCGACCCGCGCGCCAGCAGCCAGTACACCGCGCCGCGCGCCGGCGAGGACGACGGCTGCTTCTCCTGCGCGCTCCCGCAGTTCCTGCAGAACAAGCAGCGCAACACCGATTTCTTCGAGATCTACACGAACGGCCGCTACCTCGCGGTGCGTCCCGAGGTGACGGCGGCCGGCTCGACGCAGTCGATCTTCGACTCCGCCGGCCACTACAAATACCTCGGAGCGAAGTACCGCGTCTTCGGCCGCTTCGGCACGATCCCGGCCGACACCATCCGCCCGCCGCAGGCGCTCGTCGCTGCGAACGCGCCGCCGGTCACGACCGGCAAGCTCCTCGAGACCGTCTACCTGCACAGCGGCGAAGTGGAGTCGTCCTCCGTCGACCTCGACGCCGGCGGCCGCGCCGGCTGGAACGTCGTCTTCGACCGCACCTACCGCTCGCGCACGCTCGGCACCACGCCGATGGGCTTCGGCTGGGATTCCGGCATCTTCAAGCGCCTCCGCTTCCTCCCGAACGGCGACGTCGAGTACCGCGACGGCGCGGAGATCTGGCGCTATCGCTTCGACGGCGCGAATTACAAGGCGCCCACCGGCTACTCCGGACACCTCCTGCACACGCAGCAGGGGTGGACGCTCATCGGACAGAAGTTCCGCATCACCTACTTCGACGAGCTCGGACGCGTCGTCCGCGAGGCCGACGAGTTCTACACGCCCGGCGGCGACGGCAACGCCATCAACTATCTCTACGACGACGACGGCCGCCTGGCCACGATCGTCGACTCGACGAACCGCGCCACAAAGCTCGACTACTACAAGGACGTCGATCACGAAGGTCTGCTGCAGAAGGTCACCGACTGGCGCACGCGCGAGCTGAAGTACGACTTCGACGACAAGATGCGCCTCAAGACGGTCGAGCTGCCGAAGTTCACCCAGGCCGGGGCCGGCGGCGGCACGATCAATCCGCAGCGCACGTACGACTACGATGCGAGCACGGGCGGCACGTACAAGGACGACCTCGAGCTCGCCACGAACCTGACGGCGATCCGCGATCCGAACGAAGCGCCCTCCGGCTCGCCGCGCGTGTCGTTCGGCTACGGCGGCGGCAACCCGCGCGACAACGTGAAGACGGAGACGTGGGGCACGCCGCAGCACGAGACGGCCACGTTCGGCATCGCCAGCGGCACCGCCACGACGACGGACGTCCTCGGCCAGCGCCGCGAGTACACGTTCCAGATGCCGCCGACGCCGGCGGCCGGCAAGAAGCTCGACTGGTACTCACAGGACCGCGCGCACGTGCTGACGATGTCGGAGAAGAGCGTCGAGACCTACGCCGGCGCCGCCTTCGGCATACTGCCGCCGACGCCCCTCACGCCCGGCCCGGCGCCGACGTCGCAACAGGACCGCAACTTCACCTACGCCTACGACACGAACGGCTACGTGAAGACGGAGACGCTCGATGGCGTCTACACGAAGAGCTACAGCTACAAGTCTGCCGGCGACGACCTCGGTTTCATCGCCGACTGCAGCGCCACGGCGGTGGCAGGCACGTCACTCTGCGGCACGACTGCCACGCCCGGCGCGAACGACGTGAAGATGACGACGACGTTCCGCCCCGGCGGCTTCATCGACGCGATTTCCTCGAACGGTCTCGCGATCGACTCGCACGAGCCGGGCCGCGACGCGCTGACGCCGCCCGACGACGTCAATAACCACGTCACCTCACACTCGGTGTTCTACCCAACGGGCCTCCCGCATACGACGGAGACGAGCGGCGGCACCTGCACGCCCGCGCCCTGCACCGGCTCGATGACCGAGACACATTATTACGACGCCGCCCCCGGAATCCCCGCGCACCAACGCGGCCTGCCATCCGACGTCAAGGAAGGGACGTCGAACGGCGTCGTCACGACCTTCGACTATAGCCAAGGGCCGGACAAGACGAAGGTCACCGACGCGCGCAACGTGTCGACGACGACCGAGTACGACGAGTGGCGCCGCCCGAAGACCGTCATCACCGAGCTGCCCGGCGACCCGCTCAAACTCAAAGAGGAGTACGTCTACGACGCCACCGGCAACCTGAAGGAGCACCACCGCTGGCAGGGTGGCGACTGGGTGAAGACGACGTACGGCTACGACGTCCTCGGCCGCCGCACGAGCGTGACGAGCTACGGCGTCGCCGTCGGCAGCAACAACAACGCCTCGGTCACGGAGACCGTCGACTACAGCAGTTACGGCAGCGGCATCGTCCGCCACATCGGCGCCGCAAACGCCACGACGACCGTATCGCTCGACACCCTGGGCCGCACGAAGCAGACCGAGACACAGGTCGGCACCTCGCCGATCAAGGCCGTGACGGCGTACGACAAGGCCGGCAACGCCGTCTTCGCCTCCGACACCACGACCTATGCGTCGGCGAGCTCCTACGATCCGAACGGCCGCCGCATCGAGTTCCTCCGCAACGACGGGACGACCGAGCACACCGACTACGACGCCTGGGGCCGCGCCACCGATGTCAAGGCGAAGGACCGCAACGGGAACGTCGTCTACCACCGCCACACCGACTTCGAGCCTGCCGGCCAGGTCAAGGAGGTCAAGGAAGACGGCGGGACGGGTACGCTGCGCACGTCGAAGATGACCTGGGACGGCGGCGGCCGCACCGCCGCAGTCGCGGCCGACGGCGGCGGCGACACGCGCGCCGTCGCCCAGAAGTTCGACGATGCCGGCCGCATTCTCGAGCACAAGCAAGGCACCAGCTCGTCGAGCGGATTCACACCGATCCTCACCTCGTCGTTCGACGGCTACGGCTCGAGCTACGTCGCCCCAACGACGCGAACGGCCGAGCTCCTGACCGGACACACCTACACCGCCACTCGCGGCTTCGACACCGCCGGCAACACGAAGGACGTCAAGGTCGGCGCGCTAGCGTGGACGCACGAGTTCGACGAAGCCGGCAACGTCACCAAAGACAAGCAACCGTCGTCGCTTCCCTCCCAGCCGGAGCGGCAATTGTTCTACGACGCGCGCGGCAACGTGACGAGCGAGATCCTGCCCGGCGGCGCGACGCAATCGCACGAATACCACGCCACCGGCTCGTCGACGGCGTACAAAGATCCGAGCCCCACGCCCGAGGTCACGAGCACCGACACCGACGAGCTCGGACGGCCGACCGTCATCCATTACTTCGACGGCACGTTCGAGAAGATCAACTACGAGGGCGCGAACGTCCTCGCCGTCAAGGACCGCCAGGACCGCTGGCAGTCGTTCCGTTACGAGAACGGCCACGTCACGCAGGTTTGGGCCGGCCAGACACCGGGCAGCGGCACGAAGCTCGACCAGATCGACTACGTCGATGGTGCGCACCTCACGGCGTGGACAAACCGCGACGCCAAGATCGAGTACTTCGACTTCACGCAGGACGGCCTGCCGAAGCGCACGGTCGTCACGCATTACAAGGACGGCAGCGGTCTGTCGTCCAATCCGCAGGTTCTCGACACGTTCACGCAGACGCACGACTACAACGGCCACGGCGAGCTGACCGATTACTCGCTGCCCACGGGCGGCACCGGCTTCGCCTCGAGCGTGCATCTCGACTACGACGCCATGGGCAACGTCAAGACGCTCCAGCGCGACGGCGTCGACCTTCTCATCGGCGACTACGCGGCTGCCGGCCGGCCGAAGACGCGCAAGCTCACGCTCCCCTCGGGCAAAAAGCTCGAGCGGATCTATTCGTACAAATCCGACACCGGCCAGCTCGAAGACCTCGAGGTCAAGGTCGGGAACACCGTCGTCGCCGGCTCGCACGTCGACTACAGCAACAGCCTGCAGGCCACGGACGTCACGCTGAAGGGCGTCTCCAACGGCCTGAGACACACGCGCTACAGCTACGACGCGCGCGGGCGAGTCTACGGATCGATCACCGCGACGACGTCGAGCACCAAGCCGCCGCAGACGGTCACCGGCGGCACTCCCACGTCCGCGGGCAGTAGCGTCGCGGAGGAGATTCTCGACCCGGCCGACTTCCGCCTAGGCCAGGAGCGCATACCATCCCCCGATCCGCTCACGCCGCCGAGCCAGAGCGCCACGCCGCGACTCGGCCACAAGATCGACACGTTCACGCGCGTTGGCAGCCCCACGCGCACGTTCGACTACGGCGGGAAGGCCGAGCGCATCGACGACGGCCAGTTCCACTATCACTACGACGAGAAGGGGAGGCTCGACTGGGCCGCGGAAGTTCCGACGTCGACCGCGGCGCCCATCCGCCGCATCGTCTACGGCTACGACGGTAACAATCGCATCGTCGGCCGCACCGCGCAATTCGCGACGCCAACGACGATCACGGCTCCGATCCCGTACGAGACGTTCGCTTGGACGACCGAGAACCGCAGCCAGGTCCTGTCGGCCGACGGCCTCCCGGCCGAGACGACGTTCATCTGGGATCCGGTCACCGACCGCCTCATCGCCATCAAGCGCACCGGCGCCAGCGCCAACACGTCGGACCCGTACAACAACGTCCTCAAGCAGGTGATCCACGGCGACATGGGCTACGACGATCCGATCGAGAGCACGTCGATCGATCAGAGCGTACCGGTCGCGCCGGGCAACGCGCCGCCGCTCGTGCGCCTGTACCCGATCTTCGACGAAGCCGCCGGCGGCACGCTCCAGGCGGTCGTGAACAGCGACGGCCTGGTCGTCGCGCGCAGCAGCAACAACGATCCCTTCGGCGGCGAAGAGTTCGACCTCGGCGGCGCCGCCATCGACAACGTCTCTGTCACCGCGACGAAGACCGCCGCCGGCGCGCTCGACACCGTCAAAGTCACGATGCGCGCCACCGAGCCGCTCCTCGACACGACCCTCGCCACCGGCGCGCGCCTCGCGGTCGTCGACGCCAACGGCACCGTCCGCGGCACCGCCACCGCCCAGCCCACCCTCGCGGACTCGTTCACCGTGGCCTGGACCCTGAGCGCTTCCGACTGGACCGCCCTGACCGCCACCCCCCAGGCCGCGTCCCTCTCGGTCGCCGCAACGAACACCTTGCGCGCGGCGCTCTGGAGCTTGGACATCCCCATCCTCCCACCCCCGTCATGGGCGACCACACAACGCGTCTACTCGCGGCCCGGGATCCAGGTCGAGGTCCGCGCGCCCTTGGGCGACCTCTCGACGTTCGTCAATGGCGTCCCGAACGGCGCCACCGCCACGACCACCCCGTACGACGTCCCGAACCTCTCGGCGCTGGCCGTCAGCGGCGGCAACGCCGAGATCGAGAACATGCTCGCCGCCACGTTCCAGGCGCAGCCCTTCGCCGAGCCGTTCACGAAGAAGTTCTACGTGCGTGAACGCTGGTACGACCCGCAGACGGGGACGTGGCTGACGCCGGATCCGTTGGGGTACAAGGACTCGTCGAACTTGTATGCGTACGCGGGTGGCGATCCGGTCAATCGCACTGACCCTGCGGGAACAGACGAGCGATGCAAGAACACGACGCTGGCGTCTGCTGTGGCTGTCGGCAAAGTCGGTCTTCACAAGGCAAACAACGTTTTTGAAAGTGCAACGGATGCGCTGGGGTTCGTGATTGACAAGTTGCTCCCCGGCAGTTCTACGCTCTTCTGGCAGGTTCGCGTTCGATCTGAGAACTGGCAACACTCCGCGAAGGAAACGGCTTACGACATCGAGAGCGCAGCACGGCATCCGGTGATGGTAATCGGTGGTGCCACGGACAAGCGGGTTCAGGCAGTGAATGCCGCCGCGAGTACGGGCTGCAAAGAGGAAATCGCCAAAGCCTCGGCGAATGGGTTGTTCGACCTTGTTATGGTTCGAGCGGCGATACCGGATATCGAAACCGGAGGTTTCAGCACATTTGAGCCTCAAGTCAATACCGGATCGACGGTGAGAACGGGTGCGGGCACGGTAGGCCAGACTTGGCCTACGCCACCCCCAACAGCGATTCTCGCAACAGCAGTGAATGGCACGAATGGCGGTAACGACCAGCCTGTTAGAGCGGTCGCTGCTCCAGAAAAGTTTTCAAATTATGTCTTCAAGAAAGGCGCGAAACACGGCAAGGCCAAGATTTTCGAAGCATTGGGATATGACGTGGGTGATACCGCCGAGTTGGTGCGAATTTATGAAGAACAAGCGACCGCGAAATACAATGCTCGTGAATTTACACTCGGTGTGAAGGACCAATGGGGACAACGGGTAGACATCGTCATCGAACTTCACGGTAAGGGAGCAGCAAGCGGGGAGGTGCGTCAAATCATTTCGGGTTGGATGGTTCGCGACAACAATACAATTACACTCAACACGCCATTTAGCGGACATGCGGAATGAGCGATGCCATCAAGAACTTCGATCGTGTGCGTCTAATCACTGACCGTTTTGCGTCGAATGACGCACCGCTTGGGTCCGTTGGATACGTGATCGAAATTCATTCGCCTGACGCATTCGAAGTGGAATTTTCGCGGGACAACGGAACGACTTACGCTACCGTGGTGGCATCCCGTTCCGACCTTGAATGCTTTCCGGAAGATTCCGCATGAGCGATGGATCTTTCGGTTGTTGCAGAGCCGAATAAGGGCCACCCCCCGGCACCAAATCCGCTATAGCCCCGCCGAGCATGAGGGGTCCCTCGCTGGGCGCGACGCTCGTCGCGCGCGATCGCTGCGAGTTTCGCGTCTGGGCTCCGTTCGCGGGCCGCGTGGACCTCCACCTCGTCGCGCCGGGGGAGGGGCGGGTGGGGATGGCGAAGGACGCGCACGGCTACCACAGCGCCACGATCGACTGCGAAGAGGGCACGCGCTACTTCTACACCGTCAACGGCACCGACCGCCCTGATCCCGCCTCGCGGCTGCAGCCGGAGGGCGTGCACGGGCCGTCCGAGGTCGTCGGCAACCACTTCGAATGGCACGACGCCGGTTGGCGCGGCGTTGCCCTCGAGGACCTCGTCATGTACGAGCTCCACGTCGGCACGTTCACTGCCGAAGGGACCTTCGACGCCGCCATCGAAAAGCTGGACGGACTCCGCGAGCTCGGCATCACGGCCATCGAGCTCATGCCGATCGGCCAATTTCCGGGCGAGAGGAATTGGGGCTACGACGGCGTCTACGTCGGTGCGGCGCAGGCGAGCTATGGCGGTCCACTTGCGCTCAAGCGTCTCGTTGATGCTGCGCACGCGCGCGGCCTCGCCGTCCTTCTCGACGTCGTCTACAACCATCTCGGTCCCGAGGGGAACTACCTCTCGCAGTTCGGGCCGTACTTCACCGATCGCTACAAAACCCCGTGGGGTCTCGCTCTCAACTTCGACGGCCCGCACAGCGACGACGTGCGCTGGTTCTTCATCCACAACGCCCTGCAGTGGGTCGACGAGTTTCACATCGATGGCCTGCGTGTCGATGCCGTGCACGCCATCGTCGACCACACCGCCGAGCCGTTCCTGCAGGACCTGACGACGGCGGTGCGCGACTGTGCCGAGCGACTCGGCCGCAAGATCTGGACGATCGCCGAGAGCGATCTCAACGACCCGCGCGTAATCACTCCTGCAAAGAACCTCGGCCTCGGCTTCGACTCGCAGTGGAGCGACGACTTTCACCACTCCCTGCACGCCCTCCTCACCGGCGAGCGCGACGGCTACTACTCCGCCTTCGGCAACGTGAGCGATCTCGCGCGCGTCCTCACTACCGGCTACCTCTACGTCGGCCAGCGCTCACCGTACCGCCAGCGCAAGTACGGCGCGCGGCCGGCCACGCGCGACGGCGCGCAGTTCGTCGTCTTCGCCCAGAACCACGACCAGGTCGGCAACCGCATGCGCGGCGAGCGCCTCGCCGCCATCGTCTCGCCCGCCAAGCTCCGCCTCGCCGCGGCCGCCGTCGTCCTCGCGCCGTTCCTGCCGATGCTCTTCATGGGGGAGGAGTACGGCGAGACTGCGCCGTTCCAGTACTTCACCTCGCACTCCGACGAAGACCTCATCGAAGCTGTGCGCCGCGGCCGCGTCGAAGAGTTCGACGACTTCGAATGGAGCGGCGAGGTGCCGGACCCGCACGACCAGGCCACGTTCGAGCGCTCGAAGCTGACGGGGAGCGGCGACGACTCGCTGCGCGCGTTCTATGCCGACCTGTTCCGTCTCCGCCGCGAGACACCCGCGCTCCGCTCGCTCGACCTCGACGACGTCGAAGCGCACGCCGACGATGAGCGCCGCGTTCTCCTCGTGCGCCGCGGCGACGTGTTCCTCGGCTTCAACTTCGGCGACGTCGAGCAGACGATCGACCTCGCCGACGGCCGCAAGCTCCTCGTGCCGGCCGAGGGGTTCGCGCTTTGCAATAGTTGAGGTTGATGTACCGCGTTCCCCGCGCGACCTATCGCGTGCAGTTCAACGCCGGCTTCACCTTCCGCGACGCGCGCGACATCGCGCCGTACCTCGCCGAGCTCGGCATCAGCGACCTCTACGCGTCGCCGATCCTGAAGGCGCGGAAGGGGAGCATGCACGGCTACGACGTCGTCGACGCCAGCGCGCTCAATCCGGAGCTTGGAACCGAAGAGGACTTCAATGCCCTGCACGAAGAGCTGCAGCGCCTCGGCATCGGCCTCCTGCTCGACGTCGTGCCGAACCACATGGCCGCCAGCGGCGAGAACGCCTGGTGGATGAGCGTCCTCGAGAACGGCCCGCAGTCGCGCTTCTTCAACTACTTCGACATCGACTGGAACTCCGTCACGCAGAAGCTCCTGCTGCCGATTCTCGGCCGCCCCTACGGCGAGATCCTCGACGCGCACGAGATCCGCCTCGGCTTCGACCGCGACGGCTTCTTCTTCACCTACTACGACAACCGCCTGCCGCTCGCGCCGGCGTCGTACAGGCTGGTGCTGCAGCCGTCGTTGCCGAACGAGGCGATGAACGTCGAGCTGCACGAACTACTCGAAGACGTGGCGAAGCGGAACGGCAAGCTTCTGAAGGAAAAGCTTTGGCAGTTCTACGAGAGCGATGACGACTTCCGCGCCGCAGTGGAGAGCGCGGTCGACGCGGTCAACGGCGACATCGACGCGCTCGACGCCGTGCTCGACGCGCAGTGGTACCGCCTCGCGTACTGGCGCATCGCCAGCGAGAAGATCAACTACCGCCGCTTCTTCGACGTCACTGACCTCGTCGGCCTGCGCGTCGAGGACCTCGAAGTCTTCGAGGCCCGCAACCGCCGCACGCTGGAGCTCATCGCCGAGGGGAAAGTGACGGGGCTGCGCATCGACCACATCGACGGGCTTTACGATCCGATCGGGTACCTGCGCAAGCTGCAGAACCGCCTCGGCGGCGATGACGACAAGTTCTACGTCGTCCTCGAGAAAATCCTCGGCCCCGGCGAGGAGTTGCCGCAGTCGTTCCCCGTCGCCGGCACGACCGGCTACGACTTCCTCGACGCCGTGAACGCGCTCTTCGTCGATCCTGCGGGGCTCGCGGAGCTCGACGACTTCTATCGCCGCTTCGCCGGCGTCACGCAGTCGTTCGACGACGTCTGCTACGAGCGCAAGAAGCAGGTCATCGCCGAGCTCTTCTCCGGCGAGATGCGCGGCCTCGGGCGCGAGCTCTCCGCGCTGGCCATGGCCGACCGCAACGCGCGCGACTTCGCGCCGGCGGAGCTGCTCGCGGCGCTGACCGAGGTGACGGCGTGCATGAAGGTGTACCGCTCGTACATCCGCAACGGCGGCGTGAGCGACGAAGACCGCGCCGCCCTCGGCAGCGCCATCGCCGAGGCGCGGCGGCGCGCGGGCGCGAGCCTCGATGCGCGGCTCTTCGTCTTCCTCGAGCTCGTGCTGCTCCTCGAGCCGCCGCCGTATCTGTCGGCCGAGCGCGAGCGGTGGCTCGCCTTCGTCATGCGCTGGCAGCAGTTCACCGGCCGCGTGATGGCCAAGGGCGTCGAGGATACGGCGTTCTACAACTACAACCGCCTCGTGTCGCTGAACGACGTCGGCGGGCATCCCGGGCGGTGCGGCGGCTTCGACCCGATCGCGGAGCTGCACGCGCACAACGCGCAGCGCCAGCACGCGTGGCCGCATACGATGAACGCGACGTCGACGCACGACACGAAGCGCAGCGAGGACGTGCGCGCGCGCATCAACGTGCTCTCGGAGATGCCGGCGGCGTGGGCGCGGCAGGTGCGGAAGTGGTCGCGCATGACCGCGCCGCTGCGCCGCGACGGCGTGCCGCAGCCGAACGAGGAGCTGTTGCTGTACCAGACGCTCGCCGGCGCGTGGCCGCTCGACGAGGCGCGGCTTCGCCAGTACCTCGAGAAGGCCGCGCGCGAGGCGAAGACGTACACGTCGTGGATCACGCCGAATGCGGACTACGAGCGCGCGCTGCTCGACTACGCGGCCGCGCTGCTGCAGCACGAAGAGTTCCGCGCCGACTTCGAGCGCTTCCACCGCCGTATCGCCTTTCCCGGATTCCTGAACGCGCTCTCGCAGATGGTGCTGAAGGCGACGGCGCCCGGCGTGCCCGACTTCTATCAAGGGACGGAGCTGTGGGACTACAGCCTCGTCGACCCCGACAACCGCCGTCCGGTCGACTACGCGCACCGCGCGTCGCTGCTGCGCGAGAGCGCGGACGTGGCGCAGCTCCTCCGCAACTGGCAGGACGGCCGCGTGAAGCTCTACGCGATGCGGAAGATTCTCGACCTGCGCCGGCGCATGCCGGAGCTCTTCCGCGACGGCGACTACACACCGATCGACGGCGGGCCGCACGTGTTCGCGTTCACGCGGTCGCTGAACGGAACGACCATCGCGGTTGCGGTACCACGCCTGACGACGCGCCGAGCGCAGGCGGAAACGTCGCTGCCACTCTCCGGATCGTGGCGAAACATCTTCACCGGCGAGGAGCCCTCACGGAACGTCTTCGCGTCGTTTCCGGTGGAGGTGTTGCAGCCGAGGTAGACTTACGGCATGAGTACCGTCGTGAAGCGATGGACGTACGAGGATCTCCTGGCGATGCCGGAGGACAACGTCATTCGCGAAATCCTTGACGGGGAGCTGTTTGTGTCTCCTTCACCATTTGCGCGGCATCAGCGCATCGTCGGCCGCCTGTTTTATGAGATCGAGCACTATCTACGGAGCAATCCGATCGGTGAGGTCTTCGTCGCTCCATTCGACGTCGTCTTCGCGATCGACAATGTTTGTGACCCAGACGTGCTCTTCATCAGCGACGAGCGTTCCTCGATTGTCACGAAAAAGCATGTTCACGGTGCGCCCGACTTTGTGTTCGAGGTTCTATCCGAGTTCAATCGCAAGAACGACGAGGTGCGCAAGCTGGCGATCTATGAACGGTTCGACGTGACGGAGTATTGGATCGCCGATCCCGAGGCGAACACCATCCGCGTGTTCCGGCGCGACGGCAAAGCCCTGCCGCTCGTGAGCGAGCTCGCTGCGTCAGCCGGCGACGTCGCCATCACGACGATGTTTCCCGGCCTGACCATCGATCTCGCTGAACTCTTCCGCTAGCGCGCTGGGATCGGCTCGGCGCACGCTGAAATTGCCACGAAAAACGCTGACAAGCGAAGAAAGTTAGCTGAGATTCTCACTTAACTAGCTGAGGATCTCACTTAGTTAACTGAGATTCTCACTTAGTTAGCTGAGAATCTTACTTAGTTAGCTGAGATTCTCACTTAGTTAAGTGAGTTTGCCAGCTAGTTAACTGAGATCGTCAGCGCAAAATCGTCGTCAATCTCGCTGCGCTCTTCCGCTGGCTTCCCCCAACCGCCGCAGCCGCCCTGCGTGCTCCACCGTCAACGCTCCCGGCCGCAACCTCCACGACCAGTTGTCCTTCTCCGCTCCCGGCATGTTCATCCGCGCCTCGGAGCCGAGGCCAAGGATGTCTTGTACCGGGACGATCGCGGTCTGCGCGACGGAGGTGAACGCCGTGCGGATCAGCGTCCAGGCGACGTCGTCGGCGGACGTGAGGCCGAGGTACAGCGCAGCGGCGGCGCGCTCGGAATCGGAGGCATTTTCGTACCAACCGCGCGCGGTGTCGTTGTCGTGCGTGCCGGTGTAGACCACCGTCTCCGGCGGGTAGCAGTGGGGGAGGTGATTGCTGTTCGGCTGCTGAAAGGCGAACTGCAGGATGCGCATCCCGGCGATGCCGATCGCTCGCCGCAGCTCATGAACCTCCGGCGTGATGAACCCGAGGTCCTCGGCGACGAGCGGGAGGCCGCCGAGCGCGCTGCGGATCGCGTCGAAGAGCGGCTTGCCGGGGCCCGGCACCCAGCGGCCGTTCATCGCCGTGCGCTCGTGCGCCGGAATCTCCCAGTACGCGGCGAAGCCGCGGAAGTGATCCATGCGGATCACGTCGGCGAAGCGCAGCGCGGCGCGGATGCGCGAGACCCACCAGCGGTAGCGCGTCTCGCGTAACGCGTCCCAGCGGTAGAGCGGATTGCCCCAGCGCTGCCCCGTCTCGCTGAAGTAGTCGGGTGGCACGCCCGCCACCACCGTCGGCGCGCCGCGGTCGTCGAGCTGAAACAGATGCCGGTTCGCCCAGACGTCGGCGCTGTCGCAGGCCACGTAGATCGGCACGTCGCCCATGATCTCGATCCCGCGCGCGTCGGCGGCGCGGCGCACCTCCGCCCACTGCGTGAAAAAGAGCCACTGCACGTACTTGTGAAAGCGGATCTCGTCGGCGAGCTCGCGCCGCGCGCGCGCGATCGCCTCCTTGTCGCGGAACGCCAGCTCCGCGGGCCACGACGTCCAGGCCTGCCCGCCGTGCTGCTCCTTGAGCGCCGCGAAGAGCGCCCAATCGGGAAGCCAGGCGTTGTCGCGCTCGAACGCCGTCAGCGCCGCGCGCCGCTCGTCCGAGGCCGTGGCGCGAAAGTGCGCGAACGACTTGCGCAGCGCCGCATGCTTCCACTGCGCGACGCGGTCGAACTCCACGCGATCGTCCGAGAGCGACGGCGCGTCGTCGAACGGCAGCGCGATCAGCAGCGGATTACCGGCGTACGACGAGAGGCATCCGTACGGCGAGTTCCCGTAGCCGGGCGGATTGAGCGGCAGCACCTGCCAGATGCGCAAGCCGGCGCTGCGCATCCAGTCGAGAAAGTCGACCGCCACCGCGCCGATGTCTCCGATGCCGCCGCGTCCGGGGAGCGACGTCGGATGCAGCAGCACGCCGGCGGCGCGCGTGGCGGCGCCGAGACGCGTCACCCGCTCGCCTCCGGGCTGATCGAGAGCTTCTCGCCGAGGGCGTCGAAGTGCAGCAGCCAGCGGTTCGCGGAGGGCGAGCCGTTGCCGGCGTTCGCCGCCACCACCGGGCGGACCATCTTGCGCATCCGGTAGTAATCGTTCTGCGGCTTGCGCAGGCTCACCTTCACCTGCGACTCGCGCACGAGCGACACCAGCGTCGCGAAGCGCTCCAGCACGTCGATGTCGTCGGGCGCGCGCAACGACTCCGAGGCGATGCGCTCCACCGCGCGCTCGATCGTCATCAGCGTCGTCTCGTCGAGCAGCACGCGCTCGTCGCGGGCTTCGCGCAGGCGGTCGCCGATTTCCGCGAGCGGCAGGTCGGCGGCGTCGAGGAGGCGGCGGAGCTGCATGTTGACGTCGAACTCCGCCGCGGTGCGCAGCACGCGCGGCAGCGGCACGCCGAGCGTGGCGTGGAAGCGCATCAGCGGGTCGTAGCGCTCGTGCAGCGAGCGGAACGTGCTCTCCGCCTCGGAAAGCGTCGCGTCGCAGAGGACGTTGAGAATGCGCCGCTGCTCGTCGCGGAAGAGTGCGCGGATCGACAGCAGCGGCTCGGAGAAATACTCGTCGAGCACGCGGATCACCGACGACACGCCGTTCACGCGCAGGTCCTCGGAGAGGTCGCGCTTCATCGCCGCGTAGTACTCGCCGGCGCCGGCGGGGCGGACGCCGCCGGTCAGCTCCGTCTCGCCGAGGTGGATGACCGTGAACTCGAAGTCGGCCTCCTCGCGCGTGATCAGCGACGTCACCGTGATCGAGCCGACCGCCATCTTCGCGCGGCCGGCGCGCAGCGACTCGAAGTCGTTCTGGCGGACGCGGTAACAGTAGACGTTGTCCTCGTGGTTGAAGTTGTCGAAGAGCGACGCCACCGCGTAGTGCGCGGCCACGCGGCGGAGGTCGAGCCGCGTCGGCTTCACCTCGCGCTCGTAGATCTGGCGCCCGTCGCCGTGATCCGCGAGGTTGCTGCGCGCGCGGCCGATGCGGTCGAGGAACTCGAGCTCCAGCGGCCGCCCCGAAATCTTCTCCGCGATCTGGATCACGCGCGCGGCGTAGTGCAGGACCTGGACCGTCTCGATGCCGGAGACGTCGTTGAAGAACCAGCCGCAGCTCGTGTACATGAGCATGGCGTTGCGCTGCATCTCCAAAAGCTCCAGCACCGTCACCGGCGCGTCGACGACGGCGTGGCGGGCCAGGAAGCGCTGCACGTTGTCGTCGCCGCGGTCGAGTACGAGCTCGATGTAGTCGTCGCGCGCGGCCCACGGATCGCGCATCAGCTGCGCGCCGTGATTCTCGAAGAGCGCGATGCACTCGTCGCGCAGCCAGTCGAGCGCGTCGCGCAGCGGCCCGCGCCACTGCTGGTTCCAGCCATTCCCCGCGCCGGTGTTGCAGCCGCAGTCGCTGCGCCAGCGCTCCACGCCGTGGATGCAGCTCCACGACGTGAGCTCCACGATCTCGACCTCGTGCGTCGGTGGGTGCTCGGCCAGGAACCAGCCGTAGTTGGCGATGCGGGCGAGCTTCTGCTCGTTGATGTAGTCGAGCGCGTAGGCGAGAGCCATGTCGCCGTGGCGGTGGTGATGTCCGTAGGTCTCGCCGTCGGTGGCGATGTTGACGAGCTGCGCGACGGCGCGGCTGTCGTGAAACGCGCCGAGGAGGCGATGGGCGAGGTTCTCGCCGCGGGCGAGGAGGCGCTCGAACGCGACGGCGCGGGAGATCGGGCCGTCGTAGAAAAAAATCGAGATGCTGCGCCCGGACGGCAGCGTGCAGCTGTACGGCATCGTCGGATCGATCGCGCCGGCGTGCTCGGTCCAGTCGTCCTCGCCGATGCGCCGCCAGCGAGCGGCCTGATGCGGCTCGAGGATGGTGAAGGCGATCCCCTCCTCGGCCAGCGCCTCGAGCGAGTCGACGTCGACCGCACTCTCCGGCAGCCACATCCCCTCGGGCTTGCGGCCGAAGCGGCGCTCGAAGTCGGCGATGCCCCAGCGCACCTGCGTCCGCTTGTCGCGCGCGTTCGACAGCGGCAGGATCGTGTGGTTGTACGCCTGCGCGATGGCAGAGCCGTGGCCGCCGAAGCGGTCGCGGCTGGCGCGGTCGGCGTCGAGGATCGCGGCGTAGACGTCGGGCTCGCGCTGCGCGAGCCACGACAAGAGCGTCGGCCCGAAGTTGAAGCTGATCGACGCGTAGTTGTTGACGATCTTCACGATGCGGTCGCGGGCGTCGAGGATGCGCGACGACGCGTTCGGGCCGTAGCACTCCGCCGTCACGCGCTCGTTCCAGTCGTGGTAGGGGCTCGCCGAGTCCTGCGTCTCGACCGCTTCCAGCCAGGGGTTCTCGCGCGGAGGCTGATAGAAATGACCGTGGATACAGATGAAGCGGATGCGCATCGTGGGCCGCCGATGCTATCGCAGGTACCGCTCGACTTCTTCGGCCAGCGCGTTGATCTCCAGCGGCTTGCGAAAAACACCGCGGACGAGCTCGGGACAGTGCTTCGCCAGCACGCGGTCGGGGAGCTCGCCATCGGAAACGGAGGTGATGACGAGCACGGCCGGGAGCGACTTCAGCGGCTGCACGGCGTCGGCACGGCGCAGCTCGGCGAGCGAGTCGAGCAGGTCGACGCCGCTCATCTTCGGCATCATGACGTCGAGGACGACGACGTCGTACGGCCTCGTCGAGATCTGGTGCAGCGCTTCGACGCCGTCGCGCGCGGCCTCGACGGTGACGTGCGAATGCGCCTGCAGATACTCGGTGAGGAGTTGGCGGATGGTGTCGTCATCCTCGACGATGAGCACGGTGGTGTTCGGCACGTCACCGGATTAGATGCATCGCTCAGGCCCGCTCACGCGCGTCGCGCACCTGCACGAGCTGCGCGGCCACGCTGAGGGCGATCTCGTACGGATGGTTCGTGCCGAGGTCGAGGCCGATGGGACAGAAGAACGCGCGCGTCATCTCCTCGGCGAGGCCGGCCTCGCGCACGTCGCGGCGAAGGATCGCGGCCTTGGCGTCGCTGCCGATCACGCCGAGGTAGGGGAACGTGCGCGTGCGGAGGATCTCGATCAGGATCGGCTTGTCCGTTGTGTGGCCCATCGTCATCAGCACGACGAAGGCCCCCTCGGGGATCGCCGCCACGAGCGACGGCATCTCCGCGCTCTGCACTTTCGTCAGCTTCGGCGACGACGGCAACTTGTCGAGCCACTCGGGGCGCGGGTCGACGCAGGTGACGTGGCAGTCGAGGTGGACGAGGACGTTGACGAGGGCGTTGGCGGTGTGGCCGGCGCCGAAAACCCAGATCTGCCAGCGCCCGACGTTGTGCGACTCGAAGTAAAGCTTCACGACGCCGCCGCAGGTCATGCCGACGTCTTTCTGCAGGTTCCACTGGACGAAGTGCGTGTTCGCGTCGATCTCGCCGCGCAGCATGCGCTGGGCCTCGGCGATCGCTTTGGTCTCGACGCGGCCGCCGCCGACGGTGCCAAAGACGAGCCCATCGGCGGTGACGAGGGCCTTCGCGCCTCGATCTTGCGGTACGCTTCCGACCGTGTCGACGATCGTCACGGTGACGAGCGGCACCTCGGCGGCCATGAGGTCGTTGAGCGCGTCGAAGAACGTCGGCACGAGAGGATTGTAAATGCCTCGCATCAGCATCGCGCTCGCTCTCGTCCTCGCGCTGGCGTGCTCGCGCCCTGCGGAGCAGCCGGCCGCGACGAACACCGCCGCGCCCACCGGCACGCCGCACGGGATGACGCTGTCGAGCTCCGCGTTTCCGAACAACGGCGCGATCCCGGCAAAGTACACGTGCGACGGCGCGAATGTCAGCCCGCCGCTGACGATCGCCGCAGTTCCGCCGGGCACGAAGTCGCTGGCGCTCACGGTCGACGATCCCGACGCGCCGGGCGGCTCGTTCACACACTGGCTGACGTGGAACATCCCGCCGTCGACGACGACGATCGGCGAGGGACAGCACGCCGGCACGGAGGAGCCGAACGGTTTCGGCAAGCCAGGCTACGGCGGCCCGTGCCCGCCGAGCGGACTGCACCACTACGTCTTCACGCTGTATGCGATGGCGGACGCGGCGCCGCCGGCCAAGGGAAAAG
The DNA here is from genome assembly GCA_035276475.1 of Thermoanaerobaculia bacterium. Lineage (GTDB taxonomy): Bacteria > Acidobacteriota > Thermoanaerobaculia > Gp7-AA8 > Gp7-AA8 > DATDFB01. Next base: position 11,078 of record DATELQ010000069.1, on the reverse strand, counting down.
TGCTGGCACAAACGCAACTGATCGGGACGTATACGAAGTAAACTGTAAACAGGCCCGGAGAAAGGTCGTCCATTTCTCCATGTTCGAAGGTTTGTTCCAACCCACGCACCTGCTGCTCGTCCTCGGAATCTGCCTCATCATCTTCGGCCCGTCGAAGCTCCCGGAGCTCGGCAAGGGCTTGGGCGAAGGGATTCGCGGCTTCCGCGAGTCGTTCAAAGGCGGCGGTACCGAATCAAAGAAGGAGTAGGGGCGCACGGCGTGCGCCCTTGACTACCAGCCGTTGCGCTCGCGCGTCGCCGTGATGTGCGCGACGTGATGCCGCCCGTGCCAGGCGTAGAGCGCGACCATGGCGTCGAGCGTCATGAGGCCGTTCTCCGGATGGCTGAGCGTGCGCCGGAAGTCGTCCGTCGACATCGAGCGCAGCAGGCGCACCCAGCGGTCGTGCAGTGACTCGAGCAACTGCATCGACGTCTCCGGCGGCGTGTCGACGGAGTCGGGGAGCTCGGCCCAGCGCGCCTCGTCGTACGGACGGATCGTCGGCGTCGTCTCCGTCAGCGCGAGCTTGAACCTCACGTACGAGTTCATGTGCGAGTCGGGGATGTGATGGACGACCTGGCGCAGCGTCCAGCCGCCTTCGCGGTACGGCGTTTCGAGCTGCTGCGGCGTCAGCCCCGCCACGGCTTCGCGCAGTTTCTGCGGCGTTGCCGCGATCTGCTCGATCATGGCCGCGCGCTCATCCTCGGTGAGGACGTCGCGGCGCTCGTACTTGCCGACGGGATATCGCGGATCGCTCATGTGTCGAGCGTAGCACGAAGCATTTCGAGCTGGGCGATGAACGGCTCCGCGCCGGCAGCGGCGAGAAAGCCGGACATCGACTCTTCGACGTTGAGGATGCGCAGCGGCTTCGCGGCGACTGCCGCGGCGTGGCGCAGGAGACGCGTGCCGATGCCGCGCCGCCGCCGCGCCGGATCGACGGCGAGCTGCGCGAGATCGCCCGTCGCGGCGTGGACGATGGCGTAGCCGCCGTCGACGGCGATGACGCGCCGGTCGTCGCCGCTGCGGCGCAACGATTCGATCGAGTTCTGCCACGACGGCGCGACGTCGCAAAAGTGCGCCGGCACGTCGTCGATGGCGATCTCGTTCGCTTCGCCGTCGAGCGCCGCCGCGCCGTTGTAGCGCCAGCACAAGAGCCGCCGCGTGACCTCGAATCCGATGGCGCGGTAGAGCGCGGCGGCGCGCTCGTTCGGCTCCAGGACCTCGAGCACCATCTGCGTTGCGCCGCGTTCGCGCAGCGCCGGGAACGAGACTTCGAGCAGGTGCCGCGCGAGACCGCGCCGGCGATGCGACGGCACGACGCCGGTCCCGCTGTCGTACGCGCTCGGCACGCCGTTGAACGTGCCGAGCGCGTTGAGGGTGTAGCCGGCGATGCGCTCGCCGTCGAACTCGGCCGGCGAGAGCTCGAGGTCGACGCCGCGCCGCACGCACATCTCGCGCAGCTGCGGCGCGGTCAGATGCATCGGCACGAGGTAGTCGCTGAAGGCCTCATTGAACGCGGCCACGAGAGCGTCGAAGTCGGCCTCGGCGAGGAAGCGCTGCACGCGCGTCAGATTACGACAGCGCGCGCAACGCCGTCAGGTAGAAGCTCTTCACCGCGGCGACGTAGTCGACCGCCTCCTGCGTCGCGTTCGGGCCGACGCGGTCGACGAGCTCCGGGCCGGCGTTGTAGGCGGCCAGCGTCAGGTCGACGTTGCCGTGGAAACGGTTGAGCAGCGTGGAGAGGTAGCGCGTCGCGCCGAAGACGTTGTCGCGCGGGTCGAAGGCGTTGCGCACGCCCATCGCCTGCGCCGTGCGCGGCATGAGCTGCATGATGCCCTGCGCGCCGCGGTGGGAGACGGCGTTCGGGTCGAAGCGCGACTCGCGGAAGGCCATGGCGGCGATGAGATTCGGATCGACGCGGTACTTCGCGGCGGCTTCGTTGATGATCGCGCCGAGGTACTGCGGGACGGGGAGCGGGAACGAGCTGGAGGCGAGTTGCGGCAGAGCTTGCGTCTGACGCGGCGCAGCCGAGACCGACAGGGGCGCGGCGAGCGCAACGGCGGTGAAGACGAGGACGGCAATTCGATTTCGCACGGGTTCGCTCCTTTCGTTGGGTCACGGAACGTCCCGCGCTGGTGGCGAGAATCACGTTCGGCAGCTCCGCTGCCCCGTAAGGTCGGGGCCGGTGGCTTTGCGCCCTCCCGTTGCCGGGAGTTCGCCTTTTCGCGTGACCGGTTGTCTGTTGTGCGAATGAAAACGCAGGGTGGGGCAGCAACCTTTCCGGCTCAACCCGCTATGCGAAGGTCTTTTTCAGCAGCGAGATCTGCCCTGCGTGATAGAGGTTGTGCTGGATGACGCCATGGATGAGCACGTACGCGCTGTACTTCTTCCCCGGCACCGGCTTGTCGAGGTCGTCGGCGTGCAGGCGTGCGACGGCGTCGCAGACGCGGCTCTCGGCGTGATCTAGCTCCTCGAGCGCCGCGGGCCACTCCGTGCGCGTGACGTCGGACCAATCCTCCTCCGTCGTCAGCTCGCGCTCCGAGCCGGCCAGCCGCTCCGACACGGCGTCCATCCACGCGCGCACGTGCGCGACGATCTCAAAGATCGTGTGCGCGTTCGCGACCGGCCGCGCCCGCGCCTGCTCCTCGGTTACCCCCTCGAGCAGCTCGCGCAGCGCCGGCCCGTGCCACGCCGGCCCGCCGTAGGCTGCGTTGAGCTGTTCGAGGAGACGTTCGATGGCTCTCATGCCTAACCCGCCGCCACCGCCTCCACCCCCACCCGCGCCCTCGTGTACTCCGTCAGCAAGCGCAGAATCTCCTCCCCCGTCGCGGGGGCGCGGAGCTGGGGGATGGCGCCGTGCGACTCGTAGGCGAGCGCGTTCTTCACGGCCAGCCACACCGAGATGCCGAGGAGGAGCGGTGGCTCGCCGACGGCCTTGCTGCCGCGGATGTTCACCGTGTTCGTGTCGTTGTCGATCGTGCTCACGTTGAACACCGGCGGGAGGTCCTGGATGTTGGGGATCTTGTACGTGGTGGGGGAGTGCGAGAGCAGCTCGCCGTCGGGGGCGTAGCGCAGCTCCTCAGTCGTCAGCCAGCCCATCCCCTGCACGAACGCGCCCGTGATCTGGCCGCGGTCGATGCCGGGGTTGATCGACTTGCCGATGTCCATCAACAGATCGCTGCGCAGCACCTTCATCATCCCGGTGAAGCGGTCGATCTCCACCTCCGACACGGCGCAGCCCATCGTGAAATAGAGGAACGGCGTGCCGCAGCCGCGGTCGGCGTCCCAGTCGAGGCCCTTCGTCGCGTAGAAGCCGCGCTCGCCCAGGGAAACGCGCTCGAGGTGGCACATCTTGGCCAGCGCGGCGAAGGGGACGCGCTGCTGCGGCGCGCGGTCGTCGAAGATCTCGCCGTCGCTGAAGACGATGTGATCGGTTGACGGCTCGAGCCCTGCCGTGCGCGCGAAGTAATCGGCGGCCACGCCGCACATGCGCGTGCGGATCTTGCGGCAGGCATCGACGGCGGCGCTGCCGTTGAGGTCCGCGGCGCTCGACGCGGCCGTCGCCGAGGTGTTGTTGTTCTTCTCCGTCGACGTCGGCATCAGGATCACCTGGCTGACGTCGAGCGCAAACTCGTCGGCGACGAGCTGGCGGATCTTCGTGTTGACGCCCTGCCCCATCTCCGTCGCGCCGGTCGACACCTGCACGGAGCCGTCGAGGTAGACGTTCACCAGCGCGTTGGCCTGGTTCAGAAACTTCGTGTTGAACGAGATGCCGAACTTCACCGCGCTGCAGGCCAGGCCGCGAAGATGCGTCGGTGACTGCGCATTGAACTCGTCGACCGCCTTGCGCCGCGCGCGGTAGTCCGACGACGCGGCGATCTCGCGGAAGAGGCGCGGCAGGGTGTTGTTCGCCACGGTCTGCCCGTACGGCGTCACGTTGCGCTCGCCGATGCCGTAGCAGTTGCGCATGCGGACGTCGAGGGCGTCCTTGCCGAGGGCCACGGCGATGCACTCGAGAATGTTCTCGATGTTGATCACGCCCTGCGGCCCGCCGAAGCCGCGGAACGCCGTGTTCGGCGCGTGATTCGTGCGGCAGACCGTGCCGTGAATCTCCGCGTTCGGAAGGTAGTACGCGTTCTCCGCGTGCGTCAGAGCGCGGCCGAGAACCGACGTGGAGAGATCGGCGAACGCGCCGCCGTCGGAGTAGAAGTCGACGCGGAGCGCGGTGATGGCGCCGTCGTCGTCGAACGCCACCTTCCAGTCGTTCTGGAACGGATGGCGGCCGCCGGTGACGCGCATGTCGTCGTCCTTGTTGTAGACGAGCCGAGCCGGCCGCTTGGTCTTTTGCGCGACGAGCGCGGCGATGGCGGCGGGGTGCGTGGCCTGGCATTCCTTGCCGCCGAAGCCGCCGCCCATGCGCTTGGTGACGACGGTGACCTGGTTGATCTGCAAGCCCAGGAGATGCGCGATGACGTGCTGCACCTCGGAGGGGTTCTGCGTCGACGAGTGCACGACGAGCTGGTCGAACTCGCCCGGCACGGCGATGGCGGCCTGCCCTTCGAGATAGAAGTGGTCCTGCCCGCCGTTGGTGAACTGCCCTTCGAGGATGTGCTTCGCGCTCGCAAACGCCGGCTCGACGTCGCCGCGGATGATGTTCATCGTCGAGCCGATGAACTGCTTGCGCCGCTTGGCCTCGTCGATGGTGAAGACCGGCTCGAGCGTTTCGATGTCGACGGTAACGGCGAGCTTCGCTGCGCGCAACGCGGCGCGCGACTCCGCCGCGACGACGACGATCGGCTGCCCGATGAACGTGACGACGTCCTCGGCCAAGAGCAGCTCGTCCTGGATGATCGGCCCGAACTTGTTGTGGTGCAGGTCGCGGTAGGTGAGGAGCGCGACGACGCCGTCGATGCGCCGCGCGGCGTCGAGGTCGATCGAGCGGATGCGCCCGTGCGCGACGGGCGACCAGACGAAGTCGACGAGGAGCTCGCCGCGCGCGGGCGGCATGTCGTCGATGTAGATCGACTCGCCGCTGACGTGGCCGCGCGCGGAGTCGTGCGGGACGTTGCGCCCGACGCTCGTCACGCCAGCACCTCGTAGTAGAACTTCGGCAGGATGTTCTCGGCGAGCTGGGCGCGATAGTCGGCGCTGCCGCGCACGTCGGAGATCGGCTTGACTTCGCTGCGGGCGATGCGGCCGGCCTCTTCGAACGTGCCGAGCGAGATCGCCTTCCCCGCCAGGAACGCCTCGGTTTTTGGCAGGCGGACGACGGTCGGCGCGACACCGCCGTAGGCGATCGTGGCGGAGTTGATGTGGCCGTCCGTGGTGCGGAGGCGGATGGCGGCGGTGAAGGCGCTGATGTCGAGGTCCTTCCGCCGGCTGACCTTGTAGAGCTTCAGCGTGTCGGCGACGACGGGGACGCGCACGCGGGCGATGATCTCGTCGGGGCGCAGGTCGAATTTCTTGTATCCGAGGTAGTAGTCGCCGATGGGGACGGTGCGGGTGCCGCCGGTGCCGGCGAGCTCCAGCTCCGCGCCCGCGACAAAGAGGTACGGCAGCGTGTCGCCGATCGGCGAGCCGTTGGCGATGTTCCCGGCAAGCGTCCCGGCGTTCTTGATTTGCGGCGAGCCGAAGATGTTGAGGATGCCGTAGAGCTCGGGGATCTTGTCTTTGATGAACGCTTCGAACTTCGAGAGCGTGACGTTCGCGCCGACGATGACAGCGTCGCCGTCGTCGCGCAGCTCGTCGAGCTCGCGGATCTTCGCCAGCGACAGCATGGCCGGCGCGGCGAAGTGGCGCTTGTTGATCCAGACGCCCACGTCCGTGGCGCCCTGCACGATCGTGCAGCCGGCGTTGTCGCGCTTGAACGCGGTCGCGTCGGCGAGCGTGGTCGGGGCGAAGAAGTCGTCAACGCGCACGGGCTCGTTGTCGTCGATCGTCTGCGGATAGAGGTCGCGCAGCTTCTGCGACGGAGGCGCCGCGGTCAGCGCCGCCTTGAGGATCGGCTCGTAGCCGGTGCAGCGGCAGAGGTTTCCGGTCAGTCCGTCGCGGACCTGCTTTTCGTCGACCTTGTCGCACGTCTCGAAGAGCGCCGACATGGCCACGACGAAGCCGGGCGTGCAGTAGCCGCACTGCGCGCCGTGGCAGGCCATCATCGACTGCTGCACGGGGTTCATGCCCAGCCCTTCGACGGTGACGATGCTCGTGCCGTCGAGCTGGATGAGCGAGAGGATGCAGGCGTTGACGGGGACGAAGTCGGCGTCGCCGCGGCGGATCAGGACCGTGCAGGCGCCGCAGTCGCCTTCCTCGCAGACGATCTTCGTGCCGGTGGCCGCGGCGTCGTAGCGGAGGTAGTTCGCGAGCGTCGCGAATGCGGCGGCGCCGGCCGCGCGGTGCTCGCGGCCGTTGACGAGAAAGCGAATGTGGTTGCGCATCAGGTGACAGGGCACGGGTCACAGGGGACAGGTCTGCGGACGGATGATCACCTGTCCCCTGTCCCCTGTGACCTGTCCCCTAAAGTCGTACCAGTCCGTTGTACGTCTCCGGCCGGCGGTCGCGGAAGAACTGCCACGTGTGCCGCACTTCGCGGATCTTGTCGAAGTCGAGCTCCGCGGTGACGAGGGCGTCCTCGTCGCGCTTGGCCTGCGACAGGAACTGCCCGCGCGGGTCGCAGAAGTAGCTCTGCCCGTAAAACTCGCCGATGTTCCACGGCCCTTCGAAGCCGACGCGGTTGATGGCGCCGACGAAGTAGCCGTTGGCGACGGCGTGCGCCGGCTGCTCGAGCTTCCAGAGGTACTCGGAGAGGCCGGCGACGGTGGCGGACGGGTTGAACACGACCTCCGCGCCGGCGAGCCCGAGCTCTCTCGCCCCCTCGGGGAAGTGGCGGTCATAGCAGATGTAGACGCCGACCTTCGCGTACGCGGTGTCGAAGACCGGGTACCCGAGGTTGCCGGGGCGGAAGTAGAACTTCTCCCAGAAGCCGGGGGCGGTGTGGGGGATGTGGTTCTTGCGGTACTTGCCGAGGTAGGTGCCGTCGGCGTCGATCACGGCGGCAGTGTTGTAGTAGATCCCCGTGCCTTCCTCTTCATAGATCGGCACGATGATGACCATCTTGTACTTCTTCGCATACTCCTGCATGAGCTGCGTGGTCGGGCCGTCAGGGATTTTCTCGACGGAGTCGTACCAGCGCGGGTTCTGCTCCGCGCAGAAGTAGGGGCCGGTGAAGATCTCCTGCATGCAGATGATCTGCACGCCTTCCTGGCCGGCCTGATCGATGTACTTGAGGGTGCGCTCGATCTGGGCGTTGCGAATGGTCTCGATCGACTCGCTGCTGTCGGCCGCGAGGGAGGTTTGGATCAAACCGCATTTCACGATTCGGGGCATTTTTCGTTTCTCCGATTTGGGCTCGGTGATTATAGAGGAGTGCTGAGTGCTGGGTGCTGAGTGCTGAGTCGGCGGTGGCGGTGAAGGCGGCGGAGGCGCGACCGGCATCGGCTCGGGCGCGGGTGCCGGTTTGCGCGAGAAAAGGCTGAAAAGCCAGCGGAGGAGTCTCATGTGGGGGGCGTATTATCGCCTCTTCCGCTCAGCGCGACGTGACCGTCCGGGCCGGGTCCCTGAGGAGGCGGAGGACGAGCACGGTGTCTCCGACGGCGATCTCCGCGCCGGCGCTCACGGGCTCACGCTGCCGCACCGGCTTGCCGTCGAGGGACGTCCCGTTCTTGCTGCCGAGGTCCTCGATCGTGACGGTGTCGTTGGCGACGAGGAGGCAGGCGTGCCGGCGCGAAACGTCCGGCGCGTCGAGGACGATGGCGGCGTCGGGATCGCGGCCGATGACGTTCTTGCCCGAGCGCAGGCGCACGAACTTGTCGCCGACGACGACGCCGAATCGCGACTGTTCCGGCGAGCTCGGTGGCTGCCGCGCGAACGCGTAGCCGAAGCCGTGCACGGTGCGGACGATGGTGCGATCGTCGTCGCCGATGGCGGTGCGGATTTCCGAGATCAAGTTGTGCAGGTTTCCCGGCTCGACGAACGTCTGCGGCCACAAATGGTCGTACAGCGTCTCCTTCGAGACGGCGGCGGGCTGCGCTTCGATCAGCGTTTGCAGCAGGAGAAAGGCCTTCGGCGAGAGGTCGACGGCGTCGCCGCCGCGGGTCAGCGTCCGGGCCTCGGAATCGAAGACGAACGCTCCGAACTCCGCATGCATGGAAGTATTCTGAGGAAATCCCTAGAACATCGCTAGGACTAACCGCTCCGCCGTGCCGACATTGGGGGGCATGAACAGCCTACTTTTGGTCCTGCTCCTCTCCACCATGCCGCTCCACCAGCCGTCGGCGAGCTCCTCCGCAGCGAAGCGCATCGGTCCGCCGGAGGTTCCGCGGTTGACCAGATCGTTCGAGGTCCCGGAGCGCGCTATGCAACTGCGGGCGCGACGGTGATCGGCTGCGGGCGGAACGCCTTCATGAGCGCCCAGTACAGGAGCGCGGCGCTGCCGAAGCCGACGAACCAGGCGAACTCGTAAAGGATGTGTAGCGCCGGCACCCACCGTCCGACGAGCGCCAGCGCGCAGCCGACGACCGTGGCTACGACGGCGCGCCAGTTCCAGCCGGCGGCGTACTCGTACGCGCCGTCGGTCGTGTAGAGGTCGCGCAGGACGAGCTGCTTCCGGCGCAGGATCCAGTAGTCGACGATCAGCACGCCGGCGATCGATCCGAGGGCGCCGGAGTAGGTGACGAGCCAGTCGAAGATGTAGCCCTTCGGGTCGGCCAGGAGCCGCCACGGCTGCATGAGGAAGCCGACGATGCCGGTGATCAGGCCGCCGGTGCGGAAGGAGATCCACTTCGGGAAGGCGTTGGCGAAGTCGTTCGCCGGCGAGACGACGTTCGCGGCGATGTTGACCGAGAGCGTGGCCACGACGACGGTGAACATCGAGACGGCGATGACGACGGGCGACGTGAAGCGGCCGACGAGACGGACCGGGTCCCAGAGATCATTGAGGCTCGTGCCGGGATAGATGATCACCGCGGCGGAGGTGATGATGACGCCCATCGCGGCGAAGAGCGTCATCGTCGTCGGCAGCGCCACGCTCTGCCCGATGGCCTGCTCGCGCTGGCTGCGGCCGAAGCGGGTGAAGTCCGGCATGTTGAGCGACAGCGTCGCCCAGAAGCCGATCATCGCCGTCAGCGAGGGGATGAAGACGGGGTGGAACTCGGACCAGGTGTGGAACTTCCCCTTCTCGTTCAGCAGATATCCGAGACCATGGGCGCGCCAGACCGCCCAGCCGAGGAGGAGCGCGGTCATGACCAGGACGAACGGCGCGGCCCAGTTCTCCACTTTGCGCAAGAGGTCCATGCCGCGGTAGATGATCAGGATGTTGAGGCCCCAGAAGAGGAAGAAGGAGATCCACTCGCCCGGCAGGTGGCCATTGATCTTCGTGCCGAACGTCAGCCAGCCGGGGAAGAGCGCGCCGAAGAAGGTGTGCAGGGCCTGGCCGCCGATCCACGCCTGGATGCCGAACCAGCCGCAGGCCACGACGGCGCGGCCGATGGCCGGCAGGTTCGAGCCGAACGTGCCGTAGCTGGCGCGCGCGAAGACGGGGAAGGGGATGCCGTACTTCGTGCCGGGATGCGAATTCAGGAGGATCGGGACGAGAACGATGGTGTTGCCGAGGAGGATGGTGATGAGGGCCTGCCACCAATTCATGCCGGCGGCGATGAGGCTCGAGGAGAGCATGTACGTCGGGATGCAGTGCGCCATGGAGATCCAGAGCGCGGCGTAGTTGTAGGTGGTCCAATTGCGCTCGGCGACGGGGACGGGGGCGAGATCATCGTTGTACAGCGGGCTCGTTTTGATCCGATCGAGCGACTGCAGCTCGACACGTCCGTCGTCGTGGTGAATCACTCCGTCCATGGGGCCTCCGTCCGGCTGGAGGCCCCATTGTGCCAGAAGTGGTGACTACAGCGAATTGAGGAACGCGGTGAGCCGCGCCTTGTCGCGAGCATTCAACGCGGCGTAGCGGTCGCGCGATGGCCGCGCCTGTCCGTCGTGCGCCAGGATGGCCTGATCGAGCGTTGTCGCGCGGCCGTCGTGCAGGTACGTCGTCACGAAACGAAGGCCCCACAGCGGCGCGGTGCGCATCTCCGCTCCCTTGGCGTCGCCCATCTCCAATCCGTCGCCTAGGGTGCCCATGTCGTGGAGGAGGTAGTCGGACCAGGGGTGGTAGACCTTGTTGTCGAGCGCCGCGACGGGGCTCGCGCCGGTGCGCAGCGTGGCCACGTGGCACGACGCGCAGCCGATGCGGTTGAAGACGTCCTCGCCGTCGTTGACGTCGCCGTTGATCGCTCCGCGCCCGGGAGGCGCGAGGAGGGTCATGAAGTCGTGCAGCGCGGCGACGCCGCTGCCGTCGTCGTTGATGCCGGGCGCCGGGTTGAACTGCAGTTCGTCGCAGCGGCCCTGCGGGCAGTTCTCGTTCGGGAAGTCGGCGCTGGTGATGCCCATCTCATTCAGATATGCGTCGCCCGCGAACTGGACGAGCGACGGCACCTGCGCTTTCCATCCGAACTTGCCGGCGGTCTTCATGCCGGCGCGGATGTTGTCGACCATGTTGACGCGCCCCGGCATCTCCGGCCGCGCCGCGAGGGCGGCGAAGGTGGAGTCGGGGGTGGCGTCGACGAAGCCGAGGCCGAAGAGCGGGGTGGTGCGGCGGTGGACGACGATGCTGGCCGGCTGCGGCACGACCTCGGGGCGGAACTGGTGGGGCGAGCCGTCGGCCGTCCCGATGGCGTGGTCCTGCACGAGCGAGCCGCCAAGGTTCGTGAGCGGATCGAAGACGCCGCGGACGCGGCGCGCGAAGCGGGTGACGGTGCGCTCGCTGCCGCCGCCGACGCCGCCCGCGCTGTGGCATGCGGCGCAGGAGCGCTCGTTGAACACGGGCCCGAGGCCTTCGTCGACGCTCTCGACCTCGGTGAAGTCCTCGAGGCCGTCCTGGAAGGCCGCGAGCTCCGCAGGCGTGAGGCCGCGGAGCGGCCCGCCCGCGCCTTGCGGCT